>JAFUFU010000056.1 GCA_017469785.1 Treponema sp.
AACGTGATTGGAATCCCGCTCGCTGCTGGCTGCTATGTTGTGGCTTTCGGCTGGACGCTAAACCCGATTTTCGGAGCGGCTGCAATGGGACTTTCAAGTTTCTGCGTCGTCTCGAATGCCCTGCGCTTGAACTTCTAGAAAACTCACGAAACAAGACGCGACAAAAAAGTGAAGAATCCCGTTACGGGAAATCTTATATCAAACATCTCTCAATACAAGTAGAACTCTATGAAAATTTCTGTAAAAGTAATGATGTGCGGACACTGCGAAAAGCATGTGAAAGAAGCGCTCGAAGCAATCGAGGGAATCACTAGCGCGACAGCCTCTTACGAGAAGGCGGAGGTCGCAATCGAAACTTCAAAAGAAGTCGATGAGAGCGCGATTAAAGCCGCTGTAGAAAAAGCAGGCTACGAGTACAAAGGAATAATTGCATAATTTCACAGATGTTTATAGGAGAAGCGAATCATGGGCAAGGAAATGACTCATGAGATTCTTTTAATCGAAGGAATGACTTGTATCAATTGTCAGAACAGAATTGAGGGAAAACTCAAAAACACGCAAGGCATTTCTTTTGTCCGTGTTTCCTTCCAGAAGGCACAGGCAGAAATCTCTTTTGACAAAACACGTATTTCGCATGATGAAATTGTCTGGATAATTCGCGAGCTTGGTTATGATGCGAAAGACGAAAATCAAAAAACGACTGACAAATGGATAAAAAATGCAGGAATCATCGCATTGATTGTCGTTTTGTACATTCTGCTCCAAGAGTTCGGCATATTGAACATGCTCGTTCCCTCTGAACTTGCGGACTCAAAAATGGGCTATGGTGCGCTTTTTGTCGTCGGCTTGCTCACTTCCGTTCACTGCATCGCGATGTGCGGAGGAATCAACCTTTCGCAAAGCATTCCATCCTCTGAGCCTGAAAAATCCAAATCAAAACTGATGACCGCACCTCTTTTGTATAACGCAGGCCGGGTCATTTCATACACAACCGCGGGCTTTTTGCTCGGCGGACTTGGCATGATTCTAAGCGGTGTCTCTGGCGAGGGCGTTCCCCTTGTGATTCAGGGGCTATTGAAAATTGCGGCTGGACTTTTCATGGTCATAATGGGGGCGAATATGCTTGGACTTTCTGCATGGCTCAGAAAATTCCATCTTGCGCTTCCCAAAAAAGCCGTTCAAAAAATCTCCAAAATCAGCTTGAAGCAAAAGCGTCCTTTTGTCATCGGACTTTTGAATGTCTTTATGCCCTGCGGCCCCATGCAGTCCATGCAGATTGTCGCGCTTGGTTCAGGGAATCCACTTGCGGGCGCTCTTTCAATGTTCATGTTCAGTCTTGGCACTGTTCCGCTGATGATTGGGCTGGGAAGCTTTGTTGCGTTGCTTGGAAAAAAATACGCACGGGCGGTCATGGGAACAGGTTCTGTCCTGCTTGTCGTTCTTGGGCTTGCGATGTTCACGCAGGGAACAAATCTTGCTGACATCAACCTGAATCTTTTTTCTACTCTGCCACAAAAAACTGCTCTGTTCAGTCAGGCAGAAGAAACAGAAACTTTGCTTGATAAAGCCGTAATTTCAGAAGACGGAAGCGTTCAATATGTTGAAAGCGAGCTGGATTTTGGAAATTACCCAGAAATCACGGTTTACGAGGGCATTCCTGTAAAGTGGACGATTCGCGTTTCGGAAGAAGTGATTAACGGCTGCAATTACAAAATGATACTCAATGACTACGGAATCATTCATGAATTCACTCCCGGCGAGAATGTAATAGAATTTACACCCCAAAAAGCGGGCAGCGGATTCTACACATGCTGGATGGGAATGATTTATGGAAAAATAAATGTTCTTTCTTCAAAAAAATCTAATGGAGGGAAAAATGAAGGATAACAAAATTGCAAGACTGATTGCATCGGTTTTTGTCGTGCTGGCTTTGCCAGTGTTCGCGGCCTCTGTTTCGGCAAAGTTCATTACGCCAGCGGTAAAAGACGGGAAAATAACCATCAGCAAAAGCGAACTTTCAAATCATCCGCTTTATGTGAATTACGATTCAAAAGGAATTACTGTTCAGTTGATTGCGGTAAAAGCGTCCGATAATTCTGCACGGGTCTCTCTGAACACCTGTCAGTCTTGCAATCCGTCTCCGCGCACTTATTTTATGGAAAAGAACGGCCGCCTTGTCTGCCAGAACTGCGGGAACGTTTTTAAGATGGACAGCGTGGGAACACCGTCATTTGGCTGCAACCCGATGAGCATTCCCTACGAGGTTTCAGGCAATTCCGTGACTGTAAAAACGAGCGATTTGGATTCTTTTGCAGGAAAGTTCAAAAACTGGAAAGGGCCTGTAAAATGAATTTCAAAGTGGAAAGTCGGGCGGCTGCCGCAGTGGCGGATTGTTTTCTGCATGTGCTATACTTTTCCCATGGAAAAGAAATCTCTCGCTCAAAAAGTCCGCGCCGTGTTTTCGGATGCGCTTGTATATCTTTCTGAACAGAAGGTCGTGTTCGCCGCGACTTTCC
Source organism: Treponema sp. (assembly GCA_017469785.1). Classification (GTDB taxonomy): domain Bacteria; phylum Spirochaetota; class Spirochaetia; order Treponematales; family Treponemataceae; genus Treponema_D. Next base: position 2,517 of record JAFUFU010000056.1, read on the forward strand.
TGGCCTTTGTTTCGGAGTGCCTTTACATTTACGATGTGGAAAAGTTTTCCGACAAAATCTACTACGATTTTTTCGAGGAGCTTTGCTACGGCTTTACGATGGGCGCGGTCTTTGTCATTCCAGCCACGCTTCTTTCAAAAAGATTTTCCGCTCTAAAAAAATACGCTTTTCAGATTGCAATCGCAGTCGCCGGCGGGCTTTTGGGATTTTTTTCCAAGTCAGAAGGCTTTGGGGACGATGTCTATTCTGAGCTTTACTATTTTGGAATCGGCTTTGCCGTGATTGCTGCCTCCCTTTTTCTTTTTATTCCGAAGGAAAATCCACGCGCTTATTTTGCCCTTGTGTTCAAGCACTTCCTTTTCTGCGCTCTCATGTCCCTTGTGGTTTTGGGAGGACTTTGCCTTCTTGTGTACGCCGTGCAGAATCTGATTCTGGGCACAAATGACTATGAAATTTACGAGTGCTGCCTTGCGTTCAGTTTCTTGATTTTCGCGATAAATTCATTTGTCTTCCATCTTTTTTACAGGCGGAACGAAGAATCTTCCGGCAAGGCTTTCAAAATCATTGTGCTTTACATAATGCTTCCGGTTTTTGCAGTCCTCCTTTTGATTCTGTACGCGTATCTTTTGAAGGCGCTCGTTTTGATGAAACTTCCAAACGGACAAATCAACTGGTTCGTTTCGGTGGCGTCCTGCGTCTACATAGTCTTCTTTTTCATTCTCCGTGAGTATGACGATTTGCCCGCCGTCCGCTTCTTCTACAGATTCGGTGCGTTCGCTTTTCTTCCGCTCATTTTTGTTCAGATTTACGCGTACGCTGTCAGGGTGGGCGCGTACGGATTCACGGGCTACCGCTATTCGAGCCTGCTCTTCATCGTTTTTTCCGTTTTGACGATTCTTTCGACCTTCTTCAAAAAAGGAAAATTCACGAAATATTCGCTTTTGCTTCTTTCTGCCCTGATACTTTTTGACTCTGTGACTCCCTTTAACCT
>JAFUFU010000006.1 GCA_017469785.1 Treponema sp.
CTTTTTTTTGTACCGTTCCCCCGGGGGAACGGATTTTTTTTCCCCGCGGGCCTGCGGGCGGCTTTTCCCGGCTCGGGTTCCTCAGCCTGGATGCGGCGGACGCCGGGCCCGTGAGATTAAGCGATATATTGTAGTTTGGTAAAGGATAAATTTTTGTGTCAGCATCATCCTTGGAACGAAGGGACAAGTGATAATACAAATCGTTCTTTTGGGGCTTCCTTTACAAAAAAAAATTATTTTAACTTGTTTTTCGTTAATTTCTCGTTAAACTTATAGTATGAGTAATTCTTTATCGAGAGTTGATGTTTATAATGAAGATTATATTGGTTTGAATCATGCATATGTTCAAATGTATAAATTCTACAATAGGCTTATGGAAGTATCTGATGCAGATGATGAAGTCTTATCTGTCATTCGTGAAATCCTACTTGTTTTCAATCCAACCTTAGATAGAATTAAATCTGAAATGACAATAAAAACCCGGTATAAAGAAGAAAAGTCTGAATCTGAGAAACAGACTGATATGTCTGCTGGCAATTCTGTTATACTTCATGGAAATTTTACTGGCGACTGACAAAGTCTCTTAGATATCGTAGAATAACGGTATGAACGAAAAACAAACAAATAAATCGATTCTTTCTAATATTTGGGTCGTCTCGCTTGGGGCGGCTCTTTGTTGTTTTTTATGGGGTAGCGCCACTCCCGCAATTAAAACCGGCTACGCTCTCTTCTCCATTGCCGCTGACGACACGCCCACGGTGGTACTTTTTGCTGGCGTACGTTTTTTTTTCGCCGGAATCTTTACGACTCTTTTCGGTTCCCTTCTTCAAAAGAAAGTTCTCCTTCCCCGCTCTGTGGTTGCCTTTAAAAAAGTAGTCGCTCTTGCCATGGTGCAGACGATTTTGCAATATTTCTTCTTTTATAGCGGCCTTACCCGCTGTCCTGGCGTTAAATCCAGCGTAATCCTTGCAACGAATGTTTTTGCCTCTCTTTTGGTTGCGGCTCTTCTCTTTAAGCATGAAAAGCTCACTATTCTGAAGATTCTCGGTTGTATGGTCGGCTTTGTCGGCGTCGTGCTTGTAACCGTCGCAGGAAAATCTGTTGACTATCATATTTCTTTCGGCGGTGAGGGCTTTATTTTTTTGAGCAGCATTTGTTACGGTCTCAGCGGCTGTCTCATGAAATCTTTCAGCCGGGACGAGAACACGGTCATGCTTTCAGGCTGGCAGTTCACCTTTGGTGGCGCGGTCATGATTTTTACGGGCTTTTGTCTGGGAGGTCGTTTTTCTGGCTTTACGCCTCTTTCCGTCCTTCTTCTGGTCTATCTCGTTTTTATCAGTGCTGTGGCTTACACTCTCTGGGGCCTGCTTTTGGCTCACAATGATGTCAGCCGCGTCGTGATTTTCGGTTTTTTGAATCCTGTTTTCGGTGTGATTTTAAGCTCAATTTTCTTGCACGAGCAAAGTCAGACTGGTTTGGTAACGATTATTTCCTTAATTTTGGTTTGTATCGGAATCTTTGTGGTGAATTTTCAAAAAAAGTAGAAAAATATTCCTAGTAAGATACTAGGTAATTGACAAAAAATGCGAATCTTTGTATAAATACATTACCTACTATCTTTATAGGTAATATAAAAGCAAGGAGCATTATATGGCAAATGAAAATGTAAAAATCAATGCAAGCTGCTCGTTCGAGCCTGTTTCCGCAGAATATACAGATGAAGAGGCCGAGCGATATGCAAAGGCAGCGGGGGTGGATCCTCGTCCGAGTGAATCTATAAGTGAGACTGATGAGAGAGGTGCGTTTATCCGTCAGGCAAATAGTTTTATCGTGCCTTTTGGTGATAATCCTGGAGAAACGAAAGCAGAGGCTGGAAAATTCCGCATCTTCTGGAAAAAGGGCTGCCATTGGTCAAACCGGCCTGTAATTGCAAGGGACATTCTTGGTCTTACCGATGTGATTTCTGATCAGCTTTGCACTGGTTCTGGGCAGTCGAACAAATACGGACACGGTTTTGCCGATCAAAAAGGACACCGTGATCCTGTTACTGGAATCCATCTTCTTTCTGAAACTTACAAAAATGCCGATCCGAATTACAAGGGCAGGGCAACGACCCCGACGGTTGTGGACATCACGACAAAAAAAGCCGTGAACAATGATTATCATCGCCTGACAAACTACATTGAAGTTCAGTTCAGAAAATTCCAGCCCAAGGATGCGCCTGATTTGTATCCGGTCGCATACCGAAAAGAAATTGATGAATTCAACGACTGGGTTTTCCCTACAATCAACAACGGTCACTATCGAATGAGTTTTTGTACGAAAATCGAACCTTACGAAGAGGCTTACGCTGATTTTTATGATGCTTTGGACAAGCTTGAAATCCGTCTGAGCAATAACCGCTTTATTTTTGGCGATTTTATTACAGATGCGGATATCCGTGTGTTTCCGACTTTGGTTCGCTGGGACATTTGGTATTACAGAAATGTCGGTCCAATCAAAAAGAGAATTCGTGAGTACAAGAATATTTGGGCTTATATCTGTGAGCTTTATTCAATTCCGGCTTTTAAGAAGAATACTTATGTCCGGGATATTGCCTTACAGAAAACCAGCAAGAAGGGGCCTTTCGTGAATTTCGCCTCACGACTTGCCGACCAAATCGATTATGAGGAGTTTTTTGCCTATGACGGTTCAAGGAAGGCTCTGAGCAGTCATCCGGATCAGATTTATCTGAAGCATCCGGAAGGCGAGACGATTGATGACTATGTGAAGCCGATTTCAAAGACCCATTGGAACGCCCCGAGTTGGGAAGCCAGAGATCCAAGAAATAACAGTATTTCTGTTGATCCGTCAATCAATCCTCTCAAAGGAAAAATCGACGCATAAAAAAAAGGAGAAATAGAATTATGAAAAAAATAACAAAAATCGCATCGCTTTTGGCACTTGCTGTAATTTTTGCGGCATTTATCTCATGCAATAAAAAATCTGCGGAATCATCTGATTCTCAGAAAAAGACGATTCGTGCGGCTACAAAAGGTCGCCCGGTTCCCTATATCACTGTCGATAAAGACGGAAAACTTGACGGATATGATATCGCTGTTTTCAACGAGGTCTTTTCTCGTCTTCCCCAATACACGGTCAATTTGATTGTGACGGATGATGCTCTCACCGGAGTCCTGAGCGGCCAGTATGATATTTCTGTGAATAACTGGTCTTACAACGACAAGCGTGCCGTGAGTTACTATTACTCATATCCTTACGACAAAATCGTTTATGATTTTATGCAGCGTAAGGGGGATATTCCCTTGACTTCTTTTGCGGATGCGGCTGAACGAGGGTATACGCTTGCGGCTGGTCCTGGAAACAATGTCGCCAATGCGGTTGAAATCTGGAATGAAAATCATCCTGATAAAAAAATCAAGATTGAGTATACGGAAGCGGACACGGCCATTATCTTGCAGCAAATTGCTGACGGAAAAGTTGATTTTATGGTTCATGATCACCCGATTGCGTTGAATTACATCGAGACTTACGGTGCAGAAGATACTATTGAGCTGCATCCCGTGAGCGAAGAGGCATCGGTTCAGATTGCAAATCTAAAAGCAGTTTATTCATATTATCTGCTTCCGAAGGATGAAAAAGGTGCGCAATTGCGTGAAGAGGTGAACAAAGTTCTGAAAGAGATGCATGATGACGGAACTCTGCTTTCCATCTCGCAAAAATATTTTCAGGCGGATCAGGTTCCCGAAAGCAGCAATTACGAGAAAACGATTAACTAAGGCAAAAAATCGCGTTTAAAATCAGGAGAAGGCTATGGGAAAAATATTTGACTTCAAACTTGTCTTTACGCAGATTCCGGATTTGCTGAGATTCTTGCCGGTGACGCTTGAACTGGCTTTTCTCTCAGTTTTTATCGGCTTGCTTCTAGGACTTGCAATTGCGCTTATAAAGATAAAGAAAGTTCGGATCTTGTACAGGATTGCGACTATTTACATTTCGCTTTTGCGCGGCACTCCGATTCTTGTCCAGCTTTATATCGCATATTTTGGTTTTCCAATGTTGTTCAAGTATATTAACCTGCGTTTCGGTACTGATTTCCATGTCGCCGATATTCCTGGCTTCGTGTACGCGGTTTTCGCTATGGCTTTGAATCATTCAGCCTATAATGCCGAAATAATTCGCTCTGCCTTGCTTTCCGTTGATGAGGGGGAAATAGAGGCGGCGAGTGCGCTGGGAATGACATATTTTCAGGTTCTTCGGCGGATAATTCTGCCTGAGGCTTTTACATTTGCGCTTCCTTCATTAGGAAACACGATGATTTCAGCGATAAAGAACACTTCGCTTGCCTTTACTTGTGCCGTCGTGGAAATAACGGCTCAGGGAAAAATCTTGGGAGGCATTACCTATCGGTATTTTGAGGTGTATGTTTCGCTAGCGCTGATTTACTGGTTCATTACTCTGGTAATCGAGCAGATTGTAAAATGGGGCGAAAAGAAAATGGCTATCCCAGAGCAGCCGGAATCTCTTTAAGTGGGCGGGAGGCATATATGACGAATACTATTGAGATTAAGAGTCTGAAAAAAAGTTTTAAGAGCAATCTTGTGCTTGACGGAATTGATTTATCTGTAAAAAAAGGTGATGTAATCGGCGTGATTGGTCCCAGCGGAACTGGAAAATCTACCTTGCTTCGATGCATAAATCTTCTGGAACGGCCGGAGAGCGGAACAATCAACCTTAATGGAAAAGAAGTCAACCTTTCGACAAAAAATCGGGCGGAAATTCTTGCGCTCAGGCGGGCAACAGGCATGGTCTTCCAGCGTTTCAATCTTTTTGAGGGAAAAACGGCTTTGGAAAATGTGATGGAAGGGCTTATTGTGGTTCAGAAAAAATCCAGGCAGGAAGCGAGGGAAATCGCGCTCAAAGAGCTGGAGAATGTCGGTCTTGCCGATAAAATCAATCACTATCCAAAACATCTTTCGGGCGGACAGCAGCAGCGTGTCGCCATAGCACGAACCCTTGCCATGCGCCCGGAGCTGATTCTTCTTGATGAGCCGACGAGTGCGCTTGACCCGGAGCTGGTTGGTGAAGTTCTTGAGGTAATCAAAAAAATTGCGGACGAAGGTTTTACGATGATTCTCGTTTCCCATGAGATGAATTTTATTCGTAATGTTTCAAACCGGGTGATTTTTTTGGATAAGGGGCACATCATAGAGGACGGAACTCCCAAAGAAGTGTTTGATTCTCCAAAAAGCGAGCGGACAAGGGAGTTTTTCAGAAGAATGGCGATTCTGGAGCAGCCAGAATATCAAATTTAAGGGACGCAAAACAGCCATCGGGAAAAGGAGTATTTTATGGAAATTTACCGCGTGACAAAAGACAGTGAGGAATGGCTTTTTAAGGCGTATGATTATGTCCGGACGGACGCATTCTGCTTTGGGCAGAACATAAAAATAGAAGGTGAATTTGCCCATGACGAGCCGAAAGAAAATGCGAATTTTATTGTAATTATTGATGAGCATAAACCCCTTGCAGGATGCAATATCGTATATCCGAAATCAGGCATTGCAAGAATCGGGCGTGTCTGTGTTATCCGTGAGAGGCAGAAGACGGGAATCGGGCATATTCTGATTGAAGAAGCTGAAAAATGGATTCTGGAACAGGGAATCAGGCACGTGGTGATAACAAGTCAGGACAGGGCTGTTCCTTTTTACAAAAGATGCGGATACGCAGATTCGCCTGATGACCCGAGCGAATATGACAAGACGAAAAAGAAGCTCACGGAAGAAGAAAAAGCCGAGCGTCTGAAAACACTCGGCTTCAATGTTGTTGTGGTTGAAAAGTTCTTGTAAGACTACAATCCCTGATGCAACCTAGAAATTAACGACTCTCAAGATTTTTCCTGTGAAAAGGATGAGAATAAAATCAATCAGCCAGATGATGTTCCATCCTAATAACAATCTTAAGATACCCGCAACGATTTTTCCCTCAGAAAAACGAGCGAGAATGCCCATGATTGGTCCCAGGAAGAAGCAGAGAATGACGCTGATAAGCCAGGGAAGTCCGAAATAATCTTTTGATGATTTAGCCATAATTTTCTCCTTTTTTTGATTACAGAACCGGTTTCATTGCTGTCATGTAAGCGCGGAGTTTGCGTCCTACAACCTCGATTTGGTGGTTGCGGATCTCAGCGTTTACGTTGACAAGCTCAGTGTTGTTCACGCAGTTGTCTTTGTTTGACAGTCCCTTGCCGATAACTTCTGTGGTAAGGTTCGGCATGAGGTCTTTTGCCATCATCGGAGCGGCAACGCGGGCGAAGAGGTAGCAGCCATATTCTGCAGTGTCAGAAATGACCCTGTTCATCTCGTAGAGGCGTTTGCGGTCGATGAGGTTTGCGATGAGCGGAACTTCGTGGAGTGACTCGTAGTAAGCAGACTCCTCTTTGATTCCTGCGTCAACCATTGTCTCAAATGCAAGCTCACAGCCGGCTTTGACCATAGCGACCATGAGGATGCCCTTGTCGAAGTATTCCTGCTCGGTGATTTCTTCTTTTGACTCTTCGGTTTTCTCGAATGGGAGTTTACCAGTCTCCTCACGCCATGCAAGAAGGTCTTTGTCGCCTGCTTTCCAGTCTTCCATCATTGTAGAAGAGAATTTTCCAGAAATGATGTCGTCCATGTGCTTCTGATAGAGAGGAGCGAGGAGTTTTTTGATTTCTTTTGAAAGGGCGTTTGCCTTGATTTTTGCAGGGTTAGAAAGACGGTCCATCATGTTTGTGATGCCGCCCCATTTGAGAGCCTCAGAAATTACATTCCAGCCGTGCATCAAGAGTTTTGTTGCATATTCAGGAGCGATTCCCTCAGCCACCATTTTGTCGTAGCAGACGATTGTTCCAGCCTGAAGCATACCGCAGAGGATTGTCTGCTCGCCCATAAGGTCAGATTTTACTTCAGCAACGAATGATGATTCAAGAACACCTGCTTTTGAACCGCCCATGCCGACAGCGAGAGCCTTTGCGTAAGCCCAGCCCTTGCCTTCCGGGTCGTTTACAGGGTGAACTGCGATAAGGTCAGGAACGCCGAATCCGCGCTGGAATTCGTGCCATACTTCTGTACCAGGTCCTTTTGGAGCGCACATAACGACCGTGATATCTGGTCTGATCTGCATTCCCTCTTCAATCATGTTGAAGCCGTGGCTGTACCAGAGGGCAGAGCCTTTCTTCATGCGCTTCATGACTTCTGAAATTACGTTTGAGTGCTGCTTATCCGGAGTGAGGTTTCCGATGAGGTCGGCTGTGGGGATAAGCTCGTCATAAGTGCCGACTTTGAAGCCGTTCTCTGTGGCGTTCTTCCAAGACTGGCGTTTCTGAGCGATTGCCTCTTCGCGGAGAGCGTAGCTTACGTCCAAGCCTGAGTCACGGAGACAGAGACCCTGGTTCAAGCCCTGTGCGCCACAACCGACGATTACGATTTTTTTGCCTTTGAGAGCGTTTACTCCGTCAGCGAATTCTTCTTTTGCCATTGAGCGGCAGTGACCGAGCTGCAAGCGAGCCTCGCGCCACGGAATAGAATTAAAATAGTTGTTACCCATTTCTTTCCTCTATAAAATTATTTGATTTCATTATAGTGAAAATTGTGATTGCGTAAAGTGAAATAATGACAAAATAATGATGATAAAAACGCAATTAAATTTTCATAGAACTTTTCAGACTGTGTTTGAATCGTGCCCTGCTGAGATGGTAGTCACCGACATCCTGTCGTGGACAAGAAGTTCTTTCAGAAATTCTTGCGGGTTTTGACTGCTTTTGCCCACCTCCTGTGGGCATTATTTGAAAAAGACAATACGCTTGCTTTTATTGTAGGGGGTGACTTCCCCCTTTTAATGTTTTTTTCTATAATGTGATTATGGTTACGATAATTTTTGGAATTGCTTGTATCGCGTTCACTGTTTTTGCCTGCCTTCCTTCTGGATTGGGCTGGAGCAATGAGATTATTTTCTTCTTGAAGGGAGCGGCGCCTGTGCTTGCGGCTTTTGTCGGATTGGTTGCGATTCTTATTGGTATTGCCGATGTCCGTGACCGTCAGGAAGCAAAAAGGGAAGAGCTGGAAAACGGAAAAGATGGCTCAAGTGGCAATGGACAATAGGAAGGGGGCCGGATTAAATTTTTGGGAAATATTTCCTTTTTGGCTCGAAACTTATTGATTTAAAAGCAAACAAATTCTATACTTTATATCCCCGTATATTCATTGAGGACGACTGCTCATCGTTTTCAACGCACGGAACTGACGATGCAAAACAGCGAAGTGCAAAGAATCTATATTGAAGGTTAAAAGAATGAAAACCATTTTCGTAAAAGACTATGAACAGAAACGTGACTGGTATCTCATCGACGCGGAAGGAAAGCCGCTCGGTCGCGTTGCAGCAAAAGTAGCTTCTATCCTTCGCGGAAAGAATAAACCTACTTTCACTCCAAATCAGGAAATGGGCGACTTTGTTGTTGTTATCAATGCTGACAAAGTTGCTGTCTCTGGCAACAAACGCACGGACAAACTCTACCGCCACTACACAGGTTTCGTTGGTGGTCTCAAGAGCTATACTTTTGAAAAATTGCTTGACCGACATCCAACTCAGCCGTTGGAACGCACAATTGCTGGTATGCTCCCGAATGGCAAACTTGGTCGCCATCTCATGGGCAATGTTAAAATCTACGCTGGTTCAGAGCATCCACATGCCTCACAGAACCCGAAAAAAATCGAGCTTTAATAGGAGTCTATCATGGCAGTAAAAAATATTGCAATCGGAACAGGACGAAGAAAAACATCTGTTGCCCGCGTGTTTGTTCGTGAAGGCTCAGGTAAAATCGTTGTAAACGGCAAAGACGTTGCTGAATACTTCCCGACAGAGGGTCAGGTTCGCACTGTTCATCAGCCGCTTCTCGTTACAAACTACGAGAACAAATATGACATCTTGATTAACGTTCAGGGTGGCGGTCTCAAAGGACAGGCTGCGGCTTGCTTGCACGGTCTTTCACGAGCTTTGCTTCAGATTGATCCGGATGCTCGCGCATCTCTCAAAGCAAACGGCTTCCTCACACGAGACAGTCGAATGGTAGAACGAAAGAAGTACGGTCAGCGTGGTGCACGCCGACGCTTCCAGTTCTCAAAGCGCTAAGTTTATCTTATGCTTTCAATACGCCTGCATTTTGTGGGCGTATTTTTTTTGTCATTAGCACGAATGGCAAAGTTTGGAGTATAAAATGGCGAATCTGTCTGAAGTGATTGCAGATGAAAATGTCCGGCGGGCAATTGAGGCGGCTGCGCGTTCCCTGGCCCGGTGCGAGCAATGCCGTGCTTCTCTGGAGCGGAAACTTCTTCAAAAGGAATTTGACGCTGATTCAATCGCAAAGGCATTGGATTTTCTGGAAGAAAAAAAATATCTTGATGACAGGCGCTATGCTGCTTTTTGGATACGGAATCAGTGTGCGTTTAAAGAGCGGGGAAGCATTCGGCTCGTGCGTGATTTGTGTGCCAGAGGAGTTGCGCGCTCAGTCGCTCTGGAGGCTGTTAAGTCTTATTTTGAAACTGTTGACGAATACGACTTGTGTGCCGCAGCGCTGAAAAAGCTGTTACAAAGGAAGAAAAATGAGCAAAAAATAATAAAATCGCTTGCAGATAGTGGATTTTCATATAAAATAATACAATCAGTATTTAAAAATAAAGAAGGTTTTGATTGTGGCTCAGAGTGAAAATAAAAATGTTATGTATTCTGCGCTTGAAGTTGCAAAACTGTGCGGGGTCGTAAATCAAACTGCCATAAACTGGATAAAAAACAAGCATCTCAAGGCATTCAACACGCCGGGCGGACAGTTTCGCGTATACCCTGCTGATTTGGTAGAATTCATGCGGGCTAGAAATATTCAGATTCCGTCAGAATTGCAGGCTGCTTGCGGCTGCGCCGGATATTCGCCGAACAGTCTTTTGATTGTTGACGATGACCGGGGGCTTAACACCGTTGTCGCAAAATACATGGAGATGCATATACAGTCGCTTTCGGTTTTTCAGGCTTTTGACGGCTTTGAAGCCGGTTCTATAATGACGGAGCGGCTTCCAGGCATTATAATTCTTGATTTGAATCTTCCTGGAATTGATGGATTTGGCTTGTGCAAGCGGATTCATGATTCTGAGAAATTCGGAAAACCTGCCATTATCGTTATAACTGCCCTCGAGTCTGAAGAAATTGACGAGAAGGTTAAGGAACTTGGTGTCCAATGTTTTATGAAAAAGCCTCTGGACTTGGCAAAGCTTTCTGATGTCGTAAAAAATCTAGTCGAAAAATGAGAAAATATCTTTCCGCGTTGATTTTCGCTTTTGTTTTTCTACTTTCTCCAGTGTTTTCGCAAGCTCAGTCTCAGACTGCAAAGGCCTTGATTGACGCTGCTGCAAAAAAATCCAGTCTGAGCGAATCAATTGAATACCTCAAAAAAAATGTCGCGTCTGTCTCGGTGAATGCAGAAAAACGCGCGGTATATGCTTTTCTTGCGGCCGTTCTTGAGCAGCAGGGTATGTACGCTGAGGCTCAGAAAACATATGCTCAGGCTGCAGGCATTCAGGGAAGCGCTCAAGGGGGGGGGGCCGGAGGCGCGAACAAAAATTCAGAGGAGCTAGTCATTGACGCGGTGCGCTGTGCCTTGTGTGCCGGAGACTATGCAAGTGCCGACAGTTACCTGAATTCTGCTGTCAGAGGCTCCAAAAACGAGAATATCATCGCTTACATGAAGTTGTATGAGCAATGGAGTGCCCTCTGCAAGGCAAAAAAGGAGTCTGACACAAAAGAAAGCATCGCGATGCTGAAGACCTACGCGACTCTTGATTCAATGAAAGCTGTGCGACCTTCTGTTCTGCTCACATTGTGGCATCTGACGGGAGAGTCTAAGTTCGCGGAGAGCCTCAAGTCCAATTATCCGAAGAGCATGGAGTCTGCAATCGTAAAAGGTGAAATCCAGACTCTGCCAACGCCATTCTGGTATTTTGTTCCGAGGAACGGCGTTGATTTGCCGGAAATTTCTGATATGTCAACGGGCGGAGCTTCAGGCTCTGTAAGTCCGTCGTCAGGCCAGTCTGGCTCATCCAGCTCGTCAGCTTCTGCAAGTTCGGCAAAAAGCGAGAAAGTTGTACGGCAGCAGCTTGGTCTTTTCCGGGACGAAGCCAACGCAAAGTCGCTCGTTGAAAGGCTCGCTTCAAAAGGATTCAAGGCTGATATCACCAGCGAGGTGCGCCCGAGTGGAACGAAGTATTACCTTGTTGTCGTGAAAGAGAATGCAAAAGGAAGCGTCGGGGATGAACTGCGAAGCGCAGGCTTTGACTGCTACCCGCTATTTGACTAAATCTTCAAGATTCTTCTTTTTTATGCCGATACTTATATATGGAAGAGTTTTTTCTTTTTGGAGTGTCCTCTCGAGTGCGGAAGTTTTTTTGTGCTTTATTTATCATAACTGTTTGCTTTTCTCTCTTTTCTCAGGAGTCTCCTGATTCCCAGTCAGCTAGTTCTTTGAATTCTGATGCAGGGGATGGTGAAGGCGATAAAGATTTAACTCAAGATTATCTTGCAAAATCCGCATATCCGGTGAACGCAGTTGTCTGGACTCGGGACGGAAAGTATTTTGCCACGAGCTGGAATAATTCTATCATTTTGTGGAATGCCGGCTCAAATACAATCGCGGCTATTTATTCAAATTCAGTAAATGAGAATTCAAATCCTCTTGCAAATGTGACTTCCCTTCAGTTTACAAGTGACGGTCGCTATATGCTGAGTGTCCGTGATGACAACACTGTTTTGGTTCACAGCATCGGCACGAATTCTGATTCTACTTTAATCAATGGAACGGGAAGTTCCATTCCTGACGCCGTTTATGCCGGAGACTACAAAATCCTCTTGCCTTTGGACGGACAGAATCTGTACGAGAGTTACCGGCTTACAGAATCTGGAAACCAGATGATTGAGGAAAGGCTTGATTTTGCCGATGGAATCTGGGCCTTGGCATCAACGCCCACAGGCCAGAGGGTTCTTGTTACAAGTGAATCAGGTACTGTTCACTTGATTGACACAGGTTCATGGGAAGAGCTTGCAAATTATACCCGCTACACTCTTTCAAGGGTTAAACCACGCTTTTCGCAGGACGGAATCTATTTTCTTGCGGCTCAGGATCAGAACTCGCTTATTATCAGTTCGACGGCAGATGAATCTGATTTTTACATTCTGGAAGAAGATGCTGGATTTTCATATACAGCGGAATTTTCTTCTGATGGATTGAAAATTGTCGCGGGAATCAATGACGGAAATGTCAAGATTTATGATATTGCCAGCGGTCTTGAGGAAAACAGCTTCAAGTTGATGTACGGCGATATGGCCAAGAGTCTTGCTTTCAGCCCTGACGGGAAATACGTCATTATTGGTACGGCCTTGGGATACATCTACCGCTGGGTTCTTGACGGAAGCGAATTTGTGCCGGAAGATGAGCTCCCGCAGGAAAACAAGCTGGAAAACAGTCTTACGCTGGGAATCGGTTACAGCCGGCTTGGAACTGATTATTATCTTGGAAATTTTCTCTTTGACGTCAGTTACAGAAATTATTTCAGGCCGCCTTTCTATTTGGGAGCCGGGCTTGGCCTTGGAGCCGGAATCCCTGGAAGCGAATTTCCATATACGTACTATGAAGACGGCAGTCAGCTGAGTAATCCTTTCATTTATACACTGAATTCCAATGCTCTTATAGGACTTGTTTATTATAACAAAAAATATGATATCCATGTGTTCAGCGAGGCAGGTCTTGGCTGGAATATCCGAATGCTCTTCGATAATAGTCTGCAGTATCCGCATCGAAGCAAGCCTTATTTCGGCGGATACGGAGAGCTCCTTGTGGGCCTGCAATGGAAATGGGCCCGAGTCTGGGGCGGCTTCCAGTACGATTCAAACCTGCATTGGCTGTCAAAAGTCTGTGTTGGAGTCGCAATGCCGACACGCACATTCCGAAAGTCAGGTAAGAAAGCGGATGTCTCAGAGTAAAAATCAATGAGATTTTCAATTAAATTAGTCTGATTATCAGTCGTAACGGGCAAAGAGATAAATCGAAGAATAGCCGGTGTATGGCTCTGCTTTCTGGTATGAATAGTTTTCATCGACCGTGACTGTACTTCCGCCGAGAATGTCAATTAAGTCTGTTCCGCCGTAAGAGCCAAATTGCCACCTGTTCCAGCGTTTTCCTGTGAGACTTGTATCATTTCCGTAATAGATAAGGGCTGGCGAGTCAATTGTTCCTTCTGCTGTGTCAGCGGCCGTGTAGCAATCGATGGATGATTCTCCGTAGGTGTAGTATTTTACGAGCCACGTCTTTGAGCTGATGACGGTGTTAGGTCCGTAGGTATATGAGATTTTACCGTCGCAGAGATAATATGAAATCTTGTAGCGGTTCATAACCCTGCAGGGATTTGATGGAGCTGAGAAGGCCGAGCCTGCGTAGACCGCGGTGTTGTTCGTGTAGTTTTCATCGTCTACATAGGCATTGAAATCCTCATCGAGGGTGACATAGCAGGCCTGGGAAATTCCGGCGGAATTAATGGCTTCGATTTTTGCGATGTAGCATGAGCCGAATGTTCCGTAGACGATTAGGGAAGTTTTATTTTTTTCGAGGGAGCCTGCAAAATAATCGAGGGAAGAGCTGTAATTGTCCGGAGTGAATATCCGCACTTTTTCGCTCTGGCCTTGATAAGGCTCGACATATTGTTTCCAGAATTCATCGGTCATTGTGGAAGGAACTGAGGCCACAAGTTCTGAAGGCAAGAGAACACCGTCGTAGATTTTTGACAAGTCAGCTATCGTGATTTTGAATCCAGTCTCATTGTTTGAGTTATCCTGCCATGAGAAGAGAAGCCCGTATGTGTTGAAATCATATTCTTCAATCTGGTCGTTTGAGGTGAGGCTAAGCCCATACTGGGTGGAAGCTGTCCCGTCTCCATTATCAATTCTTTTAGTTACGGTGTAGAACCTGTAATCCATACAGTAGGCGGCTTTAAAATTCGTTGGACATGCAGGCAAATCTAAAAGAACGTTTGGAAGATAAATGTCTGCATTAATCGTGCGGTTTGGGAGAATAACGATTTTGTCTGAATAAATGCCCACCTGATAAATGCCGCCTCTTTCATAAAATGTGACTTGCATATCATATGTGCCTGGAACAATCGAAGAAAAGTAGTTTTGTGAGGAAACTGCTGTGGTTTTACTGAGATTTTCCAGGCCCCATTGTGCTGTTTGGGCTGAACCATTGCTATTGAAAAGTCCAACTCGTACGGTGTAATTCGCCAAAAGACGAGAAACCTGCTCATCTGTCCAGCTGTCAGAATCAAGATAAAAATTCAAAAATGCCTTTCCAGGAGCTGAAAGCCCGTTTGTGGAAAGATTGAATTTAACTGTCTTAGAATATGTTAAATCGGCTTGAGTGTAGCCGATGAAGATGGCTTTTTCAATTATTGTCGAACTTGTGAGTTCTGTGATTTCTGTGTCTGTGACGGCGAGGGTAAATGCATAACTTGTTACAGGAAAATCGAGGTAAACCGTCCCTGTGGAGTTTGAAGAAGATTCAAAATCAACTTTTTTGGGCGAAAAATTACCTGTTTGAGATTTTCCCCAGATATAAAAATAATAATTCTGTAAAGAATTTGATAAATCAATTGGATTTGGCGTGATTGAGCGGGATGATGTTTTGAGTGCCAGTGTGCTGTCTCCTGAATCCAGAGTGATATACATGTAGCGGCTTATGTCATTTTTTTCATAGACTTCTCCTGAAACAAGCTCTGAGCAGGAAGCAAGGCAAAAGGCAGCGAATGCAAGGATGAGAAAGATGATTTTTGTAAAAATATATGATACTAAAACTTTATTTTTCATTTTTACCAAAGATATTTCTCTTTGCTCAACGGATGGCAGATGCCAGTATTGAGCAAAGGAAAGTCTTTTAAGGAGAAAGCGGTCATGTTCTTTATGATAAGCATGTACATAAGATTGATGACCGAATTCTTAACCTTCCCCTTAAGAACTAATTTTAGTTCGATGTATCAACGATTTCGAGTACGATTACATAAGAGTACTGGTGTCCCTTGTACTCGCCTACAACATTGATATTGAATTTTCCGTCACCGAAAGGAGCAATATCAAATGTCTGGTTGTAAGTCGTCGGGTCGAGCGTTCCAACTGCAACTACAGATGTAGAAGCATTATTCATAATCGTGTATGAAATGTTGTCATAGTTGAATGCTACCTGATGAGCAGTCGCATCTGTCGTGTCAACTGCCGCCTGAGCATAAGCAAGGGTAATGTTTGTGGCTGCCGAAGAACCTGTATAAGTGAATGTATATGACTTGTCACTATTTTTTGTAGGTCCACTGAGAGTAAGCTCACCGTCTTTAAAGTCATAAGTTACATCATTGTAGATTTCGACCTGAGCACTAGAGACTGTGTAGCTTGCAAACAAGTCAAGATTTTTATAACCAAGATATCCATCTGGAATATAGCAATCTTGACCACCAGGTGCTGTTGTCAATGAGGGAGCCGCTGGAGAATAGCCTGGATAATCACTACCTGTGTTCTGATAAATTGTACCTTCTACGGCATTTCGTCTCCAAGAAGTCCAAAGATTTGAATTCTTTACAAGTCCTGGGTATGTCGCCGTGGCAGCAGTTGGATTTTCGATTGGCTGTAATATTGGGGTTCCGTCAGAAATCTCTCCATTTGCACCCTCAGTTTTAATTGCAGCCAAAGCAGTCGGTTCTGGCTTTTGGCTCAAATAATAAACTAAATCTGCAGTTTTAGTTGTTGAAGAATCAAAGTGGTAGGTGCCACCATTTAAATGGTATGTAAGGCGGTAAAGGTTAGCGCAGATTGCAACATTTGTTCCGTCTACAACATAGTCATGACTTGTGCCGTCAATTTTGTAGAGTGAGTATGCGCTTGGTGAAAAGTTTGCAGTAGATGAGCCTATTGAAAGGCCTGTTTGTGCTGCAGCCAAATCATAAGTCGCATAAGCCCATGCTGAATGACCAGCATCATTTACAGCGGCAATTCGGAAGAGATAGCGGGTTCCCAAAGAAAGTTTTAATACAGCAGCCTTATTGTTTTTGACCAAACTACCTGCAACCCAGCCAAGATTTGTATTTCCATAGAAATCTTCACCAATTTTTACAATATTAGTTGGTGCAAGGGAACCTGTCTGAGTTGTCCAATCTGTATCAAGAGCAACAGCAGCTGATAAAGAAACGGCACTTCCTGCAAGGTTTGCATATTGGACTTCAAAGTAACTTTCATTGTTTGAGGCATCAGTCCATGAAAGGACAGCCTGATATGTATTTGTTGCTGTGGAAGTTACCGGTACAAAACCGATTTTAAAGTTTGTTGGTGGAAGCGGTTTATAGAGGATAACATCTGGAACTTTTATTGTTTTAGTAATTTCCTGATTTGGAAGAATAATGATGATATCACTCCAAACATATGTTTTTGAAATGTCTCCACCTGAAGCAGGGCTTTTAAATCTGACTTCGAGATTGTAGGTTCCTGGAGCAATAGATGTCCATGCGGCCCCAGCACCTGTTGCGTCAGCAGCAGTTTGACCGGCAGCTGGTGTTGCTGGGAAGAAGTCTGTAGCAGTTAATGATTGCTCAGAACTTGAACCAATATTTTGAAGCCTATCAGTAATTTGAGTTGTGATTGTATAGCCACCATTAAGAACGGTGTTTGCGTGATCAACTGTCCATGTGCCCTTGTCAGTTGTTGCATCATTCATACCATCGAAAACAAATTTTAAAGTAGCTTTGCCAGGTGTGGACAGTCCGTCTGCAGAAAGATAGAATTTGAGCGTATCTGCTGAGCGAAGGTCGACATTTGCATAACCAATGTAGTAAGCGGCAGCTTTTACAGCGTCAGTGTCTGGAGTAGCTGTTGATGCTACCTGACTGGCGTCACAAGCAACGAGGGTTAAATTCCATCTTGAAGCAGAAAGACCAAGGGTAACTTTACCTTTTGTCGTAGAGTTTGCATCAAGGGTAAAAGTGACATTCTTTGGGTTCGTGATAGAAGTGTCAGCATCGTTGAGCTGGTTTGTTCCGTAAATCCAAAATGTTACTTTAGTTTTGTCTGTAAGAGCGGCACCAAGTCCGTCCGCGACAATGGTTCGTGAAGAACTTGAAGCAACACTCTGTGAAACGCCCCACTTTGTCAAATCAAGGGCTTCTCCATCTTCGGCGTAAAGCTGAATTCCATATTCTTTGTCGCTTGAAGCAGATTTGCTGATTGTTGAGCTGACTGTAGCATCGTCAGAATCTGAGATGTTTGAACAAGCCAGGAACAACATTGATGACAAACCAACAGCAAGAGCCAGAAGTTTTGAAATCTTTTTCATATTTTCCTCCTATGGTTAAAAGTTTCAAAATAAATTACTTGTAAAAAACTCAACTCATTTTGGGATTCCGAATAAAATCCGGAATGACTTAAAACTGTTTTCTTTCTCACTCCCTCCTTTTCCACTTTATGAGATATTTTTTTGATTCAAGTTTGAAATCCATAAACTCCCCCTTCCTAATAGTTCACGTAGAACTTGACTACATAAATAAGGCAGGAATCCGTGTAGATGCCGCCTTTTTTACCAGTTACAGTAAGAGTGAGTTTATACGTGTGTCCGGTTTCAAGACCTGATTCCGGCATATAAACCATATAGTCCCGGGTACGCTTAATGTCCGAAGTTGAGCCGTCATAGTAAGTGACGGTAATGGGCTCCAGAGTGTCCTCGCCTGCTGGATCTGTAAGAGTCCATTTGAAATTCCTGCAACTTTTCGGCCCAAACAACTCCAATGTTCCGATGTCGTAAACGTAATATTCGTCAAAGAGAAGCCTGGTCTGGTCATAGCCTGAATCATCCGGCTCAAGGTCATAGTCAGATTCATCCTTGTCGCTTACAGTTGTGTAGCCCAGATTAAATCCGTCATTGTAGTCATCCAGCATGTCATCCACGGACGTATTGCAGGCCGATGCCAGCACAAGAAGGAGAAAACTGGAAATGAGAACGAAAGCGGACGCCTTTTTCATATCA
>JAFUFU010000057.1 GCA_017469785.1 Treponema sp.
GCGACGAACGACAGCCTCAAAAAGCCCGCCGGAAGAATCACATTCTTGAAGGCCGGCAATCCGAGGGAGAAAATCAAGGCGGCGTACAAACTCGACAACAGCCAGGACCCTGTAGTAATGGAAGTCACTTTCAAATCAGGCGCCCTCAATGGATTTACGATAAGGGGACTTTACCACACGTCAAAATCAACGCTGATTCCAATAAAGTAGAGAGGCAGCCTTCATCATTTGTCTCTGCGCAAGAAGCGGACTCTAGCCCGCGCAAGCCGTTCATGGAAAGACCTTTTCTTCCATGCTATAATTTTTCCATGAACAATCGATTTCTGCCCATCGGCATTCAGGATTTTGAAGATTTACGCAATCGTGGCTCTGTTTATGTAGACAAGACCCATCTTGTCTATAAGCTTGTAACCGAAGGAAAGCCCTATTTTCTGAGCCGCCCCCGCCGCTTCGGAAAAAGCCTACTGCTTTCAACACTTGAGGCCTACTTCCTGGGCAAAAAAGATTTGTTCAAAGGCCTTGCGATTGAGAATCTGGAAAAAAATTGGGTCCAATATCCCGTCATAAAAATCAGCTTCGGGCGGAGTTCCTACGAATCCCACGACAAGCTTCTCGCCGTCATCGACAACATATTAAGCGAGCACGAGCGTTTCTTCGATTTTGAGAAGAAGTCGGACGACTCGGCAGTCCGCTTGGACAACCTCATTCATTCTGCCTACGAAAAGACCGGCAAGCAGGTGGTCATCCTAATCGACGAATACGACAAGCCAATCCTGGACGCGCTCTACACCGAGCACGAGGAGCAGAACCGACAGGAACTGCGAAGCTTCTACAGCCCGCTGAAGGACTGCGACCAGTACATCCGCTTTTTGTTCCTCACGGGAATCACGAAGGTGAGCCATGTGAACATCTTCTCCGACCTCAACCAGCTCAACGACATCAGCCTTACTCAAAACTATTCTTCAATCTGCGGAATTTCAGAAAGCGAACTTGAGCAATATTTCATGCCTGAGATTGAAGCCCTCGCAGAGCGTCAGGAAATGAGCCTTGAGGAAACGAAAGCCAAGCTCGCCCAGATGTACGACGGCTACCACTTCACCCACAATGTGGAGGGCGTTTACAATCCATTCTGCCTTTTAAAGTGTTTTTCCGACAAAGATTTCGGCTCATACTGGTTTGAAAGCGGCACTCCGTCGCTTCTTGTAAAGACCTTGCAGAACCAGCCGATTGAGCTTACCAACATCGTAAACGGCAGGCTGGCGAACGAAAATCAGTTCAAGAACTACGACCCGGACTCCAAGAACATGCTCCCGGTCATTTACCAGAGCGGCTACCTTACGATTAAGGATTTTGAAAAAGAGACCCGCCTCTACAAGCTGGACTTTCCCAATCAGGAAGTGGAAGAAGGCTTCCTCGATGTCCTGCTCAAAAAATTCATCACCGTGCCTTACGACGACATCGGCCTTGAAATCAACAATCTGAGAGTCGCCCTGCGCGACAGGAACGTCGACCGCGCCATGAGCATCATCAAGTCAGCCATCGCGGACCTTCCCACCGTGGTCAAAAAGGACATGTGCGAGAATTACTACGAGTCCGTCACCCATCTCATGTTCCGCATGACAGGCTGGCGGGTGGTCTCAGAATTGCAGAATGTCTGTGGCCGAAGTGATGTGGTTGTGGCCTCAAAGGACAGCGTTTTCATCTTCGAGCTACAAATGGACAAAGGGCGGCCTTTTGAAGAGGTCGCGGCAGCAGCCCTGGCCCAGATTGACGCTACCGGCTATTCACAGCGATTCGCCGTCAGCGGAAAAAAAATGTTCAAAGTCGCCCTTGTTTTCTCCAGCGAGGGAAAGGGGCTTCTGGGCTGGAAAGTAAAGGAGTAACGCGAGAGGCTGCAACAAAAAATGATTTTTCATGCAATTCAGTAATGTTTACACCAACTCATCATCCTTTGTCCGCTCGATCACAATTTCACCATTTTCTTCAAGCCTTAGAACAATATTCACTATAAACTGCTGACATTCAAGTGCGTCTTTAAGACGGATTGGTCCAATGAATTCCATATCCTCTTTGAGCATAGCCGCCGCCTTTTCGCTCATATTGCGGAAGAACTTTTCGCAGGTCGGCTCGGTTGCAGCTTTCAGTGCTTTTGTAAGAAGATTTTCGTCAACTTCACGCAGAACACGTTGGAGCGCACGGTCAGAAAGAAGCGGAATATCATCAAAAAAGAACAGTTTTTCCTTGAATTTTGCAGCAAGCGCAACATTTTTCTTTGAAAGCCCGTCCATAAATTCTTTTTGAACGATGGGTTTTGAAAGCTGCAAAATCTTACAGGCTTTTTCTGAACCCGCAATATGATTTTTTTCTTCTTCAACTTGATTTTTAAGATATTCCTTAAAAGATTCCTCGTATGCCTTTACCACCGATGCAGGAATTTTAAGCCCTTTTGCAATCTGCTCCTGAATTTTTATCTGACGGTCAAGCTCAAACATTGAAAAAAGAGAACTTGCCAGGCTTTCAGAAATGCACGAAAGCACGAGCGCAACAAAATAATCATCCTCTTTTTGGAGAGTTTTGAAAACTGTCTCAGGATTTTCTGCACGGATATAATCAAAAAATGTTGAATCCGTTGAATTTGAATTCTTTTCTTCATTGTTTTTCATAAGCTAATCTCCATCTTTTTCTGCACTATCCGCAGTTTTGCATTTCGGATTTTTCTGGCTCGGAGTCTTCCCAATCGGTTTTCCCATCAAAATCGCATCGATTTCACTCTGCCAGATTACCTCACCGTCTGCACAGTGGGTAACAATCTTGTCGTCTTCGGCATGTTCACCAACATGCTCGGGAAATTTTAAAATCACATCGTCCTCCTATAAAAAGTCAAAGATTCTTAGCTTGCAGCTGTTACCAGTCAATACCTAGCTCGGGAAGATATTTTTCAGCATCCAGATGGCCAGTAAAGCTTAACAGTTTTTGTGCCAGAATGCGCGGATTATCGCCACACTGAATGGAAAGCACGCCCTCTTCGATTACGCAAAAGGAAAGCCGCTCAAAGTCAGTTTCGCAGGAAGAGACGATGTAATTGTCGCCAATGAAACGGATTGCCTCTCCGTCAATTCCGTCAACGACAAGACGAAGAAGTAGCTGTATATAAAGGCCGCACTTACCTTTTACCTGTTTAGGTAAATCATTTAAACCATCCTCGAGTGCTAAGATTCCTTCTCTGCGGGCTTGCTCGGAAAGTGCCACGCATTTTCTAATCAGCTCAAAGATTTCTTTCTGTTCTTCCTCGCTAAAAGAAGAATACAACGGAAAAGTTTTATTCATAGTTACCTCCATAACGAATGCTTTTTCTGCCATTTTCTGAACACTTTTTTTTGCTCGCCGGAAAGGGAAGCATTGTACGGGGCGCGAACCTGCAGAATTCTTCCGTGACTGCCGACTTCAATGCAGATTTTGGGTGAACCGTCCACGCTTGCCGATACGATGGTGCAATTTCCGTTTTTTACGATTTGCCAGTAAGAAAAAACGCAGTTGTGCATTCGCGCCCCCAGCGTATGCATTTCATCTACACAGGAAGGAAGCGAAAAGGTGTAGCCGTCGATTTCATCGGCAAGGGCTTTTTGTGACTTTGTGTACTCAAAGACAAAATTCTCATACTGCAGGTTTCCGGTGATTCGTGAAAGCGTATTGTGCACTTGTGTCGTAAAACCGTCGCGCAAAACCATAGCAATTTCTTCGTCCCTAAGTTGCGTAAAGTAATTTCTGAACATGTGCGCAATATCCCAGCGTTCGTGATATACAAGGTGAGGCTCTTTGTTCAGCGCGTGCCAGGTAGCCCTCTCTCCTTGTATAGGAATTGCATATCCGCAGAAGAAAACGAATGGCTCAATTCTCGCCACATCCGAGTGAGGAGGTATTCCGTAATCATCAATGTTGAGAAAAAAAGTGCTTTCAAGTCCTTCGCCGTCAAGACCAAACCCATTAATCCAATCATATCTTCTTTCGTAATGGGCTCTATTTTCTTCATTGCGTAAGTATTCTTTTTTTGAACGGACGCACAGCTCCACAATTTCGATAATGATGTTAAGGTCACGGGAGCCCATCGTATACAGATTCTTGTACCACTTAAGAACTGCCGGCTCTGTTTCAAAAAGCTTACGAAGCGTGCGGAAAGATTTTATGCCGATATACGCGCAAAAGTCGTTGTAGGCATTTGGATTTTCGTGTGCATGCCGTTCTTCAAGAAATGCCGACTGAAGCTTAGTTTCCTTCGTCGCAGTGTACAGATTCGCTTCGTACGGAAAATATGCAAGCGCTTTTAAAAGTGCCTCTCCGTGGTAAAAGGTTTTATTTATGCGGATTTTTCTTCCAGCGTACGCATGTACCATTCTTTGAGCGATTTTTTCGATTTCATTTTCAAAAAAATGTGGCAGACGCGCTGTGTACCCATACGACAGAACATCGCTTCTGTCATATATTTTTTCTGTTTTTCCTTTCCGCGTGATATATTTTCCTTCAAAATAGTAAAAACGCTCGTCAATTCCATAAGGAATGTTTGAAAGAAATAAATTTCCTTCGTTGTAAGAAAGAAATTTTTTGCGGTTTATGCTTACGCTTGAGACAGTGCAGATTTTTTTCTCGTAATCAGCGGTCACCGAAAAAATGCACTCATCATACAATATGTTCTCTTCATCCCTGTCCCATGTTTCGTTTGGCTTTTCTTCTAAAAAATCAGGCTTCCGAACTCCATCCTGCGAAAGAATCAGCACGCCCCTAAATTCTGGAAGCGTTTTCTTTTTTCCTTCTAGCACAAAGGGAACTAAAAGCCCCGAAGAAGCTTTTCCCTTTTCGCAGACAAAGTGAAATTCGTCCTGCATGCTAAAACGCTCCCAGCGGCAGTGAATCGGGCAGAAAAATCTTCCGTCATGCACATTTCGAAGAATAATCTTTCCATTTTGCATTTCAGAAGGAATCATCTTCCATTCGCCATAGAGTTTTTTTGTTGCCGAGCGATACCAAGCGTTTTTTTCCATGTTACCACTCCACTTGAGGAATCCTGATTTCGCATGCGTCTGCTAGGCGGCCAATAACCGAAACAATTCTTCTCTGCGCGTCAATCTTGTCTGGAGTACGACAGGGGTGAAAAAGTTCCATGTCTTTTTTAAGCATTGCCGCCGCACGATGAGACATATTCTGAAAGACTTTTTGCTGTATTTCATCGCTTGCAATGCTGAGTGCCTGAGCTAGTTCCCATGTGTCGATTTCACGAAGCACTTTCTGCACTTCGCGGTCGGTAAGGCGGGTAATGTCTTCAAACACAAAAACATAGTGCCGTAATGCAGCGTTTGCCTCGTTCATGTCATTTTCTGACAATTTTTTGTTTATGCTTCTTAACGCTTCATCTCCAATGCACCACAAAGCGTCATGCACACAAGCGTCTCCTCCACAGAGTTTTTTATAGAGCGCTTCGGTAAAGTCAGTAAACTCTATGTCAAAAAGCTCCTTGATTTCTTTTTCGCTGTCTTCATCGGTGCCAAATGAGCCAAGATGTGATTCCACCATGCTTCTTTCATTTTCTGGAAGCTTTTGACTTTCTTCAAGAATTTTTTCGCGCAAAAAAGAGCGGGTCGCTTTGATTTTTGAGAATAATTCCTTTAGATACGATAAGATTTCTTTTTCGTCCATACCAGGCTCCTGTAAGCAATTCATTAAAATACTATAGTATACAGCCGCTTTCCCCTTATTTCGTTCTTGCTGCCACTCTTTCCAAGTTATTGGCTTTTTGGCAGAAACACTACACTCAGGCGGTCTTTTCTGCCTTTGAAAACCATTCTGCTCCTGTAGCCTCTTCGTCTTTACTTCACCTTTACAGGCGCAAAATCGAGCACCAGCTTAAGCCGTTTTTGTTTTCCACATACCTTTTTTGAGATTTTCCGCGATTTTTCTTCCAGTTGTGCGGCTGTCAAAGCAATAGAATTATATTTTTTCGAACATCCATAGCAAAAGTATCCTAAAAACTCCAATTATTTACATTTACGGATTTTGAAAATGCAAAGAAAAAAACTATTTCTTCTTCAAGAATTTCTTCAAAATCACAAGTATAAAATGAAGGATAATAGGAATACAGTATGTACACATATTTAAAATTACATACAGGATTTTCTTCAGAAGGCTCCAATCTTTCCAGAAACGAGTTTTTGAGTCTTTCGGATCCTGAAAGTCATTATAATTTTTAGCAGTAGTGACCGTTTTTTTTCCTTCAGCAGACACAGCAGGCTTATCATAAAATCCACTTTTCACTTTATCGTAGTCTATGCCAAGACCGCTCTTTTTCAGAAATGTAATCATCTCTTTCCTGATGTAGTCTTTATAGTTTCCATAATCATCATAAGTAAAACCTAAAGATTGGTTGGGATGTTTTGACGCGGTTGCCATAAACAAAAATTGCAATTCCCAATACTTAACATATTCTTTCGGAAATCTTTTTTTATTTGCACTGCTGTCATAACTGTCAAATACTTTCATAATTGATTGATTACAAGTCATAAAAAGCTGATTGTTATAAACATCTTCCTTTGACATTTCTAACCATTTAGGATCTGAATTATCAAGGTGTTTCTCAAATCTATATTTGGAACGTAATTCAAAATATTTATGAAGTAAAATATCGATGGCTTCTTTATCAATTAGATCTATATTAGAAAAAATACGGCTATATATTTCATATAACATCGCCTGTTCATTTGGTATAGGCGGATTATAATCAGTGTCTAAAGCTTTTTCCCATTCAGGATTACCAAATTTGTTTTCATACATAAATTTTCCTCCATATTTTTATACGATTAAGCAATCGCTCTTTAATTTCAGTTTTTTATAGTTTTTGCAAAGTTCTTCAAAAGCTGGCTGAAAATCACTTTGTACGTGTTTAGTTTCGCTAAGTTCCACATAATGAGTTATGGGAAAATCCGTTCCGTAAAGCATCCTCTCGGAAAAACCTGCCTTGCAGATTGCATCATAGCTTTCATCCGGGCAGAAGGCTGTGTCCCCGAGCAACTTGGGATATTTGGAAAACAAATCAATAATTGCCTCAGAATCGCGGCAATGGGCAAGATGCGCTTCCACTTCTGGAAACTTCTTGAACCAAGGCTCAAAAAGATAAGGGCTGTCGTCCTCGCTTAGTCCAGTGTGAATAAAGAGCGGAATATCCTGCCCTTTTGCAAATTCAAAAATCGCATCCGTAAGAGAGCTGTTTTCTTTTGTCCAGTCATGCAAGCGGGGATGCAATGCAATTCCCGCAAACGGAAGTTCAAAAAAAGCACCAGAAACAGAAAGCCCAGAACGCAGTACAAGCGGGTCTGCCCACCATAACGGTTTTACTTCCAGCTTTATGGAAGATGCAAACTTCAATGCCGTATGCCATTCTTCTACAACAGCATGATGAAATTCCACTGCCGTTTTCATATCGTCAAACTTTGGCGTAAGGTATGCGCAGGTAGTGCCGGATATGCCGTTTGCTTTTAGGCAAGAGAACACATCGTGCCAGTCGTAGTATGTATTCCAGTACTGGCCGATGTGTGTATGAAAATCATGTGTTTTTAAGTCATCATAGCGGGCTGTCATTCTACCTACTTCAAGAACTTGTTCAAGAACGGGAAGAACATTCCTAAAATACCGGCTTTATTTTTTGAAGCCATTTCTTCCTGTTTTTTCTGAAGCATTTCGTTCCTTGCTTCCATATTCTTCATGTTATCGGCGGCTCTTTGCGCCAATTTGTCACCGAAAGAAGCATTTCCTAACTTCTTTCGTCCAGCCATAAGACGCGCAGCATATTCGTCTCTATCTTCAGTAACAAAAACTCCAGGATATTTCTTTTCAAAAAATTTCTTTGCACATTCAGAACTACAGAAGTGTTTATATTGGATTTCTTTGTCTTTCTTTATGAGCTTATCCTGCTCTTTGTTCGAACTTTCAATAATGTAATCATAATAAGCTCCGGCAATAACAAATGGAGTACCACATTCCGCACAGCAGTCAGATTTATCATAATTACTGTAGTCAGGATTATTATCACTAGAGTCAGCTGTTTCAGATTCATTAACAAGATAAGAAGATGTTCCTGTTTTTAAGTATTCCTTTGCTGCTTCCTGACGATAGTTATAACGATCAACATCTGCAGTCACAAAAACAGACTGCTTATATTTTTCTTCAAAATATTTTTTACAACAATCTTCTGAACAGAAGCGACGGTTTCCATCACCGCTTATGAGAGGCTCTAATTTCTTATCGAGAGTAGTAACGAATGTATAATAATTTCCAGTCTTTTCTTTACATTGCGTACAATATAGATTTTCATCAATTTCTTCATCATCTTCGTCTACTTCAACTTCATCTTCTGAAAGACATACTGAAATTACCGAAGATAATTCATCCTTGGTAAACTTGTAGTCTTTTTCATCACCATCTTCTTCCTCTGGTTCCATATTTGCATACGCAGACTTTTCAAAATAATCCAAAAGACATACGTTCACAGGACAATCAAGATTACCCGAAAAATCATCAGCAGTTGTAATATGAACAGGCTCGGCCGGCTTCGGCCCGTTTTTTAATTCATCAATCGCATTTGCAGCACCTTCTTTTAATGCCGCTCCCGTAGCCTGTGCGCCTTCTTTTAATTTTTCACCGGCGGCGCTTTTTAATTCAGACGCTTTGCTCATGGCTGAATCTTTTAAGCCTTCCACTTTTGAGGCGGCCGCAGCCTTCATTTTTTCCATCGGATTGAATCCCATAATATCCTCCAAAAAATATTAGAAATGTTTAGCTATGCTCAACATCACGACTTTCCCAGTTCCTTTAGTTTTGCCTCTCGCCAGTCCAAAACAATCTGCTTGTTCTTTGCGGCTACGGCACAGAAGTGACGGTTGATTTCGAGCGGGTTTCCTGTGGGAGACTCGTTTGCATTGCGCACCATGCAAGGAGAGCAGAAAGCAGCTTTGTCGCACTTGCAGCATTCGCCGCCACCTAAGTCTTTAAATTTTAGCGAGCGAAGCCATTTGATTTTTTCGCTATTGTTCCAGATTTCTTCAAGTGATGATTCATTCAGATTTCCCAACACCATCATCTGCCAGCCAGGACATGGGTACACATTGCCGTTTTCGACCATACAGCATGAAGAAATACCCACGCCACAAAGACGTCGCTCCGGGTTGAATTGGCTCATATTACAGCGGTGAACAAAATCAGGTGCAAGTATTGCTTCCTGATAGTCAGTGTCGTCAGCCATAATATCCTTGATAACTTTTCCAGCCTCATCTACCGTCAAACGATTTGCAAGATTATCCGTTTCGTGATTGTATTCCGCCATCATTATGTAATCAGTCTGTGCTCGGATTTTATGCTCATGGCACCAGCGGATAACATCACCATAATCGTCTTTATTACCTTTCATTGTAGGACAGCTGACATGAAGCGGAATATCATTTTCAATCAATTTCAAAATAGCATCGCGAGTCTTATAGAAACTTCCTTTGAGCGTTGTGATTGCATCGTGATGTTCCGGAATCATTGAGTAAAGCGAAACTTGGACAGAAGATACATTGCCTTCTTTCATTATCTGAATAGTCTCGTCATCAAGCAAAGTAAGATTTGAAAGAATATTCACATAAAAGTCATAGTTTTTCGCGGCACGGAGATATTCCTTAAAATGAGGATGCGTCATCGGCTCACCGCCCGAAAGGGTTACACCAAGTACGCCCATTTTGGAAAGCTGCTCCAATACAGAGTAATACATTTCATCCGTGATATTATTCAGTTTGAACTTATGCGGAATGTAGCAGTGGACGCACCGCTCGTTGCATTTTGAGGTAAGCTCAATCTGAAAATTGGTAAGATGTGGCTTTCCCGCAAAATGCTTTTCCAATAAGTCTTGTGTTTCTGTATCAGCCCGTTGAATGGTAGGCGAAAAATCTTCGCGGGTTGTTTTTGGTAAAATTGCATTGTAGGTAAAGCCCGTGTCCTGCGCATTAAGCTCCGCCTCGTTCTCGCCCTTTACGATAAAACCGTCCGCCACGAGCGCGTCATAGAATTCCGCCGCGTCAGCCTTGATTGTCGCGCGGTCTACGCCCGTAAACTGCGGCAGGATTTTGTCGGTAAGCTCATCGAGCGACTGCGGCTTACGGCTCAAGGCGCACAAGAACACCGTGCCGCTGTCGTTGGTACAGCGGTCGTTAAAGATGCCTGTGCTTGTGATATAGCCCACGCCGTCGTAATTGCGGATGTAGGTGTCCTTTTTCTGTCTGTATAACATTTCGTACCTCTTGTTACCTATTTTCTGATACACTTGACTGGATTGTTGTAACTGTTATATAAATCTTGCAGCTTCTCAAAGATTTGAGCAGTAGGAATTTTTTTCCCATCAGTTCCGTAAAATTCATTATTTGCGTCGATGGTGATACATGACTTCGTAGGGAAAATACTATTTCTAGTGTTAGATTCCGGTGTAATAGTGATACAATCAACATCCGTTTCTATTACCACAACAGCAGATATGGCTGCCGTATTATCCTGACTAAACTGAGGTTTTCCTGTTTTTTGCGTTTTATCAGGGATAATGACAAAACGCCCAACGCTTTCTATTTCGTAAACTGTCGGCTTCTCAGTTTCAGTGATTTTTTTACCGATTGTTTTTGCAAGATTTTCAACCATGTCATTAATTTTCATCATTTCATCTCTTCTCTTGGCTAACTGTTTTTTTAATGCCACAAACTTGCAGAACTCAGCATCTAACTTGCAAAGTTCGCCGTTGTTTGCAGCAATATGCGGACTAAAACAGAAGTCGCAGAAATCTGAGCATTTGCAATTTCTGCATTCTGCAATATCATTCACATGAATTGTTCTTAATTTTTGTAATAACGGATGATTCGTAAATAAATCGGCTATATCATCAGTCTCAATATTTCCAAGTGGCTCATACCAACCGACTGCGGGATAAACAGTGCCGTCTCCGGACACGCATAATGAATGTGTAGCGCCATTGTAAAATTCCAGTTTTGAAAAATCATATCCTGTATAACTCTTTGCCCAAATGTCAGAAAGTTTTCCATTGTCTTTCATTGTTTCATCAAAGAATTCTTCAAGTTCTGAAAATGATAATCTGTGCACTAGATTTGCTTCCGCATAGTCCGATGTACCGAAAATAAAAATGTCCGTGCACCAGTTTATGCCGTTATCCTCACACCAATTCATAAGGTCAAGAACTGCTTTTTTATTTTTCCTCATTACCGGGCAACTGATAAATAGCGGAATATTGCGCTCTCGAAGCAAACGGATAGCATTTTTTGTTTTTAAGCATGAGCCTTTCAGACCTGTGATTTCATCATGCACGCTTTCGTCCAGTGCATAGAGCGAAACTTGCACCTCTTTTAAGTGCGTTATATTTGCAAGAAAATCAACATCTAAATCTGATAGCAGAGTTCCGTTCGAGAAAAGAGAAATCTTATAGTTTAAGTTATCTGCAATTTGGACAATTTCTTTCCACGCCGGATTTAACAGTGCCTCACCGCCTGTAATCATAACATTCTGTGTGCCAAGCGTTTTTGCTTGTTCGAGCACTCTTTGCGCCTGTTCCGCTGAAAGAAAGCCGCGCTTCGTTCCGTCACACACTCGGTAACAGTGAATACACCTCTCGTTGCAGGGGTTGGAGAATTCTAGGCTGATGTTGGACATCTGTGGCATTGCTACAACGTTCCTCTCATTTTTGTGACGGCATAACCGTTTTTATCAGTTCGATGATATAAATCGTGTTGTTCCAATCGCTCATTGGAGTTGATGTTGCATAATATTGTGCAAGAACTTCTTTTAACTGTTCGTTGAATTTAATGTTTAGTTTTTCCTCTAAATGTTTTATGAACAATTTTTTAAATTGATTTTCCATCTCATCAAGAACATTTGCAACTTGAGTATCATCATACCTTGCAGTTTCTTTGAGATATTTTGAAAAATCCTTTTTTAATTCCGGGATTGATTGTCTCGCCAGTGATATGGATTCGGTAAGAGAGCCATAAAAATCTTTGAAGTAATCTTTTTCTTTAGATGGTTTTAACTCCTTCATGGTAGAATCATACAAATCTTTCCACAAGGCTTCATAGTTTGAAATATTTTCTTTACTGTAAGGTTCCCAAATTATTGGTTCTCCTTTGGAATTGCAATTTATTGTTCCCATGCTGCTTTCCATCATTACATCTCCCAAAATCAAAAATACCAGCCCGCCTTATTTTATACGGCGGGGCTTTGCCTACCGTAAAGTGCTGAAATCAGTTTATTTTGCGATTTCGCAACGCTTACCATAGCTACCGCAAGTATAATTAGGTTCACGCTCTGCAGGACATCCAGCAGCATAAGAACCGCTAGAAGCGTTCTGTGCGATAATCTGAGGTTTTGTATAAGCCATAGTTATTCTCCAAATGTAAGATAGCCTGTTTTTCAAGGCAAACCGCCAACGACGGTAAAACATCGGATTTCTGAACATGCGGAAATCCGTTATTTCCAAACAAACGCAAAAAGACCGCCTGCAAACAGCGATATACGCAACTTGCAAAGCGGTCTTTGTTATGAGAAAAGATTTTCGGGTACACTTCGTCCAGACTCGGTGTACACAATTTATTTTGATTTTTAGAAAGTGATTTTAAAACACAATTATCGCGAACAGAACAGAACAGAATTCATCGGTCTGATTGTTTGCATTTTTTTCCTCGCACTTTTTAGTTTTGTTTAATACATTTTATAATCTATACAAAAAATTGTCAAGATTATTTTATTCATATCAATGAATAAAATTCAGAAAAAGCTAAAAACAAGCCAGTTTTCTATTTCTATAGAAAAGCTCCCCTCCCTGTGCTACAATTCTTCCATGACCGATCGTTTTCTGCCAATCGGCATTCAGGATTTTGAGGATTTACGCAATCGCGGCGCTGTTTATGTAGACAAGACCCATCTTGTCTATAAACTTGCAACCGAAGGAAAGCCCTATTTTTTAAGCCGCCCCCGCC
>JAFUFU010000058.1 GCA_017469785.1 Treponema sp.
AGTTTCCCTGGTAGAGCTTGAGCTTTCCGCGCGCCAACTCGTAGATGTTGTTGCAGACCGCGTCCAGAAAGTACCTGTCGTGGGTGACCATGAGGACGCACCTGTCGGTCTCGTGCAGATAGTTCTGCAGCCAGTAGATTGTCTGAATGTCCAAGTGGTTCGTCGGCTCGTCCAAGAGAAGGAGCTTCGTGTCCTCCACTAGAACCTGCGCCAACGCGACCTTCTTCAACATTCCGCCAGAAAGCGTCTTCATCTTGCGCGAGAGGTCGTTTATTCCGAGAGTTCCCAGAATCGAGCGGATTTGCGCTTCGTAGTTCCAGAGATTTCCGTTGTCCATCTCAAGAGTCAACTTGTCGAACCGCTGCTGCTCGGACTCCGAAAGACCCGCCGCCATCTTCGCGCACAGTTCCTCGTACTCGTTTATCAATGCGAGCTTGGGGCTTTGGGACTTGAAGATGTGCTCCTTTATCGTGTCCTCGCCGTTGAAGGCAGGGTTCTGCGGAAGATAGCTGACGCCGGCAGACTTGTTGATGACGACCTGCCCGTCGTCGGGATTCAACGCGCCCGCGATTACGCTCAGGAGAGTGGACTTTCCGGTTCCGTTCCGGCCTATTATCGCGGCCTTGTCCCCCTCGTCCATGCCGAAGGTGACGCCGGAAAAAAGAGGGGCCTCGCGCCCCATCCTCGAAATGTTGTTGATGGAAAGAATGTTCATTTTTCTGTCTTTTCGCTCATGTCTGGAACTTTTATCTGCTCCGCCATCTCGACGGCGTTGTCCGCCATCCATTTCTGGATTCCGGCGACCACGTCCGCGTCTATGTCGTGCTCCACACGGCAGGCGTTCTCCTCAGCCTGGTCCTCTGGAACGCCCGTGATTTTCTGCAGGAAAGCCGTCAGAAGCTTGTGCCGCCCGAAAATGTCCCTGGCGACAGCCATCCCCTTGTCGGTGAGCTTTATCATGTTGCCCATGGAGAATTCGATGTAGCCTTCCTTCTCCAAAAGGTTCATCGCACGGCTGACGCTGGGCCGGGAAACGCCGAGTTTGTGGGCGATGTCCACGGAACGGACGAATCCGTTCTCAAGTTGCAAACGCAGGATAGCTTCAAGATAGTCTTCACCAGATTCGTACATTTTCCGTTCCTTTTTTTTGCTGATTTTTTTAGATTCCTCAGAAACAATGGAGGAATCCTCCTCAAATTCAAATAGACGCATGACACCAAATGACTGTTTTCGTTTGGTTTTCAGCTCGACACAAGTGTATCACAGATTTCGATTATTTTCTTTCGTTTTTTGGGAAGGCGTTTTTTGTCCGAACAGCAGATTTTTAAAATTTTTGTAAAAAAAATGGGAAAAATTGGAAACGACACCACTTGAAAGAGAATCAAACAATCTTGTCATCGATTTTGACGATGACAAGATGATAATACAAAGATTATAGAATAGCGAAAAATAAATAATAAAAAAGTAATATTATAAATTGAAAACATAACCTAAGTGGTCTATAATTGCCATAAAATTATAATAAATAGGTTATAACATGAATGCAAGAATTTTACAAATCAGAGCTTTAGATAGGAAAACTTCCGGGTTAAAGAGCGCAAACAATATAGTTCCTCGAACTTCCGGCTGGATAAAAACAGTGCGTGAAGCAATCGGAATGACTGAGAGCCAACTCGCCGCACGTCTTGGAGTTACACAGCCGCGAATCACAAAAATGGAATCTAATGAAGACAACCTAAAGCTCTCAACCATGAAGAAAGCCGCCGAAGCTCTGAATTGTGAATTCGTGTATTACTTCAAGCCTAAAACAACTTTCCAGAATCTTGTGGATGAACAGGCTCAAAAAAAAGCAGCAGAAGTTCTGAAAACAGTAAATGTGAATATGGCTCTTGAAAATCAGGAAATTGCAGAGGCTGAAGCTGTAAAAGATTTTGCCAGCGATTTGATAAACACAAAAATCAAACAGATTTGGGATTAATGATATATGGATATTTTTGAAGCAAACGATAATTCAACACCTCTTACGGCAGAAGAGAAAAGCGGACGCAGGCGATTATACAGATTTGTTGAATTTTACAATGAAAAAATAAAGGAATAGTGAATTCTGTGTATCACAGATTTCGATTATTTTCTTTCGTTTTTTGGGAAGGCGTTTTGCTACGAATCTCAATTTTCATCAAACAAATCTGAACCGCTTATAGAAGCAGACTCTTCGGCAAAATTCCTTCCGAATTGAGCCAGCAAACCGCAGGAAGCCTGAATGTATTTGCCTCCGAATCAAGGCTAATGAATCTTTTGATAATTTTTGTCTGCGCAGATGATAAATTCTGCGGATTTAACGTAAGCATTTTTGTTGCAAGTGTAAAACATCCCAACAAATCAAGGCAGCGCATTGAATGTATGCATATAAAAAGAGGCCGCAAGAAAACCTGCGACCTCTTATGACGGCTTTTGCCAGCCGTTCTGTTATTGCCGAACTTGTTACACCTGTCATTGCCCGGCTTGACCGGGCAATCCTTTACACAGCTCCCACCAGGAGGCTACTGTGCCAAGTACGCCTTGTTTGCTCCAAGTGTGCCGGAATATTTGTAGAACCAGACTCCATTTTTGCCATGGCTCAGCACAAGGGCATTTTCTACGGTAGTTTCGCTGTCGCTTCCGGTAAGCAGGCTGTCGTAGTTTGCCTCGGTGGTTGTCTTTGTGAGCGTTACATTTTCGCCGGTTGCCTTCAGAATTACGCCTTCGCCCGCCTTTATGACATTGCCTTCAGCTTTTTGCAGCGTAAGCCTTCCGTCTGCATTTGCTGTGGCATAGTAGACCTCGCAGTCGGCAGTATAACTTGTGGTACTGTCGTAGAATGTGGCATAGTATGTGCCTGTGGTAGACGGATCTGCTTTGGCAGTAACCGTCACGGGTTGCTCGGCCGTAACCGTAACCGTACATGTCGCTTGCTTGTCATCAGAAGTATCATCTGTTCCGTTTGTCGCAGTAACAGTAATCGTTGCCGTTCCGGCAGAAGCAGCAGTTACCTTACCATTTGCATCAACTGTTGCAACACTTGTATTATCACTTGACCATGTAACAGTCTTGTCCGTTGCACCATCCGGGCTAACTGTTGCTGTCAATGACTCCGTATCGCCCACGGTGAGAGTAGCCGAGTTCTTGTTGAGTGTTACGCTTGCGACGTCAACGGTGGCAAGTCCCTTCGAAAAGTAGAATGTTACTTGTTGATTCGGATCATAATTACCGCCGAAATGAAAAACATCGTCATTATACAGCATACACCATGCGCTAAGTACGCTTCCATTTTTTGCAGATTCTGGGGTTGATGTCTGTTCTCCAGTTTTACCATTTGATGTCCACTTAAGGTTATCTCCATCCTTGGCATAGACTACTACCCAGTAAGTAGTCGGGCAGTTGACAGCGGCTCCGAAAGCCTGTGCATCAGCCAGTTCGATGTTTGTGATATCTGCGGGAGGGGTGTAGTACATAGTACCACTACTATAATAGCCTGCGTCAAAATAGGAATACTGCTGGCATATCACGTTGGCTTGGGTGACTTCGGTGCCACCTCCTGCCGCATACGCCGTCATGCCCATCCCAGCAAGGATGCCAAGAGTAAGAATCAGTTTTCGTAATTTCTGTATATGTTTCATTTTCAAACCTCCTTCTACCATGCACCGTTTCCGTCGCTTGGTGATGACTGCGAATCAACATTAATGTAATATGCTCCGCTTTCTGTGTAGATGCCACTGTGCGTCCATTTGGCGTATGCAGTTTCAGCGGCAGTCAGCACTGAAAGCGTCTCTGCCGGAACAAGTGCTTTCTGTGCTTCGGTGAGTGCGTCATAAGCCTTGCGGGCATCGTCTATCTTTGCCTTGCTTTCATCCGTGTAGGTGACCGTGCCGATGGCAGTGATTTTCGCGATGACCGCATCTGCCGCTTTCTGGTTTATGGTGGCTGCAGTTTCCTTGAATGTCGCGCTTACTGTCACATTGCTTTTCGGCATGGTGAAAGTGCCGTTCGTAACCGTAAGCACATTTGCACTTGCATCCTTTACGCTGTATGAGTCCAGCTCATAGCCACTGTCGGCTGTCGCGGTCAGTTTTACTGTCGCCCCCGCTTCTGCCGATGTCTTGTCAACGCTCACTTTGCCATGTTCAATGGAAGATGAGACTGTGACCGTGTACATGGTCGGGTCGTCGTCATCGTCTGTCTTGCACGAGACGGCGCAAAAAGTGAGCGCAAGAATCGCACTCATCAATGTGAAAACTTTTGGAAATTTTTGCATAAATGCCTCCTGAAATGGTTTAAAATATGAAAAGCCCATGAGCAGGGCATAATTTGTCCTGCTCATGGGCAGTTTTCCAGAGTGAGAAAGTGTCAGCCGTTCGGCTGTTTTGTGAGTTTGATTTAAAATACGTGTAGCCCGAAAAAATTATTCGGGCAGAAT
>JAFUFU010000059.1 GCA_017469785.1 Treponema sp.
AATAAAGTCTCTAAAAACTGAATTTTTTAGAGGTGGTCAAAAACAGAAGGAATAAAGGGGGAAGTTCCCCTCTGGAGTTCTTATGAAAGCGAAAGAGAATCTTTTCAAATATATTTTTCTTCTATGCTCAATGTTCTGCATTCTGTCCCTCATCCTCATCTGCGTCTTTTTGTTCGCCAGCGGATTGCCCGCAATGCAAAAAATCGGTTTCGCGGACTTTCTGCTCGGCATGAAATGGAAGCCCGCGAACAATATGTACGGCATTTTCCCCATGATTGTCGGAAGCCTTTACGTTACCGCCGGGGCAATTGTGCTGGGGCTTCCGTTTGGACTTGTGACAGCCGTCTTCCTCTCAAGGTTTTGCCCCGGGCATCTCCACAGAATACTGAAACCTGCGATAAATCTTTTTGCAGGCATTCCGAGCGTCGTGTACGGCTTTTTTGCGCTGGTAATCATCGTGCCCTTTGTGCGCGACCTTTTTGGCGGAAACGGCTCGTCGATTTTGTCAGCCTCACTTTTGCTATCGATGATGATTCTGCCCACAATCGTAAGCGTTTCCGAAAGCTCTCTGAATGCAGTCCCAGAAAACTACTATGAGGGTGCAAGGGCATTGGGGGCAAGCCATGAGAGGTGCGTCTTTTCCATTGTAGTTCCTGCCGCAAAAAGCGGGATTATGGCAGGTGTCGTTTTGGGAATCGGACGGGCAATTGGAGAAACCATGGCGGTGATTATGGTCGCGGGAAATCAAGTCCGCCTTCCAGATTCAATTTTGAAGGGAGTGCGGACTCTTACGGCAAACATCGTAATTGAAATGGGCTATGCCGCAGATTTGCACAGGGAAGCCCTGATTGCAACAGGCGTGGTTCTCTTTGCCTTTATCCTTTTGATAAATGTGTCTTTCAATCTGGTGAACATGAGGAGGAGGTGATGAAAAGCACTCTTGTGAAAATCCTTGTATATTTTTGCGCGGCGCTGACAATGAGCGTCTTGGTTTTCATGCTGTCCTATATCCTTGTAAAGGGGCTTCCTAACTTGAAGCCTGAACTTTTCAGCCTGCCTTATACGTCTGAAAACTGCTCTGTAATTCCTGCCTTGATCAACACTCTGACAATAACGCTGATTTCCCTTCTTATAGCCTGTCCGCTCGGAATCGGGACTGCGGTTTATCTTTCAGAGTACAGCAAAAAGGGAAATGCCTTCGTAAAAGTCGTCAGGATGACGGCGGAAACTTTGACGGGAATCCCCTCGATAATCTACGGGCTTTTCGGAATGCTCATGTTCGTGACATTCCTGCACTGGGGATATTCTCTTCTGGCGGGAAGCATCACGCTTGCGGTCATGATTCTTCCGACGATTATGCGGACCACCGAGGAATCTCTTATGACGGTTTCCGATTCGCTTAGGGAGGGAAGCCTTGGGCTTGGAGCCGGAAAGCTTCGGACAGTCTTCAAGATTGTGCTTCCTTCCGCCGTTCCGGGAATCTTGATCGGGGTGATTCTTGCCACCGGAAGAGTCATCGGAGAGACCGCTGCGCTGGTCTATACCGCGGGGACGGTCGCCCAAATACCGCAGAATGTTTTCGGCTCAGGGCGGACTCTTGCGATTCACATGTATGTGCTCAGTTCCGAGGGGCTTCACACTGGAGAAGCGTTCGCCACTGCGATTGTTCTGCTTGTGATGGTCACGGCGATAAACGCCTTTTCCGATTTTCTTGCAGGAAAAATGGGAGGAAAAAATGGAAAAAAATGAGAAAATCATAATTCAAAATCTGGATTTATATTACGGAGACTTTCACGCCCTCAAAAACATAAACCTTGCCATAAAAGAAAGGGAAGTCACCGCATTCATCGGCCCGAGCGGCTGCGGAAAATCAACCTTGCTTAAATCGATGAACAGAATGACCGACCTGATTGAGGGGTGCAGGACGGAAGGCAGGATTTTGATGCAGGAAAAGGAACTTATCAAGATGAAGGGCGGAAAAACGGAAGGCCTGAACATGCTCAACTCCTGCAACATTCTTGACCCGAAAATCGATGTGAACCTTCTGCGGAAAAATGTGGGCATGGTTTTCCAGAAGCCTAATCCTTTTCCCATGAGCATTTACGACAACATTGCCTACGGCCCCCGCACCCACGGAATCAGAAAGAGAATCGAGCTTGACGAAATCGTGGAAAGCTCTTTGAAAAACGCCGCGCTCTGGGAAGAAGTCAAGGACAATCTTAAAAAATCCGCGCTGTCGCTTTCAGGCGGACAGCAGCAGAGACTTTGCATAGCACGCGCGCTTGCCGTTCAGCCGGAAGTCCTGCTCATGGACGAGCCGACAAGCGCACTCGACCCGATTTCCACTTCAAAAATCGAGGACTGCGTGGAGAAACTGAAAGAAAAATACACGATTGTGATTGTCACCCACAACATGCAGCAGGCCGTCAGAATCAGCGACGAGACTGTTTTCTTCTTGCTGGGGGAGATTGTGGAAAGCGGCAGGACGGAAGAAATGTTCAGCAGGCCTAAAATGAAAAAGACGGAAGACTATATCACCGGAAGATTCGGTTGAGAGGGGTGAAAAACTATGAGAGAAAAGTACGAAGCGGAACTGCAGAAACTCAATGCATCGATTATCAGCATGGGAAGGATGATTGAAATT
>JAFUFU010000007.1 GCA_017469785.1 Treponema sp.
AGATTCATCGGATTCAGATAGCATAGGTTATACGACAACTGCGTTTAAGTCTTTATGTTATATGGACTTAGGCTTCTTATAGATGAGCAGGATATTTAGCCCTGAATGATTTGTTTTAATTCGTTAGGGATTGTAGGGGCGGCGTAGCCGTTCTCGCGAAGCGAGAATGAAGCGATAGCGGAACCCCGAAAAGCCCGACCGACGCGAAGCGGCGGGAACGCCCAACTTATTTTTTTCAACTTTTCAATCTACATTTTCAATTCATCCTCAAATCAGCAAGGCTTTTCTGTAGATACGAATCAAAAACCTCTGGCGAAGGAAGTCCTAACTCCCCGGCACTTTTACAGTTTTCTTCTGGTAGAACATAGTCTATGCTTACCTGCTTTTCGCTGATTATAAAAAGAAGCCCGACTGCGTTATTTTCTCCTTCACGCTTATCTTTTCTATTGAAAAATTGTATCTGCTCTTTAAACTCTTCTTTTTCCTTTTGAGTCAGATTTTTTCGCAAAATCTTTAACAGAACATTTCTTCTGGTCGGAATGTGATAATAAAGCTGGTCAATTACAAAATAAGAATCTTTATATGGAACCCGGAGCTTTTCATTGCTGAATCCAAATGAAAGTCCTGTCCCCAAAATAAAATTTCTGACAGGCAGATAAAGCTGCTCCTTTTTTGATTCAATCTGTGCTTCAAAATAATCTCTTGCATTAAGAGGCGTAACGATGCTTCTGCCTGTTTTGCCAGCCCATGCCTGATAAATTATATCTGTGAGGGCTGCATATTGAACACCTTCTTCTACATTGTGTTCTTTCCACTGGTCTGTAAGGTCTTTTCGTATTTCGATGGACTTTAAACGCTGGTTAATCCAGTCGTCAGAATAGCCAAGCCTGCGGTAATCTTCCAAGCCCTGTTTTATTGAAAGCTCCGGGTCTTGCAATTGGTCTAAACGTTCCGCTCCAACTTTGGCAAGCCACTGTTTGAATGGTTCTGCCTTTTTTGATGGAATTGACTGTATTATGCGGAAAAGGCCTTGTGTGTTGGCAAAATTTGTTTTCTGCTTTCCTCCAGCCGTTTGAACTGAAAGGGGGGTGACAATTTGTCCCCACCCTTTGCCAAGTTCTTCATCGCGTTTGCGCATTTTTTTGATGTAATCAGTTACATTTGTTGAGTCGGTTAAAATCTGAACCACATCATTTACCGCGAAAAACCACTCTTCTTTTTCTTCATCCCAAACAGAGCGGACAAGTTTATCTTCAAAAAGTTTAATTGAATTCTTTTTTGCCATCAGTTAAACAACTCCTTCAAATTATCTGCAATCTGTTTTTCGAGAGTTCCGGCTTCTTTGCTCAAAGTTTCAAGTTCGGTGTTGAGGCTCAACATTTTGGCTTTAAACTCATCTTCGGTCATGCCGTCGTCTTCGATTACAACTCCTACGTAGCGGCCGGCGTTGAGGGAATAATCCTGGTCGCGGATGCCGTCTTCGCCTTCTATGCTGGCGGCTTTGCAGAGGCCTATTACATCGGTGTAAGTGCCGTCCGGAAAGCGTTCGGTAAGCCAGTCTATCTGAGACTGCCAGTAGGCTTTTGTTTTTACTTCTTTGTCGTCGCTTGCTTGGGGTGCGGCTTTAAGGGCGGCGGTGTATTCTGATATGAGGTCTTTGAAGGCCTGAGTGTCGCCGTTGTAGAGTCGGGTGATGATGCCCAGATTTTTTATCTGTTCGTCGCTGAACTTTCTGTGGGCACGGTCTACCTGGGTAAAGATTGAGCGGGCATCTATAAAAAGGATTTTGTCTTTCTTCTGCGGTTCTTTAGTTTTCTGTTTGTCAAAGAACCAGAGAGTTGCAGGAAGGGTAACTGAAGAAAACATATTGCTTGGAAGCGTTACCATCTGGCTGATGATTCCTTCTTCTATCATCTTTTTGCGGATTTCGAGTTCTGAGCCACCGGCATCGCTTGCGGAGTTTGCCATAACGAGGGCTGCTTTTCCTGTAGCATTGAGGGAGCTTGCAAAATAACTTATCCAAAGATAGTTTGCGTTTGGAACTGTTTCTTTTTTGTCGCTGCCTTTTTTGGCGGTTTTTGATTTATTTTTTGGAACGCCGTAGATGTTAAAGCGCGGGTCGTCTTTTACTTTGTCGTACACAACTTCGTCTACGTTGAATGTGTTTGAACCTGATATTACATAATCAAAATTACCAAATGCTGTGTATGGGTCTGAATAATAAGGATTTGCTTCTGTGATTTCGCCACGAACGATTTTTGAATTCAAAATAAGATTCATTTTTGCAAGTTTGACATTTTCAGGATTCTTTTCAATTCCATAACATCGAAACTTCGGAATTTCATCAGGTGATTTGTTGTGGCGGTGCATAAAGCGGGCTGCCTGTACAAACATACCGCCCGAACCACAGGCAGGGTCCAGGATTTTCTTTTCGCCATTCTGCGGCTGGAGAACTTCTACCATGTAGCGGACTACGGTTGCCGGTGTATAGAAGGTTCCGCCGTCTTTTCCTTCCTGAAGGGCAAACTCGCCGAGGAAGAATTCGTAGATTTCGCCAAAGAGGTCTACGCTGATATTTTCCGGGATATCCATAAAGATGCGCATAATGTTGGAAAGGAGTTCCGGTTCTTCTTCGGGCACAAGCTGGCCGTATACTTCTTTTGGAAGAACGCCATCCATCTTTTCATTTTCGCGTTCTATAGCTTCCATTGCCTTTTTTACGAGGGTTGCTTTGTTTGCGTCATCAGGCGCGTCGTTGATAGTTGTGTAATAGGCTTCTGGCGGAAGGTAAAAACCGCAAAGTCTTACAGATATTTCTTTTAG
Organism: Treponema sp.; assembly: GCA_017469785.1. Lineage (GTDB taxonomy): Bacteria > Spirochaetota > Spirochaetia > Treponematales > Treponemataceae > Treponema_D. The sequence goes on from JAFUFU010000007.1 coordinate 2,824, forward strand.
ACTGTTACTATTACGAGCTCGCTCGCTCAACTTATTGTATTCGGCTTCTATTTCTGCTTTGTGCTGTTTATAAAGAATATCTGCATAACGCAGGAAGATTAAGCCTAAAATTGGCTGTCCGTATTTGTTTGCTGCTAAGTGGGCGCCTGCACGAAGAACGTCGGCGGCGTGCCAGAGGTTGTCTTTTAAGGTTTTGAGTTCTGAGTCGGTCATTTATGTATCCTACACTTTTAGATTATTCCATTATATCAACATTCACTCGTCAAATATAGGCGCTATTTTGAACTTCTCCCCTCTGAAAAATCACAGTTTTTTTTACGCTCCCTTCCGCGCTCGAAGCATAGCTTCGAACGAGACTCGCCTAAAAAATCACCTCGTGATTTTTTTCCTTCGGAACGGCTCACTACCGCGCTCGAAGCATAGCTTCGAACGAGACTCGCTAAAAACAGTCCACCGGACTGTTTTTTTAACGCTCGCTACCCATTGACATAGTAGGTAATAAAGGGTATAACATCATTATTAAATAAACCTACTGGCCTACTAGGGAATTAAAAATAAGGAATTGCCATAACGCATTCCACAAGGAGTTCACCATGAAAAAAATTATCGCAGCACTTTTAATCGGAGCAGTCGCTCTTACATCAGTCTTCGCAGCAAAAAAGAAGAACACTGTCGTCAAACTGGGAGTTGTCGGTTCTATCTATGAGGACTTGTGGGCACCGGCTCAGAAAGCCCTCAAAAAACAGGGAATCGACCTCAAATTCGTGCAGTTCTCGGATTATGTCACGCCGAACAATGCCCTTGCAAACGGCGAAATCGACCTGAACGCTTTCCAGCACCGTATTTTCCTTCAGAACGAAATCGCAAATCACGGCTACGATGTAAAACTCATCGGAAACACTTTCATCATCCCGCTCAATCTTTACTCTGTCAAAGTAAAGTCAGTCTCAGAGCTTAAAAAAGGCTCAGTCGTGGCAATTCCAAACGATGTCACTAACGGCGGCCGGGCAATCAAGGTTCTTGCCGCAGCAGGACTCATCACCCTCAGAGCAGAAGCCGGCTTCAACCCGACAGTCGCTGACATCGCCGAGAACAAAAGCGGAATCGTAATCAAGGAACTGGCCGCAAACACAATTCCGTCTGCTCTCAAGGATGTTGATGCCGCAATCGTAAACGGAAACTACGCCCTGGACTTCGGAATCAAAACCGAGTCAGCAATCTTCAAGGACACTTCCGTTGACGAAAAACAGTACTGGAACCTTATCGCAGCCCGGGGAAAAGACCTGGCAGACTCGGCGAAAGTCGAAATCTTCAAAAAAGTCGTAAAAGCCTTCCAGACAGCCGAGACAGAAAAAGTCTTTAACAAGGACTTTGGCGGCTACTTCATCAAAGAAGGCTGGGACATCGAGGAGCTGTAACGAACGGAAAGAGGAAAACGGAAAACGGAAAGTGCAAAGGGGGAGGTCTCCCCCTCGCTCCCAAGCCAAGTCGCTCCACGAATCGCCCCTGCAGGCAGTGACGATTCTCTCCGCTTTGTTGGCTTGTCCGCTACCCCCTCTCCTAGGGGCAAGCCCCTAAAACCCCTAGATAGAGTTCGCGGTGAAGGCTATACCGCTTGACGGTTTGTATTTTATGGAAAATCGTTAGATTTTCCGAATCCGTGTGGCAATCTTTAGGAACGTGAAATGTCAAAAATTGAGCAACTTTCTTCTATAGTAAAAGACACAAATCGCATTGTTTTCGCTCCTTCAATCGAAGAAAAATATCTTTCCGACACTCTTGGCCGCAAAAAGGGTCTGGCTTCGGCTCTGGTCTTTCCGGTAGCTACAGAGGAAGTAAGTGCAATCCTGCGCTTCGCTTACGAAAATGAAATTCCGGTAACTCCTCGCGGGGCGGGAACTAATCTTGTGGGGTCTACGGTTCCCCATGACGGCTCGATCATCCTTGATTTTTCTCTGATGAACAAAATTCTTGAAATCGACAGGGAAAACTTCACCGCCACCGTGGAGCCGGGCGTAATTCTTGAAGATTTTCAAAAGCACGTTGAAAGCATGGGGCTTTTTTATCCGCCGGATCCGGGCGAAAAGAGGGCTTCAATCGGCGGAAACATTTCGACCAATGCTGGCGGAATGCGTGCCGTAAAATACGGAGTCACACGAGACTATGTGATGGGGCTTGAAATCGTAAAAGCCGACGGAACCATAATCAGCTTGGGTAGCAAAAACCGAAAGGACACCACGGGCCTTGACCTCAAAGACATCGTAATTGGCTCGGAAGGAACTCTTGCCGTCATCACAAAATGCCTTTTGCGCCTTGTGGGAAAACCAGAAAAATCTCTGAGCGTTCTTGCGGGCTTCAACTCGCTCAAATCTGGGATTGAGGCTGTCCCAAAAATCTTACAGGCAAATCTCAATCCGACGGCCGTGGAGTTCATCGAAAGAAAGGTCGTTGCTCTTGGTGAAAAGTTCCTGAATCTCAAATTTCCTCTTGAAAGCGAGGCTTATCTTCTGCTCACTTTTGACGGAAAAGCTGAGGAAATCGCTTCGGCTTTCAAAAGCCTGCAGACAGTCCTCAAAGATTCAGCAGAAAAAATCCTTTCCCTTGATGACGCTGAGCTTTCCCAGAATGTGTGGCGCATTCGCGGCTGTCTTGTAAAGGCTGTTGAGGCAGTGAGCGAGCAGGAGCCGCTTGATATTGTCGTTCCCATTGCAAAGGTCGCTGATTTCGTCAATTTTGTGAACAAACTGGAAGGCCAGAGCGGAATGCAGATGATTAGCTTCGGTCACGCAGGCGACGGAAATGTTCACCTCTGCGTTGTCCGTGGCGACCGCAGCGAAGAAGTGTGGCAAAAAGAACTTGGCGAAAATCTTGAAAAACTCTATTCTTATGCAAGGAAGCTGGGCGGCCTGATTTCAGGCGAGCATGGTCTTGGAGTAAGCAAGAGAGACTTTTTCTTTGCTGAAACTCCAAAGGCAAATGTGGAACTGATGAACGCAGTAAAATCCGCCTTTGACCCGAAAAAGATTTTGAACGCAAATATTTCGTATGTGAAATAAAGATGCCACACAGATTCGGGACTGTCCAAAAAGTATGAGTCATTGCCGTGCTCGACACGGCAATATCTTGTATTGTAATTAAATAGATTTTCGGGTCGAGCCCGAAAATGACACTTTTTGAACTTATTGGACAGCCCCATTTTGAATTTTTTCCTGATTTTGCGTAGCAAAATCGAATCCGTGTGGCAATTACAGGAGCTTTCTTATGCCAGAACTTTCAAACAGAACATCAACTTTTACCGACAGCGTAATTCGCCGCATGACCCGAATCTCACATCAGTACGGGGCTGTAAATCTCTCGCAAGGCTTTCCCGATTTTGAGCCTCCCCGGGAAATCCTTGAGAGGCTCTCTCAGGTCACAAAAGAAGATTTTCATCAGTACGCAATCACCTGGGGAGCGGCCAATTTCCGCGAGGCACTGGCCGCCAAAATCCGGCATTTTTCCGGCGTGGAAGTTGACCCGAATTCTGAACTTGTTGTGACCTGTGGCTCAACTGAGGCGATGATGGCCGCCATGATGAGCGTGACGAATCCCGGCGACAAAGTGATTGTCTTCTCGCCCTTTTACGAAAACTACGGCGCGGACACGATTCTCTCTGGTGCCCAGCCGATTTATGTTCCTTTGATTCCGCCCACATTTCGTTTTGATGCAGAAGTTCTTGAAGACGCATTCAGGCAGAAGCCCAAGGCAATAATTGTCTGTAATCCGTCGAACCCCTGCGGAAAGGTCTTTACCCGAGAGGAACTTACGATAATCGCTGACCTTGCAAAAAAATATGACACATTCGTCATCACCGATGAAGTTTACGAGCACATTCTTTACAAACCGCACGAGCATACCTACATGGCCACTCTTCCCGGCATGAAGGAACGCACGATTACCTGCAATTCGCTTTCAAAAACCTACTCAATCACAGGCTGGCGGCTGGGCTACACTCAGGCAAACGCAGAAATCACCGACAGAATCAAAAAAGTGCACGATTTCCTTACCGTTGGAGCGGCAGCCCCCTTGCAGGAAGCGGCCGTAACCGGCTTAAAGTTCGGCGATGACTATTACCGCGACTTGCAGGAAAAATACACCCATAAGCGCGACCTTTTCCTCCGCGGACTAGACTCAATCGGCCTTAGCCACACAGTCCCGGAGGGAGCCTACTACATTCTCATTGATATTTCTGAATTCGGCTTTGAGTCAGATTTGGAATTTGCCCAAGTTCTGGCTCAGAAAGTTGGCGTCGGCTCAGTTCCCGGCTCCAGTTTCTTTAAGGAAGCCGAAAACCGCTATGTCCGCCTGCATTTTGCCAAAAAAGACGAGACCTTGAATGAGGCACTGAACCGGCTTAGCGACATCCGGAAGAAAATCCCTTAAATCTCGTATTTTCTTGTAATCAGCCGCTTTTCGAATTCATCATGTTCCAGGGCTTTGTCGAAGAGCCAGCCCTGTGCCATGTGGCAGTCGTTTGCGAGAAGAAATTCGGCCTGCTCCTTTGTTTCGACTCCTTCTGCTATTACCTTGATTCCAAGCTCGTGAGCCATCTGTATGATTGAGCGGCTGATGATTCTGTCTGTTTTTGCTTTTTTGTCGTCTCCGGCCGCCACGTTGTCTATCAGGGATTTGTCCAACTTTATGACATCTGGATTGAGGTTTCGCACGAGGCTCATTGATGAATATCCGGTTCCGAAATCGTCAATTGAGATTTTAAAACCTGCTTCCTTCATTGTGTTCACGAAGTTTATGAGCCGGTCGAAATACTGATAGTCTGAAAGTTCCGTAAGCTCAAGCTCAAGATATTTTGACGGTACATTGTATTTTTTGAGTGTGGAGATGATATGTTCTTCAAAATGATCATCGGAAAGATGGAGCTTCGAGAAATTCGTCGAGATTAGAACAGGTTCAATTCCCTTGTCGAGCCATTCCCGGATATTTCTGCAAACAGTCTCAAGGACGTAGAAATCGAGATTTTTGATTGTGCCTTCCTGCTCCAGAATCGGAATGAATTCCGCAGGAGTGATGAGCCGCTGCGCGTACCAGCGTGAAAGGGCTTCGCAGCCGCAGAGCGTGTTCGTCCGTAAATCGACTTTTGGCTGGTAGTAGATTTTGAATTCGTTTTTTGCCAGCGAATCCATGAACATGTTCGAGATGCTTTTGTCATGGAGGGCTTTTTCGAGCATTTCCTGGGCGAAGAATACGAAGTCGTGGTTGCGGGAATGCCTTGCCCTGTCCAGCGCGACTGCAGAATTCGACATAATGTCGCCGAAGGTGCTGTCTTCGTTTGTCTCGTAGATACCGGCGCGGACGTCGATTTTGATTGATTCGACAGTGCCCTTGTTGTTCACAGAGATGGAGATGTTTTTTATGAAGCGGATGAAGTCCTTGAGCCTTCCAGCGGGGCAGAGCGCGAGAAAATTGTCGCTTCCAAGACGGGCAAGATAACCCTGGCCATCAAGAAAGCCCTGTACGAGCATGGAGTATTTTCTGAGGATTATGTCGCCGTTGTCGGTGGTTACGCGCTGATTTATGTACTTGAAATTCTTGAAATTGAGAAGTATGACCGAATAATTCTGGATTTCTTTGTTGAAGAGGATTTCGCCTACGGTTTCCTGAAACCCGTGAAGATTGAGGGCTCCTGTGAGGGAATCTGTGATTTTTACGGCGGACATGAGCTTTAGAAGACGCATCCGGCTGCACAGAAGAAATGACAAATCGATATAAAAATCAACGAACTTTCTGTTCTGGTCATTCCATTCTACGCCGGAAAGAAGGTTCACCTTGATGCGGATGAAGCCGTTTTCTTCTGCAAAGTAGAATTTTTCGTGGGTGTCTGGATTAAATCCCGTGGGGCTTTCGTAATGGATTATTTCGGAGTTCATGCCCAAAGGCTCATAGACATTCTGGGGATTGGCGACGATTACTGAAAGCCTGCCGAGTTGAAGTTCTTCTGCAAATTCCGGGAGCGTTTCCTGAAGCTTTGCATTCATTTCTTCCAAAGATTCAATGTTGCTACATATTGATGAGATGAAATCGCAAAGATGTTCGCTGGCAAATAATGAGTCCAAATACAACCTCTCTTCTCTAATTGTATAACAAATTTCTTTTTTTTCAAATAAAAAAATCAAACTGGGCTGGACAAGCGCACCGCGCGCAATGGACGCTCAGCATTATGCGTTTGCCCTGCCTCTGGCATCATTACGACTTGATTTTTATTGTGTTTTTTAAGAAAATTATAATAAATTAAAAATGGACTATTATGGAAAATAAAGTTTTATCGCTCTCGTATTTGGAAACCTTGTCCTCTGCTGATTTGGTTTCTCTTGCGGATGATTACGGCATTGATATCCCCGATGACCTTAACCGCCGGTTTATCATCGGAGAATTGCTTGAAGTTGCGGGTGAGCTGAACAGCAAGCCTGTACATACACAAAACATGAATGAAGACGGTGAGGTTCCGGAAGAAGATTACGAGCTTCCCCCTTCATTCAATTCAACAGAAATCTCTGTTATCCTGCAGAATCCGGCGTGGGCTTTTGTTTATTGGGATATCAGTTCCGAAGCTTTAAAGAAAATCTCTGAATCATCTCGTTTCAAGCATCTTGTTCTCAGGGTTCTTTATTTTGAGTCAGAAGACGAAAATTCACCAGTTGAATACTACGATACCCAGATTTCCATTTCGGACAGAGAACAGTATGTTCTTCTCGAAACCGGTAAAAAATTCTTCCGCGTTGACTTGGCGGCTGTTTTTGCAGACGGAACCATGGATAATCTTACCATCTCAAAGAAAATTCCGCTTCCGAAAACTCCTGAAATCATCTCAAAGGCATTTCCCGGTCAGGAAGTTGAATTTCCAAAGATTCTGGAAATCTCTGGTCTCAAAAAACTTTTAAAATCTCACTACGAAAAATACCGTCAGTCTTTTATGGAGTAGTCTTATCATGGCAAAAAATCTTCTTTTAACGCTCGTTGCCCATCAGGGCTATATTCGTCATGAGGACGAAAAAGACTACGCTCTTCAAAACGACATCCTCTTCAGCGCAATCTGCCAGACCTATTTGCCACTTCTGGATTTGTTTCACAGGCTCGAAAGCGAAGGTCTCGATTTCAAGCTTGCGATGGTGCTTTCACCCTCACTTTGTTCATTGCTCGATGACGATTTGATTAAGGCTCAGTTCGTGCATTGGCTGGAAAAACGCATTGCCCTCGGCGAAAGGGAACTTCTTCGTCTTGCCGATAGTCCGGAGCTTCTCGAAAACGCCAAGTCAATTCTCGCAAAGGCCAGAAAAGATTTGGTTGATTTTACCCAAGTCTATTCACGGAATTTGCTCAATGAGTTCGCTTATTTTGCCAACAAGGGGCATCTTGAGCTTCTTGCCACATGCGGAACATACGCATTCCTTCCTCATTACGGTGACATGACAGAAATCCTGAATGCTCAGGTTGAGGTCGGGCTCTATTCTCATCGCCATTATTTTGGAACTAATCCTGACGGATTTTATCTGCCTTTCATGGGGTACACGCCTGGTATCGAAAAGGTTCTCCGCTCATACGGATTCCGATACACAATCGTTGATACTCGTTCCGTGCTTTTCAGCGAGACTCTTCCTAAGAACGGTATTTTTGCTCCTGTCAGATGCAATCTTGATACGAACACTTCTCTGTCACAGTCTTCTCTCGTACTATTCTGTCAGGATTGTGATACGCCTGATGATATCATCGGTGAAGATGGATTTGCTTCCAATCCTCTCTACAAAACACAGGGAAAGGATATTAGCTTTGAGCTTTCCGGTGAAGAGTTGGTTGCCTCCGGCTTTCTTGAGGACGGAATGGCCCGTGTTCCTTCATATTTCAGATATTGGAACGATGACGGGGATGGCGTTTACAATGAAAAATCTGCCCTGGAACAGGTCAAAAAGGATGCGGATTCTTTCCTTGCCGCAAAGGCTGAAAAATTGTCAGGCGCGGAGGAGTGCATGGCGGAGATTTCCCCCTCCCTTACCTGCGTCATTGATGCAAAAACTCTCGGTCAGGAGTGGGCGGAGGGAATCCTGTGGCTTGAGCAGGTGATTCGCTCTTCTGCTTCCTATGGCATCAACCTTGCTTCTCCATCCTCAATCCTGGGAAATCCGTTCTCCCTTCAAAAAATCATTCCTTATTCAGGAGTCGCCCAGGGAAACAGCTATGGTGAGGATTTGCTTGACAGCTCAAATGACTGGATGATTCGCTACACCCGCAAGATGTGCGAGCGTATGGTCGATTTGTCCGACAGGTTCCCAAATGAAACTGGCCTGAAAGTCCGGCTCTTGAATCTTGGAGCCAGGGAGCTGATGATTGCGCAGAGCGGCGAATGGGCCAAGATGATACATGACGGATTTTTCCCGGAGTATGCAACAGAAAGATTCAAGCAGGCCATAAAATCTTTCATGATTGTCTTTGATGCCCTGGGGTCAAATACGGTCAGCACGGAATGGCTTACAAAGCTCGAAAAGGAGCATCTGCTCTTCCCGTGGATGAATTTCCGTATCTTCTCGCCGAAAAAATAGATTCTCGTCCCTTCTATTCGTTTTCGTCCATAGAAACGGAATACATGTTTTCCAGAGCGGTTTTCTGGATGTTAAAATTGATTGCGGCGTTCTTTGCCTGAATGGCCGGCTCAAACCGGATACTCAGGGGAGGACGCTCTGCAGTCTTGATTGCTTCTTCCCATTTCATGATTGCCTCGTTGTAATAGCCTTCCGCGTAGAGTTTTAGGCCGTCGATGTAATATTCGTCCACCTTTTCCATGGTTATTGCCCGGCCCCGGTCTCCGAACTTGATTTTTGCGCTGAGCGAAATGTGGTTCACCGGATTCGCGGAGCTTGTCAGATCGAGGGTGTAGGCGACATCCATTTTGATTCCCTTGATGTCGGCCTCACTTCCCATGCTGAAGCGGGGGTTCGCGCCCTGCAAAAGAAAACCGCACTGGAAAGCAAAGGACTTCGTGAGCTGTATTTCACTTCCAAGGGCGAAGGACGTTTTGAGCTGCGTCGAAAAATCGCTGATAAGGACGGGCTTCCTGACTTCGCATGTGAAACGGAGCCTTGAGAAGGGAGCGTAAGAAAAACCTGCGCTTATGCGGGCCGGGGTGTCATCATCTTTTGTGATGGAAGAGGAAAAACCTGTGAGCGCAAGGCCGAAATTGTTGAGAGCCAGTCCTATTTTGAGATTCGCCTCCCTGTCCTGATAGAATTTAAGGGCATTGAAGCGGAGAAGAATCCCGGCATCTGCCATGAGACCGAGAGCTGACTGGTCAAGGCCAGAGCCTTGAATGATTTCGTCTGTCTGGTTGTCTGTGTAGTCAGGGACGCTTCTCCATGCGATTTTTCCATTCGCTCCAAGGGCAAGGCCTTTGAAAGTGTATCCGGCCATGAAATTGTAGGAGACGTTCAGCGTGGCGGAAGTTTCGCTGTAATAGTTCCCGGCCACTCTTTCGCCGTACAGGTTATATTCGCTAAAAGGTACGTAAAAGCACTTTATCTGGGCGCCGTATCCCAGTTTTCCGTTGCGCCTGGTGAGTGCCAGAGTTTCAAGGGCGGAATCTGAAATCCATGCATTGTGATAAACCGCAATTTCGCTTTCCTGTAGGACCGAGCTTGCCGCCGGATTGTAATCGAAGAATGACGCGTCGTCGCAAAGGGCCACAAATGCGCTTCCCAGGGCCTCTGTTCTGCCGCCTGAGGCTATGTTCATTGAGCGGAATACAGTCCTTCCCTCGTTGGAATCAATTGAGGATGAAAAAATATCTGCAAGCGATGACTCGGCATCCGTAAGGTCCATGGAGCTGAGCGGAATGAGAATCAATGAAAAAAAGAACATGCAGAAGATTTTTTTCATCATATTATATTATAATCTATTTTCGGATAATTATCTTGATTGAGTTACAATTATAACCGAAAATTAAGAATATGGGCATCTCTAGAAATCCACTTTTGTGGATTTCTAGAGATTGCCGCCGAGTTTTAATTCCTGATAATAGCAGGAATTAAAACGTCGCATTTTCAGAGTTATCTCTAAAAATTGCAATTTTTAGAGATTCCCATATAATTTGAACTGGGAGTGCCGAATTCTGGTGTAATTTCACCTTGTAGCTGTAGATACACTCAGATGTTTGTTCAGATGTCACAAAAAAAAATTGTTCTCTTTAGTCTTGCTTCTCTTTTTTTTCTCGTTCCGTTTTTCCCGCAGAACGCAGAGAAAAGCCTTGGAGAAGTTTTGTCTTTGAGGCAGATTGACATTCTCATTGATACCACGGACTATAACGAGGCTTTGAAGGCTCTCTCGGCATACATGACGGCTCATCCGGAGGATTTTGACCGTGCTCAGAAGCGGGTGTCCAGAATCATGAAACTTCGCGAGGAATACAATCAGGGGGCCGCGGAACTGGTTGATGTCATAAAGAACGGTGACGAGTCAAAATCAGAGAAACTTACAAAGATTACGGAACTTGAGAATTCCGAGCTGAATTCCACCGATACTGTCTTTGGTTTTACGAATCTCGCGCGAAGAACTGTAACTTTGGGGGAGGTTCTCTATCAGTACAATAAAATCATGCGGGAAGGTGTCTCTCTTGTCAAAAAAGAAGAATATACCGAGGCTGCTGTAAAATTTGAGGAAGGCTTTGCCATCAAAAACGAATTTTCTGATTTGGTTTTTGACAGCGAGGACACGGACTTCTCTTCAAACGGGAAAATCGTTGTTTACGAGAGCGATATAACGAGTCCTGCCCGCCATGCAGTGTCGAATGTAAGGAATCTGGTTGCAGGAAGCCTTCCTTCTGCGGGAATGAGGGCGCGAATCAGTGAATGTGAGAAGGCTTACGCGGAATACATGCAGGCTGTCAACGCCAGAAATGCAGAAATGGCATCTGAGTCGCTGAAAGTTGTTGCAAAGGCATTTGCCGGGCTTGCGAATCTCAGGAACAGCATAGTCGCAGAGGCGAAAAACCTGCAGAAGGCGGATGACCTGGCAAACGAGAGGAATCCTCTTCTTTTAGGCACGAGCTACATTACTTATCAGCAGAAATTCGTTATGGGCGATGAGTCTAACCCTGACACCGGAATCATCGGAGCCTTTGATGCCTATTTCAACAGCCGTGTGGAGTCAATGAAATCAAAGACAAATGAGGTGGTGTTCGAACTGCTTGATTCTGTTCTTGCGCATCTTCCTGAAAACAAACTGTATTCACTTGCGGATAAAATTGACCAGGAGCAAAGGACGGTGGCAGTCGCAAAAGATTACGCCCGCTACGGTATCAGCCTGCACGATTTATACAATCTTGAGGAGACGCTCGACGGAGGCAGTGTCGGAAGCAATCACACCGGCTACGCGTCATCAATGAGATTCGTAAGCGAATATATCGGCGATTTGTCCCTTGCGTACGGAAACGTGAAAGAATTGGTTGCGGCAAGGGCGAATCCAGAGAAAATCGACAATAACGATAGAGCTGAAGAAACTGTCGCCAGAAATTTCGCGAAACTCATGAATTATGAGAAGATAAAATCCAATGCGGAAAGCTATCTCGCCCTTGTTGATGAAGAGCGTCAGAGGGAAAAGGCTTATTTTGACAGCAAGGAGGCCCGGGAGCGTGAAATCGAGGAACTTATGCGTTTGAGCGGCGGCAAGCTTAAAATATCAAGCGCAAACCGGCGGACAACGGCAGGAGTCCAGATTTCTGATGATCCCCTTGATTTCAGGAAGCAGATTGACTATTTTAATTCGGTGAACAGGCAGAACCTCGGCGAGTCAAGGCGGCACGCGAATGTTCTCTGGGGATATTTTGCATCTGTCTATGCTTATCTTGCCCAGAGCGACTATGAGAAATATGAGCGCCTGTGCTCGGAAACCGAGCTTCTCTTTACTGGCGGTCAGGCCGATTCTTCTGCTGCCCAGGATTCTTCAACAGAGTTCGTCAGAAAATATCCGGTTGAAGCCCGGGATAATGCCATTGCAATTAACAAAGAGATTACGGATAAAAAGTCAGAGCTTATTGAGCGTCGCAAAATTCTTTCGGGGGGAGAGGAATACCGTTCCGAAAACGCTGATTTCAATCAGGGAAGCAATGCCATTGATGAAATCATCACGAAATTCGATGCCCTCTATGTCCGCAACCAGCTCGTAATAGATGAGTCTCTTCCAAAAATCAGGATGTATGAGAATTATGTCCGTGACGGCGATGAGCAGTATGAACTGGCTCTAAAAGCCTTTAAGCGAGAGGATTTTGATTCTGCGAATGCTGCCATAGAATCCTCGTCAGAAAAATATGCCCTTGCCCTTGATGTTGAATATTCTGAAAAAGTCCGTTCCATGCGCGAGGATACCTTGAACGCTCTTGCGCTGAAAATTCAACGCGCCCAGTATGAGAAAGTGCTCAGGGAAGTTTTTGCAATCAAGGATAAGGCTGCAATCGCTTATTATTCAAGTAATTTTGATTCGGCTGAGACTCTGCTTGTGTCGGCTCAGGCAAAATGGGCAACGGTCAGCACTGAGCCTGACAGCGAAATCGAGGAACTTCTCAATATCGTAAAGACAATAAAAAGCATAGAGTACGGGCGAGTTCTCGTGCAGTCAGATCCCCATTATCCTGAGCTTTCATACAGTCTGGACATGGCTAAACAGAGCTTTGAGCGCGGGTTGCAGCTGAAAAAGAAGGGGGAAAGCGACAAGGCGAACGAGGCTTTCAATCTTGCCCTTACAAATATCCGTAACGTGCAGAACGTTTATCCGCTTAACAAGGAAGCCCGGCTGATTACGCTCAAGATTCAGCAGGAACTTGATCCGGCGGATTTTCCCCGTCAGTTTGAGAATCAGTATACGGCGGCCCGGCTCAACGCAAACAAGAACGAGCGTCTTGCGGATTTGGAGGATTTGTATGAAATAAATCCCAAGTATCCCGGACTGGCTCAGGAAATTTATGAAATAAAGGATTCTCTCGGAATGTTCCCTAAAAAAGAAGTCAAAAAGGAAGTCAAACGTTCCGCTGATTCCAAGATCGCAGAGGCCCGGAGCGCATTCAGGGCCGCCGGAGAGGACGAGAATAAACTCAAGAAAGCCCTTGCCCTGGCCAACGAGGCTATTGCCATTGACGGCACAAACAAGGCCGCAAAGGAACTGAAACTTGATATTCAGCTCAAGATTGGCGCCACGACCACAGCGATTCTTTCGCAGAATGATGAAAAGATGTATGCTGAAGCTGCCCGCTTGTTTAACCAGAGGCGTTTCACAGATGCAAAGCGCCTTATGGATACTCTCATGCAGGGAGCGGCCGCAAAAAAAAGCCGCAAAGTCGTTGACTTGTACAATAGAATCTTAAAGCGTCTGTAGGTGGAAAATGAAGCGAAGGACAGGCATTTTCTTTTTTACGATTCTCATCTTCCAGGCTTTTCTCTGCTACTCACAGCAGGCGGAGCAGTTTTACTGGGATTCTGTCCAAAGCATCTCTGCGAGGAATTCTTATTTTCCGGTGGCGCTTTACGATTCCCACAATGCCTATGTCTTTTATGAATCCGCGGATAAGGCAAAACAGGAGATAAAAATTTCCTGGCGGCGAAAAAAAGACGGCTTTGACTGGTCTGATACTTTTACGCTGCCTGATACCTTCAAGTATTCCGGGGCTGAGATTCCCGACATGTATTCGGCGGCCCTGTCCTCTTCCGGCGTGGTAGCAGTCTCAGTCCTTGATTCCTCGGCTGCAAACGGTGTCGTCCGCGTGTTCGCTTCCTCTGATGAAGGCTCATCTTTCTCAAGCTATGATTTTCCGCCGCAGCAAAAGCAGATTACGTCATCGCGAATTTTTGCTTCCTCAAGGGGAGGCTTTATTCTTTTCATTTCTCTGGGTGAAGGCCGTCAGAGTCCCACGGAATCTTCTTTCTCGCTTCTTTATTCAGAGTCCCATGATGGAAAAATCTGGGGCCCGTTGAAAGTATTCCGTCCCTCCGCCTCGATTTCAAATGCCTTCTCTCCATTTTTCGCTGAGATTTCCGGCCGGGATTTCGTGTTCTTTGAGGGCTGGAGCGCAAAGGATTCGACAACCTCCCTGATTTATGCCTCTTCCAGAGCATCCCAAGGCGGGGATTCCTGGAGCGAGAGCTTTGTTGTGACTGACGAATCTTCGATGCAGGACAGCACATCCTCTTTTCTTGATTTCAAGAACTTCCGTCCTTTTGTTCTTTCTGACGGCACAAACACGAAAATTGCATGGGAGCGCACTTCAAAGACTGGCAGCTCGGCAACGATTATGGTGGCCCCCCTTTCATCTGCAGGAAAAATTCTTGACAGGAATGACGTGGAATCCCTCAACCAGTTCGGAAACGGCCGCAGGCCTTCGCTTTTTCTGTACAATGGCAAATTCTTCGCTCTGTGGTTTGACGACCGTAACGGAATAAACAACGTGTATCTTGCCGAAAATCTTGGCGTCCAATGGATAAGCGTGGATTCTTTGCTTAGGCGGGAAAATACCAGGATTGCATCGGCCTTTCCCTGCGCCTTCGTGCTTGCGGAGAATTCCGCACTCTGCCTCACATGGCAGCAGGACAACTCTGCTTCTTCCTCAATCGCTCTTCTCGGCGAGGATTATCATGCTGAGAAACCGGGCTTTGCGCCAAGAAATTTCAAGGCTGGAAAGCGGGGAAATGTCAAAAATCCCTCTGTCCGCCTTGTTTTCCCTGATGACATTTCAGGAATTTCCGGCTGGTGCGGTCTTTGGACCTATAATCCTGAGGAAGAGCCGGACAGCGATACTTTATCCCCCCAATTCAAGACAACTGACAGCACCCTTATTTCGGCTTCGGTTTCGGGGGAATCTTCCGATGATGAGATTTTATATTTCAAGGCCAGGGTGCTGGATAAGGCCGGAAACTGGTCGCAGGTTGCAAGCATTCCATATTACTTCGACAGGACTCCGCCAAAAAAAGTCACGGATATTTCCTTTGAAAAAGATGAGTGGGGATTCGCCCTTTCAAATGATGTGGCCTTCTCATGGAAGAAGGATGAATCGGATTCCGATGAAATTTCAGGCTATTCATGGACTCTTACCCGGGTCGCTCCCCTTGATAAATCCCTGACTGTGACAAAAACAAAAAAGCTTGCTTTTTCACCTGAAGAGTCGGAGGCTGTACTTTCAGGTTTCATTGAAAAAAATGCCGCAAGTCTTGCAAAGGCGAAAATTCCTTCCGAAAAAATCACTTCTTCCGCCTCAACCGCTTCTTTCAAGAACAGGGACAACGGACTTTACGTTTTTTCTGTCAGGGCGGTTGATTCTGTGGGAAATGCCGGCGAAACTGAAACTTGTCTGGCCTTCCTGAACAAATACAAGGCTGCCACGGTCATTTCATCGGTTACAGCCACAGCAGATGATTTCGGAAATGTCGATATTGTGATTTCAGGTCAGGAATTTTCTTATGACGGAGAGATTTCTGAGGTCATCCTTACCAACAAAGAATCAGGAGAAAAATTCTCTTTCCGCAAAAAGGACGGCGATTATGTCCTTCAGCGGGGGCGGGGAGAGACCGAGCTGATTACCGGTATAAAAATTGATGGTATGGAAGTCGGCCATTATAGCGTACAAATCCGGCATTCCCAGCGCGGACTTGCCTCATGGTCCAAGAATCTTGTCATCGCTGAGAATGGAACTGTCAAATATGAGCGACAGTACAATTTTGAGCCTGTCTGGCGCCTGCTTCCTTCAGTTGAAGTGAAATACCACATTGATACCGACAGGCTTGTCTTTTATGCGCTGATTCTTTTGATTGCGTTTGGAATCTTCGTGTGCACCAGGGGGATTCTTTCAACGGCCCGTGATGCGCTTATAATACGTAAAGATGTTTTGTCTGTTTTAACAGGAGAATATATGGCAAAAGAAGAACTTGAAAGAATGCAGGCGAAACTGCACGTTCGTTTCTCTCTCAGGCTGAAATTCGGGCTTGCTATTACAGGGCTCTTCCTTTTGATTGTAGCGGGAGTTGCTCTTGCAATCGGACGGCAGATGTCCGCTACGCAGGAAAGGATTTTGATTTCCGGACTTAAAGACCGGGTTAAAACTGTCATGGGAAATATGTCCAGCGGTGTCCAGAGTTACCTTGATGACGGACGGGACAAGCTGGTGGAAATCGGCGCAATCGTAAATCAGACCGATAATTTTGTCGAGGCTGAATTCGCCACGATTCTGAGCTACGAGATAGACGGAAAACTGCTTCCTGATGGCAGCCGTCCCCTTGATTATGTTTGGGCCACAAACGATGAAGACATTGTCAGCAAAATTGACTCCCCGGCCTTTGACGCAGGAACAGTCCGCTTCGGTGTCGGGGACAAATACTTTGCCTCCCGTTGCCTTGAGCTGAATGAGGGAGCAAAAAAAGTCATCGCGAACGTGGCCAATATCACCGGTGACAAGTCAAATCTTATCTTCAAGATGCTCAATGAATATTCCGCTTCCCAATACAATTCCTATCCGGAATTATCAGATGAAAAGCTTGACCGCAATGTCACTGAATACACCTTCTACTGGCCGGTCATTTATCAGAAAGGACAGAACAACGAGACTTTCCTTCAGGCCGTAATCCTTATGGAAGTCTCAACAGATACCCTTGTCCAGCAGATTGACGCGTCGAACCGCATGGTCATGTCAATCGCTTTGATTGCGGCCGTGGTTGCTGCTCTCATCGCTCTTTTAAGCGCTTTCATGCTTTCATCAATTATTGTTGCTCCGATTCGCCGCGTCGTCGCTCATGTCAAAAAAATCACTGACACGGAGAATAAGCTTCTTCTTGAGGGCGTCGGAATCAAAATCACTTCCCATGACGAGCTTCGTACCCTCGGAGATTCTGTAAACGAAATGACCAAAGGTCTCGTAAAAGGCGCGAAAGATGAGGAAAGGGCGCGTCTTGCATATCAGCGTGCCGCAAAAGACCGTGAGCGCGCCGCCCGTGCTCAGGCAGAGGAAGCCAAGGCCAGGGCAGAGGCCGCCGAAATGAGCATCATGAACCTTGACGGACAGGCTGTCCAGAAGGCATTCATTCCGCTTGTAAGCGAGGGAAATGAAAAGGAAACCGTGGCCGAGCTGAACGAAAAAGACATTCAGCTCTATGGCTACTACGAAGGCACGGACGCGGTTTCCGGCGACTACTTTGACTATAAAAAGCTTGATGATCGCTGGTACGCTTTCATCAAGTGTGACGCTTCCGGTCACGGTGTTCCGGCGGCTCTCATTATGACTATTGTCGCCACGATTTTCCGCCGCTATTTCGCTTCATGGAAATTCGAGAAAAACGGCGTGAAACTCAATCTGCTCGCAGCCGACATAAACGATTTCATCGAGTCTCTCGGACTCCGCGGAAAATTCGCAGCCATGATGATTTGTCTCTTTGACACGAAGACTGGCGATGTTTACACTTGCAATGCCGGCGACAATATTCTCCGCTATTTTGACTCTGCCGAGCGTAAGATAAAAGTCGTTACCCTGCATGAGACTCCTGCCGCCGGTCCCCTTCCCAGCTTTATGGTTGAGATGAAGGGCGGCTACAAGGTCGAAAAAATCAAGCTTAAGAAAGATGACGTGCTTTTCCTCTACACTGACGGTATCGAAGAGTCCACGAGATTCTTCCGTAACAGCGAATATGAGGTGATTTCCTGCGAGGAGCCGGGACTCAAGGATGGAGAAGTCCACTTTACCCACAAGAGGGGCGAAAAATCAGAGCAGATGGAAGTCCAGCGTGTGCAGGACGTGATTGAGTCTGTACTGAACCGCAAGAAATATGTCCTCAAGCGTTATCATGCTCCAATTGCGGATGAAAGACTGGAATTTGATTTTACAAAATGCGAGGGAAATATAGAGGAAGCGATAATTGCCCTTACGGCCGTTGAAAAAGTCTTCCGAATGTACAAAAAGCCTGACTCTTCGGGAAAGGTTGAGAAGACCGAGATGGATTTGGACGGAAAGAAAAAGACCGTAATTCAAATTTCCGGGGACGGAATCAAAATCGACCGCAAAATCGATGCTTTCCTGTCAAAATATTTTAACCGCTACGATTATTACTGCGTGAACAAGGTTGACGAAGGGGAGACGAACTATGTCTACTACACTGGCGTCAGTGAGGACGTGCAGGCCGATGACTTGACTCTGCTTGCAATTAAGAGATTATGAGGTAAAATATAAGGGAATCTCTAAAAATTGCAATTTTTAGAGATACCCATAATTAATAAGGAGATGCTTATGACAAAAGATGATTTGAAAGGATATTTTGACAAGGGCGTGGAAAGCCTTAAACAGGCTCTGGATAAATCAGGCAAGGCCGTTTCCAAATTCGGTGATGAGAGCGTCCTTAAGATTGAAATCCAGCAGTTCAAGGCCCAGATAAAAAAAGACAAGGCTGCTTTGGGAGACTTGGCTTACAGGGCCTTTGTCGAGGAAAACAGCGGCTCTCTTTCTGCATCTGACGAAAATGTCGTAAAGCTTATAGAAAGTATCAAGAAGGCTCAGGAAGAAATCCGGACACGAGAAAGCAAACTGAAAATTGAAGGCTGAGAGTAATGCATAATTATGAATTATGCATTGTATAGAAGTTGATTCTTCCCTTTCTGTCGCGCAGTTCAAGGATTCCCATTTTCACGAGAATCCAGATTAAAAGGCTGGCCCAGCGCGCGTCTTTTGCTCCCAGGTTGTTTTTCATTTCTTTTTGAAGCTCTGAGGCATAAAAAAGCGGTGAAGCGCCATCTTCGATCTTGGTAAATTTTGAGGGAAGCAGCCGCTGCCAGTCGCTTTTTTTGCTGAAAATTTCTTTCCTTGTGATTTTTTCAAGTCTTTTTCCCATGGGAAGCCAGTCTTTTAAATGACGGCGCGCTCTGTTTTGGATTTGGGCGGGATTTTCGGTTTTCCTGCGCATTTCAGTGATTTCGCAGTACAGAATCTCCAGACAGCAGTTTTCGTGGAGAAAAAGGGGGCAGATTTGCGTCATGCCGCGTAATGAGTCATAAATGCTGGCTTTTTTGGGGCTTTTCTTTTTGTGGAGGAGGTTTCCCGCTGAGTCGTAAAGCTCAATCCATTTTGTTTCAGCGATCGGGTGCACGATTTTCAGTTTCCGGCCTGTTTCAAGTATGTATTCGGATTTTTCTGTGAGGGCGGACAGGTTTGAGGTCTGTATCTCGATTGCGTTTCCATTTTCGTCAAGAATGTCGCATATCCACGCAGTATCGTCCAGACGCACTTCCATAATTCCGTTTGATTGGAGTGCGTAGATTTTTTTGAGGGTAGCGTGCAGGGAGGATTCGTTGTAAGTGTTAATCATCTGCTCTTACAATATCACGGCTTGCACGCTTAGTCTATTTATGCGCCTGCGAGTTTTTTTGCCTCTTCAAGGGCAGCGTCATCAGGACTGAGCTGGGCTTTTACGGCTCCCACCAGAGTAGCTCCTGCTCCTGTCACGCGGTCGCTCCAGTCTGAAATCCACTGGCCGCCACCCCAATCGTAAGAGCCGAAGAGACCGACTTTTTTCCCGCTGAGGCTTCCCTCGATTCCTGAGAAGAATGATTCCATTGAGTCCTCAAGCTGTTCGGCACCCATGGCCGGGCTTCCAAGAAGAATCAGGTCCGCGCTCAGTGTTTCCTGCTGATCTGCGCTGTCTGCACTTGTGAGAGTAACCTCCCGTCCTGCCGCTTTAGCACCTTCTGCAGCCGCATTTGCAAGCTGCTCTGTATTGCCTGTTGTTGATGCGTAGACAATTGCTACCTTCATTTTGTTCCTCCATGTTTATATTTTTTGGCTGCTGACGGAACTGAAAGCCCGTCATAAAGCCATTTCATGCATGTTTCCGTGCATGATTTGTACAGATTCATCCGGCGGATTGCGCTTTCCTTGTCGCCGTAGACTTTCCAGATTCCAGAATATTTGAATCCAGCAGCCTTTTGTTTTTCAAAACCAACCACGTCTTCAAGGGGATAACCCAAAAAGAGCCCAACCTCATGGGGAAAACTTTCGTTTACGGCAAGCCTGTGCAAAAGCAGGGCTATTACCGCAGAAAATCCACGCTGAACCGGATAGCCTTTTGAGGCAAGATATTCTTTGTTGGCGGGATTTTTAAGGACTTGTTCAAGAAGTTTTTTATCATAAATAAAGAAAAGAAAACGTCCGTCCGACTTCTTGAGGGCAACGAGGAATGTCTTGTCTTTTGAAAAGGACTGCCGCCATTGGTGCAGTTTTTCAGAGCCGTCTTCGTAGTTCTTGCTGTTCATTGAGAAAAGACAGGCTGGTTTGATTCCGCAGAGAGCGGGTGCCCCGCAGTGCATAATTGTCTCATCAAAGCCCATCTTTTTGACTCCATAAAAAAATGGCGGAGTAAAGCAAGAAACAGTCAAAACGCTTTACCCCGCCAAAGAGGTACTAAAAGAGTTAGGTATAACTAACTTTCATTGTTAGTTTATGCTAATTATGGTTTTGTGTCAATAACTTTGGAGAGAATTTTACAATTTCCAGCTTACCGCCTTTTTCCGGGAATCTATGAAGCGGGCGTAAATTCCGTTCAGTTTCATAAGTTCCTCGTGCTTTCCTTCCTCGGCAATGCGGCCCTTGTCGATTACGATTATTTGGTCTGCGTGGCGGACGGTTTTCAGGCGGTGGGCAATCATAATCACGGTTTTTTCCTTTGTGAGTTCTTTGATTGCCGCCATCAGTTCCTGCTCGTTCTCTGGGTCAACGTTTGCCGTGGCTTCGTCAAGGATTATAATCGGCGCGTCCTTCATGATTGCCCGGGCTATTGAGATTCTCTGCTTTTCTCCGCCGCTCAAAGA
Organism: Treponema sp.; assembly: GCA_017469785.1. Classification (GTDB taxonomy): domain Bacteria; phylum Spirochaetota; class Spirochaetia; order Treponematales; family Treponemataceae; genus Treponema_D. The sequence goes on from JAFUFU010000007.1 coordinate 23,683, forward strand.
GGCTCCGCCTTCGCCGATTACCGTGTCATAGCCCTTTGGAAGCGACGTGATAAAGTCATGGCAGCAGGCCTTTTTTGCGGCTTCGATGATTTTTTCCCTCGGAGCATTTTCCTGACCGAAAGCGATGTTCTTGGCAATGGTGTCGTGGAAAAGGTAGACGTTCTGGAAAACGAAACTGAAATTCGCCATAAGTGCGTCCATGTTGCAGTCTTTCACGTTTTTGCCACCGAGACTGACTTCGCCGGAATTTACGTCCCAGAAGCGGGCCAAAAGGTGACAGAGGGTAGTTTTTCCGCTGCCACTTGGTCCTACGATTGCAGTGGTTCTTTTGGCTGGTATTGTAAGGGAAATCCCGTCAATGATTCGTTTCTTGTCGTAAGAAAAAACTATGTCCGATGCCTTTATTTCCAGTGAATCCTGTCCGATTTTCTCACCGGCCTTTTCATTGATGTCCATGGTCGGCAAGTCTAAAATCGCCTGGGCTTTTTTTACGCCGATGTCGATTATTCTCAGCAGGGCAGAGTAGTTGCCTCCGGCCTCGAGGGCAGAGAATAGCATGAAGGAACATATCAGCATCACGACGCAGTTTGAGACTTCCATCGTATTGTTTAAATAGAAGAAAATGGAGCAGAGCATGATTGCCACACCCGTGAGTTTTGCCACAAGGCTTTGAATGGCTGAAATCGGGATACAGCGGAGTTCCATGCTGATGCAGATTTTTATGCAGCGGTCAATCACCTGGTTCAGTTCTTTGCGGTGACTTCCAGTGAGATTAAAAGCCCTCACTTCCGCTATCCCCTGAATGTATTCAAGGATTTTTTCGACCTGCTTCGTGTCAGCCTCATTTTTTTCATCGGAGACTGAGCGGACGGAAAGACGCATGAGCAGATTCACCAGCTGGAAAAGAACAAAGCCGGCCAGGGCGACCAAAGCGATTCTCCAGTCAAAGAAAAAAATCATGAAGATGATGAGGGCACTGTCCAAAAGCCCCTGCATGACCATCATGACCGCCCTTGTGGCAACGTCTCCCACAAGTTCCATCGTATTTGTGGTTACGGACGTGATCTGGCCGAGGGAATTTTTGTTGAAATAGCCCATGGGAAGATAGCGGAGATGTTCAGCTATCTCAATGCGTTTTTTTGCGCAGGTACGGTAGCCGCCTTCGGTCTGCAGCATGGACATGTTCTTTTTTGTGATGATTGCCGCAATAACGCTGACGCAGATGATTGCGAAGGAGAGCCATATTGTTTTTGTGCTGAAAGCCGTGCCCTTTGTGACGGAACGGATTATTCCCTGCATCATGACGGCAACGGCGGCTATTCTCAGCGCCATGAAAAATGAATTGAATACGCCGATGAGAATGGCAAGATGAAATTTACGGCGGTTTTCCGTATCGCAGAATGCAAAAAATCTATTCAGAATCTCGAACATTTATGCTACCTCGCTGTCTTTTGAAGAAATATGGGCTTCCCACATGGATTTATATAGTCCGTTTTGAGAGAGAAGCTCTTCGTGGCTCCCGCAAGAATCAATGTTTCCGTCCTTGATTACGAAAATCTTGTCCGCGTCGCAGATTGTTGACAGGCGGTGGGCGATTACAATCAGGGTTTTGCCTTTGACAAGACGGGCGACGCTTTCCTGAATTATCGCTTCGTTTTCGGGGTCGGTGTAGGCTGTCGCTTCATCAAGGATGACGATTGGCGCGTCTTTCATCATTGCACGGGCAATGGCGATTCTCTGCCTTTCTCCTCCTGAAAGGTGAGCGCCGCTTCCGCCAACCATGGTGTCAAATCCCTTTTCAAGGGACATGATGAAGTCGTAGCAGCCTGATTTCTTCGCTATTTCCTCAACCTCTCTGTCGCTTGCGTCAGGGCGGCCAAGCCTTATATTGTCGCGAACGCTCATGTCAAAGAGGAAGTTATCCTGGCTCACGTAGGCTATTCTCCTGTTGTATTCCTGTAATGACAAATCTTTTATGTTCACGCCGCCGATTTCCACTGAGCCGGAATCAGTGTCCCAGAGCGAGGCGATGAGTCGGGCGATGGTGCTTTTTCCGCTGCCGCTGGGACCGACCAGAGCCGTGTAGCTTCCTTGTGGAAGGTACATGCTGATTCCGTGCAGGACTTCAGGGGGCGTTGCGGGTAGGGAGCGACCCGTAAGGGGCAAAACTTGCGAGGCAAGTTTTGAGCGAGTCTCGGTGAAGGCTGTGCCTGAACCGTCCCCCGCAGAGGGGGTAGCGGCCAAATTTTTGGACGCGTAGGGGGAGACTTCTCCCTTATGATATGAAAAATGCACGTCTTTCAGCTCGATTGAGTTGTCTTTTGGCGTTTTTCGGTCTGATAAAGGCCGGTCAAGTTCAGCCATGTCCATGATTCCACCAACTTCACCAAAAATCACTGTCGCCTTTGCTATGTCATCGTGGTAAGAGTAGACCGTGATGAGGGGCTGGATTACGCTCAGCGAGAGAATGATTATCGTGATAAAGTCCACGGCAGAGAGGCTTCCGTTAAGGAAAAGAAATCCGCCGACAGGAAGGACTGCAAGCAGGGTTGAAGGGGCGATTACAAAGGCGATTGAAAAGGGCCAGATGCAGTCTCTCATCCACTCCACGTAGCAGTCAGAACCTTCTTTTGCCGCAATCACGAACTTTTCATAGGATGATTTTGATTTTCCGAAAGCTTTTATGACTTCGATTCCGTTTATGTATTCTACGGCTGTGTCATTCAAGATTTTTGTTTTTTCGATGGCATTGTTAAAACGCTCTGTCATGCCAATCATCATGAAACTTGAGGCAATCACGCCTACAGGTAGCGTTATGAGGGAAGCCAGCCCCATCCGCCAGTCAAGGAAAAAAAGATAGACGAACATGGCAAGGGGAAGCAGCAGATTTGACGTGTATTCTGGAACAATGTGGGCCAGGGTAGTCTCCATGCTGTCAATCCGCTCTACGAGGATATTTTTGAGGGAGCCTGAAGGAAGGTCGAGGACGCTTCCCAGGGGAATGCGGGCCAGCTTGTCACACAGGTTTTTCCTGATGTTCCCCAGCAGATTGAATGTTGCGATATGGCTGAGGGATGTTGAAATCAAGTGAAAAATGACGTTTCCTCCCCAGAATAAGGCGACTATGGCACATTCTTTTATGTAGAGAGCCCAGTCATTGCTTCCGCCTAAAAGCTGGGCAACGATATGGGCGATTACGATGTAAGGAGCTATTCCCGAGGCGACGCAAAGAATCGCAAAAAAAATGCTGAGAAAATACATCGGCTTTTTTTGCCCCGCGAAATTGAAAATCCATGCGAGCAGAGATTTTTTCTTTTTACCTGAGTCCGTCCGGGCGACGGCTGCAGAGTCAGAATCGTTATACATTTTTACCTCCTGTTAGGTTCTTCTAACTTTCGCACGTATTTTATATAACACTGTTATATTTGTCAATTCTCTTTTCTCTTGTTTTTATAACATTGTTATAATATACTCATGCTCATGGCAGAAAATACTTTAGAGAAAATCCACGATATTGCGACCAGGGAATTCCTTGAAAAGGGCTTCCGGGGGGCTTCTTTGCGCGAGATCGTTAAGAAAGCCGGCGTCACTACGGGAGCCTTTTACGGATATTACAAGAGCAAGGAAGAGCTTTTTGACGCCCTTGTTTCTTCTCATGGCGAATATGTCAGGCAGATTTTTTACGGCTATGTGGACGAATTCCTTGCCCTCCCTCAAAGTGATTGGCCTGCTCACATGGACGACTACTCAAAAAAGGGTATGCTTGAAATGTATGAGTACGTCAGTGAGCATAAAGATGTCTTCCGTCTCATTCTAAAGGCTTCTGAGGGAACCAAATGGGAGAATTATGTCCATGAGATTGTAGAGGCAGAGATTGATATAACCCACAAATTTTATGAAGCGATTCAGAAAATCGGTTATAAGCCCTATATTTTAAATCCCATGCTGGAGCACATGATTATCAGCGGTGAGTTTACGGGGCTTTTTGAGCTTGTCATTCACGACATTTCCAAGGAAGATGGAAGACGGTGCGTGGAGGAACTCCATGATTTCTATGAGGCCGCATGGGGCAGTGTTTTGAGGATGAATGTATGAGTATGAGTGTGACTTTTTGGGGACTTTTGATTCCTTTTTTGGGAACGGCACTTGGTTCTGCCTGTGTCTTTTTTATGAAGAGAGAGATGAGGGATGGAATTCAGCGTGCTCTTTTAGGCTTTGCGGCCGGAGTTATGATAGCCGCCAGCGTATGGTCGCTTTTGATTCCCGCCATGGATATGAGTGCTTCTCTGGGAAAGCTGGCCTTTTTCCCGGCTCTCACAGGCTTTGCCCTGGGGGTGGGATTTTTGTTCCTGCTCGACCGGATTACTCCTCACTTGCATGCGATGGCCGAAAATCCTGAGGGACCAAAATCCTCTGTGAATAAAATCAGCCGCACGATGATGCTTGTATTCGCTGTCACGCTGCACAATATTCCGGAGGGAATGGCCGTAGGTGTGGTTTTTGCCAGCTTTTTGAGCGGCGGCCAGTCGATTTCTTCGGCTGACGCGCTTGCCCTTTCACTTGGAATCGCCATTCAGAATTTCCCTGAGGGAGCTATTATTTCCATGCCTCTCCGCTCGGAGGGAAACGGTAAGGCAAAGGCTTTTGTTTACGGCGCTCTTTCCGGGGCAGTGGAGCCGGTGGCCGCGGTGATTACGATTCTTCTGACTTCGCTTGTCCTTCCGTTTTTGCCCTATCTGCTGGCTTTTGCGGCCGGAGCCATGGTCTACGTGGTTGTCGAGGAACTGATTCCCGAAGCTACCCGGGATGAAAAGACCGACATCTGCACGATTGGCTTTGCGATTGGCTTCGCCCTTATGATGGTGCTGGATGTGGCTCTGGGCTGATTCGGCTTTCCCCTCTTGGCGGATTTTCCATGAATTGACCTGATTTTGTCTTTTTAATATAATATTTCTTGTAATAGAAAGAGATAACTCTATAAAGACAATCGTCTTTCTTTAATATCTGTTGATGTCGAGGTTTAACTATGAATTTTTCTAACAAGTGGGTTTGCTTTGGTGTTGGTGTTGTCGCTGGTGTAGCGGCTGTTTCATTGATTAAAAACCCGGCTTTCAAAAAAGCTTGTGCCGCCGTTGTCGGAAAAGGCTTGCAGCTCAAAGATGAGGCCGCGGCTTTCGCTGAGTCCGTAAAAGAGGACGCTCAGGACATCGTTGCAGAGGCGAAATACAACAATTCAAAAAAATCAGAAAACGCTAAGGCATAAATTCCGTGACAGTCACTATTCATCATGCTTTGCCAGGACGGCTTCGTGTCCATTATGATATGCACGAGGTTTCTCCGCGGCAGGCTGTTCTCGCTCAGAGCCTGATTGCCGTTCAAGAGGGAGTCATCGATATTTCCGTGAACACGAATATAGGCTCTTATCTTATTCTTTTTGATTCTTCTATCATATCACAGTCAGAAATCGAAAATCTTTTTAAAGCCCTTGGTCCCAAATATCTTGAGGATGAAAAACTCCTTGAGGCAGTGGCGCAGATTCCAATCACGGAAAGCATCATGAGCATTTTTGTCTCGACCATGCTGGACTATTTGTTCAAAAAAATGCTTCCGCTGCCAGTGCGAAAACTCCTTCTCATAAAAGGAATCGTTCCCCGCGTTCTCGATGCGCTTCGCATATACGCAAAAGAGGGGAAATTGTTCAGTACGCAGATGCTTGACGCTACGGCTCTTTCGCTTTCTGCCATTACAGGAAATACGAATACTGCAAGCTCCATCTCCATGCTTTTGCAACTGGGAGAGGATATTGAGGATGTTACACGGCGGGTTTCCTATGGAAATCTGGCTCACAAGCTTTTGATTTCAGATGAGCCTGTGCATATTCTTGACGGAAACGGGGAAAAGACGATTCCTGCAGAGGCTCTTAAAAAGGACGATTTGGTCATCGTGCGGGAAGGAAGCATGATTCCCTGTGACGGTGCTGTTGAAAGAGGCGAGGGCATGGTCAATCAGGCCAGCATTACAGGCGAGCCTCTTCCTGTCGAAAAAAAGCCCGGAAGCGGTGTCTTTGCCGGAACGATTTTAAGCGAGGGCGAGCTTGTAATCAGGACAAGGGCTACCGGACAGAATACGAAAGTCCAGAATATTATCCAGATGATAGACAATTCCCAGAATCTCAAGGCGGCCGTTCAGCGGCGATCTGAGCTTCTGGCTGAAAAAATCGTTCCCTTCAATTTTGCCCTGGCAGGTCTTACCTGGCTTGTTACGCGCAATATGACAAAAACAATGTCAACGCTCATGGTGGATTATTCCTGTGCCATGAAACTGGCCGCGCCAATCGCCGTTCTTTCTGCGATGAAGGAGGCCGCTTCTCTGGGTATCAGCGTGAAGGGTGGAAAGTATCTTGAGGAAATTGCCGGTGCGGGAACCGTAATATTTGACAAGACTGGAACCCTTACCTATGCGAATCCCCGTGTCGAAAAAATCCACGCCATGAAAGGTTTTGACGAGAATTTTGTCCTGCAGACGGCTGCCTGTCTTGAAGAGCATTTTCCCCACCCGCTGGGAAGGGCGGTGGTGGCCCATGCAGAGGAAAAAGGACTCTTCCACCCGGAGACTCACACCAAAGTCGAGTACATCGTGGCTCATGGAATAGCTTCTACAATCGAAGGAAAAAAAGTCCGTATCGGAAGCGCCCACTTCATTTTTGATGACGAGAAAATCCCTTTTGACGAGACTGTGAAGTCAGTTCAGGAAGAATCTGCTAGGACCGGCCAGTCCCTTCTGTATCTTTCCTATGACGGACGGCTGGCAGGCGTTCTTGCGGTAGGAGACCCTGTGCGTCCTGAGGCCCGGGAGGTCATCAAGGCTCTCAGGGCTAGTGGAATCCGCCGTTGCGTGATGATTACCGGTGACACTGAGGGGGCCGCGAAGAAAATCGCTGAAAGTGCGGGGCTCGACGGCTATTACGCCCAGGCCCTGCCCGAAGACAAGGTTTCCCTGATAGAACAGGAAAAATCTCTTGGAAACAAGGTTGTCATGCTGGGAGACGGAATCAACGATGCCCCGGCCCTGAGTACGGCAGATGTCGGAATCGCTATCGAGGGAAGTTCTTCAATTGCAAGCGACACCGCGGATATTGTTCTCAGCGAGGGCGGCCTGAAGAGCGTGCATACGACACGGCTTTTGGGGCTTGGCTTGCTGGACAAAATCAACAGGAACAATGCGCTTATCATTGAAATCAACTCTGCCCTGCTGATTCTCGGTGTGGCCGGGCTGATTAGTCCCCAGATTGCGGCGGTCCTTCATAATTCTGCCACTGTTGCTATCAGCGTAAAGGCGATGCAGCCTCTTCTTTCTGCGGGAGAAAAGTCATGATAACGAGTTTTTTTCCTGGAAGAGTACGGCTTCGCGCTCCTGTCTTTAAGGAAGCTGATTTGGTCGAAAAGGCCAGGTCTATCCTTGAAAAATCGGAGGCGATAAAAAAAGTCGAGCATAATCCCGTGACCGGGAGCGTGCTGATTGAATATAATCCTGCAAAAGTTCCCATGGAAAAACTCCTTCCCATGCAGGATTTCTTTACCCGCCTGGCAAATGAAGCCCAGCATTTTGACGGCTCCAACCGGGAAAAAATTCTTTCCATGCTGGAGGAACTTGATGGAATTTTCGGCGGCTCTTAAGCCTTTCTCCTATAGGCCAGGGGAGTGCAGCCGAATTTTTCCTTAAAGGCCCTTATAAAATAGGAGATGTTGTCGAATCCGTTTTCCAATGCGATTCTGGTGATTTCGCTCCTGCTTCCCTGAATTTCCTCCGCCGCCGCTTCCAGCCGGTAATCTTTCAGGTACTGGATATAGCTTGTGCCCGTCTGGCTCTTGAAAAAGGTCATAAAGCGGCTTTCTGAAAGGGAGCAGATGGATGCGGCTTCTGCCACGCCGATTTTGTCAGCAAAGTGCTCCTGAGTGTAGGCGAGCACTTTTTTTATTTTTGCAGAGTTTTCCTCCTCCTTCCTGTTCTGGGACGACTCCCCGGAGCAGGCCAGATTTTCCTGAGTCAGAATAAAAAGAATCTCGTAGAGCCGGCTTTTTATCATCAGCTCGTAACCCGAATAATTTTCTTCCCTGTGATTTATCAAATCTTGTGCCAGCTCGGCGATTCTTGTGGCGGAGCTGGAGCCGCTGAGAAAAAAGCTTCGCACTCCTGTGCCGCAAGAAAGCTTTGACAGAAATTTCCTGTGGCAGTGGGATTCTGGATTTTCTTCAAGAAGAGAAAATGAGAAGAGAATGTTGAAATACTCAGTATAGTCCTTTTGATTTCTCTCTATTGAATGAATGGTGCCCGGCGGAATTATGACAAGGTCTCCCTTCTTACAAAGGCGGTTTTCCCCGTTTACCGTAAAAATTCCCTGACCGTAAGTGACCAGAATGATTTCGAATTCCTCGTGCCAGTGGAGGGGAAATCCTGAAAGCCATTCGGGAATCCTGGCGTGGTAAAGGGCATAGGGAAAGGTTTTCTTTCCGTGACTGACGTTTTCGTGTATGCTCTCCCTGTTTTTATTCATTCCCATTTTCACTTCCTTTTCTTGATTTTAGTAGAATTGTGTTAAAAAGTTACGGTTTTTGGTCAAGTTTCTGTGATATTCTGATGTTATTATGCTATTATTATGGAAAAAGATTTCAAGGATAAGCTTTTTGAGATTGCTCTCCCTGTTACGGTGCAGAGTCTCATGCAGTCATCGCTCTCGCTCATAGACCAGATTATGATTGCTTCTTTGGGTAGCGAGTGCATAGCGGGAATTGGTCTGGCAGGAAAATTCATCTCCCTGTTCAGCGTTACTTTGGCCGCAATCATAACGGTCGCCGGGATTTTAATCTCCCAGTATTTCGGTGCGAGAAATGAGCGGGGAATCAGGGACAGTTTTTACCTGCCCCTGTACTTTTCGCTGATTCTTGTGCTGGTCTTTTCCCTTCTTTCGCTTTCCGCTCCCCAGCGGGTGATGGGCCTTTATTCCGGGGATGAGGTGACGGTTGCCAAGGCCGCCAGCTATCTTCGCCTGCGCTCGGCGGGATATTTACCCTCTGTCTTTACCCTGCTTGTCTCCTGCCTGCTCAGAAACATGAACAAGGCCCGGCTTCCTGCCATCGCTGGCGGTCTGTCGATTGTCGTAAACACGGTGATGAACTTCTTTTTGATTTATGGAATCGCTTTTTTCCCCCGTATGGAAGAAGAGGGGGCGGCCCTTGCCACGGTGATTTCTCAGCTTTGCGAAATGCTGCTGCTTGTCCTGCTTTTTGTCCGGGAGAAAAGGAGGCAAAAACTTTTCTTAAAGCCGGCCCTTGCCTTTTCGGGGGCTTTCGTAAAAAATGCCATGGCGATTCTCTTTCCGATTCTGCTGGGGGAGGCTTTGTGGGCGTTGAGCGAAAATATGTACGCGGTCATTTACGGTCACTTGGGCACGGAGTCTTGTGCCGCCATGACACTTATGTACCCAATTCAGGGAATCGCAATCGGCGCTTTGTGCGGCCTTTCGGCGGCATCTGGCATTATCGTGGGAAATTCTCTGGGGGCAGGGGATGAGGAAAAGGCCTATTCTCAGGCAAAGGACTTCATTCGCCTTACGGTCATCGCGGGGCTGGCCATCTCTATTTTTGTCTGCGCCATCGCTCCTTTTTATGTGCGCCTCTTTAATGTCGCCCAAGAGACCCGCCTTGTCACTGTGAAAATCCTCTTTGCCTTTGCCCTTGTTTTTACGGCGAAAGTTTTTAATATGGTTGTCGGAGGCGGCGTTTTGCAGAGCGGCGGCCAGACGAAATTCATGACGGCCGTCAATATTATCGGCCCCTGGATTTTTGGCGTTCCCCTGGGATTCTTGAGCGCTTATGTCTTTAAACTTTCGATTTGGTGGGTGTATCTGATTCTATCAATGGAAGAATATGTGCGCCTTGCAATCAGCCTGTGGCTTTTTAAAAGCCGCCGCTGGATGAAAAACGTGGCGGTGTAGGAGCTGTATTCGCGAGTCTTCGCAAAATCCTCGCTTTCATTTTTTTTTCACTACATGAACCTGCTGTTCACGGCCTGCTATTGCCTGAACAGCTTTTTTTTGTCTTAAAAAAAAGCTGAAAAAAATTCATTATCGGCGTTTTTTAGGTTGACTTTAGTGAATTTGGGGGATAAAATGATAATCAAGTGGGAAATTGTGGGGTAAAGTGGTAAATAGTGGTATGGAGTTGTTGACCGGTGAGTACCGCAACACGCTGGATGAAAAGGGCAGGATCCTTTTTCCGACGAGATTGCGGAACGAATTGTTTGCTGATACAGACAAGAATGTCCTCATCGTCACACAATCCTTCGACCACTGTTTATGGCTTTATACTCCCGAAGAATGGAAAAACATTTCGTCAAAGATTATGGAGACGGCCTCTCCCTTCAATGCGCGGAATTCTCTTGTTCTCCGACACTTTATCGCTCCCGCTCAGGAAATTGAGCTTGATAAAGCCGGACGCCTTTCTGTCCCGCAGAGCTTACGAGAGTATGCTCATCTTTCTAAGGATTGCGTGATTCTTGGAATCAACAGATATATGGAACTGTGGGACGCCGAAAGCTACGGCAAGTACCTTTCTGAGAACGAGGATTCTCTAAAAGAAGCCGCCGAAGCTTTAAGCAGCATCAGTTTCTAAAAAAAATAATCCACAGATTAGAAGGATTACCACAGATTATATGTTTTGTTATGTGAGTGATTTCGTGGTGAATACGAAATGCTTTCAATAAGGAGAAATCCTAATCTGTGAAAATCTGTGCATATCTGTGGATTAAATAAAAAAAAGTGGGATGTAAAAAGGTGGAAATCGTTCACACTCCGGTTTTGCTCGAAGAGTGCTTGTCTTATTTAAGCCCTGTCGGTGAAACTTTCGAAAAAAATGCATTTATGATTGACTCGACTCTCGGCGAAGGCGGCCACTCAAACGCATTTTTGTCTAAATTTCCAAGCCTTCACATTCTTGGACTCGACCGTGACAAAACAATTCAGGCTCGCGCGCGGGAACGGCTTTCTGTTTTCGGCGACCGCATGGATTTTTTCAACGGCTGGTTCAATGATTTCTACGCGAATTATCCCGCGGATAAAGAAAAGCCAAATCTCATCCTTTTTGATTTGGGAATCAGCGTCTATCACTATGAAAAAAGCGGCCGGGGATTTTCATTCCGTTATGACGAGCCGCTGGATATGCGTTTGAATTCTGGGGAAGGGGAGAGCGCATCTGACATCGTAAACAGCTGGCGGGAAGAAGAGCTCGCCAACATGATATATCTCTACAGTGACGAGAAGATGAGCCGGAGAATCGCCCGTGCAATAGTCGAGGCGCGGCAAGGCGGCAGAATCGAATCGTCAAAGCAGCTTGCGGACATCATTTTTAATGCGGTGCCTTCAAGCTATAAGCACGGAAATATTCACCCGGCGACGAGGACTTTTCAGGCCCTGAGAATCGCGGTGAATTCCGAGCTCAGGAGACTTCCCCAGGCCCTTCATGACGCATTCAATGTGCTTGAAGCCGGGGGAAAACTGGGGGTAATCACCTTCCATTCCCTGGAAGACCGGATCGTAAAGAATTACTTCCGTAATCTTGGGAAGCAGTGCATTTGCCCGCCACAGCAGGCCCAGTGTACTTGCGGCGGCTCTCCCTGTGCCCAGATTCTTACGCGAAAGCCGGTGGAGCCGACGGCGGAAGAGGTGAAGGTCAATTCCCCCAGCCGGAGCGCCAAGCTCCGTGTGGTGCGGAAACTGCGGGATGCTACTGAGCAGCACAGGCTTGCAATCGAAATGGAGGCGATGTAAACGATGAAAATCAGGCATGATACGAAATTGCGCTTTGTCGCTTATGCCGCGGTGGTTTTGATTCCCCTTTTGCTTGCTTTGGACGCTTTTCAGGCTCACCGTTATGCAAAACTCAAGAATGAGCTGGCGAAACTTGAGGCCAAGCAGATTGAAATCGTGGAGCAGAACCGAAAGCTGATTTCAGACATCAGCCTCCTTTCCAGCTCAGACCGCATCGAGCAAATCGCCGAAAACGAGCTTGGAATGCACAAGGCGAAAAGCGAGGACATCGTTCGGGTGGAAATAAAGTAATCCACAGGTTACCAGGATTACCACAGATTAAAAATCGGGGGCGTTACGGGGGATTCCCCCGTAGAAGGGGTAGCGACCAACGAAGTGGGCGCGTAGGGGAAGACTTTTCCCTTCCTAAAAACTGAATCTGTGTAAATCTGTGAGAATCTGTGGATAAAAAAAGGTGAATTGAAAAATGACAGACGCTAGAAGTGCTGAAAATATAGAAAGTCTCTTGAAATTGTCGGAAACTCTTGAAGCAGTGGGAGGAGTTCTTTTGAATCAGGATTTTGATTCTGAGAACTTTTGCTTCACGAGCGTTGTAACCGACAGCCGATTGGTGCGGGAAAATTCTCTCTTTGTCCCCCTTATCGGTGAATTTCAGGACGGGCATTCCTATGTTCCCAAGGCGCTTGAAAATGGCGCGTCTGTCGTTTTTATTTCTAAAAAAACATCTAAAAATCTCCTTGACGGCTTCAAAAATGAGGCCGCCCATAACAAAAAAGTAGCCTTTATTCTGGTGGAGAACACGATGCGCGCCCTGCAGATGGCGGCGGCCGCCTATGTCCGTAAGTTTCCCCGTCTGATTCGCTGCGCTGTGACTGGTTCAAGCGGCAAAACCACGACGAAAGAGATTACGGCCTCAATTCTCCGCCAGAAATTTTCTGTAATCGCTACAAAAGGAAATTTCAATTCTGAGACGGGGCTTCCTCTCTCGGTTTTCAATATCCGGCCTGAGCATGAGCTGGGCCTCTTTGAGATGGGCATGAACCGTGTCAACGAAATCGGCGAGATTGCTGAGGTTTTCAAGCCTAACTACGCCATTATCACCAACATCGGAACGGCTCATATCGGCATTTTGGGAAGCCGTCAGAACATTGCCAGCGAAAAGAAAAAGATTTTCAATTACATAGATTCATTCGGGGCGGCTTTTATCCCCAAAGAAGATGACTTCGCTTCCTTCCTCGAAAAAGGCGTTAAGGGGAAAGTCGTAAAATACGGCCTCGATGCAGACCCAGGCGTAAAACTCGTGGTGGACGAGGGCTTGGCAGGAACAGTCTTCACCGTGGACGGTCTTCTCATGCGTCTTTCTTTGCCCGGAAAGTACAATTTTTTGAACGCTTTGGGAGCAATCGCCCTTGCAAAAGAACTGGGCTGCACGGCTGAGCAAATCAAGGCCGGAATCGAAAGCCTCAAGCCTCTTGGTGGCCGCTCAACCCTTAAAAAGGGAAAATACACAGTCCTTGAAGACTGCTACAACGCAAACCCTGACTCAATGGAAAAAGCCCTCGACCTTTGCGCTGACACCAAAATCGAAGGCAAAAAGATTTATGTTCTCGGCGATATGCTGGAGCTTGGAGAAGAGTCAGAAGCGGCTCACTCAAAAATCGGCGAAAAGGCACTTCATTCCGATGCTGACATGATTGTTTTCTTCGGATTTGAAATGAACTACGCCTTTGAAAAAGCGGTCTCAATCGCCCAGAAAAAATCTTCCCTTGCCGACGAGAAAATCTCCTCTGTGCGCCTCATTTACATCGGAAACAAGGACGAGTCAGCAGTAGAAGACGCTGCAAAAGAAATCCTAGACTTCGCAGAAAACGGCGACCTTATCCTTTTGAAAGGCTCCCGTGGCATGGGCTTGGAGAGAATCCTGCCAAAAATCGGCATGGGTGAGGGGGTATCCTCGTGAATTTCAGCATAGTTGCCGACCGCCCCTTGGAAAATTACAAAAAGTGTGACATTTCCTTGATTCTCCTTACGGTTCTTCTCTGGGGAATCGGTATGTTTACCCTTTATGTCTGCTCTGGAAACTATGGAATGAGAGCCTTCAACGATTCTCTTTATTTCGTAAAGCGTCAGATGATAAGCTCTTGTGCCGGTTTCATGCTCTTCATTGTCTTTGCCACCTTCAACATGGACACAATCAAGCGCTTCCTTCCCCTCATGGTTGTGATAGCCCTGATTCTTTCCATCATGACTTTTATTCCGGGAGTCGGTGTGGAGCGAAATGGTGCCCGGCGCTGGATACGCCTCGGTTTTACCACTTTTCAGCCTTCTGAGATGGTGAAATTCGTTATCGTCCTTTATCTTGCAAATTATTTTGAGAAACAGGCAAAAATCGTCGACGCTTTTGATAAGACCGTTTTTCCGGCTGTTCTCGTCTGTTTCATTCTCGTTGGCTCCATAGCCGCCCAGTCGGATTTGTCAACGTCTGTCTTTGTCGCAGCCCTTGCGATTCTTCTTTTCATCGTTTCCGGATCAAAAATTTTCTGGCTTGTTCCGGTGATGTCGATTGTGATTCCTCTGTCGGCCCTGTTCGTTTTCCTTGAGCCTTACCGCTTGAACCGAATCATCGGATTCCTGGATCAGGACAGCTACCTTCAGACTTTGAATTATCAGACTTATGCGGCCCGACGCGCCATCTCTGCCGGAGGATTCTGGGGACAGGGTCTGGGTTCCAATCTTTCCCGAATCAACTCAATCCCGGAAATCCAGTCGGATTACATTTTTGCAGGCTGGGCCGAGTCAATGGGCTATTTTGGCGTCATCGTTTATTTTGCCATTCTTGTCTTTTTTGCCTGGCGCGGACTTCATTGCTCTGTTACGACAAAAAGCCGTTTCGCGTCGGTGGCAGCTTTCGGATTTACGGTTTCGATTGTCGCCCAGTCTGTGATGAACGTTGCGGTTGTCGGCGGAGTTATTCCAACCACGGGTGTTCCGCTTCCCTTCTTTTCATCGGGAGGCTCTTCCATTCTCTTTACCCTGGCTTCCGCAGGTTTTTTAGTAAATGCTTCCCGTAATGAAATCGGGTTAAATGACGATATTGAAATTGAAGAGGTGCTTTATGAGTGATTTTATTATGCAGGGGTTTGAGAATTTTGAAGTTCATGGCTCTAGAAAAAGGAAGGTTGTGTCTGACTCGAAAATGACTGCGGTGAAAATCTTTGCCGCGATTTTTGGAATTTTGCTCGTCTGTGAGCTGTGCGTGTATTTTTTTGTCGTTCCCTGCCTTGATACGGTCGAAATCTCATGGAGCGGGCTTTCATCATATACAAAAGAAAGCATGAACAGCGTCATCTCTCCATGCGCGAACAAGAAATTCATGAATTTCAGCGTCAGCGAGGCAAAATCACTTGTAATGTCCGTTCCCGGCGTTGAAAGTGTCCGGATTTACAAACGCTTCCCCAACAAAGTGAATATTCAGGTGAACGAGCGAAAACCGGTCGCAATGACTTTCGTTTCAAGCAACGGGCGTACGATTCCTGTTGAAATCGACAAGAACGGCGTGCTTTTCAACGGAACGGCAAATTCTGCGAATTCTGACACATCTCTTCCTTTAATTTCTGGAATTCCTGTCGAAAATATACCAGAGGGAATGAGAATTCCTCAAAAGTATCGTGCTTTGATGGAACAGATTGACACGATTCGATCTCTTTCGCAGAATTATTTTGCAGCTGTTTCTGAGATTCATGTGATTCCCAAGGAATACGGCAACTATGAGCTGGTGCTTTATCCGATTCACTCTCGGACACGAATCCTTACCGGACGGCAGCTGAACGAAAAATCCCTGCAGTATATGATGGTCGCACTCGATGTCGTAAATGATTTAAACCAGGATGTTGACGAAATCGATCTTCGCTACGGTTCTGTGTCTTATCGCTCAAAATCTGATGCACGTCAAAGGGGAACAGGAGAATTCGGTGAGTAATATTGTTGTTGGGCTGGACATCGGAACTTGTTTTGTTCGCGCGGTTATTGGCGTCATAAACGATGACAGAAGTGTTGAGATTGTCGACGTGGCCAAAAAGCCTTCGGCTGGCTGCCTGCGTAACGGAACGATTGTCAATATTGAGGCGACAAAGCAGTGCATCCGTGAGGTTATTGACGAAGTAGAGCAGAATACTGGTCTTGAAGTTCAGTCATGCGTCACGGGAATTGGTGGTGTCCAAATCGAAAGCATAAACTCAAAGGGTGCGGTTGCGATTTCTTCATACGGAAAAAGCGAGCGGGCAATCACCGAAGACGATGTGAAGCGCGTTATTGATTGCGCAAACTCAATAAAAATTCCCCTTGACCGAAAATTGCTTCACGTCATTCCCCAGCAGTATATTATCGATGGTACGGACGGATTCAAGAATCCGGTGAACAATATCGCAATCCGCCTTGAAGCCGACGTGCATATCATAACGGCAAGCAGGACGGCGGTGCAGAATATCACGACCTGTGTTGAACAGACGAAATATCAGCTGGACGAGGTCATGCTCAAGACCCTGGCCTGTACGGAAGCCGTCATGATTGAGGATGAGAAAAAACTTGGCTCTATCCTTATTGATATCGGCGGCGGCACCACTGATGTTGTCGTGGTCCTGAACGACGCGCCTATCTGTACCTGCTCAATTCCGATTGGCGGAAATCTCGTCACAAATGACATCGGAATCGTAAAGGGAATTCCACCTGCGACGGCCGAAAAAATCAAGATAGAGCATGGCTGCTGCTGGCTTCCTTTAGTTGAAAACGAAAATGAGGAAGTTTTGATTCCGGGATTCGGCAGCCGCAGCACAGAGCTTACGACAAAGGTTGAATTATGCCAGATTATCTATCCAAGAATGGAAGAAATCTTTACAATGGTAAGGGATGAAATCGCACGGCGTCTCTCAGCTATGCAGCTTTCAGGCAGCATTATCCTTACAGGCGGCGGGGCTCAGTTGAGCGGTGCTGTTGAAATGGCCCAGAGCGTTTTCGGAACTTCATCGGTACGTCTTGGATATCCCCAGAGTCTTGGCGGCATGGAAGACAAATACCGGGTTCCTGAATATGCGACGGCAGTAGGCTTGATTTTGGCCCATAAGGACCATGTTCAGCAGGAAAAGCGGCATTCAAAAAAACGCGAGCCGTCGGTTCCTAAGAGGGAAGGCGAAAGTAAATTCCAAAAGTTCTTGAAAAAGTTCTTTTAAAAATATTAAATTACAAAATCAGTTGTAGGTGGGAGGACAACATGAGTTTTGAATATGAAGTCGTAAAGGCTGCGGGAACAGATGCCCCGGCTTTGAACACTGCAAGCCCGACAAAAATCAAGGTCGTTGGATGCGGCGGTTGTGGTGGAAATGCCGTAAATACAATGATTGAAAGCGGTGTTGGCGGCGTAGAATTTATTGCCATGAACACTGACCTTCAGGCACTCAGCCAGAATAAAGCACAGTACAAAATCCAGATTGGTCAAAAGCTGGCAGGCGGCCTTGGAGCTGGCGGAAAGCCGGAAGTAGGCGAAGAGTCTGCAAAAGAGCAGCAGGAGCAGATTAAAGAGCTTCTTAAAGATTCCGACATGGTATTTATCACTGCCGGAATGGGTGGCGGAACTGGAACTGGTTCTGCTCCGGTCGTCGCAAAAATCGCCCGTGAGCTTGGTGCTCTTACCGTTGCCGTCGTTACCACGCCTTTCAAATTCGAGGGAAAAGTGCGAATGACCCACGCTGAGGAAGGTGTCAGAAAGCTCCGTGACGAAGTTGATTCCCTTATTGCCATTCCCAATGAACTCATTCTTAAAGACACTGAAAAACGTCTCTCGGTGAAAAATGCCTTCATCATCATTAATGACATCCTTCGGCAGGGTGTCCAGGGCATCTCTGACATCATCACGAAACCGGGGCTTGTAAACCGTGACTTCCGTGATGTGGAGTCAGTCATGAAGGGGCAGGGAGATGCAATCCTTGGAATCGGTGTGGGCGAAGGCGACAACCGTGCCGTGGATGCGGCCCATAACGCAATCAACAACCGTCTTTTGGTGGATACGAACATCGACGGCGCCAAGAATGTCCTGATTAACATCTGCGGAAACGATGATGTTGCAATGTCAGAATGTAACGAAATCGCACAGATTATCACCGAACGGGCAAATCCTGACGCTACAGTCCTCTGGGGGCAGGTTCTGGATGAATCAATGGACGACAAAATCAGCGTCACAGTCATCGCCACTGGCTTCAACAAGGCTTGTGCCGAAAAGAATCCCGAAATTCAGAAAGTCGAGGCTCAGATTAACTCTGACACTATTCCTGTCGGTGAATTTGAGAAAATCGGCAAAAGAACGCCTATTGTCACAGCCGCTGCTCTCGAAAAAAAGAACGATTTCCTGTCCGGAATCTTCGGAAACGAGCAGATTTACGAGGATGATAAATCAGGCATAAAAGGAACGGCATCTTCAGCAAGAGAAGAAACATCTTCAGAAAAAAAGGATTTTATCTCTGATTTTGCCCGCGACTCCCTGAGCCAGCCTAAAATGCAGTCGAGTGGAAGTCCTCTCATACCTCCGGCAGGTTTTTCCGGACTTGGTGACATGGAGCAGCCTGCCGTATGGCGCAGGAACCTTGAGGGGCTTTCACGGACAATCAATTTCGGTAAAAAATAAAACGGGCATATAATGACCATCGAAAGTCTGCTTCTTCGGTTTCATAGTGATATGGTCTCCGTCGAGCGTCTTTCAGAGAATTCCGCTTTGACCTACGAGGAATGTGCAAAAATCTTTCTGCACTGGCTCGTGCGTGAGCAGGTTAAGCTTGCAGATGTCAATCCGCAAGTTCTGCTCTCTTACCTGATATGGCGGAGAACTGAACAGAAATGCGACGAGCTTACTATCGCCAAGGATATTTCAGGAATCCGCTCGCTCGGCTCCTATCTCGTCAGGCAAAAAATATGGAAAGAAAACCATGCGATGCTGCTTGACCGTCCTAAGGCATCCCGCAGTCTTCCAAAGGTGCTTTCAGTGGAACAGGTGGACAAGCTGCTGGATTCAATTGATACCAGCGATCCCCTCGGCGTCCGTGACCGTGCCCTTTTTGAGCTGATTTATTCGTGCGGGCTTCGGATTAGTGAGGCCGCAACGCTGAAAGTTGAAAACCTGCATCTGAGGGAGCGGCTCCTTATCGTCCGCGGAAAAGGCGACAAGGAGAGGATGGTTCCATTTGGTGAGAACGCAAAAAACAGGCTGTTGGAATATCTTGAGAATGTGCGTCCGCTTCTGGTCGGAAATAGAGTCGTGAGCGAGGTTTTTGTAAACTATCGCGGAGAACCGCTGAGCCGCAAGGGCATCTGGAAGAATTTCAAGGCTCTTGAAGTGAAGGCCGGAGTCTTTGCAAAAGTCCACACTCTCAGGCATTCCTTTGCCACCCATCTGCTTGCCGGAGGAATGGACTTGCGCAGCGTGCAGGAACTTCTGGGACATTCAGATTTGGCGACGACGACCATATATACCCATGTTGACGACAAGCAGCTCCGCGAGGGGCACAGGGAATTTTTCCCTGGTCATACTGATAAATCCAAGAATTCGGAGGATTAACCATGAAAAAGCATTACAAAACTTTTTTCGCGCTTTCATTTGCGATGTTTGTCTTGTGCGGATGTACAAAGTCAAATAAATCAATTATCAGAATGCAGAAACTGGAAGAAGGCATTGATTCTCCTGTAACCGAAGCCGAGCTGAAAGAAGCCATTCAGAAATACGAGAACCGAATCGCCGACATGCAGCTTGCTTCAAGTCAGGTCGGAATCTGGTACAAGATGCTGGCTGTCCGTTATCTGGATTCAAAGCCTCCGATGTATGGGGAAGCCCTCAAGTATTTTCAGAAAGCCCTGCAGTTTTATCCCACAAATCAGAATCTTTATTACTATGTAGGACTCTGCGCAGGGTATATGTCAAAGGCGAGCCTTGATTTCAAGGCAGAAGGAACGGCGACGACCACAGAGAAGTACAATTACCTGAAGCTGGCGGAGAGCGCCTATCTCCGGGCAATTGAGCTTGAGCCGAAATACGGTCGTGCTCTTTATGGACTTGGAATCCTGTATGTGTTTGAGCTGGGCCAGAGTGAAAAAGCCATTCCTCATCTTGAGAAACTTCTTTCATTTGATACACGTAATTTCGATGCGATGTTCGTGCTTGCGAAAGCCTATTATGATCAGAATGAATTTGATAAGGCTGTAAGTCTCTATGACAGGATTCTTGCCCAGTCAAAATCTGAGCAGAAAAAAGCAGATGCAGCCACAAACAAGAAAATAGTTCTTGACGCTTCATACAGTAAATAATTATTTTTAAGGAATGAGCATAAAAACTCAAAGCTTATTCCCTGATGAATCAATAGCGCGTCTGATTGCCTCGGACGCGACATTTTTGACTACCCGCGAAAAGATTCTTTTTTTCAAAAAAATCGCTTCCCTGCCGGAAAATCAAATTCTCTCACTTTCAATTGATGACATTTCTTTTTGCGTAAAGCGCGTCTTTTCCCGTGTAAAATGGAATCCTGCTGAATCGCTCAAGAAAGCCCGGTTTTCCCTGAAAATCATGGTCAGTCAGGATATCCATGTTTCCAGCATCCTTGATTCTGATTATCCAGCCATGCTTCGCGAAATGCGGGATCCCCCCTTTCTGCTTTTTTATCGCGGAAATCTTTCGCTGCTGAACAGACCTTGCGTCTCCATCGTGGGAAGCCGCCGCGCTTCCATGCATGCTCTCAGCGCTGCCAGTGATTTTGCGAAAGCCGCCTGTGACGACGGATTATGCGTCGTGAGCGGGCTTGCGTTCGGTATTGATGCCGCAGGCCATAAGGGGGCTTTGCTTTCGCAAAATGCGGCGACCTGTGCGGTCC
This sequence comes from Treponema sp., assembly GCA_017469785.1. GTDB lineage: Bacteria > Spirochaetota > Spirochaetia > Treponematales > Treponemataceae > Treponema_D. Next base: position 44,410 of record JAFUFU010000007.1, read on the forward strand.
TTCCCAGCGGAATAGACACGGTTACGCCTAGAAGCCATACCCGTCTTGCTGCGAAAATCCTTGAGCGCGGTGGGCTGATTGTCTCTGAATATCTGCCGGGAACACCTCCCGTGCAGTTCCGCTACGTGCAGCGCAACAGGATTATCGCGGCTCTGTCATCCGCGACTATTGTTGTTCAGGCTCCTTGCGGCAGCGGTGCAATGATTACGGCTGGTCTTGCCCTTGACTATAATCGTGAAGTTTTCTTCCATAATGAATGTTTTTCCCGTGAAGCACTTGCAATAAATCGAGATTCGGAATTACAATGGAAGAAACTTGTTATGCAAGGAAAAAATGTCGGATATAAGCTGAATGATTCTCCTAAGTCCTTTGTGGATGACGGAGCCTCAGTTGTTGCAGATTATATTCATTTTAAGGAACTGATGTATGGCTAAGTCAAAAGAAAGTGCTTCAAAAATTTCCCAGAAAGAATCCACGCTGGTTATCGTAGAATCCCCTGCAAAAGCTACAACCATAGAAAAATATCTCGGGCCAGGCTATACGGTAAAGGCTTCAATGGGTCACTTGATTGATTTGCCTAAATCGCGGCTTGCCGTTAATGTGGAGAACGATTTCCAACCGGAATACATCACTGTCCGGGGCCGTGCCAAGCTTTTAAAAGAACTTCAGAAAGACGCAAAAAAATCAAATCATGTTCTGCTGGCTTCCGATAACGACCGAGAGGGAGAGGCAATCGCCTGGCATCTGAACAACGCGCTTAAAGACAAAACCGACGCTGACATCAAGAGAATCGTCTTCAACGAAATCACTCCTGTGGCAATCAAAGAGGCCGTTAAGCACCCCGGCGAAATCGTCGAGAGCAAGGTAAATGCCCAGAAAGCCCGCCGTGTCCTTGACCGTCTGGTGGGCTACAATTTGAGCCCAATTTTGTGGGAAAAGGTAAAGAACGGCCTGAGCGCGGGCCGGGTTCAGTCTGTCGCACTCCGCCTCATTTGTGAGCGCGAAAAGGAAGTCGAAGATTTTATCCCGGAAGAATACTGGACTCTCGAAGCTGATTTCCAGAAGGGAAAGACCAAATTCACGGCTCAGCTGGCCAAATACAAGGGCGAGAATCCCGAATTAAAGAGCGAAAAAGCCGTCAACGAAATCATCGAAGAAATCAAGAATTCAGAGTGCCGAGTCAGCGATGTTAAAGTCACCGAAAAGACTGTCCGCCCCAAGGCTCCTTTCACCACATCAAAAATGCAGCAGGCGGCGGCAAACCGCCTGGGCTTTACTTCACGAAAGACCATGCAGATTGCCCAGCAGCTCTACGAAGGCATCCAGATGGGGCAGAATCGTGTTGGTCTTATCACTTATATGCGAACCGACTCCGTACGAATCTCTCAGACCGCTTTGGATGAGGTGCGTGAATGGATTGGAAAGGAGTATCCCTCAAATCTTCCCGAAGAGCCGATTCACTATGCCGTGGGGAAAAGCGCCCAGGATGCCCATGAGTGTATCCGCCCCACTTATTCCCGCTACACGCCTGATTATGTAAAAGACTATCTCACCCGCGATCAGCTGCGCCTTTATACAATCATCTGGGAGCGGTTCGTATCAAGCCAGATGACCAATGCGAAAACCGCCACTACTTCTGTGGAAATCCTTGCCGGCGACGCCCTTTTCCGTGTGAGCGCGAGCAAATTGGTGGAGAAGGGCTTTTATTCAGTCATCAAATTGCTTTCTTCAAAAGAAGATGTCACGGGAAATCTTCCTTCCCTCAAAAAAGACGAGGTTCTTGAGTCAAGCCACGCCTTCTACCCTGAGCAGCATTTTACCCAGGGACCTGCCCGCTATTCTGACGCTTCAATCGTCCGCACCCTTGAAGAAAAGGGAATCGGCCGACCTTCAACATACGCGCCGATTATTTCCGTCCTTCTTGACCGCTACTATGTAACCCGAAATAACAAGCAGCTTATGCCGACTATTTTAGGCAAGATGATTTGTAAGATTCTGGTTGAGGCCTTTCCTGATGTAATCAACGAGCATTTCACCGCTGATGTGGAAAATACCCTGGATAAAGTAGAGCAGGGCGGCATCGTATGGAACAACATGATCCGCGACTTCTACGGTCCTTTCAAAAAACGCTGTGATGAAGTGGAAACTTCCGTTGAAAGCATAAAGGGCTTCCTTGACGAGCCGACGGACAAAGTCTGTGACAAGTGCGGAAAGCCCATGGTCAAAAAACTCGGACGCTTCGGCTACTTCCTTGCCTGCTCAGGCTTCCCTGAGTGCCATAATACAAAGTCAATTCCTCTGGCAAAATGCCCGAAAGAAGGCTGTGACGGCGAAATCGTAGCCCGAAAAACAAAGGGCAGGGGCAAGGAATTCTACGGCTGCACCAACTACCCCAAGTGCGATTTTATCTCTCACTTCAAGCCTTTGGACAATCAGTATTGCCCTAAATGCGGCTGGTTCTTGGTAGAAAAATTCGACAAAAAGAACGGAAACTACAAGTCATGCATCAATCCAGATTGCGATTATCTCCATTCCGCTGACGATGAGGGGATTGATGAGTCCGACGCAAAGAAATTCGCTGAAATGGCCGCTGAATAAAATCTCCTGGCGAATCTGCCGATAATAAAGGCATGACTGTTTCTGAAGCAATTGAAGAGTTTCTCTCATACATACAGTCTGTGCGCGTTCTTTCGGCCAATACGGTCACGGCGTGCAGAAATGACTTGTATCAGTTTAAAGTAATGCCATTTATCGGAGCGACCCGGGAAATCTCAAGCATTGTACTTGAAGACCTGAAGCAGTGCGTAGGCTTGCTTTCCAAAAAAAAGCGTTCTGCCGCCTCAATCAACAGGTTCATTTCATCGGTGCGTTCCCTTTTTGCCTATTGCCGGAAATATGGTCATCTTTCAGTAAATGTGGCCTTGGATTTCAAGACGATCAAAAATCCCAAAAAACTTCCCAGATTCATGACCGGGGATGAAATCGACAGACTTTGCCGCGAACCCGAAACAAATGAGCTGCTGTGGGAAAAACGGGACAAGGCTCTTTTTGAGATGCTTTATTCTTCTGGCTGTCGTGCCTCGGAAATCGTTTCCCTCACCCTTGATGATTTTAACGGCGATTATTCCTCAGCAATCGTAACCGGTAAGGGAAGCAAGGACAGGCGTGTCTATTTTGAAAAGGACGCCCAGGATGCCCTGAAAGCCTATCTTGAGGATCGGAAGAAACGTTTTGGAGACGCTGACCTGGAGAGACACGTTTTCTTGAACCAGAGGGGCGGTCCTCTTACGACCGGCGGACTCCGGCTGATTATCTCTCGTTATTCTGGAAGCGAGGGAACCAAGCATCATGTCTCCCCCCATGCCTTTCGCCATACTTTCGCCACTGCCATGATTACCAACGGAGCCGACGTGCGCATGGTACAGGAACTGCTTGGTCACTCAAGCATTTCCACTACCCAGCGATACACCCACATCAGCACAGAAAAAATGATTGAGATGTACAACAAGGCCCATCCTCATGGAGGAAATTAGATACGTTTTTTTTCTTGCCGACAACCTTTTTTTCGATTATCTTTAATATATGGAAAAGGTTGAAATTCGAAGCACCACCGTCATTGCGGTAAAGCGAAACGGAAAGGTGGCTATGGCGGGGGACGGTCAGGTTACCCTGGGAAATACAGTCTGCAAGGGCAATGCCCGAAAAGTGCGCAAAATCTACAACGGAAAGATTCTCACGGGTTTTGCAGGCAGCGTCGCCGACGCATTCACTTTGCTTGATAAATTCGAAGAAAAAATCAAGGAATTCAACGGGGACTTGACAAGAAGTGCCGTTGAGCTTGCAAAAATGTGGCGAACAGACAGAATGTACCAGAAACTTGAGGCCATGCTGATTGTAGCCGATTCCAGCAAGATTCTTTTGATTTCAGGCGATGGGAATGTCATCGAGCCTGAGAACGATGTTCTTGCCATCGGAAGCGGCGGAAACTATGCCTATTCAGCGGCCCTGGCCTACCTTGATTCAAGCGACCTTGGCGCAAGGGAAATCGCCGAGCGAAGCCTGAAAATCGCCGGAAACATTTGTATCTACACAAACAATAACATCACCGTAGAAGAGATTTAAATCCACAGATTGGCACAGATAAGCACAGATTATGTAAAATAAAAAAATCCTTAAAGAAATACGTTCGTATGTAAATACAAAATCTGTGAAAATCTGTGTGAATCTGTGGATAAAAGTAAAAGAGGAATTTTATGTCTATCGAAGGACTTACACCTAAGCAGATTGTTGAAAAACTGGATGCCTATATTATCGGGCAGGACAAGGCTAAAAAGGCGGTGGCCGTTGCTCTCCGTAACAGAATCCGCCGTATTCATCTTTCTGATGATATCAGGGATGAGGTTGCGCCCAAAAATATCCTCATGATCGGGCCTACGGGCGTCGGTAAGACTGAAATTGCCCGCCGCCTGGCCAAACTCGTGAACGCTCCTTTCATCAAGGTTGAGGCCACAAAATACACTGAAGTGGGCTATGTTGGCCGTGATGTTGAGTCTATGGTTCGTGACTTAATGGCAGTTGGCTTCAATAATGTCAAAAAAGAAGTCGAGGACTCAATGAGGGAGGCAAGCCTTCCCAAAGTCGAGGAAAAATTGCTCGATCTTCTTCTTCCCGGAAGCGGCGACAAAAAAGAAGATGAAAAAGGCGAGGGCGAAAAGAAAGAAATCGCTCCGCTTGACAACTCTACGAGAGAAAAATTCCGCCAGATGCTCCGTGAGGGTAAACTTGAAGACCGCGAGGTTGAGCTTACCGTAAAAAGGCAGAACACAATGCCCAGCATGGAAATTATCGCAGGCGGCTCAATGGACGACTTGCAGAGCGGCATGATGGAAATCCAGAACATGCTTTCAGGCCGCAATCACAAAAAGAAGACCCTTTCTGTCCGGGAAGCGCGAAAAATTCTCACCGAAGAAGTCTTGGACTCAATGATTGACGCTGACAAAGTGGCAGACAAGGCAAAAGAGCGGGTAGAGCAGAGCGGAATCATCTTTATCGACGAAATCGATAAAATCGCCACCAAAAACGCCAATTCCAGCGGTCAGGTGAGCCGGGAGGGCGTTCAGCGGGACATCCTTCCTATCGTTGAAGGCTCTAAAGTCAACACGAAATTCGGAGTGGTGGACACGACACACATTCTCTTTATCGCGGCGGGAGCTTTCAGCCTTGCAGCCCCCAGCGATTTGATTCCTGAATTGCAGGGGCGTTTCCCTCTCAGAGTTGAGCTGGAATCTCTTTCAAAGGCTGACTTCAAGCGTATCCTCACCGAGCCGAAAAATGCCCTTACCAAGCAGTATTCGGCTTTGCTGGCAACGGAAGGCGTGAATATCGTCTTTACAGAGGATTCAATCGACCGCATGAGCGAAATCGCCGAGGAATTGAACAGCCGCAGCGAGAATATCGGAGCGCGTCGCCTTCACACAATCATGGAAAAAGTCCTTGAGGAAATCAGCTTTGACGCCGACGAGCATGAGGGCGAGACCTTGAACGTGGATGCAAAATATGTAGACGAAAAACTTACCGGAGTCGTCAAGGATCAGGATTTGAGCCGTTACATATTATAGTTTTTTTTTAAACTCAGATGTCGCCGGTTGTCAGAAAATAGCTTTTGGGAATCTGCGACATCTGTGTAATCTGTGGTTGAAAAGGATCGATTTTGACCGATATCGAGAATCTTGAGCAGATAATTTCTCGCACCTTTGGGATTCAAAAGACAATCCGTAACAAGGCCAATACCAATTCCTGCATTTCCCCCCTCAACCGCAGCCCCCATAATCTCTTTGCCAAGAATTTTCTGGCCCGGCTCTGCCGACTCAATCAGAAATTCAGGGGGGAGCCTTTGGCCCTGAACGACATTGCCGAGCGGGTCAAGAATATCGGCGAGGCCAGGAATTCCGGCTGGGCGGGGCCTTACTCGGAGCTGGTGGCCTTGGATTTTTACTCCCAGTTCTCGGAATTTTTCAGCCTGTCTTACATAAATCAGCTTCCCATAAAAAATCACCGCAAGTCAATTCCCGCGCGAAACGGTCAGAAGGAAGTCATAGACATTGACTTATGCCTGCACCTGCGCCATGATCTGGTTTTCACCGACGTGAAAAGCTTCAACTGCATCCACCAGAACATTCTGGACGAGGTGATTGAAACCGTGGAGGAATACTCTCTGGTCACTCTTGGCAAAAGCGTCATGATTGGCGTGGACAACCTTTCAAGCCTTGACTACACCGAGGTAAAATCCCACCTGGGCTACGAAAAACGGAAAATTTACTACGAGCTGACCAACGCGGTGAGCGAAAACCGCCGCGTCCTTCACTATGAGTCAAAGACTGGCATAGTTTTCACCTTCCGCATCGAATATTCTGACAGCATCAGCACGGTAAAGGAGTATTCCCCCTTCGCCATGGCAGAGGCCTACAAGTACAAATTCCTTGACTACGGCTCAAAGCTCTTGGACGACCAGTATTCCATGATTACCATGGTCAGAAATCCCTATTTCAACGATGAGACCGTGGATTTCGGCGACTTCAACAACACCTTCTACCGCTCCCTTGCCCGCCGAACTTTCATCGAGCTGAACCGCATGAAAGATGACGCCGCCCGCTACTCTTCAAGCTACGGTCAGGGCAGAATCCGCGTGCGTGACGTGGCAAAGAATCTGGCGGGAATAATCTTCATTGATGACGAAAGCCCTTCCGTGGAGGATGAGGTCAAGCTTTACGCGGCTTACGTCTACCTGAACCCCAACTATGCCGTCAAAAAGCCCCTGACAATCCGCAAGCTGGAAAAATACTTCCGCAACGAGCGTGAGAGCCAGATAAAGGACTTCGATGATTTCAAGTGGGATAATTATTAGGTCATAATTTTACGGCGCTCCCCGCTGACGCGGGTCGGGGGTTCCGTGGCTTGCTAACGCGCGGTGCCGCCCACGCTACGCTTAAAGGGCGCACTGGCTTCGCCACCACTCCATCCCCTAGCGCATGAAAGCAAAGCAAGGAGTTCTTTATAGGAGGCATTTATGGGACGAATTGAAAATATCGCTGTCTTTGAGGACAGCATTGCTTTGGTTGAGGGCAGCGAGCGTTTGAAAGAGGCCGTAAGGAAGAGCCGGAAAAGCCAGCTTTTTATCCGCGAAAAAGATTCCCTGCCTTATGGGGCGAAAAATCCCCGCTTTGAAGGCGATGCTAAAATCATCGTGAGCAAAAAACGCACTTTCGAGGCGGCTCAAGACTATGCTGGAAAGGGCGACAGGGTCTGCGTCCTCAATTTTGCCTCTGCCTCCGAGCCGGGCGGCGGGGTAGTGAGCGGGGCAGGCGCGCAGGAAGAATGTCTCTGCCGCGTTTCAAGCCTTTACTTTACCCTGGACACCGACGAAAACTGGAAGCGGTTCTATACTCCCCACAGAAAAAAGCACAACCCCATCCACAACGATGACATCCTCTACACAAAAGACATTATCGTCTTTAAGACGGACACTGCGAACCCGGTTCGGATGGCGGAAAGCGACTGGTATTCCTGCGACGTGATTACCTGTGCGGCCCCAAATTTAAGGCCGAGACCCAGTAACCGCTACAACTCCGGCGACGGCGACAGGCAGCTTTTGCTTTCGGACGAGGAGTTGAAGGAAGTGCATGAAAAGCGGGACAGGCGGATTTTTGATGTCGCCCTTCAGCAGAAAGTCGATGTGCTTGTGCTGGGGGCATTCGGTTGCGGAGCATTCATGAACAAGCCTTCCGTAGTGGCCGAAGTCATGCTTTCTCTGGCAAAAGAATATGCCCGCTCCTTTAAGGTCATTGAATTCGCGGTCTATTGCCCGCCCTTTGACGATTCCAATTACCGTGAATTTGTGGAAGCGGCGGAAAGGCTGGGGTTATAAAAAAAGCTGGCTGTTCGCCAAGAGCGGCAGTCAGCTTTTTTTTGTTACATTCTTCCGGCTTCTCTTTCCTGTTTTTCCCAGTCAGCTTTAGGCAGATATTCCACAACTACTTTTCCGTCAATCTCATTGACCTTAGTCATGGCATACTGCTCGTAATTCTGGATGAGCCAGTTGTCATAAGCCGTCCAGGTGTCAAATGTCTCGGTCATAAAATTCCTTTTTAAATTCCTCACAGAGCTTAGGAGCGCACAGAGAATTAAAGGATTAGAGATAAAATAATCTCTCTGTGAACTCTGTGCCCTCTGTGAGGAATTTTTTCCTTTTTCTATTGTAAGATTGCTCCCTTGTCAGCGGAAGAGACCAGCTTTGCGTAGCGGGCAAGGTAGCCTGTCTTTACTTTTGGCTCCGGGGCGACCCATGCGGCCTTTCGCTTGGCAAGCTCTTCATCGCTTACATCAAGGTGAATCTTGTAGTTGTTGATGTCCAGGGTGATTTTGTCTCCTTCCTGAACCAGGGCGATAGGTCCTCCCACAGCGGCTTCCGGCGAGCAGTGGCCAAGGCTTGCTCCCCGGGTTGCTCCTGAGAATCGTCCGTCTGTAATCAAGGCGACCTGCTTGTCTAAGCCCTGACCTGCCAGTGCTGCTGTGACGGCGAGCATTTCACGCATACCGGGGCCGCCCTTTGGGCCTTCGTAGCGGATTACCACAACATCGCCCGGGTGAATCTGTGCTTTCTGAACGGCTTCCATTGCCTCGCTCTCGTCGTTGAAGACTCGGGCAGGGCCTGTGTGAAGCATAAGCTCCTTTGCGCAGGCGCTTCGCTTTACGACAGTGCCGTTGGGAGCAAGGTTTCCGAAGAGAATCGCGATTCCGCCGTTATCAGAATATGGGTTTTCAATCGGACGCAGGATCTCAGGATTTCGGTTTTTCACGCCCTTGATGTTCTCGGCGATTGTCTTTCCTGTGGCCGTGATAAGGTCTGTGTGGATAAGGTTTTTCTTTGCAAGCTCAGCCAAAACTGCCTGAACGCCGCCAGCATCGTCAAGCTCGCACATGAAGGTGTGGCCGGCTGGAGCTAAGTGGCAGAGGTTTGGAGTTCGGTTTGAAATCTCGTTTACTTCGTGAAGGTCGAGGCTAAGGCCTGCCTCGTGCATGATGGCCGGAACATGGAGCATTGTGTTTGAAGAGCAGCCTAAAGCCATGTCTGCGGCAAGGGCGTTCTCAAAATTCTCTTTTGTCATCATCTTGCGGGCTGTGATTCCCCGCTTGTACATTTCCATGACCTGCATTCCGGCGTGTTTTGCAAGCTGGATTCGCCGTCCTGTAACGGCAGGAATCGTTCCGTTTCCGGGTAAGCCCAATCCCAAAACCTCGGTGAGGCAGTTCATTGAGTTTGCGGTGAACATTCCTGAGCAGGCACCGCAGCCAGGGCAGGCATACTGGGCAAGCTCGTTAAGCTGATCTTCGGTAACTTTTCCGACAGCTAGTCCTCCTACAGCCTCAAACATATCCGTTAAAGAAAGATTTTTGCCGGAATAAGGATTTGACGCGTCGTGACCAGGCAAGTGACCTGGCATCATAGGACCGCCGGAAACGAAAACCGTCGGTAAGTCCAGACGGGCGGCCGCCATGAGCATACCCGGAACGATTTTGTCACAGTTTGGAATCATAACCAAAGCGTCAAACTGATGGGCCTTTGCCACGCACTCAACTGAGTCAGCGATTAATTCTCGGGTGACCAGAGAATATTTCATACCCTCGTGGCCCATGGCGATACCGTCACAGACACCGATTGCAGGGAATTCCACTGGAGTACCGCCAGCCAAGCGCACGCCAGCCTTAACGGCCTCTGCGATGCGGTCAAGCTCAATGTGACCCGGAATCAGCTCGTTCTTTGCGCAGATGATTCCAACCATTGGCTGGGCAAGCTCTTCATCAGTGTAGCCCGATGCATAAAAAAGAGAGCGGTGCGGAGCGCGAGCCGTTCCCACAATTGCGTTATCAGATTTTTTTGCCATAATGTACCTCGTTTTATTGTTCGGATTATTATATAGAGTGAATTGTATTGCGTAAAGTGAAATATTTGAAAGCGGGTATTGCGAATTTTGCAATAATATGAATACGGAAAAATCACAGATTTTTCCGAGAGTCGCTCAAAAGTCGTCTCACGACTTTTGCCGGCTTCGCCGTCGTTCCCTATGCGTAAAGTGAAATGTATTAAAGAAGGTGATGATTTTTTTTGCATTACACTGGCTTGTCACACAAAGAAAGCGCTCTCTCAAAAAAATGCTCTTCCGCCACATCAGAAAACCTCTCCCGCAGGTCAAGAAGATTTTCCTTTAACTCTGTGGCTGTCTCTCCTGTCAAAATGACCTCGCAATATCCCTGCTCCCGAATCTGCCTAGCCGCCCGGTTCTTAATCTGGTTCACGAAAGCGGTGTAGGGCAGTGCATTCAATTCCAGAAGTCGCTCTTTTGGCAGAATCGGGAACTTTATGTTCACGGTGGGCTTAAACTGAAAACCAAATCTCTGTGAACTCTGTGCGCTCTGTGAGGAATTTATTAAATTCTCAAAGATTACTTCGCTCAAATAAAGTCCCGCGCTGGCGGCGTAAGTGGTGCTCATGCCGGAAAGCCGGGGATTTACCTCAACCACGAACCATTTTTCCCCGGTGAAAACCAAATCCACCTGGGCGATTCCGTCCAGCTTCAAGGCCTTTGCCAGTTTCAAAAGCATTTTGCGTAATTCCGAAAGCTTGTATTTTTCATTGAGGGCTTCATTCTCTTCTAGGAATGGCCCGATTTTTACGCTCTGCTTAGGGCTGGTGATTCCGTACTGATTCACGCTGAACAAAAAGGGCGGAAGAATCTTGTAGTCGCCTTCGCCGCTTTTTCCGTCGAAAGTGCCGGCGCTTGTGCCGTAAATCTCGCAGCCGAACTGGTCTCCGCTAATCATTTCTTCTATTATTCTGTCTGATGTGGTCTTTTTTGAGCGCAAGATTCCCAGAGCCTCTTCGAAATTATTCACCACGTCCGCGCCGAAAGAGCTTAATCCCGTGGTGTCTTTTATAATCACCGGAAATCTGAGTTTCTTGATTTGATGGAAAATGGCGTCACGGTAGACATTGCTTTTGGTTTCGGGGCGGTTCCCCGCGTTTATGAAAAGCTCGTGGTGCAAGTGTACGGCCTTTGCATGATTCACGCTGATTCCGTCTGAATTGATTTTCTCAAAAAAATTGTGGCTTTCCCACTTGTCAAAACAAATCAGCGCGCTTTCTACCGGGTGACAAATCGTTCTGATTCCTGTTTTCCGCAAAAAATCTGCCACCATTGCGTCTTTTACCGTGAGCCAGTCGTAGGGGGTGACATAAAAAGAGAGGGCAATGGCCAAATCCGGCTTTAAATCCGCAAGTTCCTCAGCGATTTTCTTTTCTGAATCGTTTTGAATAAGATGATATTGAATTTTTTCGGATTTTTGCGCGATTTCGTTCCCTTTCAAGTCAAGCATAAACATTCCGGGAAGCTGGCTTGCAATCACAAATTCATGCTCAGGCTGTTTTTTTGCGAGAGAATCCCACTGCTCAGCCCAAGAGGGTAGCGTTTTGGTCAAAATTTTCTCGCCGTCGTATAGGCTTGAGTTTGTGGAATAAAAAAGAATGCGCATGATTAAAAATTACCATATTTTTCGTAATTTGTGTGAAATTATTTTCATGAGACGTCTCTCCATTGCTGCCTCTCATTTCCATTGCTCCAATCGTGAAAATTCGTTAAAATTAACCTCAATTAAAATCACAAAGTAAGATTGAGGGATTTTTAATGAAAATCAACGGATCACAAATAGTTATTGAATGCCTTGTAGAGCAGGGTGTAGACACAGTTTTCGGCTATCCTGGCGGTAATATCCTTAATATTTACGACGCTTTGTACAAAAATTCAGACCGAATCAATCATATTCTCACCGCCCACGAACAGGCAGCTGCCCACGCTGCAGACGGCTATGCCCGTACCACCGGAAAAGTCGGTGTTTGCATGGCGACGAGCGGTCCTGGAGCCACAAACCTTGTCACAGGCATAGCCACCGCTTACATGGACTCAATTCCAGTCGTCGCAATCACCTGTAATGTCGGCACTCCCTTGCTCGGAAAAGACACTTTTCAGGAAATCGACATCACAGGCGTAACCCTTCCAATCACCAAGCATAATTTCATCGTTAAAGATGTAAAAGATTTGGCAAAAACTTTCCGTGAAGCCTTTATCATCGCAAAATCAGGCAGGCCGGGGCCGGTTCTCATCGACATCCCAAAAGATGTCACCGCAAAGGAATGTGAATTCGAGCCTCTTAAAAAAGGCGATAGTGGCCTTGACTCTCTTGTTTCAGAGAATTTAAATTTCTCACGGGTAGTGCGCGTTGCCGTCCCCACAGACGAAGAAATAAAAAGGGCAGCGGAAATCATCAATAAGTCAGAGCGGCCTGTCATCTATGCAGGCGGTGGCGTTAAAATCTCCGGAGCCGAAAAAGAACTCCTTGAATTCGCCGAAAAAGCCCAGATTCCAGTGGCGGAAAGCCTTATGGGCCGCGATGTATTCCCGGCAAGCCACCCCCTCTGCACTTGGATGGTGGGTATGCACGGAACGAGGGCCAGCAATATGGCTGTTACCGAAAGTGATTTGGTTCTTGCCCTTGGCTCAAGGTTCAGCGACCGCGTAATTGGAAATCCAAAAACATTCGCCGAGCACGCCACTGTCTTCCATATCGACATTGACCCAGCAGAAATCAACAAGAACATTCCGGCTCAGGAGCAGCTTGTAGGCGATGTAAAGGCAATTCTTACCCGCCTGCTTCCTCTTATCGAAAAACGCGAGCACAAAGACTGGCTCAAAAAAGTCGACGAATGGAAAAAGGAAGTTCCTGCCTGCTATTCAGAAGTCAAAAAAGACTCAATCAACCCTAAATTCATGCTTGAAACCGTGCACAAGTACGCCGGTGACGACGCCTACATCACAACAGAGGTCGGTCAGCACCAGATGTGGACTGCTCAGTTTTACCCCTTCGGAAAGCCCCGCCGCTTTGTTACTTCCGGTGGCCTGGGAACCATGGGCTTCGGTACCGGAGCCGCAATGGGAATTCAGGTCGCCCATCCTTCTGCCCGCGTCGTTCACATCGCAGGTGACGGCTCATTCCGCATGAACTGTAACGAGCTTTGCACGATTGCCCGCTACGGCCTTCCAATCGTCATTGTTCTCGTAAACAACGGCACTTTGGGTAATGTGCGGGTATGGCAGAAACTCTTCTACGAAAAACGCTATAGCCACACCACGCTTGATTTTGGCCCTGACTGGGAAAAACTTGCCGACGCTTACGGAGTAGGCTACTATAAGGCGGGCAACAACGACGAATTCGACAAAGAATTCAAAAAAGCCTTTGAAAGCCACAAACCCTGTATCGTTGACGCCAGAGTTGACATCGACGAGATGATTCTTCCAATGGCAATCCCCGGAAAGCCAATCGACGACCAGATGATGAGCTGGGACAATTAGGAATGAGGAATTAGCAATGCTGATTCCTGATAAAAGAAAAACGCCCGGTTTCACGAAAAAAATCGTGTCACCGGGCGTTTTCGTTTTGACGTATCTGCGTGCATCCGCGTCTAAATTCACGGGAGGGCAAGGCAATGTCCCGTCCCGCAATTCCTGCTCATCGGACTAGTCCAAAGCGTGTCCTGCTGAACCGAGAACATCAACGCACTTGTGCATGTACATCTTTTTGAGCTCTTCGCGGGCTGGTGCGAGGTACTGGCGTGGATCGAAGTCTCCCGGATGCTCTGCGAAATGCTTTCGGATTGCGGCTGTCATTGCAAGACGGCCGTCTGAGTCGATGTTGATTTTGCAGACAGCTGATTTTGCGGCCTTGCGGAGCTGTTCTTCAGGGATACCGACTGAGTCAGGGATCTTTCCGCCGTACTGCTCGATGATTTTTACATATTCTACTGGAACTGATGATGAGCCGTGGAGTACGATTGGGAAGCCAGGAAGCTTTTTTTCAATTGCTTCGAGGACATCAAAAGCCAATGGTGGCGGAATGAGGACTCCGTCCGGAGTTCGTGTGCACTGAGCCGGTGTGAATTTGCAGCGTCCGTGTGATGTTCCGATTGAAATTGCCAGGGAATCGCATCCTGTTTTTGATGTGAAGTCAACAACTTCTTCCGGTTTTGTGTATTTTGATTCTTCCGCAGCGACGTCGTCTTCAACGCCACCGAGAACACCAAGCTCTGCTTCAACGGTAACATCGTGTGCATGAGCATATTCTACGACTTTTTTTGTGAGCGCAACGTTCTCGTCATAAGGAAGAGCCGAGCCGTCAATCATAACAGAAGAAAATCCGTTGTCGATACAGTCTTTTGCAACTTCAAAGTTTGGACCGTGGTCAAGGTGGAGTACGATAGGAATATCGCAGCCAAGTTCATGAGCGTACTCAACGGCACCACGAGCCATGTTGCGAAGAATATTCGCATTTGCGTACTGGCGCGCACCTTTTGAAACCTGAAGGATAACCGGCGATTTTGTCTCGACGCAAGCCATGATGATAGCCTGCATCTGCTCCATATTATTGAAGTTGAATGCCGGGATAGCATATCCGCCTTTGATTGCTTTTGCGAACAAATCTCTTGTGTTCACCAAGCCAAGTTCTTTGTAGCTAGTCATAGAATCTCCTAAAATCCTTTTGGATTTATTACAAACTGTATGCTATAATAGTAAGTTGAAAACGCGAAAAAATCAAGAAGATGTCGGTTTTGTCTAAGAAATATTTTCTATCCGGGGGTGAGATTTTGTAAAAGATAAAAAAATAAAAATAGTCTTTCAAATAGTTTGACAAAGATGTGTGTTAGAAATATAATGACTAATGATTTTGTGTAGTTTCCGTAAACTTCTGCCGATATTACAGAATAACGGTGACTTTTTTGGAAAAAGCACAGATTAACGAAAAAGGAGTTTTGAATGAAAAAAGGCGTAGTAGTCTTTACTAGTTTTGCATTCCTGCTCGCGCTCTCTATCCCAGCAGTTGCACAACCTAGCTCAAAGGCCGTAGAAACAAGAATTATCGATAACTTTGATAATGTTGGTTCTCAAGATTATCAGGTACCGGGCAAAACGGTTAACAGCACAGAAACGCACAACTGGACATGGAATGTTCAGGCAAGCCACTATATTGATAAAGAGAATGGCTTCCCGAAGATGGATTATTTTGATGGACAGCCGAACTCGCTCAAATTGTTCAATAAAGAAGGTGATTCTCCAAAAGTTCTCGGTGTTCAGACAAGTTATCTTCGTAAAGGTGAGAACTGGTTTGAGGTATACCCGGAAAATGACGGAAAACCATACGAGATTCCTTTTGTTGGTACTGTCACTCAGGTGGATTTCTGGGTTTGGGGCGCAAATTACCTCTATTTCATTGATCTCTTGATTCGTGATGCAGATGGACGAGTTTATACTCTCCCGGCTGGTAATCTCGCTTTCAATGGTTGGCGAAACGTAATCGTTCCGATTCCGTCATATATCCGCCAGCATTCACGATTGCGCTCTGGCCCTACAACGATGACATTCGTTGGATTCCGAGTCCGCACTGATCCTGATGAATATGTCGATAACTTTAATATCTTCTTCGATCAGCTCAAGTTCTCTACAAATGCTTTGAGCAATGTATTCGATGGATATGAACTTAAGAATGTTGATTTTGGTGATTCTGGCTCAAATGGTAGCTCAAGCGCTTCGTCAACATCACAAGGAGATGCTAAATAATGAAAAAGTTACTTACAGTTGCAATGGCATTGGCACTTTCTGCCGCAGTTTTTGCACAGGATAGAACAGATGATAATCAAAGTCTTGCTTCACCAGATCCAACGGTGATTGGTAATGATTCAGCTCGTCAGGCTCTCCGTGAAGTTTCTGTAGACCGTTATGAGCTCGAGGGAAGCTGGAATGCTCACATTTCGCCTGATAATGGCGTTATCAATGTCCGCCTTTTTGACGGCAATCCTCTTGCAAAAGAGCCGCTTAAGGGTGAGGAAGATGCTGAGGATTCTAAAGTTCTTGGTGTTAAAGTTGAGTTCTTCCATCGTGGTGTAAACTCGTTCTTCATCAAATCAGCTCGCCCGATTCCAATCGAAGGTGTGACAAAGACTATCTCGATTTGGGCTGCTGGTCGTAACATGAATCATGATATGTATGTCCTTGTTCAGGACTATAACGGCAATAACTTCGAGTTGTTCCTTGGTTCACTCGGATTCTCTGGTTGGAAAAAGATGTCTGTGGCTGTTCCGCCGACTCCGGATGGAGAACATGGAATCATTCAGTCATCTGCATATAACGGTGTAAAACCGGGCCTTCGTATCGTTGGTTTCCGAATTGACTGTAACCCGATGCTCGCTCGCGGTACATACTACTTGTATCTTGATGATCTTCGTGCTGTTACCGATCTCTATGACCTTGAGAATCGTGACGAAGACGATATGAACGATGACTGGTAGTCTTTTATAGAATACCAGATTGTTGAAAGCCCGCTGATTTTTCGGCGGGTTTTTTGTTTTAAATGTGTCTGTCTTTTTTATCTGTTCGCTTGTATCTGTCAGCTTTTAATTGTAAAATAGTGTTCTATGAATCTGAATAATTTTAGGCTCAGTGCATATCAGAATGCATCAAATAAATCACCTGATGAAAAAACAGAATCAGATAAAAGAAATCAACAAGTATCCGATGCGGGATTTGTAAAATCTGCTGTTTTTCCCGTGGTGGAAAAACAAGCGGCTTCAGCAGGGAATGCCCATAAGACAATAAATGAGATTTTTGATAAACGTTTTTTTCCTCAGCTGAGCGATAAAAATTTTCAGGGAAACGAGTCGGCCAGAATTGCAGCTAAAGCTCTTACGTCTGGTGGCTTGATAAAGGTCCCCGAACAGCCAAAAGAAAAAAATGGAAAGGAAAATATTTACCGTCGCGTCGCAAAATTCCTTATGCTTATCGGCGTAGACGAGGCTGCGAAAATCCTTCCTCATTTAAGCGAGGAGCAAACTGAAAAAATTATTCCTGAAATCGCGTCTATTCGGTATGTTGAGCCGGAGGAGGCTCAGGAAATTTTGCAGGAATTCCAGGGGCTTGTAAAACAGGCTCGTGAGGGGGGCGGGCTTGATACTGCACGTGCGATTCTTGAGAAGGCTTTTGGTACTCACAAGGCAGGTGTCATCCTTGAAAAAACTGCGACTCAAATATCAGGAAAGCCCTTTGAGTATCTTGCAGAGGCTGACAGTGATCGGGTTTCTCTGCTTTTGAAGGATGAATCTAATGCTGTCAAGGCGCTTGTGCTTTCCTACTTGAATCCGAAAATATCGGCGGCCGTAATAAATTCTCTTGAAACCGAAGATAAAAAAGATGTTGTTATGCGTCTTGCAAAACTTACGAAAATTTCACCGGAAATCGTTCAGCGTGTAGATAAAGCCTTGCAGGAAAAAATGAACCATCTTGCGGCCTCTAAGTCCGATTCAATTGACGGAAAAAGTATACTTGCGCAGATTCTCAAAAAAATGAGTCCCGAGGCAGAGGAAGGAATCCTCAATAATCTTGCCGAACAGGATTCTGCACTTGGCGAGGATCTTAGGGAGCGTCTTTTTACCACTGAAGATATTATTAATGCTGACGACCGATTTATTCAGGATAGGCTTCAGAATATGGACGAGGAGGAAATCGCATATCTTATCGCGACCAAAAAAGATGATTTTCGCGAAAAAATTCTTGGCAATGTTTCTGAAAACAGACGGAAATCAATACTTGAGACTGAGCGCTTTTTGTATCCCATGCGAAAAAGTGATTGTGAAAAGGCGACTTCTCAGTTTTTCTCCGTGCTTCGCCGGGCTTATGAGGACGGTGAATTGTATATAAAAGGTAGGGATGACGAGCAGTATGTCTGATGTGTTAAAAAAAGGTGATGTCTATAAGTCTTTTGATGTTGTGAATGTGTTTGATATTCCTGATTATCACTCGACGGCTTTTCATTTACGTCACAGAAAAACCGGACTTGAAGTATTTCACATGCTGAATGATGACAATGAAAATCTTTTTGCCTTTGCCTTCAGGACTCCAAATACAAAGGCAAATGGACTTGCCCATATTATCGAGCATTCCGTGCTTTGTGGCTCAGAAAAATATCCGCTAAAAGATCCATTTGTGATTATGTCTAATCAGAGCGTGAAAACTTATCTGAACGCCATGACTTATTCAGATAAAACGGTGTATCCGGCAAGTTCAATTGCGAAAACTGATTATTTTAATCTTATGTCGGTTTATGGAGATGCTGTTTTTTTCCCGCGGCTGGACAAAGAGATTTTTATGCAGGAAGCGCATCGGCTTGAGGTTGATGAGAACGGAACGCCTTCGATTCAAGGAGTCGTGTATAACGAGATGAAAGGAAGTTATTCTTCCTTTGAGTCTGTCGCGGCGGATATTTCCTTGGCAAGCCTTCTGAAAGGTTCGATTTACGAAAAAGATTCCGGTGGCGACCCTCTTGAAATTCCAGACGTTTCATACGAAGAATTTCGTAAATTCCATGAAAGATGGTATCGCCCTGAGAATTGTTTTGTCTTTTTGTATGGCAATATTCCGACTGTTGAGCAGCTTGATTTCTTGCAAGAGCAGTTTTTGACGCGTCTTGAAAAAAAATATCCTGATATTGACGTGTCAGAAGATGCCCGGAAAAAACGGATTGATGATTTCTTGAAGCTTGTGACACCGCGGGCCGTTACGGAGCCTTTTACTCTGTATGCGGAGGGCCCAAGCGGAGACGGGGAGTTGTTGAATACTGTTCTGGTAAACTGGCTTGTAGGACGTTCGGAAAACGCTCTCTCTGCGACGGAGAAAATTGTTCTGACAGGGATTTTGTGCAACCACGACGGCTCGCCTCTTCAAAAGGCGTTGATTGAAAGTTCGCTTGGAGAGGATCTTGCTCCCCAGAACGGCCTTTTCGGTTCCATTTACACCACGACTCTTACGGTTGGCCTTCGCGGTGTAAAAAATGGCGATGAAAAGAAACTGGAATCTCTGGTGCTTGATGCGGTCCGAAATCTCGTTGAAAACGGAATCCCGAAGAAAGACATCGAATCTACCCTCATGACGATGGAATTTTCCCATCGTGAGATAAAGCGGGGGCATGGACCTTATGCGATTTCTTTGATGGCCCGTCCGATTTACGGCTGGTTGTATGGCGATGGATTGGAAAATCAAATCAGGCTCAGGTCTCATCTTGAGACAATCCGCAAGAGAATCGAAAGCGACGACTCTTATATTCCAAGTCTCTTGAAAAAATATCTCCTTGATAATCCTGCTCGTTCTTTGGTGGTAGTTACGCCGTCAAAAAATTATGGCAAGAATCGGGAGCTGGCAGAGGAAAAAAGGATAGAAGAACTTTTTAAGAATACGACGCTTGAGGCCGTAAAAAAGGCAAACGATGAACTGCATGCCTTTCAGGCTGGCACTGATGATGCTTCATGCCTGCCTCATCTGCGCCCCGGGGATTTCATCATTGACGGAAAGCCTGTAATGAACAGGCCGGAAACGATTTTGGATACTGTTTCAGGCATTGACGGAAGTGATGTTCCCTTTATAAAAAATATCGAGAACACGAACGGAATCATTTATTTTGATGTGGGATTTCCTGTTGATTTACTTGCAAGCAGCGATTATCCTGTGCTTCCGGCCTTCGCAGACTGTGTTACCGAGTGCGGATGGAAAAATCTCAACTGGGCGCAAACGGCGGAAGAGTGTGCCCTTCATACAGGCGGGCTCGGAGCATCCCTTCTAACGATGCAGGGACCTGATACTGTGCTGTCAAGAAAATTCTCGGCCTGTCATAACTGGATTGGCCGTGACTGGCTTATTTTCAGGATGTCCATGCTTGAGGAGCAGGCAGGACCGGCTCTTTCTCTTCTTAGGGACTGTCTTCTTGGGACTGATTTTTCTGATGAGAAGCGGATAAAGGATATTCTTACGGAAAGTCGCAATGATTTTGAATCATCTGTTGTTCCTGATGGGCATGTTTTTGTTTCGACACGGGTCTGGTGCCGGCATTCGAGAAAAAATGCCGTCGATGAAATCTGGAATGGACTGAGCCAATACTTTACAATTAAGCAGCTTGCCGATAAGCCTGTTTCAGACATGACGAAAATTTTCCGAAGAATCTTTTCTGAGCTAAAAAGAAGCGGCGCTTTCATACATGCCACGGCTGAGAAGTCTGGCTTTGAAAAGCTCTCAGTCTTGCTTCCTGAATTTATAAACAGCGTGCAGCTTTGTGCTCCGCGGAATCAGCGTGTTTATGATGATTCTGAGTTTTATGTCCTTACTGAGCAAGATGGCGAGGGAGGGGGTGACGAGTCCTCCGAGTGTTTCGTCACTTCGTCGCAGGTTGGTTACGCCTCAGAATGCATACCGGCTTCCCGGTATGATGACGCGAACAGCTTTGCGGAGGAGGTCTGTAGCCACTGGCTTTCAAACAATCTCCTCTGGGAAAAAATCAGGACGATTGGCGGCGCGTACGGTGCTTTCTGCAATGCTGAACCTATGTCAGGCGCGCTTATTTTTACATCTTACAGGGATCCTCTTCCATTTGATTCATGCGCTGCTTTTGAGGAATGCCTGAAAGCAGCCGGAGAAATTGATTTTTCTGATGAGGATGTGGTTCGTGCTGTCATGGGCTGTTACAGTCATTTTATCCAGCCCCAATCGCCAAAAGGCCGTGGCTCAAGCGCGCTTACCAGGCTGCTTTACGGAATCATGGATGAGGACCGGGAGCGTAAAATCCTTGGAATCCTTCATACGGATGCGAAGGCCCTGCGGGAGGGATTCAGACGGTTGTTTGAGAATGCGACTTCTGTAAAACAGCAAAAATTGAAGAAAAAAGCTGTAATTTGTGGAGAAAAAGCGCTTTCTGAAGCGGGTTTTGCTGGAAAAATACTTCATCTGCCGTTATAATTTACATATATTTTTATGGGAGTTTCTTTTTATGAAGAATGACAAATTTGAACGATGCATAAAAATGATGCGCCAGCTTGTTTCTGACATTCAGGGCGCACCGCTTCCTAGCGAAGATTTGGAGCCAGAACTTTACCGGATTTGGTATGAGCATGTCCAGAGTGCGGGCATGGAGTGTCTCCAGTATCTTGATGACAATTTCCCCCTTGAAAAGGAAGACATTGACAGCACTTTGAATAAATTCCTCAAATAAAATTTAAATATTCTTCCCTGCTAAAGTTAAATTCTAAACTTGACGAAAATATAAGAAGATAGTCGGTTTTATATTGATTGGTTTGGTAGGCAGCAGTATGGCAGGTTCAAAAGTTAGTAAACGCATTGATCAGTATGTGCTCCGTGGAAAGTTACGTCAGGAAGGCTTTGAACGGTGGCGATATGTTTTTTCAGCTTTTAACAAACTTACCGGAGATGAGCGGATTTTTTTTGTTGAGCTTTATATTGTTAATCCTGGTATTTCTCCAAAAGCAGCTGTTTTAAGTCAAAAATCCAGACTTGCGCTTTCCGAGTCAGATTTACAGTATGCTCTCGCCGGTACGGCATCTGCTGCACATGCAAATGACGAGCTTGAGGTTATGCCTTCGTATGTGCTTGTCAAGGCCGGTGTGTTCGGAGCTAACGGCAAGCACATGAATAAATTTCTCGCATCGAATCAGTTTACGTTTGTCCGCAATAGCGAGACTTTCAAGGCTGGTGATTGTCTGTTCGGTCCCGCGTCACTTTCGGGTACGGTGCTTGTTTCTCCGCAGGATTTGCGTGTTAAACCGGAACTCCTTTGCAATGCCGGTGTAATGAGCTGGGATTTGAAATATGACCGCCAGATTGAAAGCGGTCCCATGTACAACCGTAAGAAAACTGTATGGATGCCCGTCGGATTAAAAGTATTGTTTTCTGGCTCAGTGACTCTTGACGGTCAGGAATACATCGTGATTCCCAAAAATGCCGGTGGTTACATAGACAAGAGCTGGGGTGAAAAGCCCAAATCTCCTTATTTTCACGTTTCTTCCGTTAAATTGATCAGCCTTATTACGGGAAAACCCATGTTCAATTCTTGTTTTGCCCTTGAGGGAGAATTCGGGGGTAAACTGTGCGCGTCAATTGTAATGGATGGTGTGAGATATTCCATCGAAAACCGCAAGATATTCAGAAAGAACGCTATAATCCATGACTGCTCCCAGATTACTGACTCAATTGAAGGTGACAAAGTTCACTGGACGGTCAGCATTCATAAGGGAAAATTCGTAATCGACATTGATTTGTACTGCAAGGGAAATCAAATGTTTGTCCGTGATTATGAAATGCCTCAGGGAAAACGAACCCTTCTGAAAGTCTTGGGCGGATGTGGTAGTGGTGAGATTCGTGTGTATAAAAAAATCAAAAAAAATCTTGAGCTGCTGGAGCATGCAAGCGTAAGGGATGCAATCTGTGAATTCGGACAGTCTGAGGAAGTTGGAAAATAACGGAAGCGGCTGCGCCTTCTTTTGTGTCTGATTATCTGTTTTTTTTATTTCTTTTTTCCTGTATCATTGACAAGATTCATCAAAAATAATATCATGAATCTAACATTTTAATAGAAATATTTTAATGGACTCGCAAAAACGAGTCCATTTTTATTTAGGACTTGCTCCGTGTCATCGGGGGAGGGGTTTTGTGGATTACATTCCTTTGAGTTCTTATCCGCATTATAGTGAATGCGAAAAAATCGTAAGTGATATGGGCTTTCATCTTGTGGAGCTGAAAATTTCTCCGCAGAATGGTGTCACGCATATTCTTGCCACAATCACAGGCTCTGATGCAAGCGTAAATATCGGTGTGAATGATTGTTCACGGGTGCACAAAGTTCTGCTTCCGGCTCTCGAAGAGCTCTTGGGAACTGACAATACCTACATGGAGCTTACGTCGCCCGGTATGGAGCGTAATATCAAAAACGCGGCGGAATTCTCGCTTTTTTTGGGACGCATTATCCGCGTGTACGACAAAACAGTCACTGATTGGGTTGAGGGGGTGCTGAAAGCTGCTGATTCCCAGTCTTTAACTTTGGAAGAAACAAAAGAAGATGGAACTTTGGAGTCAAAGGTCTTCTCTTTTGAAAATATAGCTAAAGCAAAATTTATTCATTTGTAGTAGGAGGCTCGATATGTCAGAAATGGCAGATGCAATCCGTGAACTGACTCAGGAAAAAGGTTTTTCATTGGATTCAGTCAAACAGACTATTGAGAACACTTTGCGTGCGGCTTACAAGCGTACATTCGGTACTGCTGATAACTGCATTGTTACTTTCGCTGATGATATGTCAGATGTCACCATTGCTTCACGAAAAACAATCGTTGACGGTGTGTATGATCCGGTTACTGAAATTGAGCTGGAAGATGCGCTCAAGCTTTCACCTGAGTGCGAGCTTGGAGATGAAATTGACATTGTCGTTGATCCAAAATCCTTTGATCGCTCTGCTGTTTCTGTAGGAAAGCAGGAGACGCACAAGGGTTTGAACGAATCATTCAAAGATAAGCTTTATAATGAATACAAGGATAAAGTCGGTGAGATTATCATCGGTTATTTCCAGCGCGAGTACAACGGCAACATCTATGTTGATTTGGGAAAAGTCGAGGGTGTCCTGCCTAAAAAATATCAGTCTCCGCGTGAGGTTTATCAAAAGAATGACCGAATCAAGGCTTTCATCGTAGATCTTAAGCGGATTTCCTCTGGATTGCAGCTTGTTTTGAGCCGAAGCGATCCGAAATTCGTTCAGTCTATCCTTGAGCTTGAAGTTCCTGAAATCCAGGATAAGACTGTTGAAATCAAAAAGATTGTCCGCGATGCCGGATATCGAACAAAAATCGCTGTTGCCACTACAAAAGAGGATGTGGATCCGGTCGGTTCTTGTGTAGGTCCCAAGGGTATGCGTATTCAGAATGTTATCCGCGAGCTTGAAGGCGAGAAAATCGACGTGCTTCGCTACTCAGATGATCCTGTAGTCTTCATCAAAAATGCGCTTTCTCCTGCTGAAGTCAACAAAGTCGTTATCCTTGACGACGAAAAGAAAACCGCCCTTGCAATCGTAAATGACGAACAGTTCTCTGTTGCAATCGGTAAAAACGGCCAGAACGTTCGCCTTGCAAACCGCCTCTGCGACTGGAGCATTGATGTTAAGACCGAGGAGCAGGCTGCGGAAATGAATCTCACTGAGATTACGACACGCCGCGCACAGGAATTGTTCAGCAATACTGATTCTTCTGCTGAGCCTGAGGAAATATCGGTTATTGCGGATCTTCAGGGCGTAAATCAGGAGGTCGTCGCGAAACTCCGTGAGGCTGGCTATGAGGATATCGAGAAATTCGCTGTGGCTTATGAGAATGGCGAGCTTGACAACCTTGAAGGACTTACGGCAGAAGAACTTGCTGAAGTCAACAAGATTGTGCATAACTCAGTTGAGTTTGTCGAAGAAGAGGATTCTGAACCTGCTCCATCTGAAAATGAAAATACAAGCGAAGAGGAAGAAGAATACTTCTGTCCTGAATGTGGTGCAAAAATCACGCTTGACATGACACGTTGTCCATCATGCGGCGTTGAATTCGAATTTGAAGAGGACGAAGAGTAAGAGGTTTAATAGAGGAATATGGCGGAAGAAGCTGAAAAAAAACCAGAATTTGTTTTACGGAAGAAGAAGCCTGAGCCTGCAGCTGAGAATGCAAAAAATGAATCTTCTTCAACACCGGCAAAGAAAAAAATTGTCATAAAAAAGAAGACTCCTGCGGCAGATGGTAAGGCTGATGCAAACTCGGAAGAGCGGGCTAAAAACGGCGTTCATGTCGTTGTCAAAAAAAGCACGCCGGCTCCTTCCGCTGCCCCGAAATCTCAGGAAACACCGGAAAAGCCTCATAATAATGAAGCTCGTCCTGCGAAGTCTTTTGAGCTTAATTCTGCCCGCCCGAACGTAAAGGCAGGAAATCTCTCGGGCTCTCGACAGAACGGCTATAACCGTGGCGGCTACAATAATGGTGGTTACAATAATCGCGGTGGATATGGTCAGAACGGGGGACGTAGCGGTGGGTTTACCGGTGCACAGGCCCGTGAAGGTTACCAGAACCGTGAGCGTGATAATAACCGTCAGCAGGGCTACAACCGCGGCGGCTACGGTCAGGCAGGTCAGGGCGGAAACCGTCCGAACGGCGGCTTTAATCGTGGATTCAACGGTCAGGGCGGACAGGGGCGACCTGGATTTGGTCAGGGACGTCCCGGTTTCAATGGCGGAAATCGTCCGGGATTCGGCGGAAACCGACCTGTTGGGGGTGGATTTGCCCCCCGTGGCGGATTTGCTCCTGCTCCTATTCCGGCTCCCAATGCAGGAAAGAAACAGTTTAAAGGCAAAAAACAGGTCTACGGTCAGCGTAAAGATAAAGAAGAACTCTTTGACGAGGAAGAGCTTTATAAGAAGAAGCAAGTCACGCAGGCCAGCGTAGTACCAAAGCAGATTGATATCATGGAGTCAATCTCTGTCTCTGATCTTGCCAAGAAGATGAATCTTAAGGCTGGTGACATCATTGCCAAACTCATGGGAATGGGTATGATGGTAACAATCAACCAGTCAATCGACAGTGATACGGCAACCCTTCTTGCGGCTGAGTATGATTGTGAAGTTCATCTTGTCAGCTTGTACGATGAGACCGTTATTGAAAGTGATGTCGGTGAGGAAGAAAACCTTAAATTCAGACCGCCAATCGTTACTGTCATGGGACACGTTGACCACGGTAAGACCAAGACTCTTGATGCAATCCGAAAAACCAATGTCGCGGCCGGAGAGGCTGGCGGTATCACTCAGAAAATTGGTGCTTATCAGGTCCATACCGAAAAAGGAACAATTACATTCCTTGATACTCCGGGTCACGAAGCATTCACCATGATGCGTGCCCGCGGTGCCCAGATTACGGATATCGTTGTTCTGGTCGTTGCGGCTGACGATGGAGTTATGCCTCAGACTCTCGAGGCTTTGAGCCATGCAAAAGACGCAAAAGTTCCGATTATCGTTGCAGTCAACAAAATTGATAAGCCGGACGCAAATCCTGAGAACGTCATGACCCAGCTTTCAAATCAGGGACTGACTCCTGAGGAATGGGGCGGCGATACTCAGTATGTCAAGATTTCTGCGCTTAAAGGTCAGGGAATTGATGACCTTCTTGATGCAATTCTTCTTCAGGCTGAAATCCTTGAGCTTAAGGCTCCGTATGATACTCGCGCGGAAGGTAAAGTCATCGAGTCTCGTGTCGATCAGGGCCGTGGTGTGGTGGCTTCTGTGGTTGTTCAGAGCGGTACGCTTTCTGTCGGCGATCCTTTTGTCGCGGGAATTTACTCTGGCCGTGTAAGAGCTATGTTCAATGACCGTGGTGAAAAGGTAACTGAGGCGCTTCCAAGCATGCCTGTTGAGGTTCTTGGCCTTGACGATATGCCGAATGCCGGTGACCCCTTCCAGGTCACAGAGACCGAAAAGGATGCCCGCGCAATTTCTGCAAAGCGGCAGGAACTCAAGCGCTTTGAGGCTGCAAAGGCTGTCAAGAAAGTCAATCTTGAGAACCTTGTTTCAACGATTCAGGCCAGCGAAATCAAAGAGCTTAAAGTTATCATAAAGGCTGACTTGCAGGGCTCTGCAGAAGCCCTCAAAACGAGCCTCGAAAAGCTTTCTACTCCTGAAATCCGCTTGAATGTCATTCATTCTTCTGCTGGTGCTATCAACGAGTCTGATGTTACCCTTGCCGCCGCCGACGGAAACGCAATCCTCATCGGATTCAACGTTCGCCCGACTCCAAAGGCAAAATTGCTTGCCGAGCAGGAAAAGGTCGATATCCGAAAATACAACATCATTTACAAGTGTGTGGAAGAAATCACCCTTGCAATGGAAGGAATGCTCAAGCCTGATACAAAAGAAGAAGTCACTGGTCAGGTTGAAGTCCGAAATACATTCAAGGTTCCGAAGGTTGGTGTCATCGCCGGCTGTTACGTTACCGAGGGTGTTGTTAAACGAACAAGCTCAGTCAACCTTATCCGCGACGGAATCGTCAAATACACTGGCAAAATCACTTCTCTCAAACGCTTCAAGGATGATGCAAAAGAAGTCACCTACGGATTTGAGTGTGGTATCGGTCTTGAAAACTGGCAGGACATTCAGGAAGGCGATATTTTCGAAGTCTTCGAGTATGTTGAGATTGCCCGAAAACTCGGGGACTCAATCGCAAAAGAGAAGGAAGCGGCCGCTAAAGCTGCGGCAGAGACTTCTGATTCGAATGCTGAGAGCGTCGCTTCTGAGGAATAAGCTATGGGTGAATTCAGAATGTTGAAACTTGGGGAGCAAATCCGCGAGGAAATCTCCAAGTTGATTGGTCTGCAGAAGGTAAAAGACCCCCGGGTCTCGACTTTTCTCACTATAAATCGTGTCGAGGTTGCCAGAGATTTGGCCTATGCAACGGTTTATGTTTCCAGCTTCCTCAATGAATCGCAGGTTAAAAAAGGCGTTGAGGGCTTGAATTCAGCCGCCGGCTTTATTCAGTCTTCAATTGCCAAAAAACTTTCGATTTATAAATTTCCGCGTCTTACTTTTGTTGTTGATACGAGCATAAAAGAAGGATTTGACATGGTTAACAAGTTGAATCGTCTTGAGGCGGAAGAAAAACAGATTCAAGAGGAAAAAGCCTCGCAGAATGAAAAAGAATCAGAATAACGAAATTTCCGGCATTGTTCTCTTGAAAAAACAGGCCGGAAAAACAAGTTTTTCTTCTCTTTCTTCCGTAAAGCGTGCGCTGGGTACGACGAAGGTCGGACACACAGGTACGCTTGATTCATTTGCGGACGGTCTTCTGGTCGTTCTCGTTGGCCGTCTGACTCATCTGGTTCCACATATTACGAATTTCGATAAAACATATCAGGCTTTAATAGAATTCGGAACTGAGACAGATACGCTGGATCCTACGGGACTGGTTGTCAAGACTGGAAAAATTCCAAGTCGTGAAGAGCTGCTTGCTGTTTTGCCCGATTTTTTTGGCGAGACAGAGCAGATTCCACCGGCTTACAGCGCCCTTCATGTTGACGGAAAGCGTGCTAGTGATTTGGTCCGGGAGGGAAAGTCTGTTGAGCTGAAAGCCCGCAAAATTACGATTTCATCTATTAGTTTAATTGATTATTATGGTAACTTCGCGCTTGTCGAGGTTTCTTGCTCAAAAGGAACATACATACGCTCTTTGGCCCGGGATATCGCTGCTCGATGCGGCACGGTTGCCCATTTAAAGGAGCTTCATCGCACTCGGGTAGGGCCCTTCCTTTTAAAAAATGCAGTCACCGAAGATTCTGTTTCATCAGCTTCGCTTATTTCTCTTACGCCGGAGATTGCTTCTCTCTGTGGCATGGATTCAATGGTTATTTCATCGGGGGCTGTTGCGGATTTTAGTACTGGCCGCCCCTTGAAAAATCGCTGGTTTATCCGTGATTTCGAGTCAGAGGGAAAGAGTCGTGAAAAAGCTGTTTTTTATCCGGACGGAGTTTTTGCAGGTGTGCTTACCTGCTCGATCGTTAAGAACCGTGCGCGTCTGTCCTATGGGTTCGTGGTTCCTAAAATTCAGAAAATGAAGATATATTCTTGGGAGCAGATTTCTAATGGAAAATTCTCTTGTGATTTCAGGGAAAAGGGAGTTGCCCTTACCATAGGCAGCTTTGACGGCTCTCATTTGGGGCACAGGGCTTTGTTTGACGCTGTTGTTTCCAGAAAAGATCAGTTCGTTCCAGGAGTTCTGACTTTTACGAGGTCGCTGCGCGGATATAAGAACCCTGATTCCTATGAGGGAGATGTGGTTTCCATTTCTCAAAAACTGGAAAATCTTTCCTCTCAGGGGTTTGCATTTGCCATAGTCATTGACTTTTCTGCTGAATTCGGTAGAATTGAAGGACTTGATTTTCTATCTGTGCTCGTGAAGAATTGCGGGCTGAAGTATCTGGCCGAAGGAAGTGATTTCCATTGCGGATACAGAGGCTCAACAGGCATGGATGAAATCAAAAAAATCGCAGGTGAACTTGGCTTTTCTGTTGATACGATTGGCTCCGTTATTTTTGAGGGGGAGAGGGTCTCTTCTTCGCGAATCCGCTCATGTATCCTCAAAAAAGATTTTGCCTTTGCCGAGTCCATGCTTTTGAAGCCTTTTGAGCTTGACTGTACAGGCTGGTTTTGGCACAAAGAAAGCGAAAATGTCATTTCGGCTGCGAAATACGGCGAGCAGCTTTTGCCGCCTGACGGAGTGTACCGGGTAATGGTACATTTCTATGACTTTTGTCAAAAATCTGGTGAAGCACAAAACAGCCGTGCTGCCATATCTGATTGTACATTAGAGAATGGGAATCTTCGCCTCGCATTCTCTGATAATTTAATCAGTGGCTTTGTACGGTCAGTTCAGTTCTTATAATTCCAGATGAAATTTTATAAATTTTTAAGGAGTAAGTAATGGCACTTACAAAAGAAACAACTGCTGCAGTAATCAGCAAGTTCGGCGCAAATGAGGCCGACACAGGTAACACAAAAGTTCAGATCGCTCTTCTTACAGAACGAATCAAGCAGCTTACCGCACACACTCAGAACTTTCCGAAAGACACGAACTGCAAGCGCGCTTTGCTCAAAGTAATCGGTGCTCGCCGATCTCTTCTCAAATATCTCCAGAGAAAAGATCTTGAGACATATCGCTCACTTATTAAAGAGCTTGGTCTGAGAAAATAAGTCTTCCTTTCAAATCCCATCAGGCTTTTGTCTGGTGGGATTTTTTTTGTCTCTTTTGGAATCTTTTTCATTGATTATTATCATATAATAGTTTAAAATTATATCGCTATTATATTTAAAACATGCATCGGATGTAGTGATGTGTGTAGGAGTAAAATTATGTCTGTAGAAAGAGTAACCTACAAGATTGGAGATTCCGAGCTTATCCTTGAGACTGGAAAAATCGGTAAACAGGCAAACGGTTGTGTATACGCGCAGTATGCTGGAGCCGCAATCGTTGCTACAGTTTGTGCTTCGTCAGAAGTAAAAGAGGGACTGGATTTTGTTCCCGTTACAGTTGAGTACAATGAGAAATACTATGCCGCCGGTAAAATTCCTGGCGGTTTCATCAAGCGCGAAGGACGACCAAAGGACAAAGAAATCTTGGTTTCCCGTCTCATTGACCGCCCTATGCGCCCGCTTTTTGAAGTAAGCTTTGGCCGTGAAATCCAGATTGTTCCGACTTGCGTTTCATCAGACGGAATCAATCCGCCGGATATTCTGGCAGTAATCGCTTCTTCTGCGGCTGTCTCAATCTCTGATATTCCTTTCCATGGCCCGGTTGCAGCTGCCCGCGTCGCTTATATCAACGGCGAGTATGTAATCAATCCTACATTCCAGCAGCAGGAAAAGGCTCAGCTTGAAATCGTAGTTGCCGGTACAAAAGACGGCTTCACTATGGTTGAGGGTGGTGCAAACGAAGTCTCAGAAGACATCATGCTTGGAGCCCTTGAAAAGGCTCAGGGCTTCATCACGGCAATGTGTGAGCTTCAGGAGCAGCTTGTGGCTAAATGCGGCAAGGAAAAGCTTCCTCTCGCACCTCTCAATGTTGAGCTTGAGAACAAAGAGGCAATCATCGCCGAGGCAACACCTCTTCTCGAAAAGGCTTGCTTCCAGGACGGCAAAATGAACCGTGGCAAGGCAATTTCTGAGGTTAAAAAACAGGTCGTCGCAAACCACGCAGAGCAGCTTTCTGACGAAATCCAGAAAAAGCTCTTCGACGCTTGCTTCGATGACATTCAGTACAATCTTCTCCGTAAATCAATCCTTGACAAAGGCTTGCGAATCGACGGACGAAAATGCAACGAAATCCGCCCTATTACATGTGAGGTCAATGTTCTCCCTCGTCCTCATGGTTCGGCTCTCTTCACTCGTGGCGAAACACAGTCTCTGGCTGTCACCACTTTGGGAACTGCCCTTGACGCACAGGTTCTTGATGACATCGACGGAGAGAGAAGCGAAAACTTCATCCTCCACTACAACTTCCCGCCATATTCTGTCGGTGAGACCGGCCGCCTGACTACTGGCCGCCGCGAAATCGGTCACGGAAACTTGGCCCGCCGCTCTCTGGCACCAATGATTCCCCCGATGTCAGAATTCCCTTACACAATCCGTGTGGTTTCTGAAATCATGGAGTCAAACGGCTCGTCTAGCCAGGCTTCAACCTGCGGCGGCTGTCTTTCATTGCTTGCCGCTGGCGTTCCGATGAAGAAAATGGTCGCTGGTATCGCAATGGGCTTGATTACGGAGCCAGAGGGCGACAATCCTTACGGCCGCTACGAGATTCTTTCTGACATCTTGGGTGAGGAAGATCACTTGGGCGACATGGACTTCAAGGTTGCAGGTACAAAAGACGGTATCACTGGTTTCCAGATGGACATCAAGATTGCCGGCGTTACCACTGAAATCATGAAAAAGGCTCTTGCTCAGGCAAAAGAAGGCCGCTTGCACATTCTTTCAATCATGGAAAAGTGCATCGACAAGCCTCAGCCAATCAGCCCCTTCGCACCGAAAATCCTCACAATGAAGATTGCTCCCGATAAGATCGGCGCCCTCATCGGACCTGGCGGAAAGAACATCAAGGCTCTCTGCGCTCAGTACGGCGTTACAATCAACACCGAGGACGACGGAACCGTTCAGATTTACGGCAAAACCGGAAAGTCTGCCGAGGAAGCCAAATTGGCTGTCAAAGGCATCTGTGAGGATCCTGAAGTCGGTCTTATTTACAACGGAACTGTCAAAAGAATCATGGAATTCGGCGCTTTCGTTGAAATTTTGCCGGGAAAAGAAGGTCTCTGCCACATCTCAAAACTCTCTCGCGGTCGCGTAGAAAAGGTAACTGATGTGCTCAAAGAAGGCCAGCAGATTCCTGTTAAGCTCCTTGAAGTCGACAAGCAGGGGCGCCTTAATCTTTCTTATATCGATGCTCTTGAAGCTCAGAAATAAGCGAACAGAAATTACTGAATGAGCGTGAAAATTAAGGCGCTCAATCCTTGTGATTTTTGCTTATAAGAGAATTTTCCACTGGAAAATTCTCTCTTTGTTTTTACCCCGCCTTGAAGTGCGGGTTTTTTTTTGCGTAAACTTTATGCTTCTTCAAAATTGGCTATTGCACTTTGGAAGTCTCCCCAGAAGCGGGGGTGCAGGCTGTTTGACCAAGCTCATTCTTTTGTAGAAATCTTTTTTCCGTAGTGAAGGTGTGCGAGAAAGCCTTCCTCGTCAACTATGGCCATGTAATAGCCGATGTGGTCATTTTCAAGGCCGAAGCCCCTGTTTTTTTCTTCATAAGTAATTTTCCTTTTTTAATCCCAGTGAGTCTGTAAAAAAAATCCATATTGTTCAAGCCCGGGCTGAGGAAAGGCAGATGAAGCTTAATTTTTTTCTTGACAAATTGTGCAATCGGTTGCACAATGAGATATGAGCATTTGTATTCACCATGAACTGAACAGACTTGCCGCCTACGGACTTAAGGCAGGCCTTTTTGAAAAGGAAGATTTAGCATTCGTAAAGAACCAATTCCTTCTTCTGCTGAACCTTGATGGATTTGAGAATGACGACGAAGTTGCCGCTGTTCCCGAAGTTGAGATTTCTGACCTTGAGGATATCCTGAAAAATATCCTTGATTATGCCGTGTCTCATAATCTTATCGGTGGCGACGGCACTGTTTACCGTGATTTGTTTGACACCCGGCTGATGAGCGTGATGGTTGACCGACCGTCTAATATCATCAGGAAATTTAATGAGCTTTACGCCGAATCTCCGAAAAAGGCGACGGATTTCTTCTATAAATTATCTCAGGATTCTGACTATATCCGCCGTTACCGTGTGTGCAAGGATTTGAAATGGGTTTCAAAAACTCAGTACGGCGATATGGACATTACCATTAATCTTTCCAAGCCCGAAAAAGACCCCAAGGCAATCGCTGCCGCCAAGCTTATGAAACAGTCTGGCTACCCGAAGTGCCTTTTGTGCAAGGAAAACGAAGGCTATGCTGGGCGTGTAAATCATCCGGCCCGGGAAAATCACCGCATTATTCCGATTGAACTTGCGGGCGAGAAGTGGGGCTTCCAGTATTCACCTTATGTTTACTACAACGAGCACTGTATCGTGTTTAATTATGAGCACACTCCCATGCTTATCTCAAAAAAGACTTTCCAAAGGCTCCTTGATTTTGTTGATAAATTTCCCCATTATACAATCGGAAGCAACGCGGATTTGCCGATTGTCGGTGGCTCAATCCTCACCCATGACCATTTCCAGGGCGGTGCCTATGAATTCCCCATGGCAAAGGCTCCTGTGGAAAAGGAATTCTCTGTCAAAGGCTATGAGGACGTAAAATGCGGCATCGTAAAATGGCCTATGAGCGTAATCCGCGTCTCCTCTGCAAAAAAAGAGCGGCTCGTGGAATTCGCTGAGCATGTGCTTGAAAAATGGCGGGCTTATACCGATGAAAACGCCTTTATCTTCGCTGAAACTGACGGCGAGAAGCACAATACCTTGAACCCCATTGCCCGCCGCCGTGGAAGCGACTTCGAGCTGGACTTGGTTTTGCGCAACAATATCACCACGAAGGAGCATCCGCTGGGCTTTTATCATCCCCATGCGGAGCTTCACCACATCAAAAAGGAAAATATTGGCCTGATTGAGGTTATGGGTCTTGCAATCCTTCCGGGCCGGCTCAAGACAGAACTTTCTGAACTGACGGCCGCACTGAAAGAAGGACGCGATATTTCTTCTGACGAAAGTCTGGCAAAACACAGCGACTGGGTAGCCGAGCTGAAGCAGAAATATGACTTTGCTTCCCTTTCACCGGATAAAATCGACGGAATTCTCAAGGACGAGATAGGACATGTCTTCTCCAAGGTTCTTGAGCATGCCGGCGTTTACAAATATACAGAAGAAGGAAAAACGGCGTTCAAAAAATTCATTGAAACGCTGTAAAATTTCAGGATACAACGATGACCGAGTCAAAAAAACTGGATGATGGAGTCGTGCTTTACACTGTTTCACGGGAAAAAATCTCTTTTTCTGCGATGAATCTTGGCTGCACGATAACAAATCTTTTTGTGCCGAACAAAACTGGCGGCAAGACAGACATTCTCTTGGGGTATGATACCCTTGACGGCTGGAAAAAAGGAACTGAGGCTCACAATGCGATTGTCGGGCGGGTTGCCAACAGAATCAGGGGTGCTGCCTTTACCCTTGACGGAGCAGACTATACTCTCGATAAAAATGACGGAGAAAACTGTCTGCATGGAGGAAAAACCCGCTATGAAAAGCTTCTTTGGAATTCAGAGCCTTTTTCTGACGATACCGGAGAGGGAATCCGTTTTACGCGTGTAAGTGCTGACGGGGAGCAGGGCTTTCCTGGAAGACTTTCCCTGTCCGTGACCTATACTATTACGGCGGACAATGCTCTGCTTCTTGAGTATATGGCCCGGACTGACAAGGCGACTCCGATAAACCTCACCAATCATGCCTACTTTAACCTGAATGGCAGAGGGAGCGTTCTTTCCCATAAACTTCAGTTGGATTGTGATTCTTATCTGGAGCTTGCCTCGGACGGAGCTCCCAGCGGAAAAATCCTTTCCGTAGAGGGGACTCCATTTGATTTCAGGAAGGAAAAACCTGTGGGACAGGATATAAAGGAAATCCCTCCCAGCGTCCGGGGGTATGATCATTGTATGGTCACTCATGGGAATGAAAAAGGCCTCGTAAGATTCGGGGCTTTGTCTTCTGAGGAAAGCGGCATCAAGATGGAAATGTTCACGAATCAGCGGGGCGTTCACCTGTATACAGCCAATTATATCGGTGGCGTCATAGGAAAAGGTGGTGTCAGGCACAATGCTCAGGATGGAATTTGCTTCGAGACGGAGCGCTTTCCGAATGCAATCAATGAGCCTGAATTTCCGACCTGTGTGCTGAGACCGGAAGAGACATATTGCTCTAAAACACTTTTGAAATTTTAGGAGAAAACTATGGGACTGACAGAAAAAGAATACAATCCGAAGGATTTGCCTTCTGAATTTGTGAAGATGTATGGTGGAAACGAAGCTGATGTGGCGGTCTATGCATCTCCGGCCCGAATCAATATTATCGGCGAGCATATCGACTACAACGGCGGAAAAGTCTTCCCGGCCGCCATTGACCGCTATCTGTATGTCGCGATACGAAAACGCGGAGATTCAAAAATCATATACAACGATGTGCGCTTCCCCGGAACCTTCGAGTTTGATATCAACGATGACTTTGCCTTCGACAAAAAGAATGATTATGCAAATTATCTGAACGGAATCCTGAGCCAGCTGAAAGCGAAAGGATATACCCTTGATTCAGGTTTTGAAATTCTCATGGTGAGCAATGTTCCTGCCGGGGGCGGTATTTCTTCTTCTTCTGCCTTGGAATGCGGATTTGCCTATGCTGTCAGCGAGACATTTAAGCTGGGGATTGACCGTATTGAAATTGCTAAGCTTGGCCAGATGTCCGAGCATAATTTTATGAACGTGAACTGCGGAATCATGGATCAGTTTATAATCGCTACTGGCAAAAAAAATACGGCTGAAATGCTCGACTGCGCCACCCTCGATTATGAGTATGCGCCTCTTGAGCTTGGCGACTACCGATTTGTGGTCATGAATACGAATAAAGTCCGCAAGCTGTCTGATTCTAAATACAATGAGCGCCGGAGCCAGTGCGAGCAGGCCCTGAAAATTCTGAATGAAAAGGGTGTGGCTGTTTCGGCCCTGTGTGAATTGACGCCTGCAAAATGGGAAGAAGTCAGGCATTTTGTAAGCGATGAAATCCTTCAGAAGCGGGCGAAACATTGTGTCTTTGAGAATCAGCGTGTCCTTGACGCTGTATCAGCACTTAAAGAAGGTAATCTGGAAAAACTCGGCTCTCTTTTGAATGCTTCACACGCTTCTCTTAAAACTGACTATGAGGTTACGGGCATCGAGCTTGATACCCTTGCCGAGACTGCCCAGAAGCAGGAGGGCTGCCTTGGAGCCAGAATGACTGGAGCCGGATTCGGCGGATGTGGAATCGCCCTGGTTCACAAGGACTGCGTGGATTCCTTCATCGAGAAGGTTCAGAAAGAATATACCGACAAAATCGGCTATGCGGCTGGATTCTTTGTCTGTGAGACCGGTGACGGTGTGAGCCGCATTAAATAGCTTGAATGCCGAACTAGCATTGAGAATCTGAAGGCCCCTTGTGTTCAAAGCAGGGGGGCTTTTTTTTATCAAAAAAATAAAAAAAATGTGAAATTATTGTTGACAATTTGAGCAATCGGTTGCACAATGATTATATGAGCAATCGGTTGCACAATTCTAATTTTACCATGGATGACATCGCATTGGAGCTGGGGCTTTCAAAAAGCACGGTTTCCAGAGCCTTGTCAGATTCAGGCAGAATTAGCATGGAGACAAAAAACAGGGTACGCGAATGCGCTAAAAGGCACGGGTTCAAGCCGAATCTTGTGGCCAAGGCTCTTGCAGGCAAAAAAACACTGAATATCGCGGCTGTCATGCCCTTTCAGGCCAGCGCAACGCAGATGATGTTCTTCCATGAGTGTCTTTCTGGAATCGTAAGCCGTGCTGCCCTTAGCGGTTACAGCGTGCTTGTGTGTATGACGGAAAGTTCAGAGAATGAAATATTGCAGAATGTTCTTTCCGACGGTAAGGTTGACGCTGTTGTCCTTACCCAGCTCAAGCATAACGATGAAAACGTCGCCCTGCTCAGGCGGCACGGTCTTCCCTTTGTTGTCATTGGTTCCGGAGCCGGCGATGATATTGTTCATGTCGACTCACGTATGAAAGAAAACTGCGCGCAGTTCACGGAGCTTGTGACTGAAAAACTTCCGGCTGCTTCACGGGTGCTTTTCGTATGCGGTTCCCTTGATATTGAGGCGAACAACAACCGTCTCTCCGGTTTCTTGTCCGGAATGGAGAGCGTGAAGGGCAAGGACGTGCAGTATGCGGTCTGTACGGAGCCCAGCGATGTGGCTGATGAGATTTCCCTAAAAAGCTGGAATCTCGTGCTTTGCTCTGACGACGTGGTCTGTATGCAGGTGGTTGAGATTCTGAATGAGAATCATCTTGAAATCGGCAGGGATGTAAAAATCGCTTCGTTTCATGACAGTGTTCTTCTTGAATCTCACGTTCCGTCAATCAGCGCGGTGAAAGTTGACGCTTATGCGCTTGGTGAAAAATCTTCCGAGCTTTCGCTTAATCTGGTGAAAGGCGAGAAGTGTGAATCTGTAAATTATGTAGACTGCTCTTTTGCCATGAGGGCATCTACTGGTGAATAAAAAAGGAGTTCGTATGAAAAGATGTGCTAAAATTGGAATGATTGTTTTGGGAGCCGCTGCTTTGCTGGCTTTTGCCTCATGCAAGGAAAAGCAGGCTGCAAACGGAAACGTCACTTTGACTGTGTGGGAATCAACAAACGGCCCTGATGAATTCATCAAACAGGCGGGGAAGGCTTTCGAGGCAACCCACCCGAACGTAAAAATCAAGTTTGAGAATGTGGAGCTGGGAGACACGACGGGCCAGATGGCTCTTGACGGTCCTGCTGGAAAGGGCGCGGATGTATTTGTTGCCCCCCATGACAGGCTGGGGTCCCTTGTTTCTGGCGGACATGTGCTTCCGACGGCAAATCCTGACAAGGTTCGTTCTCGCATCCTTGCTTCATGTGCCAAGGCTCTGACTTATGATGGGACTCTTTATGGATATCCGGTTTCTGCCGAGACTTATGCCCTCTTCTACAACAAAAAACTGATTAACGAGAACGAGGTCCCCAAATCATGGGATGAGCTTGTCGAGTGGTCTGCAGAATTCAACAAGAAAAATCCTGGAAAATACGGTTTCGTTATGGACGCCGGAAACGCTTACTACACGATTATTTTCACCACAAAGGACGGAAACCGTCTCTTCGGAACTGACGGAAACGACCGCAACAATTCAAATATCAACTCCGCGAAATCAATTGAAGGCATGAGATTCTTCCAGGGGCTCAAAAAAGTCCTTAATGTCTCTGCTTCTGACCTTGATACGGCTACCGTCGATGCGGCTTTCCAGTCAGGAAATGCGGCCATGCACATCACTGGCCTGTGGAATGTAGTTCCTTTTGAAAAGGCCGGAATCGAGTTCGGCGTCGCGCCTCTTCCTTCTCTCCCGGGAGACACGACTCCGTCCGCCTCATTCAGCGGAACGCGCGCCATGTTCGTTTCTGCCTATTCTGACCACCCTGCTGAAGCAAACGAATTCGCTGAATTCCTTATCAGTGACGAGATGCAGCGTCTCCGATTCGACATTACTGGTGCTATTCCCAGCATTGACATTCCTCTGGACAGCCCTTATGCGAAAGGATTCTTGACTCAGCTTGAATATGCCTTCCCGATGCCGACAATCCCTGAGATGGCTATGTTCTGGGAAGCCATGAACAATGCCAGCAAGAATATCTGGGACGGAGCTGATCCTCAGACCGAACTTGATGCTTGTAACGCGGCAATGGTTTCAAAATAAGGCTTGATTCATAAGACGTAATCTGTGGGACGTATTTCATAAGGGAATCTCTAAAAATTGCAATTTTTGAGATACCCATAATTTTGAGGTTGAATATGATTTTGAAAGATGATGCTTCAGATATGAAGAGAGTGACAAAAACCGCTTCATTGTTTATGGGACTTGCCCATCTCCTCTATCTGAAAGATTACGTCAAGGGAGTGTTCTTTGCGCTGTGTGAGCTTGTCTTTCTTGCCTGCATTCCTTTGACTGTGAAAAAAATCATCGGGCTTATCACGCTTGGCTCTCCCCATCCTGAGCTTCCGATTAAAATGCGTGACAACTCGATTTTCATGCTGATTGACGGCATTTTGATTATCGCTGTCATCGCGATTTTTGTGATTGTCTATGTCCTGAGCGTAAAAAGCGCTCAGAACGGCTACGCTGAGTATTGCAGGACAGGCCGCTTCAAGAATCAGAAGGAACTCTTTGACAACGCAATGGGAAAATCTTTCCCGATTTTTGGTCTTGCGCCGGGCTTTGTCATGGTTCTGGTTTTCGTCGTCGTGCCTCTTATTTTCAGCATCGCTGTCGCCTTCACGAACTATTCGGATCCCTCCCATATCCCGCCGAACAATACGGTGGACTGGGTTGGATTCCAGAACTTTGTCGAGCTTCTCGGCGGTCAGAAAACCTGGTCTGTGGGATTCCTTCGTGTCGCCGTGTGGACGCTGATCTGGGCCGTGCTTTCGACCTTTACCTGCTATTTCGGCGGCCTGATTGTTGCGGTTCAGCTCAAGGAAATCAATTTCCGGATCGCTCCGGTTTTCCGCTTCATCTTCATCCTGCCTTACGCTGTTCCGGGTGTCGTTTCAATGCTTGTATGGAAAAACCTGCTTAACGGCTCTTTCGGTATCGTAAACAGGACGCTGATGGCTCTCGGCTTGATTTCTAACCCGATTCCGTGGCTTGGAACGCCTTTCATGGCTCAGTTTACTTGTGTCATGGTGAATCTTTGGGCCGGATTCGGATACTTCATGCTCCTTTCAATGGGAACCATGACCGCAATCAGCGAGGATATGAATGAGGCCGCAAAAATTGACGGCGCGAACAGGCGGCAGATTTTCGCAAAAATCACGCTGCCTCTGGTTCTCTACCAGACGATGCCTCTTATCATCATGAGTTTCGCCCACAACGTGAACAACTTCGGCGCGATTTACTTCCTTACTGGTGGCGCGCCGGCTGTATCAGATTCTACGACAACCCTGGCCGGAGGTACTGATATCCTTGTGTCATGGATTTACAAGCTGACGGTTACGCTCATGAAGTACAATTATGCATCGGTCATCGCGGTTATGATTTTCATCGTGCTTGCTCCGTTCGCTATATTCAACTTCAGAAATACAAAGGCTTATAAGGAAGGTTCAGTATGATAAAAGAACATGAAATGCATCAGTTCAACAAGACGATTATCTATCTGATTTTCTTGATTGTATCGGTTTTCGTTATTTATCCACTGGTCTATGTTGTCAGCGGAGCCTTTGCGCCGGGAAACTCAATTGCCTCGCTGGACATCGTTCCGTTCAAGAACGGAATCACCTTTGAGCACTTTGTGGAGTTGTTTACGAAAAATGATTACGGACGCTGGTTTTTGAACACGCTGCTCATCGCCGTAGAGACGAGTGCGGCGACAGTGGTGATTTCATCCCTTTCGGCATACGTGTTCAGCCGCTTCACGTTCCGTTTCAAGAAATCTTTCCTGATGAGCCTGCTCATCCTTCAGATTTTCCCGAGCTTCGTCGGCATGATTGCTATCTACGTAATCCTGCTCAGAATCGGGGGCCTGGATACCCTCTGGGGACTGGTTTTGGTCTATACGGCGGGAAATATCCCCTACAACACGTGGATGGTCAAGAACTATATGGATACTGTCTCAAAGAGCCTTGACGAGGCTGCCAGAATCGACGGCGCGAGCCACTTCCGCGTGTTTGCCCAGATAATCATGCCTGTGGCAAAACCGATTATCACCTTCCTGGCTATCACAAGCTTCACGGCTCCATGGATGGATTTCATCTTCCCAAAGATGGTTCTCCGAAGCCCTGAGAATCAGACTCTGGCTCTCGGTCTCTTCGCCTTTGTGTCGGATAAAAAGAACGAATTCACGGTCTTTGCCGCTGGCTCACTGCTGGTATCAATTCCTTTCGTGATTTTCTTCCTGGTCACTCAGAGAACGCTGATTTCAAGCTTTGGCGGCGCGGCGGTTAAGGAATAAAGCATAGCAAACACTGGAAGTATGGGGCAGGGGCAATCAATTCATCATTTTGAATTGACGGTCGCTCCCCGCTGTCGCGGGTCGGATGTTCCGCACTTCGCTAACGCTCATTCTTCCGCTTCGCTACAGAACGCCTGCGGCGGTGCTCCATATCCTAGCGAAAAAAAATTTGACAAATTGTGCAATCGGTTGCATAATATAATACAGGTGTGCGCAACCGATTGCACGGAAAAGGAAAAATTATTATGGCTTATAGTTTTGACAATATCAGTATAATGAAAGATGGAAAACGCATATTTCCGATTATGGGAGAAATCCATTATTCCCGCGTTCCCCGTGGGGAATGGAAAGAGCGTCTTCTCAAAATGAAAGCGGGTGGCGTTACTCTCGTTTCCAGCTATGTGATTTGGATTCACCATGAAGAGATTGAGGGTGAATTTGACTGGACCGGCGACCGTGACCTCCGCGCTTTTATGGAGACTGTGAAAGAGTGCGGCATGAAAATGCTCCTGAGAATCGGTCCGTGGTGCCACGGGGAGGTCAGGAACGGCGGCTTCCCGGACTGGCTCCTTCACAAGGACTATGAGCCGCGAACGAACGACGAGCGGTATTTTGCCATTGTCAAGAATTGGTATGAGCAAATCTACGCCCAGGTTAAGGATTTCATCTGTAATCCTGATGACAGCGCGACAAGCGAGAATCCCATTATCGGCGTTCAGATTGAGAATGAATACGGACACTGCGGCGGCCTGTACGAGAAAGAGGGCGGTGAGGCCCATATGCGCCGCCTGCAGCAGATTGCCATCGAAAGCGGCTTTAAGGTAGCCCTTTATACAGCGACGGGCTGGGGCGGGGCATGGACTGGAGGAATGCTCCCGGTCATGGGCGGATATTGCGATGCTCCGTGGGATCAGCGCACTTGTGAAATCGAGCCAAGCGGAAACTACACTTTCACCCATGAGAGAAACGACCACAATATCGGAAGCGACCACGGCTTCGGCTATGGAATCACTTTTGACATCGAGAAATTCCCTTATCTTACAGCGGAACTGGGCGGCGGCCTGCAGGTGACCGGACACCGGCGCACGATTGCCACGGCTAAGGATATCGCTGCCGTCGCGCTCTCAAAACTCGGCAGCGGCTGCAATCTCCTTGGCTTCTATATGTATACCGGCGGCACCAACCCTGAGGGAAAACTTACCACCCTGCAGGAATCCAGGGCAACCGGCTTCCTCAATGATTTACCGGTCAAGTCTTATGATTTCCGCGCTCCTGTCCGTGAATTCGGTCAGGTTTCAGATACCCTGCGGGAACTCAAGCTGCTTACATGCTTTACGGCCCAGTGGGGGGAGGATTTGTGCCCTCTTCCGGCTGAAATTCCTTCCG
This sequence comes from Treponema sp., assembly GCA_017469785.1. Classification (GTDB taxonomy): domain Bacteria; phylum Spirochaetota; class Spirochaetia; order Treponematales; family Treponemataceae; genus Treponema_D. Next base: position 86,626 of record JAFUFU010000007.1, read on the forward strand.
AAGTGAAGCCTGACGACTTGGAGACACTGCGCTACGCATACAGAAGCGACTCGAAGCGCGGCTATCTTTTCGTGAACAATTATGTCCGTCACCATAAACTTGCCGAGCATTTGGCCGTCTCGCTGAAATCGCCGGACGGAAAAACCGAGCTGCCTCAGCTTGACATCCATGACGGAGACTTTTTCTTCCTTCCCTTCAACATGTGCTATGGAAATACGCTGGTCAGGACGGCGAGCGTCACGCCGTTTACGACAGTCAAGGATTCCTCAGGGGAGATTTATGTTTTCTACAGGCGGGAATGTGACAAAGCGACAGAAAAATTCTTTGATTTTGACGGAAATTGCTCGTCGCGCTTCCTGGTTCTGGACCGAAAAGATGCCCTCAATTCATGGCGCATGAGCGACGGACGGCTTGTCATCACCGACGGTGATTCTTCCGCAATCGAGGATGAGAAAGGCAGAATCCAAATCATCGGCCGGGGAAAGGGCGAGGTGTGTGTCTATCCTGATTTTGAGTCTGCTCCTGATGGATTCAGAAAAATCGGCGAGAAGAACATGAATGTTGCTTGTGACATGGCCGAAGTTCCTTTTGCGGTTTATGCCGCTGAAAAATCAGGCTCTGAGAACGAGATGAAGGGCGGAATGCTTCCGTCTGAGAAAATCGGGGCGGAAGACGGAATTGTCTCTTACAGGCTTAATCTTTCCGAGCCAATGACACTTCTGGCCTCAAAAAAAGATTCGGTTTCTGACTGCTTCCTTTCACTGGATTATACGGGGGAGAAGGCATCTCTCTACGAGCTGAAAGACGGCGCTAAAAAACTCCTTCTCGACAACTTCTACCTTGGCGAGGATTATCCCTGGGAAATCGGCCTGAAACGCTTTGTCGGCTCGGGAATCGATTTCAAAAATCTTGTACTGGAGATTACCCCGCTTAAGAAAAACGCGGAAATCTACATAGAAAAGTGGCCTGAATTCAGCGGCCGTGAATCGGCTGTGCTGCATTCTGTGAATTACGAGTTTGAGCGAACTTTTACACTGTAAATGAGTCGTCAAAGTATAGAAAAAAGGAGGAAAAAAATGTTGAGGAGAAAGCAATTGAAACAAATCGTTGCGGCAACAACTGTTCTGTTGAGCTTTCTGCCGGTTTATTCTGCAGGAAAGGCGAGTGACGCTGTAAAACAGAAGATTCTGGTCGAAAAAGTTGACGGTCTTCGTGAGGATTTCATGAAAGGCCTCGACATCAGTATGATTGACCAAATCGAGAAAACCGGCGGAAAATTCTACAATGCCCGCGGCGAAGAAGAGGATATTTTTCAGATTATAAAAGACAACGGCGTGAACTATGTCCGAATCCGATTATGGAACAATCCGACTTATGAGGAAGACCAGTATGATAAAAACGGTAAACTCACGGCGAAGAAAGGCGACAAGATGGGCGGCGGTGACAACACCGTTGAGACGGATATCCGCATCGCCAAACGAATCAAGGCCGCCGGTCTGAAATTCATGCTGGACTTTCACTATTCTGACTTCTGGGCTGACCCGGGAAAGCAGTATATGCCGCAGGACTGGAAAAACTTAACGGCAAAGCAGCTTGAGGATACCGTTGAGAAATTCACCCGGGAAACCATTGACCGCTTTACGGCTGAGGGCGCGACTCCTGACAGCGTTCAGATTGGAAACGAGCTTAACTCCGGCTTCATGTGGCCGATCGGACAGACATGGAGCGAGGACAAGAATGCAAAAATCGGCGGCATGAAAGAATTTATGCGGCTTCTTGACCGTGCTTCAAAGGGTGTCCGCGGGGCAAAAGGCGGAAAAGACATCAAAATCATCGTTCACCTTGCTGATGGCGGAAAACAGGACCTTTATAAATATGTCTTCGACAACGTAAAAAAGGCAAAAATTGACTATGACATCATCGGCCTTTCATTCTATCCCTACTGGCACGGTTCAATGGAAGAGCTGAAGGCAAATCTTGAGATGCTTTCAAAACGCTACGGCAAGGAAATGGCCGTAGTTGAGACCGCTTACGCATTCACTGAAGAGAACGGCGATTTCCAGGGAAATGTCTTCCAGGTTTACAGCGATGACGCCCACGGCTATGTTCCAAGCGTTCAGGGACAGGCGACTGAAATCCGAGACGTGATTGCGACCGTAGCCGGCGTGAAGGGCGGTGTCGGCGTCTTCTACTGGGAAGCTGACTCGATTCTCTGGAAGGGCGCAAATCTTTCTGCGACAGAGGGAAACACTTGGGAAAATCAGGCCTTGTTCAGCTTCGACGGAAAAGTCCTTCCCTCAATGGCGGTCTGGAACCTCGTCAGCGGAAAGGGTGAAGTAGAAAATGTCTGGGGCGGCTCTGCAAAGAACGGCTCTTCATTCGCTCCTTATGCCCTTGCGGAAGCTGTTGAAATCACTGTGAAACCGGGAGAAATTCCGCCGCTTCCTGCAAAAGTCAAGGTCATCTATTCAAACGACAGCGAAGGCATTGTTGACGTAAAATGGGAAACCATCGACTGGAAAAAACAGAAAGCCGGCAAGGTCAATGTGGAGGGAAGTATTTCTGGGCAGACCTTCAAGGCAAAGGCTGAGGTGACGCTCTCGGACCGCACGAACATCATCGAGGACCCGTCATTTGAAAGCGGAAAAATGGGAAAATGGAAGCTCAACGGTCCCGGAGCCGCCTGTTTCATGGAGAACAACAAAGGTAACGCCCGGACAGGAAAATGGACTTACAAATACTGGCTTGCAAGCGGTTTCCGCTCTGTTCTCTCACAGACCTTCACCGACATCGAAAACGGCACTTACGAGCTTTCGGTCTGGGCTATGGGTGGCGGCGGAGAAAACAATATCCGTCTCTTTGCTGCCGGCTACGACGGCACGGTCAAGCAGATTACTTCAAAAATCAACAACACCGGCTGGAACGACTGGCATCAGTATAAAATCCGCATTCCGGTCAGCACGAACAACGTGACGGTCGGAATCTACCTGGACACTGCACCCGATTGCTGGGGCAATTTTGACGATATCGAACTTGTCAAAGTCGATTAAGCGTGTCATTTCGTGAATGTTGGAATCAAAAAGAGGATTTTTTATGAAAGTAAAAAAGAATATGATAAAACGAACGGCATCCCTCCTTGCGGCAGTCTGCCTTTCTTCGACGGTATTCGCGCAGGAAGCCAATGACGGATTCATCGTTCCCTTGAACGAGGATTTCTCAAAGCCAGCCCAGCAGACAGCGGGAATCGGTGACAGCCTGCCTGCCTCAAACAAGGAGGCAGCGCCAGCAGGCAAATTCTCCAACCTCAGCATGGGCTTGTGGGTTCAGACACAGAACGTGAACGAGTCTCTTATCCGCAATGTCTCTGACAGCAAAAAGAAAGGCTATGAATTCGACAATTCCCACTTCAAGACAGAGGCAAACTGGTGGTTCTGGGGAAACGTGAGCGAGAATGTCTTCCTTTCTTCTGAAATCTCAGTCCTGAATTTCGATAAAACTCTTTATCAGGAAAATACCTATGCGGCAAACGTGCCTGACGTGACATGGGCTGATGGCGCCCAGTCAGTTGCCGAAATGTTCTCCTCACCCTACAAAAAAGGAAACGATGAGGGCCTTGGGTATTTCAAGAAAATGGCCGTAAACCTGACGACTCCCTATGTGATCACAAAATTCGGTTACGGAGACGTGGGCGAGGACAGCGGAATGTCTCATTTCGACGGAATCTTCAATGTCATTGACTATAAGGACTGGAACGGATACACAGAAATCAAGAACGGACCAGAGATCCAGCAGTTCGGTGACTTCAAGGTAGACGCTGCTGCCGGATTCAGTGATAAAGTCGATAATTACGGAACCTACGATTACATCGACGTGAAATACGCTGACAAGGCGGAGATTGCTTTCACGTTCGGAAGTTCTTCTACAGAAGAGCAGCTTTTCTTCTATAATAAAACGAATACAAACGCTTTCTCGGCTTATGCCGCCTTCAATCCTCTTGAGAACCTCAAGCTTGAGGCCCACTTGCTCGGTACATTCGGAACAGGCGATGACATGGAGCTTGGAAAGGACACTCTCGCCTATGCCGGCCGCGTCTCTTGGAAAGCCGACACATGGAAGGCAAGCATCATGCAGAGCCTTGCAGGTCTCAAAGTTGATTCTGTCTGGGGCTCTGATGGTGAAGTCTATGATGACATCAACGCCAACACTGCCACGACACAGTTTGACGCTGAAAAATCATTCGCTGACCTTAAAACACCGCTCACGCTTGCCCTCGATCAGGGATTCACGTACACCCTCAATGATGACAGCGATACGGGCGCATACGATGGAATGCTTTCGTTCAGGACGGAGCCTTACGCCGACATTGACGTGAGCGAGCTTCTTGGAAAGAATCTCACTGTAGGAGTGTACGGAGTGATGTCATTCGACAAGCTCTCAAAGAACCAGAGCGAGGACAAGAATCTGGTCACATCTTTCAACGAGGGTGGTATCGAACTTGTCACAGAAAACGCGATTCCTTTCGTAAAAAAGACCTCGTTTGACTATGCAATCAAACGGGAATTCGGCGACTGGGAAAGCGGCTCAAGCTATCCCCTCAACATCACATACCACTCAATCATGCTCAACTCAGATATTACGGACCGCCTCAGCGTGACATTCGGCTCAGTCGTGCGTGACGACAAGACAGACGACAAAGACCTGACTGTTCCGTTCGCATTTGCAATGGGAGCAAGCATTAAGGACCTTCCTCTTCCGGGAAAACCGATGCTCTGGGCTCACTTCACATACAGTATGTTCCCCTACACGGACACGAACTACAACCTGCGAAGATACGACGAGGAGAACTCAAAATACGCGCACCGAACATATCTGCTTAATGAGCTTGACGGCAGCGAGGACAACTGCAAGTACAAGAGCCGTGTCAGCCTTGGTCTTGTTTGGGATTTGTAAGGAGGTGTAAAATGAAATTGGAAAACGAAAAATCTAAAATGAAAGCAGCACGGAACTTTCTTCTTGCTCTGGTACTGCCTTTTTGCCTTGCCATGACACTGACATCATGCGCCGATGAGGACGGACTGCATGACCAGAATGCCCTTCAAGTGACATTCGAATTCACCGGTTTTGGCGATGACATTTCAGGCTCATATTCAATTCCAGGAAACTTCGATTCTTGGGACAACACCACCGCTGATGTCAGTCTTTCAAAAGGAGCCGGAACATCGGAAGTCATTGCGATTTCTGACAGCAATATCCAGTTCTCTCTCTGTCCGGTTGATGAATGGACTCGCCCATGGTATATCGAAGGCGCTGTTGAGGGAAACGGAAGCGATGGCGGAAAAATGTGGAACTTCTATATCGACGGCCTTGATTTGGATGCCGGTGAAGTCACGATTCTTGTAGATGCAAGCTCTGGAACTGCCGTTCCTGTCGTGAAATAGGGAGAAAAAGAAAATGAGAAAAGTGAAAACAGATAACGTAAAAATGAGAAACAGACTTCTTGCCGCATTCGGAACCCTCTCGCTCCTTTTCGCCTTTGCCTCTTGTGACCAGCTTCAGGACGAACTTTCCAGCGAGCAGCTCAAAGACCAGAAATCTGGAATCGGAACTGTAAGCGCAAGCTCCACAACCTACTATTACGATGGTAGCGAAAATGACAGCGTGAAAGGCAAAGAGGCTCATCTTGTGCTTGACCTTTCCCAGATTGCGGACGCCACAGATGCCGCCGTAAAATACACCCTTGAATACTCAATCGGCTCTGACTCGGACAAAGTGGAATATTCTTCTGCAGGAAGCCTTGCCGGAACCTTGAGCGATTCAAAGACTAAGTATTACATTAACCTCGCCCCCGCGATAAACCTGATTGACGGCACCGGGGAGCCTGCATACGGCGACATCGCCTACACATTCATCCTTTCAGGACTCACGAATGCAAGCGGAAACGACTACAACGGCCGTTCCTTCCCCTCATTCTCAAAAACAGTGAAATTTGCCCCTCTCTATACGACAGATTCGCTGGAATTCTCTTCAAAATCACTGCCAGTCGGCTCTGAAATCAAGATTCCCCTGAACGGAGAAATCAGCGAGGTCGCTGAGACTGTAACTGCTGCTGTAACGAGCGGTTCAGTTACGGCGAATTTCACGGCAAAAGTGTCGTCTGACGGAAAAGCAATCGTCCTGACATCAAAAAACGACCTTTCAGGCGAGGAATTCACGCTAGATTTCACCATCACAGGAATCAAACCCGTCGGAGCAAAGGAAGAGTATAGCCACACCTTCAGCGGAGTGAAGTTCATTCCGACTAATGTGACACTGGACGGAGTTCTTGACGAGGATTTATGGTCTGCAAGTTATGTTGCCACAAGCGCTGACAGTTATTCAGCCGCAAATACCTACCAGAATATTAAAAAGGTCTCTGTAGTTGATGATGGCTTGAATCTTTATGTTGCGGTGGAATTTGCGGAAACTCCTGGTGGTAATAAAACAAACATACAACTTTCTTTTGACACCGGTGCTGATAACGGAAGTACAAGCGATGATGGTGCTTGGATGACACCTGCAACAACGACGACATTCTCGAACGGAACTTTGGATTTCAAGGCTTATGAGAATATCGCTTGGGTTGCAGATAATGCCACAAATCAACGTGAGTTGAGCAACTTGTCGGCTTCAGGAGTCTGTGGTCCGGAGTGGAATTCTGTGGCAAACTGTTATACAAATGATTCAAAAATCATAGAGTATTCAATCAAACTCACAGAGCTTGGTGTTTCTTCTTCTGATAAAGTGAAATTGTTTGTTTCAATTTCACAATATGAGTATACGTCAGAAAATACTGAAACTCTTCTTGATTGTGTTCCAGCTTCTGCTGCAAGTGTAACTGACTCAGGTCAGTCGGTGGCGGTTGATTTCTCAAAAGCTCTGGAATACACGATTCAGTAAATAATTCCCATGCGTTCGCCTGTAGTTGCGGACGCATTTTACGACTATCCTGATAGGGAGGTTTTTATGAAAAAAATTGCTTCTTACGTCTGGAAAGGCCTTTTTCTGACACTGATTCCGGCATTTCTGGCCCTTTCCGGTTGTACGAACGATATAGACAGCGCGAGTACCGTTCTCGGCATTGACAGCAGCGCCGATGATGCCTCGGCTCTGAACGACAACGACGGAAAAAGCGACAAGGACACGCGCAAGGATTACGGTTCCAATGATGGCTCGGGCTCGTCAGTCATTGATTTCGGAGACAACTTCATCCGAGGATTCGACGCGAGCGCGGTGGATTACTTTGAGAATGTCTACGCTTCATCGAATAATTGGACAGACAAAAACTGGTACGACACGGACGGAACGCAGAAGGATATTTTTGTCCTGCTTGCAGAGCATGGCTTTAACACAATCCGTTTGCGTGTGTGGGTTGATCCAAGTGTTACAAGTACGATTTCAAACGATTCTGTGTGGCCGACTTCTACGAATGTGGAAAACGCATGGAAAAATGGTGACAGCACTAAAGAGCGAGCCGCAGCGCTCGCAAAACGCGCAAAAGCGGCTGGCATGAAAGTTCTTCTTGACTTCCACCTTTCGGACTATTGGACAGACCCGTCCGTTCAGCTCATTCCAGAATCTTGGCAGTCTGTTACAAGTGCGGAGGAAATGAAAGAAAAACTCACTTCTCATATAACTGAAGTGCTCCAATATATGAAAGATAACTCTGTGACCCCGGACTATGTACAGGTAGGCAACGAGATTGACAGAGGAATCCTTGTTGATGCGTCCGTAGACGCTGGCACAAGTCCGAAGACGGCGACTTCGGCGGATTCTTCAATCAGTGGTGGAATTAGTTCAGATAACTTCAAAACATATCTCAAAGCTGGATGTGATGCCGTACGTGATTTTGATAACGATATAAAAATCATAATTCATATTACGGCAAAGAATTCTGATGGATTTGCGAAAGTTGAAGCATCTGGCGCAGACTACGATATTATTGGCCTTTCGTATTATTCGTGGGAAAATCACGGAACAATGGATGAACTTATCGCAAAAATCGGAAACTTGGAGAGCACATATAATAAAAAAGTCCTGGTTGTGGAAACTTCGTTTGCTGCAAAAGATTACGAAAATAATGAGCACATGACCCAGGCAGCAACGAATTTAAGCGCAAAGAATTATTCCGATGTCACGATAGAGAGCAATGCTGTTGTTCCTTCGGAAGATGTTCAGAAAGCAATTCTTCGCCACACCATGCAGGAAGTCTATGATGCAGGTGGAATAGGAATCTGTATTTGGGGTGGCGAGCGGCGCGATTATCAGTACGGACTTTTCGACTGGGAGGGAAAAGCCTTTGCTGGAATCGACGCATTCAACTACAAACCCGCCGACGGTTACCCGACCGAGAATTCATCAGACGGCAACTCTTCTGACAATACGGGGGGGGGGTAC
>JAFUFU010000060.1 GCA_017469785.1 Treponema sp.
GATAGTTTTTATTGATTAAGGGTATCTCTAAAAACTCGCCTTTGGCGATTTTTTAGAGAACCCGACGAGTTTTAACTCTTGAAAATAGCAAGAGTTAAAACATCGCATTTTCAAAGTTATCTCTAAAAATTGCAATTTTTAGAGATTCCCTTAAGTAACTCCCAGTATTTTTTCGCCAGATTCACCGGCTCGTAGTTGGCTTTCAGCGTCCCTGCCGTTTCCGAAAGTTTTGCTTCTGAATCAGGATTCTCCAGTTTTTCAAGCACCAATGAAGCAAGTTTCTGCTCGTTCCTTGCATTCTCCACATAATTGCACAATCCCATGGTCGCCTCGTAAAGGGATGTCTCTTTTGTGGAGATTACCGGAATTTTGCAGATTGCGGCCTCAACCGGAGTGCGGCCAAAGCCTTCAAAGAGAGAAGGGGTGACGAAAAGGCTGGCATGAGTCAAAAGCCAGTTCCGCTCTTCGTCGCTTACGCGGAATAAAAGCTGCACCCGGGCTTTCAGTCCTGCCTTTGCAATAAAATCCTGCATTTCTTCAAAGACTGAGTCGTCCTTGTAACCGCCGCAAAATACAAGCATTGCATCAGTTTTTTCCTTTATGATATTAAACGCTTTAAGGAGCGTCATGGGATTTTTCTTTTCGATGTAGGCATTCAGGTCGAGGATGTATTTTTTGTCTGAAAGTCCTGCAATTTCCTGCTGTTTTGACACGTCAAAGACGACAGAGTTGGGAATCTTAGTGATTTTCTCGGCTCTATCAGCGTCAAGTCCGAAAGTCTTAATTATATCGTTCTTGGTGTAGTCAGAAACAGTCGTAAGGGTGCAATTTTCGCTTGTGACAAAATCCCAGCCGTGCTTTCCATTCCTGTGAACCCGGTAAATGTCATGAATCGTGCAGAGCGAAGCCACTTTTGTTTTTATAAAAGTGTAGTCTACGCAGTAGGGAAACCAGATTGCATCGAATCCGCTTTTTTCCACCGTCCGCTTAAAAATACCCAGTTTTTTGAGATATTTGGTTCCCTTAAAACGGCCGCCAGAGAGACGATAGGCCAGGGTAAGCGGAAAAGAGCGCAGGACTTTGACTTTGAATTGTGGAAGTCGCTCCCTGAAAAATGCCTCCTGGTTGTAGTTTACAAGCAGGGTGAAATGCTCTGCAATGCCCAATTTTACAAAAGCGTCAAGAATGTCCGCCGTAAAAATCGATGTGGAAAGAGAGAGCTTTTTTGCCTCTGCTTCCTCATGCCCGAAGAAAGTGCAGTCGATTGCGATGTTAGTCATTCTATAAATATAAGATATTTATGATTTTGTTGCTATTGTTCTGTCAGTGTTTTTTTGTTAGCGGGCGAAATGCTTTTTTAACTGCTTCATAAGCATGGCAGAGAGAAGGCTTGCGGTTTCATTCCTAAGAAGAAGCTCCACAATAGCGTATGTACATGCTCCGACAACTATTGAGCATCCTATTTTTGCCAAAGGATTCTCGATATGGCCGCATACAGCCGAAATGAGTAAGTACATGACTATACTTCCGGTTACAGATTTCATGATTCCAATTAAATTCTTCAAAGATTTAAGGAACCTGAACGATGGGAAAAACAACACAAGCGGGAGTACGAATTCTACAATCGTTGTTGCAATGGCGGCACCAAGAACTTCAAGCCGGAGTATTAAGAATACGTTCAGCGTTATGTTGGTTACAACAGCTATTGACTGGGCCAAAAGCGAGAATTTTTCTTTTCGGAGCGGCGTAATGATGATTTGATTCAGGAAAGATGTTGAGCACATTCCGATTATGCTAAAGGACATCACTTTCATGGCAGGAGCGGCAGGAAGATATGCCTCTCCGCTGAATAGAAAAATCAGTGGCTCGCTCAGGAGCATCAGTCCGATGGCCGCAGGAATACTGAAAAAATATGTCGCGTTACAGACTGATGATACAATTTTCATGTACTCGTCAATCTGGTTGTGCTCAAGATAATAAGAACTTCTCGGCATGAAAGAGCAAATAGCTGATGTTATCATTTCCTTGACGAGCCTGGAAATTTTTATCGCCGCGGAATAATATCCGACAGCAGCATCGTTCAGCATGAATCCCAGCATGACAGCATCCAGGGCGGAGTTGATTTTGCCCGCAACCGAGATGCCGAAAAATGTCATAACAGGCTTTATATGCCTCTTCAGATTGAGCTGAGTTTTTGCAAAGAGATTTATGAATTTTCTGGAATAAAGAAGGTTGAAAATGTTTGAACCGACATTCGAGAAAACTCCGATTCCTGCATAAATCATGTAGTCGTCTTTCGTCTTTACAAGAGAAAAAAGAAAAACAAGGCTCAGTACCTGAAAAACGGTCTGACGGACTGTGACATATCCATATTCTTCTTCAGCATTGTAGAGCCATTCCATTCCAAGCGTCGTAAAAAGGACTTTTGTTGAGCAGATAATCAGAAGAACCCTATAATCGCTGAATTTTTCAACAAAAAAAATCGCGAACAAAAGAAGTCCGAATGAAAAAGCTGTAGAGATGAGGTTTATGAAAATAATTTCCCGGCTTAACGCATTCAGTTTGTCTTTATCGTCGCGGATACGGGCCGCTTCTCGGGCTGCATACAGATTTATTCCCAAGACAGACAGCATTATGAAATATTCCACCACGGAATTAGCAAAGTTTACCCGCCCGATTCCATCTGGTAAAAGAATCCTTGATGCATAGGGAAAGGAAACAATCGGGAAAACTATGTTCATGAATGCTTTTACCAGCGATATGACCGCATTCAGCTTGAGAGACTTTTGATTTTTCATGACGCACGCTCCAGCCTGTGGATTGCATCATGAATTGATGCTGAGTTGTAGAGATATACGGTACAGTTGTTTACTGTTTTACGGGGGGGGGGAGGCTTGTCGCAGTTTTTTTCACTTGCAGGTACACTTTGTATACCCACAGAAGGTTGTGCTGGAGACAGAAAAGAATTCGTCTTTGACCGCCCTGCGAAAGCCTCCAGTCGGAATATTTTTTGAGTTCGTACAATCGTTTGTGGTAAGGAGAGAACAGCGAGCCTGTCACCATGTTCGAGATATGTTTGTTCAGTACTTGCTGACTGTTCGGTATTTTGCAGTCAGTCAAAAACTTAAGCCGTTGTTCGATATTTTTTATGCGCATATCCATACGCTCTGCTGTCTGCGTCTCGGTCCTGGAAAGAGATGTGGGAAGCTCGCGATAATTATAAAGGCATTCGTTTATGAAAGCGTATTGCTCTACGAAATAAGAATAACAAAAATTGAAGTTGATATCTTCGCTCCGCTTTAATTTTTCGTCAAATATTATATTTTTTTCTTTTATGAGTGCAATTGAGTAAAAATTTGACCAGAGAGTTTGCAGAAATGAGTCGAGATTGACAAAGTCCTCTCGGAAATTACCGAAAACAACAGATTCTTTGGACTCTTGTTTGTGAGTCATTGTTTTTCCATCAGTCATGAACTGCATCCAGCCGCAGAAAAAAATCGTTTCCTTCGTCGGATTCGGAATTGAATCAAGTGTGTCTGCAAATTTTTTGAGGTAGGCATCAGAAATAAAATCATCAGAATCAACGAAAGTCAGGTAATCGCCATCAGAGGCATGTTCAAGAACATAATTGAGCCCTGTGTTTCTTGCCGCGGCAACTCCCTTGTTTTCCTGTGACAGCAGAATGAAGCGCTCGTCGGAAGTATAGGAGCCGCAGATTTCTTTTGATCCGTCTGTTGAGCCGTCATTCACCATGATGCAGTAAAAATCTTTGTATGACTGTGCCTTAATGCTTGCAAGACACTCTGGAAGATATAAAGCGGAATTATAGACAGGGACGATGATGAATATTTTTTTACTCATGTTGTTCCTCACGGGTGTTTTTTGAAATTTTACTTTTTATTGAGGCAAGAATCTCGAAAATGACCGAATTTCGCTCAATCAAGAGAAGCCCCATATAAACTAGTATACCGGATATAATTCCGAAAATCAGTTTGAGAACTTGTGGTTTGAAGAATTTGATTGCGAAAAAAACAGCCGCTCCCATGAGAGCCGCGTTAAAAAGGTACTTGAACATAGGAATGAAGAATTTTTTCAAGTCAAAATAGCTTCTGGCAAAAAATAACTGTGTAGCTGTTGCCGTAGACTCTGCTGCAACTGTCGCTATCGCAGCTCCGAAAGCATGAAAGCGTGGAATCAAAATCAAATTCAGGGTAAAATTCGACAGTGCGGCAAGAATCTCAGAGACAAGCGTATATTTTTCTTTTTCCATCGGAATGAGAATCTGAGAGCCAAGCAGCGAGCCCATGCCGATGATGACGATAATCGGGTTCATCATGCGCATGACAGGAATTGCCTCGGCATATTGAGTTCCACTCAAAAGCAGAATGACACTCTCGCTCAGCACAGACAAACCTACCGCACAAGGAATCGAAATCAAGAACATTACATCCACACTTTTGTAAACAAGCCTGTTGAAATTATCAAAATCTCTCTTTCCAATATAATAAGACAAACGAGGCATGAGAATGTAGCCGATGCTTGTCACGAGTTGCAGCACAATCTTATTTATCTTTGTAGACGCCGCATACAGACCAACCTGATAATCATTTGACAGCAGACCAACCATTGTAGTATCAAGCGTTGTGTAGATTGAGATGGCGACTGCCATGCTGAACAAGACAAGAACCGAGCGTAAGTGTCTGAAGGGATTTCCAATCTTGCAGTGTCTGAATGTAATGTATTTCCGTGCATGGAAAAAATTGAGGACATTCGAGCCGACATTTGCGAATACGGCTATACCAGCATATTTTATATAGTCTGCCTTTGTGCGGACAAAGACAAACAGTGCAATCACGCTTAGAACCTGAAAGAAAAGGTGCCTGACAGTGATATAGAGATAGTCTTCCTCGGCCTTGTAAAGCCATTCCATTCCGACAGTGGTGAATATGATTGTCGCGCTGCATACGCACAGTACCGAACGATAAGCCGAGAATTTCGGGACAAAGAAAATCGCGATGACAAGAGCGCTATAGGCAATAGCCGTTGAAATGCAGTTTAATGTAAATACTTCCTTACAGAATTTGCTCAGTTTTTCACGGTCGTCACGAAGTTTCGCTGCTTCCCTTATTCCGTATGATGAGATTCCCAGCGCGGCGAAAATCGCGAAATAAGAGACGACTGATTGGGCAAAGTTGACTTTTCCGATTCCATCAGGTTGCAAGATTCGAGAAGAGTAGGGAAATGTTATGAGCGGAAAAACAACTCCAAGAAATGTCTTGAGTATATTCAGCACAGCGTTCAGCTTGAGAGACTTTTGTGGCATGGCTCAAATTATAACACAAATCAGAGAATCATACAAACGAAGAGTATCTTCAGAACTGAGCCTTCCATTTTTTTATTGAATCAATGGGAATCCTTATTTCCGTAGCGAAATCACGCTCTATGAAACTTGTAAGTTTTGTTTTTATTTCTTCGCGCCTTATGACAGGCAAATTTGTGTCATTTGCAATTTTAACCGCTCTGTCGTCAACTGCAATAATGATGCTCCTTTTTTTGTTGTTCAGCGCGTGAATTCCTGCATGAAGACGGGTTCCAACATAATCGCAATCAGTAGAGCGTAAGAAATCATCGTATGCTTTTAGCGAGTGAGAAATAATTTTCAAAGTGGAAAAATTCTGATAAGACTCAAGATATGAAAAATCCTTGTCTCCCTGAATCCAGATAAAGACATTCCTGTATTCTTTAATCAACGTATCGAGCAGAAAAAAATCAAATTCCTTGGATTTGTTATAGTCTGTGAGTGTTGTAACGACGGAATCTGCTTTTTTTCGCGGAATATCTCTGCAAAAATCAGATGTAAGATTCCACATGGTCGGACAGCTTGTATTTATTACATTTTTTATTCCGATTGCATGAAGAGTTTTTTCTGTGAATGAATCGCGGACAGAGTGCAGCATTGACGGAGCAAGCAGTTTCCTGTAAAAAAGCCGTGAATAGAAACTGAATTCTGTGCTATAGTCATTCAGTCCAACCCCCATAAGACACAAATTTTTTAAATAGCGGACAGCGGGCTTGTGCCATATATAGTCTCTGTTTTCTCTGTCTGAAACAATATTTGTGCCAGCGACAATTTTCATTGTGTTTTCCTTTAAAAATGGTAAATCTGTTGCTTGTGGTGGCTGGTGCGTTGGAATATGTTTCTTTTCGTGAATGTCGAGCTGATTAAGAATCGAATTGCAGTAGTGCATTATTATTTCGTCACCCAAATTACCACTGTGCAAGGCCGTGTCAAAAATAATAAAGTCTTTAGACAGACTTTGATTTTTTGAGGATGAGGTAATCAAAAGCGGTAGTATTTTCATCCGATTTGCAAAAAAAATAAAACGTCGCTTTATGTTGGTAACGAAAGTCATAAATCACCCATATATAGAGGTCACATACAATTTTTGTATGCCGAGCATGTCATCGTAAATTCAATTTCTCGTTTTTCCGCAAACCTACAGGTTTTCGGACTGCATAACTTATTCAGTTTCCTTAATTTCCCTCGCTTTTTCCCAGAATGTGGATTTAGCCATGCCGCAGGCCCGGGCCGCCTGGGAAAGAGAAAGCTCATGAGATTTCCATGCTTGCGCGCTGGCATGGAAGTTACAGGGCAATTCAACTGGCGGCCGTCCGAATTTAACGCCTCTTCTATGAGCGGCTTCAATTCCTTCTCTTTGCCGTTCACGAATAAAAGACCGTTCCGTTTCTGCCACATAACTCAAAAGGGAAAGAACGAGGTCGCTTATCAATGTACCCAGCAAATCCTTTTGTTTTCGCGTGTCCAGAAGCGGCATGTCGAGCACCACGATGTCCGCTTTTTTTTCCTGAGTGATAAGCTTCCATTGTTTAATTATCTCTGTGTAATTCCTGCCAAGACGGTCAATCGATGTGACAAAAAGGACAGAATCAGAATCA
Source organism: Treponema sp. (assembly GCA_017469785.1). Classification (GTDB taxonomy): domain Bacteria; phylum Spirochaetota; class Spirochaetia; order Treponematales; family Treponemataceae; genus Treponema_D. The sequence continues at coordinate 6,958 of JAFUFU010000060.1, forward strand.
AGCATACCAAGCAGCGCCTTATACTGACTCCGGTTGAAGTCCTTGCCTGACTGCTTGTCCAAAAAAAGAAAGTTTGCGTTTACTCCGGCTTCCAGCAGCCTGATGCGCTGCCTGTCTTCGTTCTGCTCCTTTGTAGAGACGCGCATGTAGCCGTAATTTGTTTTCATACAATTCACCTGTGAAAAAATATTTATCATTGCAACGCAAATGCAACGCAAATATTTGCGTTGCATTTACGTTGCAAAATTGTTACAATAATTTCGCAATGAAGGATTCCGAGATATTTAGAGAAAATAAAAAACTTGAATTCAAGACTGATGCTTCCTCAAATAGCTTCCTAAAGACAGTGAGCGCATTTTCAAATTACGGGACGGGACGTATCTTATTCGGCGTTTCTGATGACGGTGACAAAATTGGAATGAAAGACACAAAAGAAACCTGTCTAGACCTGGAAAATAAAATCAATGATTCCATAACGCCGCATCCTGATTTTACCTTTTCTGTTGATTCAAAAACATCAGTCGTTGAGCTGACTGTCTATGAAGGTAAAGATAAGCCGTACACATATAAAAACAAAGCATACAAAAGAAACGACAGTTCTACGGTCGAGGTCAACCGCATTGAATACAACCGCCTTATTCTGGAAGGCCAGAACCTGGACTTTGAAGAAACCTCTGCAAAAAATCAAAATCTGTTTTTTTCTTTTTTTGAAAAAAAACTCCAGAAAATTCTGTCAGTACAGAAATGCACTGAGGATATTTTGAAAACACTTAATCTTTTTTCTGATTCAAAAGGATTCAACGTTGCCGCTGAGCTTGTAGCCGATGAAAATAATTTTCCTGGAATAGATATGGTTCGTTTTGGAAAGACAATAAATGAAATCTTAGATAGGGAAACGATTGAAAAATGCAGCGTTTTTCAGCAATACGACACTGCCGTAGAATTATACAAGAAGTATTACCAATATGAGAAAATAGACGGCATTGAGAGGGTGAAAGTTGAGCTTATTCCAGAAAACGCTTTCCGCGAGGCTGTAGCCAATGCAATTATTCATCGTGCATGGGATACAAAAAGTCACATCCGAGTTGAGTTTTATCCTGACAAGATTTTGATTTCGTCTCCCGGAGGCCTTCCTCCCGATGTTTCCGAGAAAGAATATCTTGAAGGCAGACTTTCACTTCTAAGGAATCCGATATTAGGCACGGTTTTTTTTAGGCTACACCTCATAGAAAAATTCGGAACAGGCATACGACGCATTCGGGCCTCCTATGAAAAAAGTATTGTGAAGCCAACTTTTTCAGTTATGGAAAACTCTATTCAAGTAGGACTTCCCCTGCTGTCGGAGGTTCCAACCCTGTCTTCTTCTGAGGAAAAAATTTACAGCGAACTGGCAGACGGGCAACAGCTTTCATCAAGTGAAATAGCTGCAAACACAGGTTTCAGCAAAAATAAGGTTGTAAGAGTCGTAAGTGGACTTATGGAAAAAGGTTATGTCCAGCAGGTAGGTGCAGGACGTGGCACTATGTACAAAATCAGCGAATAATGCTATTGTTTACCAAGTTTTCCGAAAACCTGTAGGTTTGCGGACGAACGAGAAATTGAATTTACGATGACATGCTCGGCATGCAAAAAGGACTATTTAATAACATAGACGATTGGAACTTTCTAAATCTGGAATACCGGGATTTGAAAAAGTGAGGGCATTATGCCGTTGCGTACGTTTATTCTGGATGCTTCTTGTTAAAGGAGGAAGAGTTTTTATGAGAAAAATACAACTCTCAATTGATGAAATAAAGGCTAGAGAGTTTTCTATTCTCACAGAATTTGACACTTTTTGCATCAACAATAAGCTTACCTATTTTTTGTGTGGAGGAACCTTGTTAGGGTGTATACGCCACAAAGGTTTCATTCCGTGGGATGATGATATTGATGTTTTTATGCCGAGAGCTGATTATGAAAAGTTTTTTGCTATTACTTCACAAACGCCAATAAAAGAGAATCTTATAACAAGAACATACAGAGCGCCTCGGAATAGGATTCCCTATCCTTTTATAAAATTAATAGATTCTTCTACGGAAGTCGTTGAGCAGGGAAAGGCAACCAAGAAAAAAAATGGAATTTGGATAGATGTTCTTCCGATAGATGTACTTCCTCAAGATGATGCAGAAAACGAACAGATTTACTATACTATGCACGCACTAAGAAAAAAATTGTTTTTTGCATTAACAGAAATCTCTCTTGCAAATTCCAAAAATGTTTTCACGTATTTAGCAAAAAAGGTTAAGCAGTGTTTTGCTAAAAGACGTATTTACAGTCTTTGCAGGCAAATGGATATGTTGTCGCAAAGCTTTAACAAGCAGGATACGGGCTTTCAAGGCTGTTTGTTATGGGGCTTATATGGCAAGGGCGAACGGTGCAAGAGTAATATTTTTACTGTCACAAAAGGCGTTTTTGAAAATAGAGAATTTTCCATTCCGGCAGGGTATGATTCCTATTTAAGAGGTATCTATGGAAATTATATGGAGTTGCCTCCGATGGAAAAACGTGTATCCCATTCAATAACTGCATATAAACTTATATAGACATGTAAGGAGTATTTTTTATGTCAAATATTGCATTGATTATTGCAGGTGGTGTTGGAAACCGCATGGGGCAAGATATACCAAAACAATTTATTAATATTTATGACAAGCCCGTAATTATATATACTCTAGAGGCATTCCAAAAGCATCCAAAAATTGACGAAATTTATTGTGTCTGCCTTGAAGGCTGGCATGATGTGTTAAGGGCTTATTCTAAGCAATTTGAAATCACAAAACTTCGAGACATATTTACCGGTGGAGCAAGTGCACAGGAATCAATCCGAAACGGAGTTATGGGAATAAAGACAGCAAAAGATGACGATGTAATTATTATTCATGATGGCGTACGCCCACTTGTTGATGATTCAGTCCTTTCAGATGTAATAGTCACCTGTGAAAAATACGGAAATGCGGTCACTTCGATGCCTTATAATGAGCAAATTTTTGTTAAAAAAGATGAAAATACAACTGTTCAATATATTCCCCGAGATACATTGCGCCGTGTCTCCACGCCCCAGGCGTATCCATATAGCAAACTCGTATGGGCATACAAAAAGGCATTTGAAGAAAATATTGGTATAAGCGCATCCTCTTACACAAATACCATGATGGTTGATTTGGGAGAAACGTTGCATTTCGCCGCAGGGTCTGATCGCAATATAAAGCTCACGACGAAGGATAATCTTGAAATTTTCAAGGCATATCTTAAGATGGAAAAAGATTCATGGATAAAATGATGTGGAGTAACTCTTACAAGAAAGATATTGAATCTATTCTTTTTCAAAAATGTGATTGGAGCCGTTTTCAGGGAAAAGTGATTCTTATTTCTGGTGCAACAGGACTTATTGGAACGTTTCTTTCAGATATGTTAATTTTTTTGAATGAAAAATTTTCACTCGGAATGACTTTGTTGTTGCTATCTCGCCACGAGCACGATTTTAATCTAAATTATGTTCGTAACATAAAACATGATATCTCAAAGCCACTTGAAATCGATGAGAAAATTGATTTTATAATTCATGCAGCTTCGAATACGCATCCTCTACAATATTCACAATTTCCAATCGAGACTATAACTACCAATGTTTTCGGTTCATATAATCTATTAAATCTAAGTGCAAGAAATAAAGGCTGTCGTTTTCTTTTAGTTTCAAGTGTTGAAATTTATGGAGACGACATTAGTAATTCAGAGGAGGGGTTTACGGAAACAGACATGGGCTATCTCGAATGCAATTCAAGCCGTGCGTGTTATAATGAAAGCAAACGCATGAGTGAGACTCTTTGTGCGGCATTTTGCGCAGAGCGAAAAATCGATTATGTTATTGCCAGGCTCTGCCGATCTTACGGTTCTACCCTTAAAAAAGATGATTCAAAAGCGCTAAGCCAATTCTTTCGAAATGCAATTAACGGTGAAAATATCGTTCTAAAAAGTGAGGGAAATCAATACTATTCATATATATATGCGGCAGATGCTGCGTCGGCAATTATTTTCCTCTTGCTTAACGGAAAAAGTGGAGAATCCTATAACGTTGCGGATGCAAAATCAAATATCACATTAAAAGATCTTGCAAAGCTTGTTGGAAAATACGCAAAAACGGAAGTCATATACAATTTGCCAAGCGAGACCGAGAAAAAAGGTTTTAGTAAAGCTCAAAAAGCTATTTTAAATCCTGCAAAACTACATACATTAGGGTGGTCTGCACAGTTTGATATAGAAAACGGAATCAGACGAACCCTTGAGGAGTTAAAAAAAGCATTCAACTTTATTGATTATTGAGAGAATCCTCTGCCAATCATCATGACGACATCGTGTCTTTTATATTCAAACATTATTTGGTAGATTCTTGCTATAATTTCGTGCTATAATTGTTCCCGATGATGAATATTGTCCTTATAACCGATGAAAACTATGTCATTCCCACGGGTACGGCCATTGCCTCCATACTCGATTCAAATTCCGGTGAGCCTGTCCATTTTTATATTGTCACAAAATATCTCTCGGACTCGCAGGTGGCGAAATTGGGCGAGTTCATTGAGCCTCACAAGGATAACGCTAGCCTGGAAGTCCTGAAAATCGACGAGAAGGACTTGATTGACTTTCCCCTGCGCAAAAATGACCATGTTTCTGTGGCGACATATTACCGCCTTTATTTTCCGAAAATCATACCACAGAATGTGAATAAAATTTTGTTCCTTGACGGCGACATACTTTGCGTAGATTCCTTGCAGGATTTCTATAATACTGATCTGGCAGAATATTCCTGTGCCGTTACGCATGACGAGCGAAATGATGAGCCTTCCAATTATGCTCGCCTAAAATATCCCAAAGAGAATGGCTATTTCTGTGCTGGCGTCATGCTCATAAATCTCGCCTGGTGGCGGGAGCACAATGTCATGCAGCGCTGTCTTGACTATATCGCCGCCGAGCCTGAGGCCTGCCTGTGGCATGATCAGGACGCGCTTAATCACGTGCTCAATGGCACTGTCCTTTGGGCTTCCTTCCGTTACAACTTCATGCAGGGCTTTTTCTTCGACAAGAAAGCCATGTGCATTGATTCTTCATATTATCCTGAAATCGACCGTGCCCGCTTGAATCCGTGCATCCTTCACTTTTCCTCTGCCTACAAGCCCTGGTTTTACGAATGCAACCATCCGCTCAAAAGGCAATACCGTGATTTCTACAGGCGCTACACTGGCAAGGCTCTGTCCCTGTCTCACAAGCTGCATGGCTGCAAGCGTCTTGCATGGCTCGTGAAAAAGCTGCTGAATTCCATGCATCTCAGGCATTTTGAGGATTTCAGGAAGCCGGTTGCCGAATGGACCGAAAAATACCAGCTGTTTGAGCAGTATCCTGACCAGAAAATCGCGGGGAGCAAGGCTCCTGACGACATCCGCTATTTTGCCGAGCAGATTGGCTTCCGTACGTTTTATTTTTTCTACTGGGGAAACCGCAACATTTTCCATCGCGTGACCGGGCAAGTCAGGCGTTTTTTTGAATACCTGCTGTTTTTCTTCAAAATCAAAAAAAATTCAGTGATTCTGCTGCAGTTTCCCTATATCCGCGGAGGCCTGATTGGCCGTACATGTTTCCTGAAATTCGTGCACAAGTTAAAGAACTGCCGGATTGTCACGCTGATACACGACATCAACGAGCTTCGCTATGATGTCGCGGAGTCGGAAAAACTTTTCCTTGACTATGCAATCCGTTTTTCTGACATGATTGTCACTCACAACGAGAACATGAGCTATTATCTTGAAAACGTAAGGAAAGTCGATGCCTCAAAACTTTTGCCGATTGGTCTGTTTGACTATCACGCGCCAGCGCCTTCACGGTCTTCAGATTTGCGTATTGAAAGGACGATTACCATTGCGGGAAACCTGGACCAGAACAAGTGCCGCTATCTGAGAAAACTTCCTGAACTGAAAGAGATGACTTTCCATCTCTACGGAATGAATTTCAGGAAGAGCGGCAGCACAGGCAATATCGTGTATCACGGTGCCTTTGAGCCTGAAAAAATCATACAGGAACTGTGCCACGGCTTCGGCCTTGTATGGGACGGCGGAAGCGGGGATACTTGCAACGGATTATACGGAAAATATCTCATGTATAACAATCCCCACAAGCTCTCCATGTACGTTACCGCAGGGCTTCCGCTCATTGTATGGGACAAATCCGCCCTCTGTGATTTTGTCCTGTCAAATAAAATAGGCATAGCCGTCCAGTCGCTGAAAGATGCCGTTCAGAGAGTCCGTTCGGTGAGCGAGGATGACTACATGCAGATGCACAAAAACTGCCTTGCGTTTTCCTCAAAGCTTCGCATGGGATTTTACTTTAAGACAGCGATGGCGAAATGCCTCGAAAAGCTTGTCGTGAATCCTATACAATAAAAAAAATATATGTTATAATCGTAAAATGCTTACCTTGTTTTCTGATATCTATAAGTACCGGCAGATGATTTTTTCCCTGGTGCATAAGGAGCTTCGAGGGCGCTATAAGGGCTCTGTACTTGGTTTTTTCTGGACTTTTTTGAATCCCTTGCTTCAGCTTATTGTATATACATTTGTTTTTTCTGTCCTGATGCATCAGCAGATCGAAAAATACTATCTCTTCTTGTTTGTTGCCCTCGTTCCATGGATTTTTTTCAGCTCTTGTGTTTCCGCGGGCGCAAACTGCGTATTCATCTACGGAAACCTGGTAAAAAAGATTTATTTTCCACGTGAGATAATCCCTATTTCCTTCGTTACGAGCCAGTTCGTCAACATGCTTTACACATTCATTGTGGTGTTCGCCGTTATCATTCTCACCGGACATGGCTTCAATTTTCATGCGCTTCTGTGCCTTCCTGTCATCATGATTGTCGAGTATTTTCTTTCTCTGGGAATGTGCTTGTTTTTTTCGGCTATTACAGTCTATGTCAGAGACGTCCATCATATCCTCAGTATCGTCATCATGGCATGGCAGTTTCTCACCCCTGTCATGTATCCGTCTTCGCGGGTTCCGCAACAGTATCTTACCCTGTGGAACCTCAATCCTATGGCATCCGTCATCGAATCCTACCGCATGATCCTCTACAACAAGCAGGTGCCTGACTTGAAGACCCTCGGTGTGGCAATCGCCATGGGATTTTTCTTCCTCATTTTCGGGGAACTTTTGTTTTCAAAATTACAGCGTGGTTTCGCTGAGAATTTGTAGGCCTGGAGAATCATCATGGACTCAGTGAATGCGATTGAAGTAAATGATATAAAAAAATCTTTTAAAGTCTTTTTTGACAAGAGCAACCTTTTGAAGGAGCGTGTCCTCTTCTGGAAAAGGAACCGCTTTGAGCGTCGGAATGTATTGGGCGGAATCTCCTTCAACGTGAAAAAAGGGGAGGCTGTCGGACTGATTGGCCACAACGGCTGCGGAAAGAGTACGACCCTCAAGCTCCTCACAAAAATAATGTATCCTGACTCAGGAACTATCGAGATGCGGGGGCGCGTCTCAGCCCTCATTGAGCTTGGAGCCGGCTTCCATCCCGACATGAGCGGCCGCGAAAACATCTATACCAACGC
>JAFUFU010000008.1 GCA_017469785.1 Treponema sp.
TTAATTTTTTCGATGAATACGGAATCCTTTTATACTCCACCGTTCAGACCATAAATGTCTTTGACAACATGACCACAAATACCTGGGTAAGCGACGGAAGCGGAGTGATTGGCGACAGCGGCGAATTCAGCCTTACCGCTGACCTTGTAAGCCAGTTTGCCCGCACTACATTTTATGTAGGACAGACCGCGGCCGCCACAAGCGTAGAAGACACTGCCAGAGATATCACAGGACGCGGAAGCCCCTACGCTCCATTTGATACAGACACAAAGGCGGCGGAAGTCATTGCGGCTACAGGCGACAGCTTAAAGGATTACCGTATTTTTGTTAGCGGAACTGTGACGGGAGCGCAGGAGATTTCCGACGCAGTAAACGGAAAGGCAAACTCCATAACAATAGCAGGCTTGAACGGACTTGACTCAAACGGAGAGCCCAAAGACGCATTGTCTTGTTCAGGTTCGACGGATGCCGTTACGCTTGAAGTTTTTTCAACTGTTCCTGTAACTCTTAAAAACATAAAACTTTTGGGAGACAGCACGCCAACAAGCAAAACAATGGTTCTTGTCCTTGAAAATGCTTATGAAACAGATGTGACGATTGAAGAGGGCGTGTGGATTACAGGAAACGACACTTCTTCTTTTACAGAGGAAACTTTTTCAGCAGTTTATGTCGGACTTGACGGAAAACTTACCATGAATGGCGGAAAAATCAGCGGAAATAAGTGCATGTCCGGCGGAGGAATTGTTGTAGGCGGAACTTTTGTCATGACAGGAGGAGAAATTTCTGGAAACGAGGCAACAGCTTTTGGCGGTGGTGTATACAACGTTGGAATTTTCACTTTTTTCGGCGGAAAAGTGAGCGGCAATACAAGTTCATCTGTTGGAAGCGGTATTAATAATCAGGGGACTCTTAATATGAGCGGAGACGCTTTTGTTGCGGGCGGAAACGACATTTACCTTGCAGGTGAAGAGAATAAAATCACTCTGACAGGCGCCCTTACAGCCCACAGCGCAAGCGACCAGATTGCCATTACTCCATCGGAATGGAAGCGGGGAACAACAGTGGTTCAGGCAGACGGAACGAATCTTACAACCCTAAAAAAAGACGGTGAGTATGATTATACAAATTATTTTGCCATTTCAGATGCTGACTGGGAAACTAAGCTTTCGACAGATAATAAGTCGCTCATGCTTGATGCCCCGATTTATGTTGCTGGAACAGGTCGTTCTGTTTGCACGGACGACGGAGACGACACAAACGGCACCGGCACGAAATCAAAACCGTATGCAACCATTGCTAAAGCGGTGGAAGCAATCGCAGCACTAAACACTTCTGCAGACTACACAATCTACATTGACGGAACGGTAACTGGCGCACAAACGATAGGCACAAGTCTTGACGATAAAGCTTCTTCACTTAAGATTGAAGGAGTAAATCCTCTTGATAGTGACGGAAAACCAACCACTATCTTAAATGGTAACTTTACTTCCAGCTCCCTAGTAGGAACAACACTAACAGTAAGAACAAGTGTTTCGGTAACCATCAGTAACTTAAAAATTACAGGTGGAAATATGCTATCATCTGGTGGCGGAATTCATAACAGCTCTAACTCGAATCTTACGATTGCTTCTGGAAGTCTTGTTATTGGAAATAAAGCAGGTAATTCTGGTGGCGGAATTTGTAACCTTGGCACATTAACCATATCTAGCGGTGAAGTCTCAGGTAATGAAGCTGGTAGTTATGGCGGTGGTGTGTACAACTCAGGCACATTTACTATGACAAGCGGCACAATTTCTGGAAATAGAAATACAAATACAAGCACTTCTTACGGTGGCGGTGGCATTTACACAACTGGAACATTCAATATGACCGGCGGTACTGTAAAAGGAAATTCTGCTGGAAATAATGGTGGAGGACTTTATGTTAAAGGAACGTCTTCCATAAGTTCTTCCATAAGTGGTGGAATCATAACAGAAAACACTGCGGCAACTTCAGGCGGCGGCATTTATGCCGAATCTGGACTTTCCCTTACGGGAGGTGAAATAACCCTGAACAAAAGTACATTGGGCGGAGCTGTGGCTGCATACGGAAGCGGCCTTAGCATGGGAGGAAGCGTTCATATCCCTAGTGGCGCAAAAGATGAAAACGGCATTCTTGTAGAAGGAACTGGAATGAATGATTTGGGTATGGCAAGCGGCGGAGATAATGATACTACTGTCACTCTGATAAGCCCGCTCTCCCTGCACAGCGACAGTGAACCGATTATTCTTACGCCTGAGACTTATACAAAAGATACGCAAGCATTGACAGCGGCGGAAGGCGTTACCATTGCAAATGAATGCAAAAAATTCAAAGTTCTTTCTGATGTCATAGAAAATCATGTAGTTTCTTTAGAGACTAATGGATTCGTGTATATATTAAAAAAAGAAGCGGCTGGTTACGAAGTTGGTGACATTATTTTTGATGACGGTACTGCATTAAGTTATAACAGCGACAGGACCTCAATAGCATCTTCACTGAAGTTAAAAGGAGTTGCCGTAATTTATTATAAGGGCACTGCTTGCAGCAATGATGGGGCAACAACAAGAACACTTGGACTTGGTTTTTCTGTTAGTAGGGCGGATTTAGAATGGTGTTTAGAGAGTGCAGCCGCATATAATATTGATATTACTACAATAAATAGTAATGACAAGGACGGAAGTGATAATTTGGAACAGATAGCAGATTTTCTGGGGGAGGCAGATGATACTTCGGATAGCGACAAGTATCCGGCATTTTATTATGCAAAAAACTATAGGAAAAATCAAACAAGCTACAATTCGGACTGGTATTTGCCGTCATATGCGGAGCTGGAACCCTTGCTAACAAATTATAATATTGTCTTGAATGTGTTCAAACTTTTCGGCATGAATAAGCTTGATTATTATTATGAGGAGTTCATGTCCTCTACAACTTGTAGTACAAGTGACTTGAGTTATTCTAATTATTACAATTACGTATTGGGAATAGGATTGGAAGAAGACTGGTTTCTTGGAAAAGGTAGCTGCTCTAAAAAGTCCCCCAGCTCCGGTGATGGAACGTCATCGTTTTCTACAGCTGCCATCCGGGAATTCTAATAACAAATCTTGTTACACTAAAGAGGCTGCCCCACAAGTAATCGCACATCCGCTATTGTTTTTCATACAACCGCTGGGGGAGCCTTTTATCAAGTCCGTGCTCCCTGCAAAAGCCCTTCTTGCCGGGCGGCTCTCGTTATATCCCTGTCGTGTAAATTCATAGCGGCGTAGTCCCTCCTGAATATTGATTCTCATTTGAAAACGCCTCAACAGGTATATTCAGCAATTCAGAAATCTTTTGAGCAGAATATTTTCGATCTGCAAGCAGTGCTTTTGCATTTTCAATCGCCTGCTCCGCAGCTCCCTGCAAAAGCCCTTCTTGCCGGGCGGCTCTTGTTATATCCCTGTCGTGTAAATTCATAGCGGCGTAGTCCCTCCTGAATATCTCGTTGTCCTTTATCTTCTCAACCTGGGCTGAGAGACGGTTTGAGAAATCGTCCTTGCCAGGCTCGTTCGTATGTATGAAGCGGAGGAAGGCACTTATTCTCTCGTCCTTCGCCTCATCGTACGCACTTGCATTATAAATGACTTTGAGCGATTTGTCATTCAAATTCACCGCAGGGTTCTCCTCGCAGATATTCCTGAATGTGTAGCACGGAAGCCCGTAGCGCTTTTTGTTTTCGTCCTTGAAGGGGTCCTGCTTGCATATGAAGAGGATGTAGCTGTCCTTGAGCTCCGAGTAGTCCTCCCCTTTCATGAGGCTGTCCATGTCTATCATGCTCTGGTAGTAGCGGGTTCGTTTTCCCAGGGCTTCCTGCGGGTATGACTGAAGCTCGACATCGATAATCTTATCGCTGTCCTTGAGGTAAACATCCAGCCTCACGCCTTTGGTGGTGTAGTAAGGAGCGATAGTCTTCTCAAGTTCCGGGTACTCGATGTGCCCCACTCTGATGTGCAGAAGCCGCTCCACAAGCTCGGCGCAAATCTCCGGGTCACGCAGGACTTCCTGGAACATTCCGTCGTCCGTGAATGTCAGCTCATCTACTGGCTTTGGGTGAAAGATACTTTCCGTCATGTTGACTCCTTTTCAAATAAATTTCTGCACTTTTTTCGTGCATATATTTATTGGGAAAAAAAGTCACTTTTTGGCAACAAGTTGGGAAAATTCTTGCGGAATTTTAAAGAAAATTTACTCTCCTTGCTTCCGACAGACAACACCGTGGCTCAGCGTGAGGGATAGTAGGGGCGGCGCAAGCCGTTGCGGAACAAAGTGGAGCAATGGAGCCTAATGGCGGAACCCAAACGAGCACGACAACGAGAGTGCTCGCGGATAGCCCGACCGCCGCTTGCGGCGGACACGCCCCCTTCCCGTCGGGCGGCTCTCATTATGTCCCTGTCGCGTAAATTTATAGCGTACAAACCGAATACAAAGGAATGTTCACCATCCATTCCTGCTCCTTGTAGGGAAGAAAGTTATATCTGTATAGCGTTCCCCGTACTTGTCTGCTATAATTACTTGTGATGAAGGCAAAAAAACATTTATTTCTGATTGGTCTTGGTATGGGCGATGAAAGGCTTGTATGAAAACGGAGAGCCAAAAGATGTCCTCGACGGAAATGGATCATCTGACTCAACGCTAAAAATGTATGTGCAAGTCCCTGTCACAATCAAGAATCTTAAGATTACCGGAGGAAGTGGACGTCCAAATAGTACAAACACTCGTGGAGGCGGAATCTATATCGATGGTGGCAAAACTCTTTCGCTTGGTGACGGAGCTTTGGTAACAGGCAATACTGCGGCTGAAGGCGGAGGAATTTACAATGCCGGATATCTTTACCTTTATGGAAGCAGCTGGTATATACCCACTGTTGCAGAACTTTGCATGCTTTACCGTGCCGTAAAAGTAGAATCTTCTTTGATAAATGCAGCGCTTGAGGCTCTAGATGGAAGTCGATTTAACACTGCAACATATTTTTCGTCTAGTCAGGGTGATTCTGTAACATACTGGAGAGTGAAGTTCGACGGCTATTTGGGCACGCTGTTCAGGGACGCCGATGCTTCGGTTTGCGCAGTTCGCGCTTTTTAACAAGGGAGCGGCCGCAAGCGACAGTTGACAAATCAGCGGAATGTGATATAGTAAATAAAAGGAAGTGCACCACGACAGCGTGGCTGAACCTCCGTTTAGCTTTTATTGGAAAAGCCTGCGCGGAAATTACAGGTTGCGTAGGCTTTCTTTTTATCTACTCACTTTTATCGTCTTTTTTGTCGGGAGCCTTGCATACAGCAAAGACAAACGATGCAAGAGTGTCAATCCGAGAGTTCCAGCAAGCGACAGTTGACAAATTAATAGAATATGATATAGTAAAAGAAAAGGGAACACCGCACTTAGTGGCTGTCTCCTTTAAGCAATGGTGAAAAGCCTACTCAGAGTTGCAGCCGGGTAGGCTTTATTTTTGCCCTACAAGAAATTCTTGAAGAGAGCGAGTGCATCTATAAGCAAAGTAACAAGGGCAATGACAAGGAATCTAGCACGGAATGACTGCCATGCAAGGAGATTCCGAATCAAAACGACCGCAATAAGGCAAGCGGTCGAGTCCGGGGTGACGAGGGGGCGGGGTAATGTCAGTTCCTTTTATGCAGTTTTCAGCAGTTTGTCTATTACAATGTAGACATCCTCGATTCGCAGCTTGAGTTTCTTTTCTATCATTTGGATGATAAAGGCTTTCAGGTCTTCGCTGATTTGGGTAAGTTCTTTGCCCAAGGGAACATCCACCGTCATGATGAATGTGTAGCCGTTCTTTTCGTTTTTGACCGTGAGTTTTTTGATTCGGACTTGTGAATTGAATTCCCCGATAAAGCTCATGGTCATCTGTGCCAGAACTGCGTGAGAGACATCCTTGCGCTCTGCCTGTGAGAAAGCGGGGCGAACCAGAGATTTTTCGAAGAGTTTGGTGTTCTGGGATGGCGAGTCTGAGATTGATTTTCCTAAGAATTTTGACAGCAGCTTGAAAAGGAATTTGTTCTTGGCCGTAGAAACCCTGATTGAGTCGTAGAAAATCTTTGAGTAAGACTGATTTTTGACCTCGTAGGCTCGGACAGGAATTACATGCTTTCCTTCGATTTGCCGGCTGCGGCGGGCTTCTTCCATTTGCTCAGGCGTGGAAATTTCTTCGATGCGGATGTATTTTTCGGGCAGGGGAAGCTGCAAGCGGACGGCGATTTTATTTACCATCTTTTCGCTGGTGCCTAAGATGAGGATTTTTTTGATTCTGTTTTTTTGGATAGCGCGCGCAACTGAATCCCGGTGCTCTTTGTCGTCAAAAAGGGCTGTGCGGACGGCTCCCATGTAGTTTTTCTCAAGTTTAGCTGACTTTCCGGCCAAAATTTCATCATCCTGGATAAGAAGACCGTCATCGATGATAGCCTTGATTCCATATTGCTGGGCGACTAGCTTTGCCCTGAAACTTTTGCCTGTGCCGCTGGGGCCGTGAAAAGCGAAGACAGTCGTTCCCTTTTTTTCTAGCCCGAACATTTCCTTGAGAGATTCCAGATTCATATTTTCAGTGTAATTTAATTATAAGGCGATAATTTGAATTTTTCAATGATGGACGCGGATTTTATATGGAGTTTAAAATATTTTCAAAAGCTTTTGGTAAGGGGGCGGAAATTTTCTCTGGTAAGTTCAGGGGGTTGTCCGGGGAAAAGTGGAGTTCTGAGGCGTGGAGGAAAAAATCCTGTCCCCATTTCTTTGAGTCGATTTTGCCGGAGCCGTAAGCCGTGTCGCCCAAGAGAGGAAAGCCGTGAAAGCCCGCCTGAGCGCGAATCTGATGAGTCCGACCGGTTTTTATGAGAACGCGAGCCAGGGTGATGTCTTTCCCCCAAAAAAGCCCGTGGGAAAGGGGGGTAACTTCCGTATGCGCCATTTTCCCCTCATCAGAATTCACCGAAACTGTATGAAATCTCCCGGAATCCTTTCTCCTTGTTCCTTGCTCATTGCTAATTTCTGATTTATCAATTTTCTCTTCCCAAATCTGATTTTCCGTGAGACTGCCTTCAAGAAGGGCCAGGTAGACTTTTTGAATCTCGTGGCTTTTAATCTTTTCGGAAAACCATTGCGCTCCCTGCAAATTCTGTGAAAAGGCGAGAAGACCCGTGGTTTTGCGGTCAAGGCGGTGGAGTGGGCCTGTCTTAAAGGAAAGTGAAGCCATTTCGTGGGTAGCCTGATATTCGTTCTGAACGGTTTCTGCCAGGGATTTGCCTTTAAAAGAGCTGGTCGGATGAACAGGAATATCGTAGGGCTTATTGAGAATGAGAAGGAAGTCATTTTTAAAGATGACGAGAGAATTCAGGCTGGAATCTTGGCATTCATTAGAATCAGGGGCTTTTTGAGATTGAGAATCGGACTTCAGCAGGATGTTCGCAATCGCTATGGAGCTGCCTTCGCTTACACGGAAATTCCCGTCGCATTTTTTGCCATCGACTTTTATCAGGCCTTTGCGTAGTGATTTATATATGGAAGAAAGATTCTCTTCGCTTAAAAATCTGCGTAGGAGGCGGTCAAGGCGCCTGCCGGAATCATCCCTTCCAGCCTTAAAGTGCGTGAAATCCATAGAAAGAGTATATCATTTTGTATATATCCGCGTCAAAATTTAATCGTTCCGCCAATGCTTGCAGTCGCGCTTAAGGTGGCGCTTTTTCCCCAGTTCGCGTGATATCCTGCACCGATGCCTGTGTTGAGTGAGACATATTTTGAAAGCTGGGTCTCTGTTTCGTGGCTGTAAGCGACGGTGTATTTCCGCGTGACTTTTCCGTTGGAAGAAGATGGAGAAGCCGAGTTTATCGAGATATTTACGCTGTCTGTTTTGGTGATCTTTGTTATTTTCGTTATGATTTCCTCATTGAAGATTCCGGCAATGCCTTTTGCAAGAGATGAATCGGACTTCCTCTTCCAGACAAGGGTGTATTTTGCCTTCCAGTCCTCTTTCCCCTCTGCGCTCCCCTCGATTCCGTTTTTGATGTAATTGCCGGACGAAAAATAATAGGAAGCCTGAATGTAGCCTGAGACGAGGAAAGTGTAATTTGATGGTTCTCCGCGAGGAATTTTTACCGCTGCGCTCATGGACGAGGCGTATTCATCGCTTTCAAAGATTTTGAAGAGGGCGAGCGTTCCCCTTCGTCCGAAAATGTTCAAGGCAGTGTAGTTCACTGTGTTTTTAATCTGGTAGAAGTCACTGGTGTTGCTTCCTGTGCGAATGTCCCGGCTTGCCTCAAGTTTTGCGCTTTGGGGAATGAAAAAGTCGTAGCTGTTGGCAAAAAAAGCGCGCTTCCATGTGAATGCATAGGCTCCGGTGTAGAAATTGGAATCCTGATCCGTGGCCATAACTTCTTTTGAAAGACTGGAGCTTGCCAAATCATAAACCGGAAGGGCTTTCAGAAAATATGATTTTTCATTCAGCCGCTTTGAGAGATTTTCGCAATCCTGTCCGTAGCCGCCGCCTTTTTCAGTTTCTGCCGTGCTTCCCGCGCTTTTTTTCCATGAGAAGGCAAAGTTGTTTTTTTGGAGCGAAAAGGGGACTTCAATGCCGGCTTTTGATGAATCTGTAAAGGTAACTTTTGAGGCGGATTTGTAGTTTCCCTCGCTTTCAAAGAAAATTGCGGGCTTGAGCTTTGCAGTCTCAAAGGAACAGGTCACTTTGCCCTCTGTGCCGACCGTGCGTTTTGAGGCTTTTTCGTCTCCCGTATCGAAACTTAGGTTCGTGATTTCTATCCATGATGAGGCGTAGTTTTCGGTCTTGAATTTTTCTTTTCCCGCTTGGGAAGAGGATGCCGCGGAATCAGTGAGGATTTTTTGTCCTGCTTTCGCTTTTGCGCTGATTGAGAAGGGGCCGATTTTTGCTTCTGAAGAGGTTTTTGTCTCTTGGCTCAGACTCCATGAGTCGCTTCCGGCCTTTGTCTCTGCCTGAATCGAGACGGGAATGTTCAAGGCGGAGAAATCGATTTTCGCGCTGTTTGCCTTTTCCAGGGAGCCGTCTGACGCGCTGTAGGAATAATTTTCTGAAAGCGAAAGAATCGAGAAAAGGGGCCTTTCCGTCTCGATTGAGTGACCGGCTGAGGACAGGGCGTTTTTCTGGGTAGAGTCGCTGGCTTTTTCCTGCTTGAAGGCGTTTGAAAGGCTTGCGCTGGTGCTGATTTTCAGCTTTGTAAGGGTAAAGCCGAGGCTTCCTGTCGTCTGTAGCGTGTTTCCCTTGATTCCTTCATGATTCGTTTGGATTGATGTGGCTCCGTTTCCCGTGGCCGAGACTGAGAGGTTTTTCAGGATTTCATGGTTCTTAGTCTTCAGAACCGGGCCTGTGATTTTGTAATCCGCCCGGGCTGTATCCTGCATTACGATGAAGGGCGTGTTCCCGCTTAAATAAAGCTCGTCGAATAAAAGACTGCCGCTTTTTTTTGTGTCAATGAGAATTACCAGCCTTGTGGGAAGGATGTCCCTGTCGAGGTAGGTGAGCATTGAATCACTTCCGCCGGTCAGGTCAATTGTGTATTCCTGCCAGCTTTCAGAGAGCTTTTCGTCTGGAATCCTGTAGACGATGGCAGTCTCTTCTTTTCCGTTTGATTTTGGCCTCAGCAATTTGACTGTGACGCTTCTCTCTGAATCAGATTCACCGGACTTATTTTTATATTTCATGAAGAAGGAAAGTTTTTTGTATTCTGACAAATCGACTTCCTGGAATGTGCGCGAGAAATTGATTTCTGCCTTTTCATCTGTGTCGGAAGAAAATTCCCATTCAAAATTCTGCACCCTGTTGCTTGAGTTCCTGTTGAATTTCTTTATTTTTGATGAAGAAAGGCTTGGATCCGTGCTTTGGAAATTCGTTCCCGTGACTTCTTCTGAATCGCAGGAAAATGTGAAGGTGAGTTCTCCTGTCTCGTAGGGACCTATAAGAATCGTTCCGCTTGATGGAAGGGAAGAGGGGGCGCTTGATGTGAGGATGAGTCGGACATTCGTGTCGCCAAGGTATGAGATTTTGCTCCTGTCTTCATCTGAAAGCCTTACCGTGACGGTCTGCCAGGCGGATTCTGTAAAGTCGAAGGCTGATTTCACCTGATTGGCAGTGCTGTCAGAAATCTTCCATGTGGGGATTTTATCGGATTCTTCAACGGAAAAGTCATCGTCTGCCGAAACTCCCAGCTGTAGATAGAGGGCGCACTTATCACTGTTGAAAGTTTCGTCCGCCGCAGGATTTTTTATTGCGATTGAGAATGTGCCGGAGGAGGCCAATGTGGAAGAAAGACCTGGCGTGTAAATGGACAGGGCTGCCCAAGCCTGATCCTCCCCGCTCCCAGCAGTGATTCCTGAAAAATCCCAGTCAAGAGGAACAGCATAGCCTGAAATTTCTGAATCAGTGGAGCCGTCAGAAGCGTCAAGTGTTCCGTTTTTTTGTGATTTCAACTCGGTTGATTCGGTTGAAGTGATGTCAGAGGATGATTTTTCATTTAATGTGGGGGCAAATCCGGAGGGCAAATCAATTCCTGCTTTTTTTGACAGATAGTAGGTTTCGCCGTCACTGTCGTCGTTTCCGAGAATCCTGTAAAATCCCGTGGTGTTTGTGTTTTCATAGCTTGAGGCCATGGTGTTGCTGGCGGAAAAAAATTCTCCGCTGTAGCTCACCCTGCTTGCTGCTGTGGCAAAACCTGTCGAGAAGTAGGTAGAGTCCGCAAATTCCCTCTCCGGAGAATGGCTCCATCTGACTGAGGCTGAGATGTCGGCAGAAACTTTGTCCGTAAAATCGTATTTGAGGCCGCCTGCCGCCGCCACCGCTCCCGATTCGCTGTCTTCGCTTTCTTCATACCATCTTGCCGTAATATGGTCTGAATTGGCAATGGCGTCAGAGAGGGTAATTGTGCCTGACTCGCTGTCATAGGCGGCCGTCGGGTCGATTATCCCGTTTTTGTAGACTGTAATTGTTCCAGCCACCGCATCTGTTCCGATTTCAAGGCGGTTTACCGGCGTAAAAGAGCGGACCTGAAGGCACAAGTCTTCATTTTCACCTGTTCTAAGATAAATTTTGGGGTGTTCCCATGCCAGTGGAAATGATGAGTGAATCAATTTCTCTGTCTCGTCCGTAGTTTCCTCATCGTCTGAAAGTGAAATGTCTGCATAAAGGTGGTTCGGATAGAAGAAATCAGTGCTTGCGAAAGAGAGATTGTCCTCGTCAATGAGAGCCGAATAGCTTGAGTCTGCTTTTCCCGTGCTGGAATATGCAATCTGGGCATCGCTGGCCGAAGATGAGCCGCAGTCATAACGGCTGGCCACCGCGAAGGGTGAGAAGCCCGATGGATGCTGCAGAAAAAGACAGTCCTCTCCGTCAATCGAATGGTAGGGCTCCCCGATTGATTTTCCTGCCAGTCCTGAATCTCCGGCCGTCTCAACGAACATGGCGTAAAAATAATTCTCAATCTTCACATTCTCGCTTTGTCCGAACCAGTCCTTGAGCTTTGAGAAAAATGGTTCAAAATCACTTTTGCTTACAGCTGAATAAAAAGTGACGGCAACTGCAGGCAGGACTCCGCCCTGACGGTAGGCCTTTGCGTCCTTTGAGAGCAAAATCTGTTTCTGGCTTGAAAGGAGCAGATACTGGCTCTCATCGAGTTTTTTGTATTTCCGGCCTTTAGTGTCCCGGTAAGAGCCGGAAGAACTTTCCACATACACGGCCTTAACCTTCTGGATGAGCGAGGCTTTTGGAAGGATGTACTGGCTTCCCGTGTTGTAGGCTGAAAGGGAGATTTCCTTTATGCTCACGGCGTTTTTCCCGTACCATGTTTTTTCGTGGGCTTCAAGCAGGTCATAGCGAAGGACTGCATCGGCCTGCCAGTTATATCCCTTCCAGCTGGCGGAAATCCCAGGAGCCTGATTCTCGCCGCCTCCGATTCCCCGGTTTACGTCGTCAACGGAATATATTGAAGGAAAGAGAATTTTTCTGTTTGAAATCCTCAGTGATTTCAGGTATCCTTCTCCGATATAGCCTGCCGCTAGGGTGTTTTTCGTGAATTCGTCGGAAAATGCGGCCTCAAAATACCAGTGATGGTTCAGCATGAAATAAAGGGAGAGGTCCACATTCTGCGCGAATACCGGCGAGGTCGTTGAAAGCGTCGGTGTCGTTCCGAAGCCGAAAGAATAGGTCATGCCGCCTGTAACCGTGCTTTTCCAATAGCCCTCTGCAAAGAATTCCACATTCTGCTCTCCGAAATCATGGTTGAAAAGAGAGACGAATTTTCCCGAGTCCGAAAGGGGAAGCCTTGAAGTGTCAAAGACGATTCCTGCCGCACCATCCGCTTCTTTTTCTGTCGATGAGCTTCTTTTTTCACTTGCGGAAAGATTCTCAGCTTTTGCGGATTGCAGCGGAAGCAAGGCAAGAAGCAGGGCAAGGGATGTGGATCCAAGAAGCCGGGCCTTCGTGATTTTGAGACGGGGGTCCTTTTCCTGGGCTTTTAGGATTGCGTTTTCAAGCCGGCGTTTTTTTTCTTCTCCGAAGTCGAAAAGTTCCTGCTGTCTGGGAGTGCTTTCGTCCTCGATGTTCTGAAGTCCCAGCCCTAAAAGCCTGATTCCAAGAGCCGTGTTCCGCTTTTTCCTTAGGAGACTTTTTGCCCTCTCAAAGAGGTCGTCCACGCTTGAGACATAACGCTCGCTGGTCTCCTGAACGCTGACTGTGGAAAAGTCTTCGTAGCGGATTTTCAGGGCCACTGTGCCGCTTCTCACTTTCTCCCTGAGGGAGCGGAACATGACCGTGTGTGAAAGGGAGAGAAGGGCCGTCTCGATGGCGTCCGTGTCGGTCAAATCGTATTCATAAGTGCTTTCCGCGCTGATTGAGCGGGATTTAGGCTCTGCATGGAAGTCAAGTCCCTCGTTTCCCCGCACCGCATTGTACAAAAATGAGCCGGCTGCATTTCCAAAAAGGCTCTGCAGAAGTTTTTCCGAGCGATTGTAGATGTCACGGGTACTTTTGATTCCGTAGTTTTCGAGTTTTTCCAGGGTCTTCTTTCCGGCTCCCCAGACTTTTGTAATAGGAAGGGAGAGCATGAATTCACTTTCATGTCCTGGGGGCACGATTGTAAGTCCGTTTGGTTTTTCCAGCCCCGAGGCGATTTTTGCGCAGTATTTTGTGGAGGCAAGCCCCACCGAGACCGTGAGCCCTGTCTTTTCAAGCACTTCTTTTTTGAGCCGTCTCGCCGTCTCCTCTGGCGGGCCGAAAAGCTTTTCCGTTCCCGTAAGGTCTATGAAAGCCTCGTCAACGGAAATCTGCTGTATGTCAGGGGAATATTCCCTGAAAATCGCCATCACTTCCTCGCTCTTTTCGTGGTAGCGGCGCATGTCGGGACGCACATAGATTCCATTGGGGCAGAGTTTTACCGCCTGAAAGGTTGGCATGGCTGAGTGCACTCCGAAGGCCCGCGCCTCATAGGAAGCCGTGGAGACGACTGATCTGCGGTCAGAAGGCAAGCCTCCCACAATGACAGGCTTTCCCCGGTAGTCAGGGTGGTCGAGCTGCTCGACAGAGGCGAAAAAAGCATCTAAATCCACATGGAGGAAAACCTTATTCACTTATTCGACCTTCAGCTCCCGTTTTTCGCTTCGGAAAGTATTGGCTTCCTCTGTCCTGTAATAAGCCGTTATCTCAATTGAGGCGTTTGCTTTTGCCGGAGCCGCGTAGTCAATGGTAATCTGTCTCGGCGGATAGTCCGGAACGACGAACACATAGGAATCATTTCCCTGAGAGTCAGTGATGAGAGTGTATTTGTAGATTGAGTCATAAATCGGATGTGCCGTTTCTATTCCCCTGAGGGTAACTTCGTATCTGAGCGCATCTTCTTCTGAGCTGATGCTGATGTGGTTCGTGTTCATGCCTGAAAACTCGTTTTTGCTGAGTTTTGCGGACAGGGTAAATTTTTCTTCACGTACAATTTTTGTCTCGATTTTTCCTGCTGCCCGCTCATAAGGACGGTAGATGAAGTGCGATATAAGGAAAATGACGAGAGAAATGAAGGCCAGAATTACGATGGTTGACAGAAAACCGTTCAGGATTATTTTTTTCATGGTGTAGCCTTTGATACCAGCCTGAACATTCAGCAATACGAGCATTCTCAGCCAGGTGATCTGGAATGGAAAAAGCCCCAGGGCAAGCATCAGGTTCCCGACTGGCGTGGCAAAGACCGTCCTCATCAGCTCTATGTCTTCCGCCTGCCTGATGATGATGAATCCGTGGGGCAGAAACGGAATGAACATGAGAAAAAAATAGACTATAAGGGATGGAAGGCGTTTCGCGCTCCTTGAGACATAAATTATGATATATTCAAGCGCAAAGATTACGAAAAGCGTCAGGTCCTGTGCCGAA
Source organism: Treponema sp. (assembly GCA_017469785.1). Lineage (GTDB taxonomy): Bacteria > Spirochaetota > Spirochaetia > Treponematales > Treponemataceae > Treponema_D. Next base: position 14,447 of record JAFUFU010000008.1, read on the forward strand.
AAAAGGAAGATGTTGAAGATGGCAACCACCAGAAGCAGATAGCCGTACATGAAGGCTGTGACCGAAATCTTCAGTATTCCCTGAACCGTAAAAAGCGCAGAGATGAAAATCATTGAGAATACTATTTTGATTCCATAAAGGACGATAGGATTCAGCTGGAAAAAAGAAGAGAGAATGGAGACGATGTGCTGTCCCAAAACAAGGGAAAGAAAAGACAGTGATACAGTGAAGGGAATCATGTAGCTTGATTTCTGGAATTCGTACTTGTGCCTTTCTCCGTTTTCTCCGATGAAAGAAAATGCACACAAAAGGAAAATCGTGAAAAGCCCCACTGACAGACAGGTGATGATGATTGTGCGCTCCGAGATGAAAACAGCCCGGAAAAGCGGCGAGCGGTTTATATAGAGATAGTGCTTGTCCCATTCACCGCTTCCGTCGGCGGTGTAGTTTTCGGAGAATTTCTTAAGGACAGACAAGCCCGTGTAATCTGAAAAATGAATTTCTATTGAAGGGATATCATTGATGAAAAAATAGGAAAGCCTCTCCTGTCCCCGGACGATTCCCAGCCGGTAAATCGCGGAGACAATGTTTTCAAAGGAAAAGTCTCTCTTTTCGTCGTAGAAAGCGTCTGAAATTTGTTTCGTGAGCCACAGGGGCGTTGTGTTTTTGTAGCTTCCGGTGTATATCGAGGTCTCTGAATTTGGATCAAAGGAAAGCACAATGGCACAGCTTGAATCGGAGTCGTCAATGGATGCGGCGAAAACCTCGGTTCCGTTAACGGCTTTATGTGATATTTTGGGCGGGGTGTCAAGGGCCGAAAAAAGGATTCTTGCAGTCCACGTACGCTCCATTGCTTTAATGGAAGAAAGAAAATCGAGTATTCCCGGCTGGTATGCGATAAAATCTTCCTGAGTAAAGCAGAATATGACTTCCTTGCGACTTATGTCCTGAGAATCTGACTGTTCCGTCTCATTGCCTTTCAGCGACGGATCGAATTCCACAATGATGTTGTATGCAAAATCATCCTGCCCTGTTGAGGTAAGCTGTTGCACATAAGCCGTGTATCCGTTTTTTTCAAGGGTAGCGGCGACTGATTGAGAAAGTTTATTGCCAAAAATTGCCGTTTCTTCAGAAAATTTCTCCGGGAAAATTGAAAAATATGCCGAAAATAACAGAAGGGCAGAACTGATAATCTTGCGAAAAACCATTACAATAAGAATATAATTTGTCAGTTTACAATTCAAGTGCCTTGGTGTATAATTCTAGTGAATAGGAGTGTGTTAAATGCCTGCTGAAAAAAAGTTTATTTTGAACCTGCCGCTAAAGGTTATTCTTACTGAAGAAGGCACATCACACTTCATCAGCAACAAAAAAAAGCTTCTTCGCATTCGTCTTGCAGACAATCTTGAAGAATACGGCATTTCTCTCAATCCTTTCTCGCCCCAGTCGATTCAGAACATGATTATGGTCGATTACATTTCCAAAATCGAAATCTCCATGTCAGAATTCGTGTCTGTTCGTCAGGAAGTTATGGATTTGGCAAAAGTTGTCGTCTATTCAATTCTCTATAAGCAGTTTGACCGTCAGGTTTTTGCCGATGTCATCAAGTGCGACTGTGTGCGCAAGCATAACCGTGCCAATCCTAGCGAACTCATCGACGAGCGGACCAGAATCGAGGACAAGCAGCTTCGCGCAATGATTTCTAAAAAAGAGAGCGTCATACGGCAGGCCAAAAAAGAAATCCTTGATCCTGTCTGGAAGTCTATCATGGAGAACAAAGAGTATTCTCTTGAAGAGCGCAATATCTATCTGCTCATGACAGAAAAATTCCTCAACAGGCTTTCTTTGATGAATTGGTACATCATCCTCAAATTTTTCAAAGATAAAGAGGGATTCTCTCAGATAAATATCGCAATCCGTCACCTTCTCCAGATTTATATGGAAAAGTCTCGTGTCGCTGAATACATTTCCATTCTTCTCATGGAACTTGCCCTCAATGCCGAAAACCAGAACCTCAAAAAAGAGGCAAAGGTCCTTTACAACGGCGTTGACGATTTGGATTCTCTGCTTTTTGACCCGGAAGTTCGCACCAAAATCATAAATGAACTCAAACGCAAGCATGAGCTGGTGTCTCTTTCTTGGAAGCTCGGTGGCGGTTCTACGGCAATCGGCAAGCAGGGGCGCTTGCAGATTATGGTCTTGAACAAAAGCGACGAAAATCAGGAAGCAAAGGCAAATATCGAAGACAAGATGGCTGCCGATACGAACAAGCGTTCCCTTATCGACTTCTACCGTGAGATTCCGGACGGTCAGGGAAGCACTGATTTGGGCCTCTATTACCTTTCATATCTTGACGATGCCTGTAAAAAACTGAACGTAAAATTCGAGTCTATCGTCAATCAGTTTGCAAATCAGGATTTGACAGTCATAAACTTGATTTTCAATTTCTAAATGCGTACAGTTTTATTTACTCTTTGCCTATCTTTTCTGGCTTTCTCTTTTTTTTCCTGTTCTGACAGCGAGGCGGATGTTGTTTCTGTTCAGGCTACGGCTGTTTTTGATTTTGAAGCCAATGACAAGCCTCCGGTGAGCAGACTGGCTGTCTTTCTCCAAGTTACGAATGCACTTCAGCGCACGGATAGCTTTGCAGTGTCTCATGGAGAGTCCGGCTACTCATGGCTTGTATCTAAACCGGGGATTTTTACCGGCATGAATAAGAGCTATGCCTATTCTGTGAATCTCAAACCGCCAGAAAGCGAGGCAATTCCCACGGGAGCCTATTCAGTAACCTATTATGATGCTGCCGGAAAGGAAGACTCAATGAATTTCGCCGTGAATTACGACAGCGGTCTCTTGCAGGCAACTCCTGAAAATTTCCGGGACTATCTTCCGAACGCGGCTGAAAACGTTGCGATATACGATGAGGAAGGGGAGCTTCTGTTCATGGGAAAGGCCAAAAACTCATGGAAAACCCCCGCTGATATTCAAAAAGACTATAAACTTGCTTTCTTGAAAAGAACCTGCTATGTAACGGCCGGTAATTCGGTGATATGCCTTATGCCGGGCGAAGTTCTAAAAGAAAGCGAAAAGGTGAAAATTGAAAACTGAAAACGAAACACTCGAAAGAAAATCTGACGGAATCCACCGTGAAATCCACACTTTCGTCCTGAGACAGGGGCATTTCACTGCATCGGAGCGTAAGGCCTACGAAGAAATGCACGATGTATTCTGCATTCCCTATTCAGAAGAAAAATTGGACTTCAAAAAAATCTTCGGGAACGAAAATCCGGTAGTAATCGAAATCGGATTCGGCATGGGAAAGGCTACGGCAATCATCGCTTCCGAAAATCCACAGGTTAATTATCTGGGAATAGAGGTTCATAAGCCTGGGGTCGGTAAACTGCTCGGAGAAATCCGTGACCGCTCTTTAAAGAATCTGCGCATAATCGAGCATGACGCGATGGAAGTCCTTAAAAACCAGATTTCAGATTCTAGCGTCGCGGCTTTCCACATATTTTTCCCTGACCCATGGCAGAAAAAGCGGCACTTCAAGCGAAGGCTCGTGCAGCGTCCGCGCACCGACTTGATGACACAGAAACTCGCCGCTGGGGGCTACCTCTATTTTGTCACTGACTGGCTTCCCTATGCTGAATTCGGCTTGGAAGAGCTTTCGGCAACAGAGGGCTTGAAAAACCGCTACGATGGATTTGCACCTCATCAGGAATGGCGGCCGGAAACCCGTTTTGAGCAGAAGGGGCTTGACGCGAACCGCGTAATCAGCGAGCTTATGTTCGAGAAGATTTCAAAGGAAGCGTAAAGGGGCAAAAGCTTCTTTCTTAATAATTCCTTGAAAATTTCAATATTTTGTGATATTCTATTAACTAGGAATCTCTAAAAATTGCAATTTTTAGAGATACCCACTATCTTTTATTAGGAGCAAGCAATGACTGTAACAAAAACACAGAGTGGAACTGAGGCAACTCTCAGCATTGAAGGCCGTCTTGATACTATCACCGCACCGGAATTAGAAAAGGAAATTACCGCTGTTAGCGATGCGTCTTCACTTGTAATTGATTTTTCCAGGCTTGATTACATTTCTTCGGCGGGCCTCCGCGTTCTTCTTTCTGCACACAAAGCTTATGCTCGAAAAGGCGGGCTTACCATCACAAATGTAAATGATACTGTGCTTGATATTTTTGATGTTACCGGCTTCAAAGATATCCTCAACATAAAATAGGAGTCCGCATGAAATCTAATGTCTGTACTCTTCCGCGAGAGGCAAAGGATACTGCTTCTCTCTCGGATATTTTAAACGAAAGCGAAAAGGTTGCTTCTTACTGCGGCCTCGATAAAAAATCTTCCGGCAGGCTTCGGCTTCTCGCAGAGGAGCTTGTCGGTATGCTTCCTGAACTTTTGAGTTTTAGTTCCGGTGAATTTTGGATTGATTCAGAAGGCACAACTTTTGAGTTGCATACGGTTCTGACTCCGGACGAAAACATGACATACGACCTGCGCGAAAAATTGCTGGCAGTCTCTTCAAATGGCAAAAATGAGGCTGCGAAAGGCATCATGTCAAAAATTCGTCTTGCTGCGGCCTTCATGCTTATTGACTATGAGGAAAATGCTTTCATAAACGAAGGATTTTATGCTGCTGGTCTTGACCCAAGTCAGGCTGTATATTCAGCCGTATGGAACCTTGATACATATCGCCGAAAAGCAAAGGAAAAACAGGGCGAGGAATGGGACGAACTTGAGCGCTCAATTATTGCGAACATTGCGGATGACGTTTTGGTGGGCGTACAGGGAAAGCGGGTAGACATAATCGTAAAGAAAACATTCTGATTAAAAGCGCGAAAAATGGCAGATTTATTTGACATTGAGCAATCGGCCCGTATCAGCGAGCTTTCGACTTTAATCAAAAAATATCAGGACTCATATTACAACGGCGAGGGCGAAATCTCTGACGCCGAATTTGACAGGCTCTGGGATGAGCTGAAATCCCTTGACCCCGGGAATCCTCTTCTCCAGCGGGTGGGAGCCGACAGCGGAAACTTTGCAAAAATCCGCCACATCATGCCTATGGGAAGCCAGGAAAAGGCGGCCAATCCCGAACAATTTTTGGCATGGGCAAAAAATCACGCTTACGATGAATATCTGGTTGAGTACAAACTGGACGGAGCATCTTTGGAACTTCAATATGTTCACGGCGAGCTTATGAGGGCTGTTACCCGCGGCGACGGAACGATTGGAGACGACATCACGGCCAACGCAAAAAAAATGCAGGGCGTTCAGGCGGCTCTCTTTGATTGTGAACACAAAAAAATCGATTTTACGGGCGGAATCCGAGGCGAAGTTATTATGAGCCACACCGTCCACGAAAAATTCTATTCCGACAAGGCAAACTGCCGTAATGCCGCCAACGGTCTCATGAAGCGAAAAGACGGAAGCGGAAGCGAAAATCTCCTTCTTATGACTTATGATGCCCTTGCCACGGAAGGGGAAAGTCCTTTTTCAGACGAAGAGGGAAAAATCAGCTGGCTTAAAAGCATGGGCTTTAAGACTTCTCCATTAAAAATCTGCAAAAGCGCGGAAGATGTAATTTCTTACCGGGCAGAAGTAATGGAAGAGCGAAAAAGCCTTGACTACGATATCGACGGCCTTGTCATAAAAGAGCGGAGGATTGACCTTGCGGACGCAAGCCGCGCCCGCCCTGACCGGCAGATTGCATTTAAATTTTCCCTTGAAGAGGCAGTCTCTGTCTTGCGAGAGGTTGAGTGGAGCGAGTCGGGCGCGACCTACACCCCGGTGGCAATTTTTGACGAAGTTCAGCTAAACGGAACCACTGTTCAGCGCGCTTCCCTTGCAAATCCCGACACCATGCGCTCTCTGGGAGTCAAAATCGGAAGCAGGGTTGTGGTCGTAAAGAGGGGAGAAATCATTCCAAAAATCGAAAGCGTTTTGCCTGAGGAAGAAGGGCAGAAAACAAGCGCTATTATTTTCCCCAGTACCTGCGCTGTCTGCGGAACCGCACTTCGGGACGAGGGCAGCCGGCTTTTCTGCCCAAATAAATCCTGCGAGAAGAGAGTGCTGCACCAGCTTCAAAAATGGGTGGGCGTGGTAGACATCCGCGACTTTGGAGATACCCTTTTGCGCTCCCTTTTTAAAAATAAGGAAGTCACTTCAATTTCCGACATTTACTCCCTTACGACAGAAAGCCTTGTCCCTTATTTTTTAAACGAAGAGTCAATAGAAAGCCAGAAAGATTCCCTTGGCGCAAAAAAAGTTTACGAAAGCATTCAGAATCACAGACGCATGTCACTTGCTGTCTTTATCGCGGGCTTTGACATCGAGGGAATGGGCGAAACCATGGTACAAAAACTCATTGACGCGGGCTTTACTACGCTGGAAAAACTCCTTTCTGCCAGCGAAGAAGAAATTGCCGCCGTCTATGGCTTTGCCGAAATCACAGCCAAAATCTTCGTGGAAGGTCTGGCTGAAAACGCCGAGGAAATGCGCTCCCTCGTGGCCAATGGCATTATTCAAATCGAGGAAATCGGTGGCGGAGCCCTGAGCGGAAAATCATTCTGCTTTACGGGCGAGCTTCGCACGATGAAAAGGGCTGACGCTGAGGCTATGGTCAAAAAAGCGGGAGGCAGCTGCAAATCCTCCGTTACAAAAGACCTGAGCTACTTGGTTACCAACGACACGGAAAGCGGCTCCAGCAAGAATGTTAAAGCCGCCAAATTCGGAATTCCTATTATCAATGAAGAGGAATTCCTTCGCTTAGTGAACGGAATTTAATTTTTCTTTTTGCCTGCCTCTTCTTTAAAGGCAAAATCACTTACGAAAAAGTCCGGGCTTACGGCTTCCATGTTTAATCTCATTTCCCAGTGCAGGTGAGGACCTGTGGCAAGCCCCGTCGCCCCTGAAAGCCCGATAAGTTCCCCTTGATTTACCATCTGCCCGACTTCGACTTTAAGCTCGCTCATGTGATAGTAAAGGGAATAAAGGCCGGGAAGATGCTCAATGCAGATGCTCCATCCTGTGGAAATTCTGTCTTCTGCCATAACGACCTTTCCGCCGGCGCAGGCACGGACTTCGCTTCCCGTGGGAACTCCGTAGTCGATTCCGTAGTGAAGGCTTGTGGAAGATTTTCCGTTGTTGTATGCGTAAACACGGCGGTCCCCGAAGAAGGATGTTCGCCGTGTAGCTGGATTCGGCGGATTGAAAGCGGCGTCAAAATATATTGCGTCTGCGTTTTTTGTGTCCAGAATCTTGTTGAGTCGGTTGATTTGATCCATGCGCTCAGAAGAGACATTTGTTTTGATTGCCGTGTTTGAAGCGTTGAGGGGAATGGTCTCCGAGACGAATTCTTTTTCGATGATTTTTACAGGAAGGGATATTTTGTTTTCTTCCCCGAAGACCGAAAATGCGACTTCAGCGGAATAGTCGCCGGTTTTTGCGTATGTTGAAAGCGGCGCGCCTGAAAGCAGCACCGAGCGAAGAAGTTTTTTTGTCTTGTTTTCTTCTATTTTGTAAAAAAGTGATTTTGAAGTCGCCTTTTCGTTAAGATTTCCGTCCTCTTTTACGCGGAAAATTTCAAGTCGGCCGGATTCTTTTGAGTCAGCGGGAAGAGATTTGATGAATTTTTTGTTTTTTGACTCAAAGCAAAGACGCACGAAGAGAGCATCCCCCGGCTGGACGCTTTCCGGATAGTAGGCCGTGAGCGTGTAATTCTTATAATCAAATGATTTTGAAAGGGAAAAAGCAGAGAACGCAAAAAGCGCGAGAAATATAGAAAGAATATTTTTTTTCATGAGAGAAGTATAGCACAGAAAATTGAAAATGGAAAATTGAAAGTTGAAAATACTCACAGAGGCACGGAGGGCACGGATCATCATGCGCTCTGTGTACTCCAGAGCTCTGTGACTTTTCATTATCATTTTACTATCATAACGGAAAGGTATGACGCTTTTATGTCTTCTTCCGTCATGGCTGCGATTTCTTTGCCTCGGAAGATTTTTTCGTCGGGAAGGCTGGCTTTTTGAATCAGCGTGGCATTTTGAATCATGCCCAGCTCATCTAAAATCGAGATAATTTCCTTTAAGTGGCGGCCCATTTTCATTAAGACTTTTGTGCCCTCGTCTTCTAAGGCGGATTTTAGCTTTCCTTGGGAGAAAAACGCGTCTCCCGGAATTACGGTGAGTTTTTCATCCCTGTCGCAAAGAGAAATTTTACTGGAAGCGGCGGCGGCAGAAAATGAGTTTACCCCGGAAATGAATTTGACTTCAAAACCCTGATTTTTGATAAGGCGGGCAGTGCGGGCGGCAGTGGAGTAGAGGGTGACATCGCCGATGGAGAGCATGGCCACAGATTTTCCTTCCTGTACGAATTTCAGGCAGTCAGAAGCGACCTTCTGGTATTCTGCATCGGATTTTTCCTTGTCGCCCGTCATGGAAAAGCGGCAGGGAATGAGCGATTTTCGGGAAAGGTCTAGTCCTGCGATTTGGGAAATTGAGTGGAGGGCGATGGTGTTTTTTTCGCTTTCCGGGAAGAAAATCGCGTCACATTCACGCAGGACTCGAATGGCCTCAAATGTAAGCTGTTCTGGATTTCCCGCTCCGGTGCTAACGGCATAAAAGATTCCTTTTTTCATAATTTATAGTAGCATATTTCCTAAATTTCTGTTACATTCTTTGACATATTTAATCAGATGTTACGGTTTTGATGACTGATGACAGACTCGCTCTTTCTTTCGGAAGTTTTTGCGTACTGTCTAACGGGTTCACGAAGGCTCCTAAGTCTACATCAGAAGTGACTCAATGAAAAATCAACATTTTTTATTCTCTCACTAAGTTCTTTTTGAACAAGGAGTTCGTATGAACAAGTATGTCAAGCGTTATCTTATTGACGCTCTCAGCGGTATGGCTCAGGGACTTTTTGCTTCCCTCTTAATCGGAACAATCATCAAGACTTTGGGGCAGCAGCTCCTTCGACTGGGAACAAATCCTGTTTTTCAGTTTTTAGTCGATGCGGGAAACTTTGCCACGGACGGTCATGTTGTCGGTGCGGCAATGGCTGTGGGTATCGGTTTTGCAATGCAGCTTCCTGCCCTGGTTCTTTTTTCACTGGTCGCGGTCGGCAGTGCGGCAAATGTGACTGGCGGGGCGGGCGGTCCTTTGGCTGTCCTCGTGATTGCGGTTGCGGCAGCAGAGCTTGGTAACTTGGTCAGCAAAAAAACAAAGGTTGACATCATCGTCACTCCTTTGGTGACTATTCTTTCAGGTGCTCTTCTCACGGTTCTTTTTGCCCGCTATATCGGTCTTGCGGCTTCCTCAATCGGAAATATCATCGTTTGGGCCACAAAACTTCATCCTTTCGTAATGGGAATCATCATTTCTGTTCTCGTGGGAATCGTCCTCACTCTCCCTATTTCTTCTGCGGCAATCTGTGCGGCTCTCGGCTTGGTAGGCTTGGCGGGCGGGGCTGCTGTGGCCGGCTGTTCTGCCCAAATGGTGGGCTTTGCGGTCCTTTCATTCCGCGAAAACGGTTGGGGCGGCATTCTTTCTCAGGGCTTGGGGACGAGCATGCTCCAGATGCCGAATATTATCAAAAATCCGAAAATCTGGATTCCGCCCACGCTTGCCTCTGCGATTACCGGCCCGATTGCAACCTGCCTTTTCAAAATGGAAATGAACGGCGCGGCTGTCTCTAGCGGCATGGGAACCTGCGGCCTTGTAGGCCAGATTGGAGTGATTTCAGGCTGGTTCTCACCAAGTGAGGCTGCGATCAAGCATGGGGCGGCTGCGATTTCTCCGACAGCATTTGACTGGCTGGGCCTTGTCCTTGTATGCTTTGTTTTGCCAGGCGTTTTGAGCTGGGCATTCGGTCTCGCACTACGGAAATTAGGCTGGATAAAAGAAAACGATTTGCTTTTAGAGGGGTAGGTTGGATGCCCATGCGCCGAAGGCGCAAACATCAATAGCTTCCAATAGGCAAACGGCGGCTTGTCCGCCGTATTAAGGAAAATGATCTCCTTTTGGAGAATTAGTCTCAATACGAGTGCGCAAAAGAATAAATATCAATAATTTTCAGTTTTTTTATAAGCCATAAATAAAAAAAACAGGGGGTACTTGAAGTGAAGTGAAGTGCACCCCCTGTTTTTTTTACAGTGACCTAAGGAAACACTGATTAATCGCATTAAGTGTTAGTCAGCACTTACCTATAGCAGATTACAGTTTTTTGTAAGTTAATTCATTTCCTTTAATAGTCATTTTTAATTCTTCTTTGTCTTCTGAGAATGTTCCGCTTTGCTCCCCGAGACCTGAGACTGTAAAAGTTACAGTATTTCCTGAAATAGTGTATGTAAAATCAGACTTTTCGCTTTCAGAAATAGTTTTCCCATCTGAAGAGATTGTAAAATCTAAATCACCTTCATCAGTTTTTAATGTGAGTTTAGAGCCGGAAAGTGAATAAGCTGCAGATTGAGAATGAAGCTCGTGGAAAAGATGCTGTAAAAAAATGATTCACAAAATTATTGAGTATGTGTTATAATTATTTTATGGCAAATGATACAACTATTGCAACAACCAGCCCTATCGGGCAGCATTTGGAAAAAGTTTCAGAGGGAGCTCCTGTTGCTTACCTCATGTTCAACCAAAAAAAAATCAATCTTGTAGCCAAAATGACGCTTGGACGCTCTGTTGAGTGTTCGATTGTTATTGACAACAAACTGGCAAGCCGGCAGCACGCTACGATTCAGAAAATCCGTGATGCGTATTTTATTAAGGATGAAAAAAGCACAAATGGTACATTCCTTAACGGGCACCGCGTACCTCCTGATAAATATGTAAAACTCAACCCTGGCGATAAAATCACTATCGGTACGACAACGCTCGTAATGTCGTAAAATTCGGGATTAATTTTTGTCTCAACTCAGAAATTTGCTGCAGTCTTATCTTGATTCTCCCGAGCTTCCGTCTCATGATGCTTTACTTTCCCTTTTGGAAGGCGGAATTGCCGTGCTCGAAGGGGAAAGCTCTGATTACCGTCCTTTGGCCACTGATAAAAATGCGGGCGGACTTTTGGATTTTACTTCTTCGCAGTTCAATTCTCTTCCTATAATAATCGTGCCTGACTTGCATGGACGGGGCAAATTCATTCTTGATATCATGGATTTTAAGATTGGCGGGCACTCGGTTCTGGAGCTTTTGGAATCCGGTAAAATAATTGTCCTTTGTGTTGGCGACATTTTTCACTCCGAGAACCGCGGGCGCGCAAGATGGAAGCAGGCTTATCTGGACTTTATGAACGGAAATCTTGTGAACGAGTCTTTGACCGCTGAGATGCGCGAGAACCTTTCTCTTCTGGAGATGATTCTTTCACTCAAATCGGCTTTTGCGAGCCATTTTCACATTTTAAAGGGCAATCACGAGAATATTCTGAACGAAGATATGCGGCAAAAGCACGGAAATGTTCCTTTCTGTAAATTCTGTGATGAAGGAAATATGGTGCGGGATTTTTTGCAGCACGCCTACGACGACCTGATTCTTCACGAGATTTATTGCTTTGAGAACTCTCTTCCGATTTGTGCGGCTTTCAAAAACTGCGTGGTAAGCCATGCCGAGCCTGCCACTTTCTTTAGCCGCGAGCAGATTATAAATTATCACGCTGAGCGTTCAATCGTAACTTTCGCTCTTACTTGGACAGCCAACGACGCGGCGGATAGTGGCACGGTGGAGCATCTTTTTAATGAGCTTTTGCCTGAGCCGAGCCGTAAGAGTGCCTGGTATTTTTCCGGGCACAGGCCTGTTCTTGGAAAATACGCTTTGAGGCAGGAAGACCGTTTGGTTCAGATTCACAATCCCGAAATTGAACAGGTAGCGGTCGTGATTCCAGGACGAAAATTTAATCCTGAAACAGATATTGTGGTTGTTTGAAACGGAAAGTTGAAAACGGAAAACGGAAAGTGAATTTACTTCCTCTGTAATTTTCCACTTTCCACTTTCAGTTTTCAGTTTAAAAAAGGAGAATATGATGGCAGAGAACCTTCCTCAGATGATTGGTAAGTATCGCATTATGGGTCTGGTCGCTAAGGGCGGAATGGGGGCTGTTTACAAGGCCGTTCATCCGACTCTTAAGCGCATGGTCATTCTCAAAAAACTTACGATTAAAGGGAACTCCACGATTCGGGAGCGGTTCAAGCGTGAGGCTCAGATTCTTTTGGACATGCAGAGCCCGTACATCGTGCATCTTTTTGATTATTTCGTTGAAGGAAACAGCCATTATATAGTAGAAGAATTCGTTGACGGTCTTTCCCTTGCCCAGGTTATTGAAAAACAGGTGTCGCTCGGAACGGAACTGTCGCTTCTCGTGTTTTTGGATGCCTGCTACGCGCTCAAATTCGCCCATGCAAGAGGAATCGTTCATCGTGACATCAAGCCCGGAAACATTTTGATTAGCCGCCGTGCCGAAGTTAAGCTGGCTGACTTCGGAATCGCCGCCAGCGATGACATCGAGGAAATTGCGGTCACAAAATCAGAGCGGATTGTCACGAAGGTTGCGGGCGACGTTACCCAGACAGGCGTTACTCTTGGAACTCCTGCCTACATGAGTCCTGAGCAGATTATGGACTCGCGCTCCGTGGACAACCGGGCCGACATTTATTCCATGGGCGTCATGCTCTATGAAATGCTCACAGGCTCAAAACCCTTCGCTTCCACAATCAGCGCCGAGAATCTTGAGAAAATCAAAAAGGGCAAGTACATCAATCCCCGGAAGATTGATCCCTCGATTCCCCACGGAATTTGCCGCATGATTCGCAAAATGCTCAAGGCTAATCCAGAAAAACGCTATAAGTCCATCGATTCTGTCATCAAAATCGTAAAAAAATACCTGAGGGACTACGACACCCACGCAATAAGAATTTCCCTCGCACAGATAATTCTTGCAAAGAATCAGTTCGTAATCCCTGAATTTGAAAAAAAGAGCCGGCTGGGAGTGAAAATCGCAAGCTATGCCTTTTGCGCAGTGGCTCTTTTCTGCCTCGGAATGTACGCATGGTCTTCGGGAATTGTCCATGCCTCGGTTTTAAGCCCATGGTACAAGCCTGTGACTCTGAACCTCCTGACTCCAGTCGCCGGCGTCCAGAACAACATCTACGGTCTGGATATCCCGGTAAAAGCCTACTTCTTTGATGAGACAAAAAACGATCTCCCGGAAGTGAAGGGAAGCCAGCGGGATTTCAAGCAGAGCGAGGGAATAATCTCACGGACAAAAAGCGGAAAGACTGTGTCACAAAACTCCAGCAAGAACATAAAATATCTTTCGATTAAGCCAGTGTACTTGAAAGACGGATCCTACCGGGTCAAAATCCTCATTGGCTCATACGTGATGTGGTCCAGCTTCCAGGTGAATGGTGAGAGCGTGAACATGAATTTCGACAACTTGCAGAGGGTAGTGCGCCCAGTTTCTGTTCAGACCCGCGCCTTCGATGCGAAAACCGGCGACATCCTCACTGCGAAGACCCGATTCACTGTCCTTTACAACGGAAAATATCTCCCCTTCGATCAGGTTCCCCAACGGGAACTTGTAAGCGGTAAAATCATGAAAATCCACGCCGAATGTGAAGGTTATAAACTAAAAGAATTCAGCATGATTATAGACTGGTATCAGGATTCTTTATTCGTGAATGCTGGATTGGAAAAATAAGCCGTTTCCCGCATGGAGGCGGGCTTGGAGAAGTAACGGCTTTCTGTTACACTTCATCTCATGTCTCAGCCAAAATTATTCAGCATTATCGACAAAGCTGTCTACGATTATAAAATGATTGAGCCGGGGGATAAAATCCTTGTGGGGGCTTCCGGCGGTAAGGATTCTACGGCTCTAATAGAATATCTGGCCAATCGCTCTAAGAGGAAGGACGCTGATTTTTCTTTTACGGCCATTCATATCGAGACTGATTTTGAGGCCTGCACCATGAGCCCCCGGCTTAGAAAACAGCTTGAGGAATGGAATGTGGACACGTTGAATTATTTCGTGGATGTGGAAAACCGGGTAAAAGAAGGCTTTAAGATGAGCTGCTACTGGTGCTCGAACCAGCGGCGAAACGAGCTTGTGCATTTTGCGGTCAAAAACGGCTACAACAAGCTGGCTCTGGGGCATCACCTTGATGACATTCTTGAGACCTTGCTAATGAACATGCTCCGTAAAGGCGAGCTTTCCACCATGCCACCCAGATTGAACTATGAGAAATATCCTCTTTCAATCATCCGCCCTCTCTGTTACGCCGATGTTGAGACAATAAAAGAACATGCAAAAGAATCCGGCTATATCAGCACAACCTGCACCTGCATGTATCAGGACAATTCCGGCCGGAAGGACGCACGGGCGCGGCTTGAAGCCCTGACAAAAGGAGACCGTCGGGCAAAGGAGCGAATGCTTGCCTCTTTGAGAAACATCAACCGGGAGTATCTTCCATAAGCGCGGGGAAAACTTTCCCTTCTGCATAACGCCCCCTTTTTTCTTGCCGATAGCCCTTCTTTCTATTATATTTATAGTATGAGCAAACACGATGATGATAAGAATTCAAACAATGAAAATATAGATTTAGATGAAGTCAAAGGTGCTTTTAAGGATTTTATGAAAGACAATTTTGATGTGGACATAAACGTTGATGAACTGCCCGATGCGGTAGAAATTCCGATTGACGGTGAAAAGTCATCCGAAAAATCTTCTGATGTGCCTGCCGGAGAAAAGGACGACAAATCGGAGAGTTCAGGCGGAAATTCTTCTGAGAAGGAAGCCGAGCCTGCTCACAAAAAGGGCAAGCGCACTCGAAAAGTTTCCCTCAAAGACTTGGGCGAGGATGCCCAGATTATGCCCATCGAGGACTTTTTGCCTCCCAAACTGAACATAATTCCCGTGGCGGGCCGTCCCATGTTCCCGGGCATTTTCACGCCCATTATGATTAATTCTCCCGAAGACGCAAAAACCGTAGAGAGCGTCTACGAGGGTGACGGATTTATCGGTCTTGTTCTTTTAAAAGACGATGATTCAAAAGACGGCGACAAGACTCCCAATATCAAGGATTTGTACACGGTGGGAACCGTGGCCCGTATCGTGCGAAAAATCAACCTTCCTGACGGCGGAATCAACATCTTCATTTCTACGATAAAACGTTTCAGAATCCGAAAGTCTTTAAGCGCGTCGAATCCGATTGTGGCCGCCGTTGAGTACCTTGAAGACGAAGAATTCGACACTTTTGAGGTCAAGGCACTCACCCGCGCCCTCATCAGCGAAATGAAGGAAATCAGCGAGAACAATCCTCTTTTCAGCGAGGAAATGCGCCTCAACATGGTCAACATCGACAATCCGGGCAAAATCGCTGACTTCGTGGCTTCTGTCCTCAATGTTGAGAAGGCTGACCAGCAGAAAGTCCTTGAAGAGACTAATGTCCGGGCCCGAATGGAGCAGGTTCTGGTCTACATCAAAAAAGATCAGGATCTGCTTAGAATCCAGAAAAAGATTCAGAACGAACTTAACGAGAATTTTGAAAAGAACCAGCGGGAATACTTCCTCCGTGAAGAAATGAAAATGATTCAGGACGAGCTGGGAGTGGGCGAGGACGGCTCTGACTACCAGAAATTCAAGGCCAGAATCGCTGATTTTGAATTCGAGGGAGAAATCTTAGAAACGGTTGAGAACGAACTTGAAAAATTCAAGCTCATGGATCCAAGTTCCAGCGAGTATTTTGTCTCACGGAATTATCTGGAGCTGGTCTGCTCCCTTCCCTGGCGGGACGAGTCAAAAGAAAACTACGATTTGGTAAAAGCCGCAAAGATTTTGGAGCGCGACCACTACGGCCTTGACGATGTTAAGAAGCGAATCATGGAATACCTTGCCGTGCGAAAGCTCAAGAACGACAACAAAGGCTCAATCATGATTCTCGTGGGGCCTCCGGGCGTGGGTAAAACTTCCATCGGTCACTCAATCGCCGAGGCCATGAACAAGCCTTTCTACCGCTTTTCTGTGGGCGGAATGCGTGACGAGGCTGAAATAAAAGGCCACCGCCGCACTTATGTTGGAGCCATGCCAGGAAAAATCCTTCAGGGGCTGAAAATCGCCAAAACCAAGTCTCCTGTCTTTTTGATTGACGAGGTTGACAAAATGGGAGCCAGCTATTCTGGCGGCGACCCGGCTTCTGCCTTGCTTGAAGTCCTTGACCCAGAGCAGAATGTTAGTTTCCGCGACTCATACTTGGATTTGCCTTTTGATGTTTCAAATGTTTTCTTCATTCTTACGGCAAACACACTGGACAAAATCCCTGAGCCTCTTCTTGACCGTGCGGAAATCATCTCCCTTGCAGGCTACATCGATCAGGAAAAGCTTGAGATTGCAAAAAAATACCTTATTCCGAAGAATCTCGTTAAGAACGGCCTGGCGAAAAATCAGGTCAAATACACAAAAGAAGCCCTGCTCAGAATCGCCGAGGAGTATGCCAGGGAGGCGGGTGTCCGTCACTATGAAAAGTGCGTTGACAAAATCCACCGCAAGCTTATCACCCAGATTCTCACGGGAATTCCTGCCGAAAGCAAAAAGCTTGGCTCTGTAACAAAGTCCATCACTGACGAGGAAATCGGCTCCCTCAAAAAAGAGACTTTTGTGATTGACGCTCCCGATTTGGACAAGTACCTTGGAAAGCCTGTCTTCGACGAAAGCGAAATCAAAAAAGCTGACAGACCTGGAACTGCAATCGGCTTGGCTTGGACCAGCATGGGAGGCGACACTCTCTTAATCGAGTCAATCACTTTCCCCAGCGACAAGGGAGGCTTGCAGCTCACCGGTCAGATGGGAGATGTAATGAAGGAGTCAGCCCAGATTGCCATGAACTGGGTCAAGCAGTACGCCATCGAGCACAACATCAAAAAAGCCCAGTGGTTCGAGCGCAACACGATACACCTTCACATTCCTGAAGGAGCGACCCCGAAAGACGGACCGAGCGCGGGAATCACCATGGCAACCACTCTCATGTCACTTTTGACAGGTCGGCCAATAAAGCCCAATGTTGCCATGACGGGCGAGCTTGACCTGACAGGGGCTGTCATGCCGATTGGGGGCTTGCGTGAAAAGACTGTGGCGGCTCGCCGCAACGGAATCAAGACGATTTTTATCCCCAAAGCCAATGAGCGGGACCTGGACGACATTCCTGACCATGTAAAGAAGGGAATCACTTTCATCCCGGTGCGACAGGCAATGGAAGTGATGAAACAGATTTTCCAGCCCGCCGTCAAAAAAAGCGAAGACGTGGAGTATGGCTTTTAAAATCTGACGCGGATAAACGCAGATGCACGCGGATTTTTGAACCACAGATTACACAGATGGCACAGAGTTTGGAGAAATTTCCTTTTACAAAAATCTCTCTGTGAACTCCGTGCCCTCTGTGAGAAATTTACAATTGAGGTTTTTATGTTTGCACGAGTTTTTTTGAATAAAAAGGAAGAAGAGGAAATCAAGCAGGGCTTTCCCTGGGTCTTTGACAATGAGATTTCCCACATCAAATATGATTCTGCTGAGGGCGTAAAGCAGGCCTCTTTGGCAGAATGTGCCGCATGTGACGATGTAAAAGACGGAAGCGTCGTTGAAGTATTTGCCAAGGGCGGAGCTTTTTTGGGAAGCGGCGTAATCAACAAAAAATCAAAAATCACCGTCCGACTGATTGGAAGCGAGCACGCCGACCAGATTATGGCGGACGCACAGGCTTTCTATGACGAGAAGATTCAGGCTGCCTACGATTTGCGGAAACTGCATTATTCAATAAAGGATTCTTACCGCCTTGTTTACGGCGAGGCTGATTTTATCCCCGGCCTTATCGTCGAGCGATTCTATGACGTGAACAAAAATGTCTATCTGGTCGTTCAGTTCTCAACTTTAAGCTGCGAGGTCTTCCGAAAGGAAATCATGCACGCCTTGCGAAAAATCATAAAGCCCTACGGAGTCTACGAGAAAAGCGATGCTCCCAGCCGCGAAAAGGAAGGCCTTAAATTGAGATGCTGCTGGGACGGCGAAGTTCGGGAAGAAAAAATCACTATCTGTGAGAACGATGTTTTAATTGAAGTTGACTTGGCAAACGGTCAGAAGACCGGCTACTTCCTTGACCAGAAAGACAACCGCCGCGTGGCAGGAAGTCTTTCTCAGGGAAAGCGTGTCTTGGATACCTTCACCCACACAGGAGCCTTCGGCTTGAACTGCGTGAAGGGCGGGGCAAAGGAAGTCATTTCCGTGGATATTTCCCCGGAAGCCGTTGAGCTGGTCAAGAAAAATATCGAAATGAACAAAGCCGGCTCTAAAATGAAGGCCGTCTGCGCCGATGTGTTTGATTTGCTAAAAGAATACGAAAAATCTGGCGAAAAATTCGATTTGATTATCCTCGATCCGCCGGCTTTTACCAAAAGTGCCAAGAATATCGAAAAGGCTTATGGCGGCTACAAGGAAATCAACCTCCGTGCCATGCGCCTCTTGAATCCAAAGGGAATCCTCGTCACCTGCTCATGCTCATATTTCTTCGATGCGGATCATTTCTACGGAATGCTCATGAAAGCCGCCGAAGACTCAAAAAAACGGGTGCAGATTCTCGCAAAATACGGAGCTGGCCCCGACCATCCTGTTTTGTTGGGCTACCCGAAATCAGAATACCTGAAGTGCGCGGTCTGCCGGGTAATTTAAAATTGAAAGCAAAAGTTTTGGGTTTTCAAGGATTTCGGTCGCGCTTGTCCATCTGATTGCTGTTATTTATAAATAAGCTTTGTCTCCAGGTTGATTGGTGTCTGGCAGTTTGAGGAAAGTTCATTGATGTCAAGCTGTGATTTTGTGACAATCGTTACTGTCACCATGCCATTTTCATGGTTCCTTTGCTCATAAATCAAGCGTCCGCAATCGTCATATTCTCTGTAAACATTCTCTTCTTCTTCCTTGTCACCTTCATTTGGAAGCAAAGGCTTTATGCCACCGATTTCAAAAAAATCATATCCTTTCGTAAAGGTGTAGCAGCTTCCATGGGCGAGTTCTTTGTCAGAAAAATTATACTGGGTTGTCTTATAAAGATTCTTATCTCTTGAATATGTATTGTCCATCTTCATCCAGCCGTTCATGTAAAAGCGACAGCACAGAGACTTGTCCTCATTCCAGATTCTGATTATGTCAAAAATCCGTCCGTTTCCTTCAAGCTCATCAAACTCAATGTAGTTGTCCCCGTCCCATGCCGTAAAAGGAGAATAGTCGCTTTTTTCAGTTTTCCTTCTCTGGTAGAAGTATGTATTTTCGTCAATTTTTGTGATTTCAGTGGCGGGAACAGAAAGTCCTTGCTTTGATGTCTTAAGGCTGGCCGCTTCTGATAACGAGTATTTTATTTTTTCCCCGCGTTTGTAGACTGTTACGCTTGAATCATTCCAGCGCACATGAATGTCCCAGTCAGGATGCTTTTCAGTCTTTTCCTCGAAATAATTCCAGTTTGAAATGTCGGTGAGCACGCCGTTTGAATACTCAAGACGCCTTACGGTGGCGGACTTCAAAATTTTTGACTTGTAATCAGTGTAATAAAGGCTGTAAATATAGTTATCGCTTGAAGTGTCGTAGTTGATGTTCCAGTCTGAATAATTCTGGTCAAGGTTTATCATAAGGTTGATGATTTTTCCATGCTCTTCGGAAATGGAAATTTCAGGGTTCTGGGGGGGGGATTTTTTTTTCGCATGAAAGGAAAAAAACAACCGAAAACAGCATGAAAAAAAATTTTGAGAGAATTTTAGGCATGACTCCTCCGAAATAATGCAGAAAACTAATTATAATTGCAAGCCTTAACTTGAATCAAGTGTATTCTTTATCATATAATCAATTTTATAAGGGAGAATTGAAAATGAAAAAAAGTTTGATGGCAATCTGCACGATTGTTTTTTTATCTGCGCTCTTCTATTCCTGCAATGAGAAAGAGACAGGCTCTGCCGGAGATGGCGGCGAAAAAACTGCTGCCGTAAAAATCCAGAAAACGGCTCCCAGCCTTATCATCTACACTGGATGGGATTTGTATGAGGAGCGCTCTGATGGAAAAATGTACGCCGTGGGCGAGGCTGAGACGGGAGACGCTGTTAAAATCTACCTGAACGATGATGACTCAATCCAGCAGAAAAAGGCAGTCCGCCACTTGCAGAGCGGTAAGGAAGAAAGCCTTGATTTCGTGCGCGTTCAGTATGAGGGCAAGGATTTCTGGACGCGGGATATTTTTGTTAGCGGCCCCGGAGTTTATCTTTCCTGGGTCATGACAGAAAATGCCTTTGCCTATTCTGCGCCTGACGGAGCTAGCATTACGGGCACTCAGATTGATGAGGGAACTTTTCTTGCCGCTGAGGACGGCCAGATAGACGGTGTTAACGGTTTTTACAAAGCCGTGATTTACAACGGCAGGCCTTTCGGAAAAGAAATCTATCTCCAGTCAGAAACTTTTACCCATGAACCAATGCTAAAAGAAATCGCCCGCACCTTCTCAAAAATCGACGAAAAGACAAAACCCGAAGTCCGCGATGAGATTTTTTTGAAATTCTATCATGAAGCGGCTGCCTTTGAGGAATGGGAGAGGTTCTATTTCGTCAAAAAACTCATAGAGGCCAATAAAAAATCCCTTGTCTCAGAAAAAGTCAAGGAAGTCCTTTCAGATACAATTTATCAGAATATATTCGATGAAGATTTTAAAATCGATGAATAGGAAAATTTGGAGACTAAAATGAAAAAATTGATTGCATATATTTCACTTGCACTTTTGGCGGCTTCTGCTTTCGCCAAGACGACAGGCTTCATGCTCCGGCCCAACGGTCCCCTTCGTGAGGACAAGGGAAAGGGCGGGGTAGAGTGGGCGACCACAGTTCCAGAGGGAACAGAGCTTACCATTGAGGACGAAAATCCTGTCCTCCTCACGCTGATTACCGAAAAAGAACGCTTCGATAATATCAAATTCTACAAGGTGTCATACGATAAAAAGACCTATTATGCCCGGGAAAGCGAAGTTGCCCTGGGAAAAAGCGTCACCGTCATCCTCTCTGACACCACGCTCTTTTCTAAGCCCGCAATTTCATCTTTCTTGAACGCTCAGATTGAGAAAGCTTCCCTAGTGGTGGCGGGCGAGAAATCAAAAAATGCGGACATCGACTTCACCGAGATTCAGTATTGGTCTGGAAGTGCCAGCGAAATCCGCAAGCGCTATGTCTTTTCAGAGAAAGTGAGCGAAAACAAGAAGGATTTGGAAGCTGTCCGCGTGGTAGATACGGCCCTTGCCCTCAAAAACAAAGATGCCGAAAAAGAGCGGGCTATGAAGCAGGAGCTTTTCAAGAACGCGAAGAAGCTTAACACCAGCGATGAAATCACCGAGTACGTTCAGGCTGAATACGACAAGATTTTCGGCCGGGTGGACCTTGAATCTTTCCTGACGGGCAAAATCAAGAGCGCGGACGGCTCCAAAGTGAATGTCAGAAAAGCTCCTGTTGACGGCGAAATCGTGGCTCAGCGTGAGGACGGCGATGAAATCCCTGCCTTTTGCGCCCGCTCCGCATCAAAATCAAGCTACGACGGAATCACTGATTATTGGTATGTCTATGAATCAGGCGAGGACGGACTTTACTGGATTTTCGGCGGCTACATCGAATGGGAAAATGACAAGCCCATAGAGCAAGAAGGGGAAAGTGAAAGATTTTAACTGCATTTTTGTCATAGGCCCAACCGCCGTGGGGAAAACCGCCATCGGCGTGCGCCTGGCCGACCGCTTTGACGGCGAGATTATCAGCGCGGATTCAAGGCAGGTTTATAAAGGCTTAGACATCGGAAGCGGCAAGGACTTGGCGGACTACACCCTGAACGGAAAGAAGATTCCCTATCATCTCATCGATGTATGCGATTTAAAGCGCGAGTACAATCTTTTTGACTTTCAGGAAGATTTTTACAAAGCCCTCGCCGACATCACGAGCCGGGGAAAACTCCCGATTTGCGTGGGCGGAACCGGCATGTATGTGGATTCAATTCTCCATCACTACGACATGATTCCATTCGTGGAAAGGGCAGGTGAGAGGGCCGAGCTTGAAAAAAAGAGCGAAAAAGAGCTTGAAGAAATCCTCACGCGGGAAAAAGAAAAGCTCCACAACACTTCCGAATTCGGCGACAAAGAGCGCATGATAAAATCAATCCTCATAAACCGCTTCAACATCTCAGAAGAGTGCCGCCTTGAGCGGGAAAAACTCCGTGCATCCCGCCCGGCCTTAAAGCCCCTTGTCATCGGAACGACCCTTGACCGCTCCCTCGTGCGGGAGCGAATCGCAAAACGACTTTCCGACCGCATGGAAGAAGGCCTCATCGAGGAAGTTGAGGCTCTCCATGCCCGCAGAGAAGAAAACGGGGCAGAGTGGAGCCGCCTTGAAGCCCTGGGCCTTGAATACCGTTTCGTAAGCGATTATTTACAGGGAAAATACAAATCCAAAGAAGAAATGAAAAATCTCTTGCAGCTGGCTATCGGTCAGTTCGCAAAAAGGCAGGAAACCTGGTTCCGCTGCATGGAAAAAAAAGGCATAAAAATACATTGGCTCCCCCAGATTATGGATGTGGAGGAGCGTTTCAAGGCCGCCTGCAAAATCGTTGAAGAAGAAAAATAAACCACAGGTTACGCAGATGCCACAGATGAAAGGCGCAAAAAGCCCGAAAATGCAAAAAAGGCTGGCGTAGGTGTGGTTCTGACAAAAACTCGCTTGAACTTGTTCACCGCGAGTTTTTTGGCAGGTTCACACCGGGAGCCCGCTTTTTTTTGTATTATTACGAATAATCTTACGCGTTTACCGCGATTTTCTCGCTTTCCGCTACTTTCGTCAAATATCCGGTTCGGACGCAGCTCTCGAAGAGGGCCTTGCTTATGTAGTCAGTTGTCACGTCATCATATCCGTCTTTGTCACGGACGATACGAACGACATAGCCGTCATCCATTTCGCGGACAACTGTCATGTAATCTGAATTGCTTCCAATACTTTTAAGTGTATATGTTCCCATAATGATCTCCCAGCCCAAAAATTGGACAAACTTTTCAAATTTTATCGCAGGATTACTGTCCTACATTTATATTTTCGGTATACTAAAAAAAAGTTTTAGCACTTTTTGAATTTATCTTGAATTCTAGAGGTTTAGTGAACTTTTGACAAGATACTGCGACGCCCATATCCATCTTTCTCACTCCAAAAAGCCTGAATTCAGCCTTGGCGAGCAGTATTTCTGTGTCTCATCCTGTCATTCTCAGGAAGAATTTGAATTTTTGTCGGGCGCATCCCTCACTCGCGCACTCTCGTTGTCGTGCGCTTTTCCGTTCGGGTCGGGTGTTCCGCCGCTCGGTAGCCCTCGGTCGTCCGCTTCGCTTCCGACTGGCTCCGCCACAGCTACATACCCTTGCGCTTTTATTTCCTACGGCATTCATCCGCAGTCGCCATCACTTAAAGAGACTTCTTTTGTAAAAAGAGAGCTTGAATATCTTGAATCCCTGCTTGCTTCCAAAAAAATTGTGGCGGTAGGCGAGTGCGGATTTGATTTTTTCACGCAGGAATTCAAGGCTACGGCGCGGGAGCAGGAAAATGTTTTTGAAGCCCAGCTTGCCCTTGCCCAGAAATACAATGTGCCCTTGGTCCTGCATTTGCGGAAAGCCATCGAAAAAGTCTTCTCTTATTCCCGAGCTCTTAAGGATGTCAGGGCTGTAATATTCCATTCATTTCCTGGAACGCTCCGGGAAGCCAAGTCCCTCAGAAATCACGGAATCAACGCTTTCTTTTCCTTTGGAAAACCCGTTCTTAACGGCAAAAAAAGCGCGATTGACTGCCTTTCCAATCTTCCTTCGGAAAACCTGCTCCTTGAAACAGACGCTCCCTATCAGACATTGAAAGGCGAGCAGGAGACTTTTCCGTCCGAAATCAAACGGGTCTACGAAATGGCTTGTCAGCTTAGAAAATGCCCGGCAGGGGAGCTTTCTTCTATCATTTACGAAAATTTTTGCCGGGCATTTTGTATTTAAATTGAAGTGATGTTCAGCCCTTTACAGGGCTTTACCATGCTTTTATCTTGGACTAGTTTCCCTGAGCCGGGAATTCTTCCTGAACGCTTGCGATGTCAGCCTCAGAGGCCTGGGTCCAGTACTGGAAGACTTTGATGGGGCCAACTGTACCAGCCATGGCAAGTGTAGGCTCTTTTGCTGTGTATCCCTTGTTTTTATCGCCGGAGGCAAGATATTTGATTACGCATCCGTACATCTTTCCGCTGCCAGGATCAATGATGTTTCCCTTGCTCCAGTTGCCTTCTGATTCTTTTTTCATGTTGAAAATCCATGGTGTTCCTACGGTCTTCATTTCGTTTACGTTGCCTGCAAGCGGGAAGCCTTTGTAGCTTTTTTTGCATGCGCTGGCGATAACGTCCTGAGGATTGTCAACCACGGCCGCAATCGTTCCGTAGAGAGTGCCGCTTTCCTCATAGATTTTCCAGATGGCGGTGATTTTGCCTGTTTTGTCATCGACGCTTTTCCATAGTCCGCATGCCGGATCTGCGGCAAAAACGGAAAGACTGCTGACAAATAGGGCAGCGAGAAGTGCAAGTACTTTTTTCATACGATTCCTCCTTGTTGAAAGTGATAGTACCACTATCAGTATATATCACTTATATTATTTGTCAAGGATTTATTTTGAGCCTTGCGACTCCTTCTCCGTAGTCTTTCCACATTTCATCGACCAGACTCTGGGCGTCACCGCTGGTTTTTCCCCGGAGCAGGTCTTCAAGCTTCTGTCCTGAATTCTTGAGCTTTTCCATGCAGAGTTGTCTGGCGGCCCCTTTTGTCGCGTGGACATAGCTCGCAGCCTCGCTCATATCCCCGCTTGAAATCATTTTTTCAAGGCTGCTCTTTTCAAATTTATTTTCCGTCAGAAAAGAATCAATCAGTATCGAAAGAAGTTCCTCGTCACCATCCAGAAGGTTAAGGGCCGCTTCTCTGTCAAAGACCGGCGCTTTATCGCTCATAAAAATCTTCTCCGTCCTTGTTTGTGATTACAAAACATGGAAGATTTCGCACTTCGACGAGACGCACGGCTTCCATTCCAAGATCCTCGTAGTCGAGGATTTCCTGACTTACGATATATTCGCTTGCTATGAGAGCGGCGATTCCTCCCGGGGTTCCAAGATAGAAGGCGCCGTATTTCCTGCAGGCGTTCGTCCAGCCCTTGCTCCTGTTGCCTTTTGCAAGGGTGACCAGCGCCGCTCCCCGGCTCATGAGTGATTCTGCGTATACATCCATTCTGCCGGCCGTGGTGGGGCCGAAACTTCCGATGACTTTTCCGTTCGGTGTGCGGGCAGGGCCTGCGTAGCAGATTGGGTAGCGTGTGGTGTATTCCGGGAGCTCTTTTCCTGAATCAAGGAGTTTTTGCCAGCGTGCATGAGCCGCATCCCTGGCTACAAGAATTTTCCCGTTCAGTATGATTCTGTCGCCGGGTTTTGCCTTTGAAAGGGCGGAAAGGACTTTTGAAATGTCTCCTTTGCTTGTGACTTCTGTTTCTTTTGATTCGGATTTTTTTCCCGCAGATGAAACCGCCTTTTCAAATCCTTCAAGTTCACTTGGGTTTGCTACGGTCTTCTGCAGGTAAAGGCCTTCTTTCGTGATGACGGCTTTCAAGTTGCGGTGTGCGGAACATGAGACTCCGAAGGAAATGGGGCAGCTGGCTCCGTGCCGTGGAAGACGGATGACTGTGGCACTCAGGGCGAATTTTTTCCCGCCGAACTGAGCTCCGTAACCTGATTCACGGGCGATTTTCATTGTTTCTTCCTCAAGCTCCCTGTCCCTGAATCCCCGGTCGTTTGGCTCGTAAGTCATGTCATCGTAAGCGCCCATTGTTGCCAGCTTCAATGCGAGAAGATTCTGCTCCGGGCTCAACCCTCCTGCGACCACGGCTATGGTGTATGGGGGACATGCGCTGGTTCCGAAGTGCTCGATTTCTTCTCTCATGAGGGCCGAGAAACGCTCTTTTGTAAGATATGCTTTTGTGCCCTGAATGAAACTGGTTTTGTTAGATGAGCCGCCGCCTTTTGCGCAGAAAATAAATGAAAGTGAATCTTCCCCGGCGGTTTTTACGAAGGATGGCGTGGGTGCGAGGGCGCAGTCTGCGTCAAAAATCGAAACCTGTGGAGGAAGATTGTTTTTCGGGTCTTTTTCATCGTAAAATGATATGGGAACGGTGGTTGAAAAGCGCAGTTTTTTTTCGTCGTAGACTTTTTTGACTCCGGCACTGAGTTTTTCATAGGCGTCCTTTGTGGGAAATGAGCCCTTCTTCCATGCGAAAATGTTTGCGATTCCAGTATCCTGACAAAGAGGAAATACTCCCCTGGAAGAGACTTCCGCATTTTTGAGCATGCAGGAAAGGACGTAGCGGTCGTTGTCCGTTGCGTCCTTGTCCAGGGCCGCCTCTATAATGCCCTCAAGATGCTCTTTTGTGAAAGTGAAGGAAAGGCGAGAGAATGCCTGTTCCGCTGCCTCGGAGAGTTCTGTTTCTCCCGGGAAAAAATCGAAATCGGAAAGACTGTTTTGTTCTTGCATGGAAAGAAATATATCACAATGACAATTTTTTCTCTATCTGATATACTGTCTTTATGAATATAAAAAATCTTTCTGTGCTTTCCCGCGCATGCGTCATTGGGACTGCGCTTTTTTCACTTTCCCTGCTTTCATTTCACCCTGATATTTCCCTGATAGCTTTTCCTTTTTCACTCATTTTTACAGGCTGTCTTGCCTTCTTTTCATTAAAAAAACTTTTCGCTGATTCCGCTCTTGCTTTCATTGCCGTTTTCCGGGAGCTTCTGCAGTATCTGCCCTATGTTATGCTGGTGGCATTTGTGTTCCGCCGTGCCGGAAATTATGGCACTCCCTTTGCACTTGATGTTTTGTCCGTGCTCCTGTGGCTCTTCTCTTCGGCTCTTGCTCTCGTAATCCTTCATTATCTCAATCCAAAGCATATTTCTGGAGTCTCAAAAGAATGGTCTGATTTTCTAGAAAAACAGAAGGCTGGGCGCAAGAATCCGAAAAACAAGTCCTTCCTCAAGACTACTCTTCGCGAAATCTTGAGCTGGATTGACGCCCTTGTGCAGGCGGTTTTCATGGTTCTTTTGCTTAATATTTTCATCGTCCAGCTCTACGAGATTCCTTCTGAATCCATGGTTCCGGAATTCCTCATAAAAGACCGGGTTGTGGTGTTCAAGACCTTGAGCGGGCCTAAATTTCCTCTCTCCGATGTGGGGCTTCCTTATCTCAAAAAATACAATCGCGGCGACATCGTGGTGTTCAGGAATCCACATTATGCCAATGACCGGAAATCAGAGGTCAGGACTTTCATATCCCAGTTGGTCTACATGTGTACCCTTACAAAAGTGAATCTCAATGTGGACGAGAACGGAAATCAAAAGGCAGATCCTCTGGTAAAGCGTGTCTGTGGCGTAGAGGGCGAGCAGCTTATGATGCAGGACGGCGTTCTCTATGCCAGGACCAAGGATTCCCCTGAATTCAAGGCTGTGGAGCTTGATGCGCGCTGGGCGGCATGGAATTTGAACTCGGTGAAACCCAGCTTGAAAAAAGGAATTCATGATTTCCCTCTTTCTGAAAGTGATTATGCACAAATGCTTGAAACCGAGGAAGAGAGGCGCAATCTTAATCTTGAAGACCTGGCCTCTGAATGCAGAAAAATTGCCTCTGATTTTGAGGAAAATTACGATAAACTAAAGACTTCCAAAAAAACTACTGTTTCATTCACCGATGAGCAGCTCAATGTATATTCCCTGTTCATAAATTCAAATTATTTTGCCGCAAGCCTTCTGTCTTGTGAGAACGGGGCTTCCTGGTTCAGGGCTTTCATGACGGACTGGTGCGGAAAGGAAATTGATTTTGCCGGTGACTTGTATGCCGAGGCGAATTTCCGCCTGAATCTTATGATAAAAAGGATTGCGGGAAAAATCATCCTGCGTAATGCCCAGCTTTATCTTTCCGGCATATCTGACGAAAATTTTGCATCTGATGCGGTTCGTAATGAATTAATGGCTGAGGCTCAGCGCCTTTTTACTTATTGTATGCTGCTTGACCAGCGTAATATGCCGGTCTTTCCTTCCAACGATGAGAATGGAAATCCCCGCTACATCCCGAAAAATTCGTATTTCATGATGGGCGACAATCGTTTCAATTCTCTCGACATGCGTCACTCATACGAAAGATGGAATGTAAAACTAACTTCTGCCGATACTTATAGTGTCACTTACATGACAAATATGCAGCCGCAGTTCGTTAATCGAAGCCGCATGCTGGGTTCGACTTCCTATAGATTCTGGCCTGTTTCTCGCGCCGGCATTCCCGGAAAGCTGGGAAAGTAATATGCGGGCCTTCTGGATGTGAGCTTTTCAGGCTCTTCAATCAGCCGGGCTTTTAAGGTGGTGTTGGTTATGAATAAAAGATTTTTTCCGTTTTTTTTTCTTTTTTCTCTTAACGTGCTTTTTGCCCAGACAACGCAAAACGGTGAGGGGCTGGTCTCTGTCCGCAGCGAGGCTCCTTCGCTGTCTGAGGTGACGGCTCATATTGCTTTTGAAGAAGTTCCTTCGCTCTTGCAGGGCATCTGGCAGGGAAGTGACCGCCTGATTATGTTCTCGAATCAGAATGAATTTGCCCTTGTCCTGCGTGTCTTCTATCAATGGTACAATGACCGCGCTTCAGAGCCAGCCTCCTTTGCAGAACTGAAATCCAGAGACAGAAATAATACAACTGTTTCCCCTGCTGAAGATATTCAGATTCAGTATATCACGATTGTTGAGAATCCTTCAAAGACGGCCGGGGTATATGAGCTTTCCGTAAAGTATCCCCATGATAAAAATCCTGTACTTATTCCTGTATGCGTCATTGATGGAAAAATTTATCTTGATTTCCTTATTAAAGATAGCGCTGAAATCACTGATACGCGTCTTCGACCGGATTCAGGCGGGGAGAAGTCTGCATCTGACGGTTTTTATCGGGCGGCATCCTCTGCTTCTGGAATCACGATTGCCCCCCCTGTCTTCAATAAGGAAGTCCTGTCTTATTTTGTGACCAGTGAAGGAAAGGAAATCTATAAAATCCGCTACTGGCTTTCTGAGATGGACTATTCTTATGCCAAGGCAACATTTTCCGATGGTGACAAAATCTTCTCCGTTGATAAATATCTGAGAATCGGCTCCTCTGTCTTTCAATGCACGACGGGAAGAAGCACCAAAATCCGAAACATACAGAAATCATCAAAATTTGATAAGACGACGATTTATGATTCAGACGGTGGAATCATCGCATTTGGAAATCCCTATCTAGTAAAAGTGCCGGAAGGAAGCGAGCGCGAAACTCTATTTGAGCTTGTGTCAGAGAATAACAAGCGCAGAAAACCTGCTCCCAGACATCTTTTTCCTCCTGATTTCCCGAAATTCCGCTGGAAGGAAATTACAGATTTGGAACTTTACAATCCCTCAACGTGGAATAAACGGAATCTTGACATCCATAAGTAAAAAAAAGTTTCAAAAAAATTAAAAAAACGATTGACACTTTTTTCTGATTTTGCTAATATTATATTCGCTGGTGGTCATAGTGAGGTGGCAATACCCGTTCCCGTTCCGAACACGGAAGTCAAGCACCTTTACGCCGATGATACTCCAATTCGGGGGAAAGTAGGAAATCGCCAGCTTTTTTTATTTTAAATTGACATTTATCCCTGAGAGGTTCCCATGGCAAAATTGACCGGTTCACAGATTATCATCAATCTTTTACGGCAGAATGGAATCGATGTCGTTTTCGGACTTCCCGGCGGAATGATTCTTCCCCTTTACAACGAACTTTTTGTCTCAAATTTCAAGCATGTTCTTGTCCGTCAGGAGCAGGCGGCGGGCTTTATGGCTCAGGGAGTTGCCCGCGTCACGGGAAAGGCTGCTGTCTGTATGGCAACCAGCGGTCCCGGAGCCATGAACCTTCTTACGGCTGTTGCTGATGCCAGAAGCGACTCGATTCCTCTGGTGGCTTTCACCGGTCAGGTAAACACAAACCTTATCGGAACTGACGCTTTTCAGGAGGCTGACACTTTCGGTCTTTCTTTCCCAATAACAAAACACTCTGTCATGGTCAAAAGCGCAAAGGAATTGCTCACTGCCGTTCCTCTTGCCTTCGCAATCGCAGAGAGCGGCCGACCTGGGCCTGTTTTAATCGATGTTCCCCGCAATGTTCAGACTGAGCTTTGTGAAGTTCCGTCAGATTTTGACACATCCTTCAAGCGCATTTATAACGAATATGTCTCTCATGCCCTGCGCAACAAAACAAAAGATTCAGAAATTCCTTCTGTCGTCGAGAATATTGTCGCTTCTCTTGCCAAGGCAAAAAATCCGATTTTGTATGTGGGAGGCGGCTGTAATTCTCCTGAGGCCGGCGAAAAAATCGCCGAATTCCTCAAGATTTACGATATTCCGGTAATTTCAAGTCTCATGGGCCTGGGTGTCGTTCCCCGTTCTTGTCCTTCTTTCCTCGGCATGGTGGGTATGCACGGCACATTCACCGCAGGAAAGGCCGCCTATGACTCTGACTTAGTTATTGCGGCAGGAAGCCGTTTTGATGACCGTGCGGCTGGCGTTCCCGATGGATTTTGTCCAAAGGCAAAAATCATTCACATTGACATCGACGCGGCTGAAATCAATAAAATCCTTCCTTCTTACATCAATTTTGTGGGAAGCACCATCCACGCTTTCTCTCAGATAAATTCTTCCCTCAAAAAAGCTGATTTGTCAGAATTTAAGAATGAGCGGGCAAAATGGCTGTCTTCTTGCATTGAGCTTAAAAATCAGGAGAAAATCCAGCTTGAAATGTCTTGCGCTGCGGCAGATTGCTGCGGCGCGAAAACTTGCGGCAAGAAGGGCGGGGCAAATTACCGAAATCCGCGGGAATTTATCGCCTCCCTTCCGTCTGGAAATGATATTATCGTCACCACTGATGTGGGCCAGCACCAGATGTGGGCCGCCCAGTATTTTGACGTTCAGCGACCACGTCAGTTTTTGACGTCAGGCTCCCTGGGAACTATGGGCTTCGGCCTTCCTGCGGCTTTGGGAGCGGCTTTTGCCGAGCCAGACAAGCGAATCGTCTGTATCTCAGGTGACGGCTCAATCCTTATGAACATTCAGGAACTTGCCACAATGGCAGAGAATAATCTTAATGTCACGGTTATCGTCCTTGAAAACGGAGCTTTGGGCATGGTTCGACAGCAGCAGGAATATCTCTTCGACAAGCACTATTCTGCAAGCACTTTTGCCTCAAATCCGGATTTGCTCAAAATTGCAGAGGGCTTCGGGATCAGGTCTGTTGACGCGGACGCGGATCCTGACTGGCAGAAAAAGGCCTTTGGCGTAAAAGGTCCTGTCTTCGTGCGGACGAAAATCGCCCGCTGTGAGAATGTCCTTCCTTTCGTTAAAGGCGGAAGCCTCAATATCGATTCCCTTAGGTAAAATAAAAAAAACTCAAGGCTGACCTTGAGTTTGCGAGTGGGCAGTGAGAGACTCGAACTCCCGACAACCTGGGTGTAAACCAGGGGCTCTACCAACTGAGCTAACTGCCCGAAAAGATGTTTGATATCCTATCAGAGTTACAAAATTGTGTCAATAACTCTGATAGGATATTTTGCTATTTTCCTTCTGTTGGCTCACTTTCGTCGAAAACTTCCCGCTTGAAAAGCACGATGTCACGGATTTTGATTGAGCAGGCTGTGTTAAGTTCTGTTTTTGTCGTTGAATCGCTGATAATCGGCACGTCGAAGTAGTGGTATGATTTTTCGTAGCCCTCGACTTCGATTTCTAGCTCGAATTCAAATTTGCGGCTTTCTCCTGCTTTTGCTGCTGGAATTGGTTTAGCCCAGAAAGTGAAAGCTCCCTTTGTGCTCTGGAATGTCTGGGTCGGATTTGCCCATGTCATATCCACCATGTCAACAGAGGCTCCATCAAGCTTGAGCGTTATTTTTGCTCCTGAAATTGGCTCGAAAGTGCTTCCGTCGAGAACCGTTCCGGAGAAAGTTGGGAAGTTGTAGCTTGGGTTTTCTTCTTTTTTTACTTCACATTCTTCTCTTGGAAGTGTATGGAAAGGTCGCTTGGTTGAAGATATTATCCTGAGACCGTCCATAGCGACGGCAGAAATATCCGCGATGAGCTGGTGGTCGGCAAAGATTTCATTTGAATGAGTGACTCCGCGACCAGAAACTACATATTTCGGTGGAATTCGGTTGAGGACATAACTGATTGTATCAAGACGGCAGTTTTTGCAATCGCATGTGAGCCAGGGAGAGTTTGCTTTTTTTACCTGTTCGTAAAGGGCATTGACCTCTGCAGTGACTAAATCTTCCATCATGTTGTGTACGTTCATAATTATCTCCAGTAAAGCGTGCCATAAAGACACGCTTTTATTATAAGCGATATTCTTGCTTAAAGCAACCTTTATATTAGTGCCTTCCTTAGTTTCCGCCCTTGCGCGTGTAGGCCGCCAAACCGCCTGCCATGATGATTTTGGCTGAGCGCTCTGCGATGTCGTTCACGCACTCAATCTCGGTTTTGCCGTTGATGAGGACTTTGAAAGGCTTGCCGTTTTTAAGGGAATCGTCCAAATCCTTAAGCTCCAAGGTGTCTCCCTGAGCGATTTTGTCGTAGTCAGCGGGATTTTTGAAGGTCATGGGGATGATTCCGTAGTTAATCAAGTTTGCCTTGTGGATTCGGGCAAATGATTTTGTGATTACGGCACGAACGCCCAGGTACATCGGTCCCAAAGCCGCATGCTCACGGCTTGAGCCCTGACCGTAGTTTTCGCCGCCTACGACACAGCAGTCGGCGAATTTTGCCTCTTCGCTTCGGGTGTAGAAAGTCTCGTCCAAGCGGGCCAGGGTGAATTTTGAGATTTCAGGGATGTTGCTTCGTAATGGAAGAACTTTTGCTCCGGCCGGCATGATGTCGTCTGTGGAGACATTGTCGCTTGCCTTCAGTCTGACCGGGAGAGAAAGATTTGACTTGTACTCGCGGCAGGCCGGGCATGGCTTAATGTTAGGCCCGCGAAGGATTTCGACTTTTGAAGCCTCGCTCTCTGGCAGTGGCGGGATAACCATGGCACGGTTTGTGGCGCAGTTTAAGACCATTGGGCTAGACAATCGAGGATCGTTTCCGTCCAGCATGGAGATTCTGACACCTGTCTTGTAAGCCGGGTCTTCGTAAGAAAGTGTCTCTGCCTCGGTGAAAACGCCTGTTACGGCGGCGGCCGCTGCTGTCTCCGGCGAGACGAGGTATACATTTGCGTCGGCGGTTCCGCTTCGTCCCTTGAAGTTTCGGTTGAAGGTGCGGAGGGTTACGCCCTCGCTGTTGGGAGCGAAGCCCTGGCCGATACAGGGACCGCAGGCAGATTCCAGGATTCGGAAGCCGGCTTCGATTAAGTCCTCAAGGATTCCGGCCTTGCTTGCCATCAAGAGAGTAGTGCGGCTTCCCGGTGCGATTCCGGCCTCTACTCCCGGAGCGATGTGCTTTCCTTTTACGATTGCGGCAACGCTTTCAAGGTCGTCCAAAGAAGAGTTCGTGCAGCTTCCGATTACGACCTGAGTGACTTTTTTGCCGGAAAGATTTTTTACGCTGTCGATTACATCAGGATTGTGGGGGCAGGCTGCCAGCGCGTGAAGCTCGTCCAGGTTGATTTCGATGAGCTTGTCATATTCAGCTCCCTCATCTGCCTTCTGCTCGCTCCAGTCTGAGCCGCGACCCATTGACTCAAGGAAGCGTTTCGTAGAGGCGTCTGACGGGAAGATAGAGCAGGTGGCTCCAAGCTCCGCGCCCATGTTTGTGATTGTGGCTCTCTGGGGAACGGTGAGTTTTTCAACGCCCTCACCGAAGTATTCGTAGATTGCGCCTGTTCCGCCCTTTACGGTTTCGCGGCGGAGAACTTCAAGGATGATGTCCTTTGCGCCGACGCCTTTTTTGAGTTTTCCAGTCAATTTTACGCCGAAGATTTTTGGCATGGGTGTGTGGAAGGCGCCTCCGCCCATAGCCACGGCTACGTCAAGACCGCCCGCACCGATTGCAATCATGCCGATTCCGCCGCCAGTCGGGGTGTGGCTGTCAGAGCCGAGAAGTGTTTTGCCCGGTTTTCCGAAAGACTCCAGGTGAACCTGATGGCAGATACCGTTGCCCGGTCGGGAGAAATAAAGTCCGTATTTTGCCGCCACTGACTGCAAGTATCGGTGGTCGTCCATGTTCTTGAAGTCGGTCTGCAAGGTGTTGTGGTCGATGTATGAAACTGAAAGCTCTGTCTTTACGCGGGGAATTCCGATCGTCTCAAACTGAAGGTAGGCCATGGTGCCGGTGGCGTCCTGAGTGAGCGTCTGGTCAATGTGAATCGCGATGTCCTCGCCTCGTTGGATTGGAGTGCCCTTTTTGAAATCGATATTGGGGCAGGCTTCTGGAACTATGTGTTCCTGCAAGATTTTTTCGGCAAGCGTAAGAGCCATTGTGTACCTCTTGAAAAAAAAATTTCAACTATTATATACCTTTCAATTTTCTTGTGCTATACTATAAATAGATTTTATGGGAAATAAACTTCGTTCTGTTTTTTTCTGTCTCTTTCTCACGTTGCCCGTCCTGCAGTTTTTATCCTGCTCAAATTCGGCTCAGGATCTTGTCATCGAAGAAGATATTCCCACTCTCAGGTATACAGCCGATTCTTTATACAATTCTACTGTCTGGACCGAAGAGCTTGAAATTGACAGACTTACGTCAAAGGTGTCTTCTGTGGCAGGAGTCTCTTCAAAACTCAATCTTACGCCCCTCATACTTTTGGCCCAGAATCCTTCTTGTTTCACCCCGGTTTTTCCTGTGCTGGATTCCTTCGGTTCCCTTGACACGACTCTGATTTCAAAATCGCTCCGGGAAATGCTTTCCTCTTTTGCTGAGTCTGTTTCTGTGAATTCTGATGCCGACTCATTCATGTCAAAAGACTGTCTCTATTCCCTTTCATTGTTTTATTCCGATTTCACACGGATTTTCTCCGGATGTTTTGATTTTTCGGATCAGGCTGTCTCTTCTGCCGAAAGTGATGAGACCCAGTTTACGAAAAAGCATTTTTTCACTTCTTTTGTGCTCGGCCAGCCTTTTGTTGACGGCGTGAGCTATGAGGTGCCGCTGAAATTTTTCTGTGACAAGGCGACAATGACGCTTTCTGTTTTTTGCGTCGAGCAGTCTGGCTCATGGAAGATTGAGCAGATTCAGATATGCGATTGGGAGATTATCAATGGAAAGGACTGAACTGACCGGCATCGAACGGCAGCTGGTCCTTGAGTATCTCATGGACGGAAATGCCGCCGTAACGCTCTCCTTTGCAAAAAACGCTGATGATTATGCAGGAGATAAAAATGTTGTTTCCGCGGAATTTCCTGTCGCCCTCAGGGCGGAGCAGCTCAAGGTTCTGGAGCAGGGTGTCATTCTCTTAAAAAACGTTCCGGCGGCGGCTGCTGACTTTGAGGGTAAGACTGTAAAAGTTCAGTTTTATTTCAACAGGCTCTCACTGTTTTTTTTCTCAAAGGTCCAAAGAGTTTCCGCAGGGCTTGCCCTTGTCGTTCCTTCTGTCATTTCAAAATCCGAGGACAGGCAGGTGAGCGAACGGTCAGGCCTTTCGGTTACGGTCTACTATGAAACGGCTCTTCAAAAAAAATTGAATCAAAAAATAGATATTTCATGTGACTTTGACAGCCGTTTCCCGCTTTTTGTTCGCTCTGATTATAAGAAAATTGTCGATTCCTATCTTTCAGGGCCTGAAAACAGAAAAAAAGACGCAATCGAAAACCGTGCCTACGCTCCTCTTGTCATCTATCTTGATTCCGAGCGGATTTTGTTTGGGGCCAGGAAATCTGATATGCCTTTTTCATCCGGCGTTGAGTATGCGGTTCTTGTTCGTTTCCCGATCGCGGGTCCGATAAAAGAGCGCAAGGTGTATTTCACCTGCCTGGTTGATGAGATGTTTGAGAACTATGAATGCAACCGTCTCTGTGCTTGTGCGCGAATTTCTTCTATCCGTGAGGAAGATAACCGCTTTATGAGCGATAAAGTGCTTGCTCGTTCCCTTTGATTTTTCTCCATTATGTAGACTAAATTCAGTCAGACTGATAAAATGGGAATATGTTATCGAATGCCGGCTTGCAGTTGCAGGCTTTGTTGAACAGTTCTGTTTTTTTAGCGTGCGTGTTCAGCTGGCTTTGCGCGCAGTTCATAAAAACAGTCATCAAGCTCTTTTCAGGAAATGTCCATAGTCTCAGCGAATTGTTCGAGCTTCTTTTTTGGGGTACAGGGAGTATGCCGTCAAGTCATTCTTCGATAACATCCTGCTTGTGCACGTCAATCGCATATCATTCAGGTATTGATTCTGATATCTTTATCCTTTCGCTGGTGTTCTATCTTGTAACGATTCGTGATGCTGTCGGAGTCCGGCGCGCAAACGGTCGGCAGGCACGGCGGCTCAATGAAATCGGTCAGATTCTCAAAGAAAAAGGTTTGTACGACGATTTCAAAAAACTGAAGGAAGTGAACGGTCATTCTCCCATGGAGGCTTTTGTCGGAAGTCTCCTTGGTTTTTTTATTGGAATCGCCTTCTGCGTCCTTTAAAATGGTTGGTCGCGAATGAATTTTAATGTAAAAATATTTCTGCCTGCTCTTGTGGCTTTTGTAATGTTCTTCTTGCTCTGTCAGTTCCGCTCGGTTCCAGTCAGTCAGTTCTGGAAAGGGTACAGAATGCTCTATGTATACAGCGAGCAACTTTCAGAGAATGAAATTCTTGCAGTCCTTGAGAAAAATGGCTGCTCTTCCATTGTCTCTTCCAGTGTTCAGAAACTTCCTGTGTCATCTCAGATTGCCCCTGTCCAGGCTCAGGATTCCCGCTCTTATCTTTTTCGACGTTCAGAATTCTTCACGGACAAAAATCATCGCGCAATGGTTTTCTATGTTCCTGACAGTCAGGTCTCGGCCATGGAGCGGGGAATGCGCGAGTTGGCCGCTTTTCAGGGAACGGCACTCGGTACTGACGGAAAAGCTTCTTTTCCCTGGATTGCTCCTATAATCACTCTTCTGTTGTTTGCTCTCTTCATCGCTTTTTCAAAAAACAGGATTCTGTATCTGTTGGGCTCTTTTTTCTTTATATTGCTTGCTTTCTGCCGTCCTCTTTTCACTGTCGGCGCGGCTTCCATGCTGTATCTTTTCGCTTTCTTCCTCTTTCACCGTTTCTGGGCGAGAGCTTATTTCTTGAAAACGGCCATGAACAGTCCGTATGTGCTTTTGTTTTCCTTGTCGCCGCTTCTTGTGCTTCTCTTATCTTCTCCCTTGCTCTCGGTTTTTTATCTTCTTGCGTTTATCGGCTCTGCCAGCGTCCTTTATCTATATTTCCTTTTCCAGCAATGGGTTGAAAGCCGCTGTTCTTTTAAGCCTGTCTTTATCCGCAGCGCAAGGATGATTCCCGTATTCGGCAGGCTCGGCATCCGTCTGCTTGCGGCTCTTTTTGCCTCACTTGTCGCGATTCTTCTCTGCTTCAAGCTTTCGGGAAGCGTTGCCTCGATTTCAGCTTCTGCGGCCATGCCTTCCTTGCCGGCTCCAGTATCCCGTGATTCCGGCGAGCTTGTGAATTTCTCAGATTTTATCAGCTGGACCTGGAATACCGTGACTTTCCCATACAAGAAAATCACGGAAAATACCGGCTCAGAGCCTCGAGAAGGGGAGCGGGTTTCTATAAAGGACTATCAGGAGCAGGATGGTCGCATAGTAACCGTGGAAACTCAGGCTTACGTTTATAATTCTGATTTCCGGGATTCTGTCTATAAACTTGTCGAAAATCTTGATTATCCGGCCCTTGAGAAAATGATGCTAAGGCAGGGGAAAAATTCCGGCTACGCTTATACAAAAAAAGCGTCGGTTTCAACGTCAGAACGATTCGCCTCTCTCCTCATCATTGTTTTCTGCACTTTGACGGCTGCAATCGGAATCTATTATATTATAGGAAGAAAACGTTATGGTCTCAGCATCTAATTTTATTTCTGCCGACAAAGATTTGCTTGTCTCTTCAGTGAATGCTTTCCTTCCTAAAACCGTATTTATTCCCCTCTGTGAGGATGATTCAGAAGATGTTGAAGTCACTGTTTCTGAAGGCTTGCGGGTAAAGGAAGGAGACGTCATCGCAAAAAACCGGAGTATGCACATTCATTCATCTGTTCCAGGCATCGTGCGTAAGATTGCCCAGATGCAGTACAGCAATGGAAAACAGGGACTGTGCGCCGTAATTGATTTGAATGGGGCTTTTTCATATCTTGGACGCAAGTCTGTAAGGCAAGACTGGAAAAACTATGACAGCTCAACCATTCATTTTCTGCTCAAGGAAAACGGGGTAGTGAATACCTTCGATAAGGAAATTCCTATTTTCTCCCAAATAAAGAAATGCCTGGCGGCAAATGGCAGTATCCTTGTTCTGAGGCTTTTTGATTCTGATCCAAGCTATGTAACAGATTCTTTTATCGCAAAGCATCATCTTGCGGAGGTTCTTGAAGGGGCTGCTCTTGTTGCCCGTGCAGCTTCGGCAAAGAATATAGTAATCGCCTATTCGGTGAGCGACAAGGATTCCTTAAAATCAGAGCTGGATAATCTCCTTGCCCGTTCAAATGAGCTTTTAGGCCCAAATCTTGAGGCCTTTACTGTAGGCATGGACACAAAAAAATATCCTGCCGGAACCATGCATGACATCACCGCCGCTATTAAAAAAACATATAAAAGTGATTTGTTCTCAAAGCTCGGAAAAAAAGATTTGTTCATTGACAGCGTGTCGGCCTTTTCTTCCTATAATGCCGTGGTTCTCGGTCGGCCTGTGGTAAGCGATTTTGTGCATGTTACCGGGGAATGCTTGAATTCCGCCGCATTGCTGAATGTCAGAGTCGGAACGACCTTGAGCGATATCGTCAATCAGTGCGGTGGCTTTAAGCGGAAACTGTCAAAAATCATCATAAACGGAATCATTGCCGGAAAAGCCGTGAGCAGCCTTGACGTGCCGGTTAATCGTGGCGTAAAATCCGTTGAATTTATTCCAGTCCACAAGGTCAAAATTCAGAATACGGAGAATTGCATTCGTTGCGGAAATTGCCGCAAAATCTGTCCGGTACATTTATGGCCCGGAAATCTATATCGTGTCGCTCATCTCCAGACTCTCGAAACGGCATGTACGAGTGACAAAAATGCCCATGAGACTGTCGTTCTTTGCACTGAGTGTGGATTGTGCAACGCAGTGTGTCCGTCCAGGCTGCCTCTCAGCCAGACAATATCTTTGCTCAAGGATTCATTCAATGAAAAATAAGGAAAACGCATATAAATCTGTCTTTCTCAGTCCCTTTAAGTATCTCAGGCCTTCTGTCCGTGTCGAGTCTTATATCGTGCTGGTCTTGCTATGCCTGCAGGTACTCATGCTGATTCTCACGAAGTCTGTGGATTCCCTTTTAATTGTCCTTGCCACCCTGCTTGCTTCCTATGCGGCTGATTTCAGCAATGCCGAGCAGAACTACAAAAAGCCTTTCGTTGTAATCGCAAGCTCAATCCGGGCTCTTGTAATCGCTTTGCTTCTGCCAGCCGGATTTCCGCCCCTCGCGGTTTTTTTCATTTCCTTTGCGGTTCTTTTCATAAACAAGCATACTTTAGGCGGATTTGCTAATTCATGGATTAATCCCGCCGCCATCACGATTGCAATATGCTGGATTATTGGAATGAAATTCTTCCCGGAACTTACAGTTTCTGACGCTGCCTTGCAGTCGAAGAATATCGCCCTTTCGCTTATCAGTGACGGAACTTTCCCGCAAAATTCCCTTGATGTTGCCGTCACGAATTTCCTCAACAGGCGTTTGTTCAGTTTATTCGGTGTTTCGATTCCTGAAGGCTATTTCTCTATTTTCTGGGATTCTCATTCAGCTATTCCTGCTTTCCGTTTTAATCTACTGACTCTTGTTTCTTCTATCATATTGCTTTCTTGCGATGTGCTTAATCC
Organism: Treponema sp.; assembly: GCA_017469785.1. Classification (GTDB taxonomy): domain Bacteria; phylum Spirochaetota; class Spirochaetia; order Treponematales; family Treponemataceae; genus Treponema_D. The sequence continues at coordinate 54,597 of JAFUFU010000008.1, forward strand.
CATCATTCCCTCGGTTTTCATATGTACCTATGCTGTGCTCGTGAAAGTTGCGGCACCTGTTTTTTATGGGGGTGTCATTTTTCAGGGAGATGTAATCCTTGCATTGCTTTCAAGCGGTACGCTTTTCTCGACTTTTTTCTTGCTTCAATGGCATGGAACAACTCCTTTCTCAAACCGTGGAAAATGGCTGTACGGTCTTTTTGCCGGGGTTCTGGCATTCTTTATTCTGGGAATCGGACTTTCCCCGGTGGGGTTTGCCTTCATCATTTTGATTTTGAATATTCTTTCGCTTTTCATACAGAGCGTTGAGAATCATTTCCTTAAAGATTATACCAACTCCGTGCTTTTGACTAAGAGTAAGGCTGTAAAGGAAGGAAACGATGCGTAGGTTTTTAAATCTTGATAATAAATCCAAAAGAATACTGAAAAATTTTCTCATATTTTTCGGACTGATTTTCGGAATGGCTGCCATACTGGTCATTTTTTCTTTGGCGGCTGGAAATTCTTGGAAGATCGGGCTTGCGGTGGAAGTTCAGTCTGTCCTTGATTCATATCCGGACGGGCAGTATACGGTCGGGAAAAACCTTGAACTCAAGTCGGCTCTTAGTACCAGCTCGGCTGTTTATTCCCTGATAAAAAAAGACGAGCGCAAAAACGAAAAATATTACGGCATAATAGTGAGAATCCCCTCTGTTCTGGGGCCTCTTCCCGCGGTTTTCATTTACAACGATTCTAAGGGCGTATCTTTCGCCGGGTATGCTGTCGACAATGGTAAGGCGGAAGAGACTGTGGATATACGGATTGCAAACAGTATCATGAGTTATTGGGAAGAGATGATTCCTAAAATTATTGAAAAGGCTGAGGCCAATTAAAGGAAAGGACTATGAGCGACAGTAAAAAAATATATTTCTACATTGCGACTAATCTCGCTTTTCTAATTCCCGTGCCCGGGCGATTTGCCTATGCCGTGATTATGGCTCTGCTTTTTAATCTTCAGATGGCGACAGTCACGCTGTTTTTTCATGCGATTCATCGTCTTCATCTCGCGAATATGCAGAATGCGCTCCTTTCGCTTCTTATAATTTCCCTCTGTATATTCTACAAGCAGCTGCTGATTATTTTTTGTCCGGTTGTGGCCCTTACGCTCGGTTTTTGTATATATCTGCCGATGCTTGCATCTGTCATAATGGATTTCTTCTTCCTTGATTATGAACAGGGAGGCAAGGCTCATCTGCTGGAAAATATCAAAAAATCAGGAATCATGAGCATATTTATGCTTGTTTTCTTCAGCATCCGGGATGTGTTCGGATACGGCACATTTACTTTGCCAGGGTGGAAAAGACTTGTAGTTTTTCATCTTCCGTATAATCCTGAAAGCACCAGTTCAAGTGTATTCCTTGCCACTATTCCCGGAAGTTTAGTGCTGATTGCATTGCTCTTGACTACATATATCTTCCTGAGAAAAAAATTACGGATTGTCACGAATGCTTATGAAGCCTTGAGCGAAGGGGGAAATTCATGATTTCTCTCATCGTATATTATCTTTTGTCTGCATGTGTCGTTCTGTTTTATGGGGTGGGAATCCATAAATCCTTTTCCCATAATGATACCCTCTCTACCTCCTTGCTTACCTGTTTCAAGTCGCTTTTTTCAGCAGGCTCTACGACTGCGGTTACTTATCTGATGATGAATTGGCTCCTTGTTCCCGCTCATCTGGAAGAATTTTTTCCCTTCCTTGCCGCCCTCCTGTTCATTTTATTCTCTACGCTTACAGAAATATTTATCGGAATAGGAATAAGGCAGTCACCGATTGATTTTTCCATTCCGCTTCTTGCCGTGTTTCTTGGTCTCAATGAAGGAGTGTCCATCGGCTATGCCGTTATGATTTCTTGCCTGTGCATAATTTCTTTTTATGTCATGCTTGTTGTTTTTCATTGCGTTCGCCAGCGCGTCAGTTTTTACACACTTGAAGGAGGACTCAAGACTTATTGTGTCCTGCTTATCTGCCTTGCGGTTGTCATGATTGCGATTTACGGCGTCAATGTCTCTTGGTTCTATCTATATCTTGGAGGGGGAGCAAAATGATTCTTTCTTTCGTATTCCTGTTTTTGATGCTTCTTCTGATTACAGCTGTTGTATTTTATCTGTTTTGTTTTTTTATTCCGGCCTTGAAACTTAAATATGACGGAATAAGCACGACTTTAGCGACGAAAATTCAGTTCTATGAGGATGATGTGGAGCCCTTTACCGGGGATAGGACAAAAATCGCTGCCATCGATGATTCAGCTGACTCTGATTTTGAAAAGCGGCTCCTGTATCAGGGGGATAAAAACTGCCGGCTTTTCCATAATATTTACAATTCTGAATACAAAAATCCCAAAATCTGCATAGGGTTTGGCGATTGTGTCAGGATTTGCCCTCAGGAAGCCATAAAAATCCGTTTCAACCGTGCGGAGATTATGGGAACCTGTAATGGTTGCGGCAAGTGTATTGATTATTGTCCTGAACATATCATTTCTTTGGTTCCCCGCAGCAAAAAAGATTCAGAATCTTTCCCAAAAGGCTTTAAATTTTGGGCCGCTTGTTATAAACTTTTATCTTGGGTGTGGGGGTAGTAGTTTTTTTATTGCCCTATGAAAGTTTTAAATATCTGTTTTTACATAACGGGAACAAGTTCACTCCTTTCCCGTCACGAAGAATTCGAAAAGAAATATCAAGATGTTTACAGGAATATTGTCTCTTTCTTGTTTGAGCAGAACGAAGGTTGTTTTTCCATATCTTTGTCTGGTTCCCTGCTTTCATGGATTGGCCGTGAGCATGCAGAATTTACCCAGCTGCTCTCAAAACTCATAAGCCGTAAGCAGGCCGAGCTTCTTGGTGGCGGCTATTACAATCCTGTTTTTCCCCTTCTTTTTGCCCAGGACAGGACCGGCCAGATTGATTTGATGACTTCAGAAGTCCGTCGTTTTGTCGGAAAAAGACCACATGGTATGACGGTTTTTCACTCAATCTGGGATAACAGTCTGGTTCCCTGCATTCAGTCATGTGGCATGGATTATGTGCTTTTGGACAGTTCCCTGATTCCAAAAGAAAAGCAGTTTTATTTGCCGCTTTTGGTAACGGAGCAGGGCAAGAGCATTAATGTGCTTTCCGTCAGCCGGGAATTCATTCCAAACATGCTTATCGCTCCCAGGGAGTATCTGCGGAACCTTTTTGACACTGTAAATTATCTCACAAAGGATGATTCTTATAATTCTCTCACTGATGAGCGTGTCGTTGCGATAAAAATCGAAGAGGGGCAGTTCAAAAAGCTCTATGAGTCAAAATGGCTCGACAAGCTTTTTGTGGCCGCGAAAGAATATTTTCCTGATTCTGTAAAAATCACGCTCCCAATCGAATATCTTCATCGTGAGCAGACTCGTGTTCCTTCATATATTCCGGCGGGAATCCAGTCGGATGTGGCAAAATGGGCCAAAAAGGCCTACGAGGAATCTAATTCAAGTGCCTGTCCGCCGACAATTTTTGACTTTCTCCTCACATATAAACAAAACAAAGCCCTGTACAACCGTATGCTCTATATTTCCCTGCTGATAAACCAGTGCAAGGGTGACAAGACCCGCAAAAAGGTTGCCCGGGAAAAGCTGTGGATTGCTCAGAGCGGAGAAGGCTATGTATGCGATCCGGACGGTGTCTTTGCGAATAATGCGATGCGGCAGCTGGCTTACCGAAGCCTGACGGAAGCTGAGAAACTTGTCCGTGAGGCTCAGAACGGCTCTTTTAAAGAGATGGTTTCCTGCTATGATTACAACGGTGACGGTTTCAATGAATATATTTGCGCGATGAAACAGTATAATGCCTGCGTGTCGCTGAAGGGTGCCCAGATTACGGAACTTGACATAATTCACAATACTGGAAATTATGCCGATTCTCCGAGACGCATAAAACAATTCGATAAATATGAAGACAAGTATCATCGGGGTCTTTTTGTAGACCATCTTTTCTCAATCGATGAATTTTCTGACTACAAGAAAAACACCCCTACTGGAAACGGAATATTCTCTCAGGTCCTGTTCAGGCAGCTTGATTTTGACGCCCACCGCCATGAAATAAAGCTTTCCGGCTCAGGGACCTTTTCTCCGATTCAGGCCGGTGTTACGCTCATCAAGAAATATATCGCCAATTCAAATGGATTTGCCCTCCAGTACATCCTGAAAAATGAAAGTCCATTTGATTTGAAAGGCGTCTTCGTTGCGGAGTCCAACTACGCCCAGACTGATTTTTCTTCCGTAAAAGCCCATTCTTACAAGGTCGAGGTGATTTCCAACGATGAAAAATCTGAAATAGATGCAAAAGAGGCTCCCCGGTCAAGCAAGAAAGTCTCCTACATGCAGATAACGGATATTTCAAATGATATTTCCTTTGTCTATGAGCCAAATGAATTGTGCGACATCGTGTGCATGCCTATTCTTTTCCGCCGCCCGTCTTCCTCAAGCGATGTCCCGACCATTTCAGGAAATGCTTTCGTCGCTTCCCTGTGCTGGAATGTGGAGCTTGAGGCCGGTAAAGAAATTGAAAAGACTATCAACTATTCGATTATCGTTCCGAAGAAGAACAAGAAAAAGAGAGTCTAGGGAAATCTGTTTTTAGCATCTGCTTTTAGGCTTTGATTTCGCCTTGTGAGAGCTGCAGGTACATCTGGTCTGCAAGGCCGAATCCTGCGTTTTTGGTCATCATCGTGGCGTATTCGTCGTATAACATATCCTCATACATGTTTTTTGCGTAGCTTGCCTGGGAATCTGCTTTCATTACGGTTTTTCGCATTGACGAAAGCATCATTTTGACCACATAAGACTCCATTTCAAGGGATTTTTCGTAGAGTTTTGATGTCCGGTCGATTTCCCGCGGAGCGACATGGGGATTTGCCTGGTTTGCGGCGGCTCCCTGGGGCAGGGCGTGCTTGTCGCTTTCTGCCATGAAACTTCCGGTAAAACCTGATGTCCAGTCACCGTTGATTCGGCCGTCATAAGAAGTTTGAGAAGAAGAAAGATTTTTACCGACTCCGGCATTTTCGTTTTTAGCGAGAGACCGGGCCTCGTTTACAAGCGCATCAAATTTTCCTTTCTCAGAAGTAATCTTAGCGCCAAGAGAAGCTCCTTCGCCTTTAGTAATAGCCGAAATTCCACCGATTGTCATATTTGCTCCAATTCATAATTTATAATGCAAAATGCATAATTATTTAGAAGTTATTCTCCGTTCATTATACATTCAGCATTGTGCATTATACATTATCTTTTAAGGTTTACTGCCGTTGAGAGCATTGAGTCTGTGGTCTGGATGGCTTTTGAGTTGAACTCGTAGGCTCTCTGGGCCACAATCATCTGAACCATTTCGTTTACTACGCTTACGTTCGACATCTCAACGAACTTGTGCTTGGTTACGCCGAAGCCCTCAAAGCCCGGGCGACCTGCGATTGCCTCGCCTGACGCGTTCGTCACTTTATAGAGATTGTCGCCTACAGCCTCAAGGCCTGCGTTGTTGGGGAAGCGGTAAAGCTCAATCTGAGCCACGTCAACAGGATCGTCCTGACCGAAGATTTTTACGGAAACCCGGCCGGTGTCATCGATTGTAAGTGTATGGATGTCAAAACCTTCCGGCATGATTACTTCCGGCTGAACTCGAAGACCGTTAGAATTCACCAGCTGTCCGTTCATGTCGATTTTGAAGGAGCCGTCGCGGGTGTAGGCATAGCTTCCGTCATATTGCATGACGCGGAAAAATCCGTCTCCGACTACAGCAACATCAGTGTCAACGCCTGTGTTCTGGAGTGAGCCTTGTGTGAAAACGCGCTGAGTTGCCGCAACCTTTGTACCGGCTCCCTGCTGGATTCCCACAGGTGTGACCGTGTCTTCTGTTGCCGGAGTGCCCGCCAGTTTCACGTTCTGATAGATAAGATCCTCGAACTCAACACGCTGTTGTTTGAATCCTGTTGTGTTGACATTTGAGAGGTTGTTTGAAATCGTGTCAAGGTTTTGCTGTTGACCGTTCATACCTGTCGCTGCTGTCCAAAGACTTCTTACCATATTTTACTCCTAAACACTGAAAAGCGTTTCAATCTGATACTCTATTATCGGAATCTGATGGAGAAATTTAACGGTGATTTTTTGAATTTTCGATTTTCTGGATATAACAGGACATTGGCAAGATATTGATAATGACCATCTTTCCGATGATTGTGTATATGCATTAGATTTGATTTCTGATAAAATGAACTCATCGGCTGAGCTTATCAGAAATCAAATTGATAACTTCCAGGTGTAATCTGTAGTTAAAAATTCAAGTAGGAAAAAAATGGCAGAATATCAGTTTCCAAGTGAATTTTCAGGCTTTCATTTTCATTTTGTCGGAATCAAGGGCACGGGCATGGTGGCTCTTGTGGAGATTCTTCATGCGCGGGGAGCGGTAATTACGGGAAGCGATGTCTCAGAGCGCTTCTACACAGATGAGATTCTTGAAAAACTGGGAATTTCAGCCCTTCCGTTCTCAGAAAAAAACATTACTGACTCGGTGCGATTCGTTATTTATTCAAGTGCCTATTCAGTCGATAAAAATCCAGACCTTATCGAAGCCAAAAAACGCGGTCTGCCAATGATGCTCTACTCTGAGGCTCTGGGAGCTGTCAGCGGCACTTCCTATTCATGCGGTGTCTGCGGTGTTCACGGAAAAACCACCACCACCGGTCTTTGCGGAACTCTCCTGAAGGAACTTCCCCTTGATTCTCAGGTTCTGGCTGGTTCCATCATAAAATCTTTCGGCGATTCCTGCGTCATGACCAAGGGACACGAGTATTTTGTAGCTGAAACCTGCGAGTATCAGCGCCATTTTATGGCCTTTGAGCCGAAAAAAATCATCCTCACCAGCGTTGAAAGCGATCATCAGGATTATTATCCCACTTACGAGGACATTCTTCAGGCTTTTGTGGATTACATCTGCAAATTGCCGGAAGGAGGACAGGTCATTTACTGTGCCGATGAAAAGGGCGCCTGCCAGGCGGTGGAGAAAGCTCTTGCAAGGCGGAGTGACATTCAGGCAATTCCTTACGGAGAAAATGCTTCTGGTGACTATAAGCTGACTTTTGGCCGGGTCGAAAGCGGCGTTCACTACTTTACTGTCGCGGCTCTTGGGGAGTGTGCCCTGTGTGTTCCCGGCGACCACAACGTGCGAAACGCTGTTGCTGCACTGGCCCTTTCCTGTGAGCTTTTAAAGACTGCCGGGAAGAATCCCGGGGATTACAGCGAAGGCTTGAAAAATGGGCTCAGGAATTTTGCCGGCGGAAAGCGTCGCAGCGAAATTGTGGGGCGGGCAAAAACTCCCCTCGGACAGGACGTGATTTTCATCGATGATTACGGTCATCATCCCACGGCAATTAAGACCACTCTTGCGGGCTTTAAGGAATTCTACAGGAACCATAAAATCATCGTGGACTTCATGAGCCACACTTATACCCGAACAGCGGCTTTGCTTGAGGAATTTGCCTCCAGTTTTGAATCCGCGGACAGGGTAATCATCAATAAAATTTACGGTAGCGCCCGTGAAAATGCGGATAGTGCAAGCGTGACCGGTGAAATTCTTGCCGACCATGCAAAAAAATATCACAAGGATGTCTCTTATGCGGGAGAATTCGGTGAGGCTGCGGAACTGGGCCTTTCCTTCCTGTCTGAGCCGAGCGGAAAAGATTTTCCTGACGGTTATGTTTTCGTGACCATGGGGGCTGGCGACAACTGGAAAGTAGGGGTGAAACTCATGGAAAAACTCTCTTGATTCTCTTTTGCGGCGAAGATTTTTCATTGTGTAGAAGTCAAAACTGTGTCATAATGAGCCATGTCGGATTTTTTTCGGCATGGCTTTTTTATAGGAATCAAAATGAAAAAAAATCAGAATACTTTCGTTTTTGCAGGTGGCGGAACCGGCGGACACATTTATCCGGGGCTGGCCGTTGCCGACGAGCTTCGCGCTCTGGCTTCAAAAAATAATCAAGAGATAAAAATCATATGGCTCGGAAATTCCAGCGGAATGGACAGGAATTTGGTTGAAAAATCAGGAAGCGTAGACCTTTTTATCGGAGTCCCAAGCGGAAAGCTTCGGCGGAACTTTTCTTTCAGGAATTTTACGGATCTTTTCAAAATTTTTGCGGGTCTTGTAAAATCCTTTTTCGTGCTGGCCAAAATCCGTCCCTCGGTTCTCTTTTCAAAAGGAGGCTTTGTAAGCGTTCCTCCCTGCATGGCGGCTTCGTTTTTGAGAATTCCGGTCTTTACCCATGAATGTGACTTTACGCCAGGACTTGCGACAAGGCTGAATTCGAGATTCGCCTCAAAAATCCTTGTGACATACGAGGAAACAAAATCTTATCTCCCGGCCGCAAAACGCAGTCTGGCAGTGGTCACTGGAAATCCGGTCCGGCCTGTCTTCTATGAGCCGAATCCCCAGAATGGAAAGAATTTTCTTTTTGAAAATCGCAGCGATTATGATGAGACCAAGCCTATTCTTCTCGTTTTAGGCGGAAGCCTTGGTGCCCATCAGATAAATACCCTTGTTGCTGAAAACCTTGACTGGCTCATTGAGCGCTTTAATGTGGTACACCAATGCGGCGCAAAGGACGCTGATTCAATGCCCAAAGACAAACCGGGCTATTTCCTGCATCCCTTCATCTATAAGGAAATGTGTGACGTGATTTCTTCCGCTGATATCATCTTGAGCAGGGCGGGCGCAAACTCAATCTGGGAAGCCTCTGTCCTTGGAAAGCCCATGATTTTGATTCCCTTATGTGGAAGCGGTACGCGTGGTGATCAGGTTGACAACGCGCATTTCTTTGAGGAAAAGGGGGCCGCAATCGTCCTTTTGGGAGAATATGCTGAAAGCGCTTATCTGAAATCTGCCCTTGAAAGAATGTCTGATTCCACCTTCCGCATGAATTCCTCGCTTGCATCTAAGAGCCTGTCAGAGGGAAAACGACCCGCACAGAAAATCGCCGAAATTGTCTGGGATGCAGCATTTTCAAAAAGGGGGAATGAAAAGTGACCTTTACCTTTGTTGACATCGTATTCTTGATTATCATCGCATTCTTTGCCCTTGTGGCGATGGTTCACGGCCTTATCAAGGAATTGTTCGGAAAGCTTGCCGTTATTGCAGGCATTGTCGCCGGATTCTATTTTTGTGGCATGCTTGCTCCCCATATCGAAAAAATCATTAAGATTCCGGCAGTGGACGTGGTTCTTGCATTCATACTCGTGTTCATCACGGCATTCCTCATCGTGAAAATTATTCAGATAATTGTTGGCGCTATTTTCTCAGGGGAAATCATGAAGAGCCTTGACCGTGTGCTTGGGCTGGCTTTCGGTGCCGTCGAAGGGCTTTTGATAGTCTCTTGTATCCTTATCCTGATGAAAGCCCAGATTTGGTTTGATTTTTCTTCTCTTCTTGACTCGAGCACGGTTGCCGGAGTCCTCATTCCTTATCTTGATACTCCGATTTCCTATATCCGGGGGATGCTTGCCTGATGTTTGACAATCTTCTTTACCAGAACGCTTCTTCTCTCCTGCGTGAGGATATTCTGACGAACAGGCTTCCCGGCGCGATTCTCTTGAGCGGGCCTTCTTCATCTGGAAAACTCACTTGCGCCCTTGAAATCGCCAGAATCCTTTCCTGTTCCGGTGAGAATCAGTACAGGCAGAGAGGGCACTGGCTTTGCGAATGTCCGTCCTGCAAAAAAAACAAGGAACTCTCAAACACGAACGTGCTTCTTGCCGGTCCCCGTGACTGTTCCCTTGAAATCCTTGCGGCAAAAAAAGCTTTTCTTCAGGCATCTTTTGACAACGCATCCTTCTTGCAGGCAACCAGATATCTTTTTATCCGCTCTGTGCGAAAACTTACCCTGCGCTTCTCTCAAGTTCTCTGGGAAGGAGACGACAAGCTCTCAAAACTGGCTCCTGTTGTTGCCTCAATCGACGAGCAGATGGAAAAACTCAATCCCGAAAAAAGTCTTCCTGACTCAGACAAGCTTGAAAAAATTTGCGATGATATCGTGAAAAACTGCGACAAACTGAGCTCCTCTTTCATGTATGATTCCCTGCCCATAAACCAGATTCGTCGTGCCTCAACATGGGCGCATATGAAAAGCGTTTCTGGCAAAAAAATCTTCATTATCGAGAACGCGGAGCGAATGCTTGAGAGTGTCCGCAATGCCTTGCTGAAAATCCTTGAAGAGCCTCCAGAGGATATGGTATTTATCCTCACGACATCGAACAGGGGAGCGGTCATGCCGACGATTCTTTCCCGGGTGAGAACATACAATTTTAGGGAACGGAGCGCAATCCAGCAGAAGGAAGTCGTGCAGCGCGTTTTCCATGCCCGGGGAAGTGAGGAAAATCTTCTAATAAGCGATTATCTCCAGCTTTTTCTCCCTGTTAAGCCTGCTGAAATCAAAAAATCCTCCTCCGCATATTTTTCTTACCTCATGAGCGGACAGATTCCTCTCTCAGATGTTATCGTAAAGGAATGTGCTTCCTTTGAGCCGCGTTTCCTGCTTAAAATTTTCCTCGTCGGAATAATGGAGGAGGCAAAAAAAGGGGGGCTTTCTCCCGTTAGGAATGAAGTCTGCTCCAGAATCACGGAATTCTGCCGGGAAGCCTACAATTCGGTCTCCGTGTTCAATGTTTCTCCTGTTGCGGCTATTGAACGGCTTTCACGGGATTTGTCCAGCGTCAAGCGACTCTGGGCGGAATCGGGGGGAGCGCAATGACAGAATTTTCACGCCGTGTCTCCAAAAAAATCGAAAAGCTTTCGCCGGCCCAGATTCAGTCCCTTGTAGAGGATGGCTATGCACAGATTGACATGTTCGACTCGATATTCCAGAGCCTTTCCACAGGCCTCATCATTGTTGACGATAATTTCTGTCTCTTAAAAGTCAACAAGAGTGCGGAGCGCTTCCTGCCGTTCTCAAGCAATCCCGAAGATTCCAAGGCTGAGAAGATTCCGGTATGGACTCTCATTGATGACGAGGACATTTCCCGCTTCCTGAAAAATGCCTTTGAGGCCGACAAAACTAATATCTCCGATGAATTTACGGTTTCCACAAAGGGCGGCTCCGTTCGTTTCCTTGACCTTTATGTGAGTCCTCTTGTAGAAAACCTTAATCAGGAAAAAAATCTTATAGGAACCATTATCCGTATTGATGATGTGACTGAAAAGCGTAATCAGGAAGTGCTCCTTCACCGCATGGAAACACTTGCCGGACTTACGAATGTGGCGGCCAGCGTAGCCCACGAAATCAAAAATCCTCTTGGAGCAATTTCGATTCACATTCAGCTCATGCAGAAGGCAATCCGGAAAAAAAGGGAGGGCGACGGTCTTCTTCCGCCTGAAAAATATGCCGAAGATTACCTTGAAGTCATCACGCAGGAAATCGAGCGTCTGAACAAAATTGTCGTTGATTTCCTCATGGCTGTCCGCCCGATTTCGGCAAAACTGGAGCTGGTAAATCCTAACAAGATTCTTTCAGAATTCATCTCCTTCTTCACGCCTGAATTTACCGAGAAGCACATCGAGCTTGAGTCAGAGCTTTGTGAATGTGATGTTAGGGTTCTTCTTGATGCAAAACTTTTCAGGGAAGTCATCGTTAATCTTTCTCAGAATTCAATTTCGGCGATTCAGAAGAAATTTGACGATGACGAAAGCCGCATCCGCGGAAAAATCAACATCACCAGCGGAATCGAAGGGGACAGGTATTTTCTTATTTTCAAGGACGACGGCATCGGCATGAACGATGAAACCCTTTCCCGGGTCTTTGAGCCTTATTTCACCACAAAATCCAACGGTACGGGGCTTGGCATGGCCATGAGCTATAAAATCATCAAAGAATTTTCCGGGGATATCACTGTGAATTCCGTTCTTGGTGACGGCACGGAGTTCATGATTTCACTTCCGATCCCCCAGATGGAAAGGAAACTCCTCACTTTTAAGGAAAATTGTCCTGATACTGGAGAAAAGGCATGAAATTCACGATCCTCATCATAGACGACGAAAAAAATATCCGCGAAGGCCTTGCCGCTGATTTTGAGATGGACGGCTACAACGTAAAGATTGCCGCCAACGGTAAAGAAGGCCTTGATTTGATTGCGAACGGCGACATTGACCTTGTAATCACTGACCTTCGTATGCCAGGCTCCATTTCAGGCGAGCAGGTCCTGCGGGAAGTCACTACGAAGATGCCGGGAATTCCCGTTATCGTGCTTACCGGTCATGGCTCAATTGACGCGGCTGTAAGGGCCATGCAGGACGGAGCCTACGACTTTCTAACCAAGCCATTGAATCTGGAGCAGCTTGAGGTCATCGTAAGGCGTGCCCTTGAGGGCCGGGAGCTTTCGATTCAGCATGCCGAGCTTTTACGGCAGGTTGATACCAAGAAAAAAACGGATATGGTAATCGGAAAGAGCGCCGCAATGCAGAAGGTGATGAATCTTGTGAAAAAAGTCGCTGACGCCCGCATTTCCGTGCTGATTACCGGGGAAACCGGAGTAGGAAAGGAAGTCGTGGCCAATGCGATTCACAATCTCTCTTCCCGGAGCCAGAAGGCCTTTGTGCCAGTGGTCTGCTCTTCATTGAGCGAGACGCTTCTTGAAAGCGAGCTTTTCGGTCATGAAAAAGGGGCTTTTACCAATGCAGACAGCATGCACAAGGGAAAATTCGAGCTTGCTCACGGCGGAACGATTTTCCTTGATGAAATCGGTGAGATAAATATGAACGTTCAGGTAAAGCTTCTCCGGGTTCTGCAGGAGCGTAAATTCGAGCGGGTGGGCGGAGAGGTTCCCATTGAGGTCGATGTCCGTGTCATTGCCGCCACCAATAAAAATCTCGAGGAAGAAGTGAAAGCCGGCCGATTCCGAGAGGACTTGTATTTCCGTCTGAACGGAATCCATATCGAAGTGCCGCCTTTAAGGGAGCGCAAGGATGACCTGCCTTTGCTTTTGAATTCATTTCTTGAGCGATACAACGGCGAGAACAATAAAAAAATCACCGGCTTTGACAGTCAGGCCAGAAGCGCAATTTACAAATACGATTGGCCTGGAAACATCCGTGAGTTGCAGCATTGCGTTGAGAGCTCGGTGGTTATGTCCAATGGCGATGAAATCACCCTTGAGGACTTGCCGCCTTCCGTGAGCCGGGCCAGCGGCGTGGAGAGCATTTCCGTTCCGGTTGGTATTACTCTGGATGAAGCCGAGAAAATCATTATTCAGGAAAATCTTGCAGCCAACAAGGGAAACAAGAGCCGTACTGCTGACATCCTTGGAATAGGACGCAAGACCCTGCACCGGAAACTTCAGGAATACGGCATGGAGAGCGATGAAACGACTTCGGTCAATGATTAAATGAAAGTTTTTTTCATAAAAAATGCTTTTTACTGTTGACTAAGTTTTTCATATTTGTTATAGTATCAAAGTCAGCTCGCTACTGAGTTGCAATGATGTCTCCTTCGTCTAGTGGTTAGGACATCGGGTTTTCATCCCGACAACAGCAGTTCAATTCTGCTAGGAGATGAACTTATACCTTGCAACAAAAATCGTTTGCAAGGTTTTTTTATAATTTAGATTTGTAATTAATTTGGGAGATTTTTCTTTATGGCAAGAAATCAGACATCTGCACAAAAAAGATTCCGTCAGAGTGAAGTTCGTCGCATGCACAACAAGGCTATCAAGAGCGAATGCCGTACTTACATACGTCAGTTCGTTGAGGCTGTTCAGGCAAAAGACTCAAAACTTGCACAGGAAAAGCTTGTTCTTTTGACTTCTAAACTTGACTCTGCTCGCAGTAAGGGTGTCCTTAAGCGCAACGCTGTTTCACGCAAAAAGTCAAGAATGCAGAAACTCTACAATGTGACTTTTGCTGCTGCAAACTAAGTTTTTCTGTATATTTTTAATATTAGGCTATCTGATTGTATGATACGTATGTACACTTCAGATAGCATTTTTTTTAAGCAGGGTGTTATGTCTGTAAAAAAAATAACCAAAAGTGATATCGTTGACAGAGTTCATGTAAATACAAAAATCGAGAAAAAAATTCTTCAGGCTGCCTTTGAGGGAATTATTGAGGAATTCAAGAATGCGCTCAAAGACGGAGCGACGGTAGAGTTGCGCGGATTTGGAACTCTTGAACCGCGCTTGCGCCGTGGCAGGGATAAGGCTAGAAATCCTAAGACCGGTGAAGTTCTTTCCGTTGAGCCTCATTATGTGGCAGCCTTCCGTGCCGGTCAGGAGCTTAAAAAGGCTTTGATGGAGATTCCTGTTGAAAAATAAAGCAATCTGCCTGGGTTTGTTTTTTCTTTCTATAGTGCTTTTTGCGCTCAGCCAGCCGTCCTTATTCTTTGAGGACGGTCTTTCTTTTTGTGCTTGGTTCGCCTATATTCCGTTTTTTCTGCTTTTAGACAGGATTTCACTGGTGAGTTCTCCCTTGTGGGGGGCGGCCTATGGCGCGTTCTCATATTTTTTACTCTGCTGGTGGCTTTCAGCTTTCGGACTGGTCGCAATCTCTTTTGTCTGTTTCTTGTTCGCTGTTTATAATGCCATTCTTTTTACCTTGGTTTCATTTGCAAAACGCCTGTTTCCCAAATCCCTTTCAAAATTCTTTTGGGTCTGGCGGGCCGGGCTTGTTCTTTCTGTTGAGTTCATCCGTACCCATGGAATTTTTGCTTTTTCATACGGAATCATTGGCTACAGTCAGTGGAAAAGCCCGCTTTTCCTGCATTCTGCATCATTTTTAGGTGTGTTTGGAATTTCTTTTCTGATTCTTCTGGTAAATTCCCTTGTGGCCCTGGTCGTTTCTGAGCGTAATTTGCGAACCCACCTTAGTAAATGTGCGTTTTTGTGTGCGATTCTTCTTTCCCTTGTTCTTGCCTGGAAAATCCATGCTTTCTTTCTGAGAACGGCAGGTCAGGATTCAATTTCCGTTGTGCTTGTTCAGGATGCTTCCTCGGCTTCATCTCGTTCCATTTCGCAATACAATGAGGATTTTCTTCTCTTGAAACGTCTTACGGACGAAGCCCTGCTTTTGAATCCTGATACAGAGCTTGTTGTCTGGCCTGAGACCGCAATCGTGCCGGATATTTTATACCATCTTGATAAGGGCGGTGATTCTGCCCGTCACGCGCTGGCTCTTGCAGTTTAT
Source organism: Treponema sp. (assembly GCA_017469785.1). Classification (GTDB taxonomy): domain Bacteria; phylum Spirochaetota; class Spirochaetia; order Treponematales; family Treponemataceae; genus Treponema_D. The sequence continues at coordinate 69,810 of JAFUFU010000008.1, forward strand.
TCCTACATCCGGAGCAAGAGCTGCGCCTTCCTTATCGGCAATAACCACCGAGATGAAAAAGGTGAGCATAATTCAGCCCTGTATTTCTCACCGGATTATCCCGAGATAGGAATATATGACAAAAATCATCTCGTTCCATTCACAGAATTCTGGCCGGATTTCCTTGATTTTCCAGTTTTTGACGGAATAAAGGGCTCCCTCGATTGTGAATTTTTCTCACATGGCTCTGGAATCAGGACTTTTTCAATACGGACATCCCTTGGCCGTGACCTGCGTTTTTCGGTTCCAATCTGCTTTGAGGATTCATTTTCTTCACTTATGCGCAGGATGAAGCTTGACGGAGCTGATTTTTTTGTGAATATCAGCGATGATGCCTGGGCTCGGGAAAAGTCAGCTCAGAACATGCATTTGTCCATGTCGGCATTCCGATGCGCGGAATTCGCCACGCCGATGATTCGCTCGACAATTGACGGAAAAACCTGCGTTATAGGCGTGGACGGACTCGTTGTCTCAGCGATGGAAAGCGGTATAGACGGATTTTTGTATGAGCGTTGTATGATTCCAGCGAAAACCGCTTCATTTTATTCAATTGTCGGAGAATGGTATCTCTGGATTTTTTCTGTCTTAGTATTTCTTTCTGTGTTGATTTTATCTGTCCGATTTGTTAAAGTAAGAGTCTATGGCAGAAGATAAGCAGAAAAAGAATCTTACCGTTTTTGGTCAGGAAACAGAATTTGACGGCGTACTTGAATTTACCGACAATCTTGTCATCACGGGCAAGTTTAAGGGTGAGATTCGTGCTTCCGGTGAGCTTGAAATTGACAAGGGAGCTGTCTGCAATGTCGACAAAATGGTTGCTCATTCAATTGTCATTTCAGGAACTGTTACCGGCGATATTGATGCCTCTGAGAGGGTTGAGATGTGTACGGGTAGCGTTGTGCATGGAGACATCAAGACTGCCAGAATCCGGATTGCCGAAGACGTTGAATTTGAAGGGCAGGTTTCAATGCTCGAGAATGAACCGGATGTAAATCTTTTTTCCGTAGCCTCTGATGAATATAAAAGCGCTCTTGTCTTGAAATCTGATGACCCGCGGTAGCTGCTCTTTCAAAAGAGCTTTATTGATTCTGCAAAGCATGATTTCATATTGACTTTTTTTATATGTCATGGTTTAATAATAATATATTGATTAGAAATACAATATCTTTTTTTTGCAATTCTTTTTAATTCATATACATACTTTTCATGATTTTTATTAGTCACATTTATATATTTTTTAATCATCTCATGGAGAATTCAAAATGGCATTGATTTCAAGACGCCGTTCCGTTGCGAGCGAAGAAAAAGCCGCGGAAAACCAACCTGAACTGGATTTGCAGGCCGCAGCTCCTGCCGTATCCGACCCCGAAGCCGCCGAAAATACCGGCACAGAAGAAAAGCCCGCAAAAGTGGTGCGCCGCCGCCGCATTGTTGTAAAGAACGAAACACCTTCCGAAGAACCTTCAGCAGTCGAATCTCCCGAAAAACAACCAGAAAGCTATGAATCCGCAGCTGCGGTGGCAGAGCCCGCATCTTTTGAAGAGCCTGTTCAGAATGTCCAGCCTTCTGAAAATAACGAGCTCAGTGCCGCTGATGGAGCTCAGAATAGTGAGCAGGGGGATTCTGAATCTCAGTCTGCCGAGCAGGGCTCTTTTCAGAATCCCCGGGCTTACAGGAACAACTACCGCTCATACAATAATCCCCGCGAAAACAACTACAATAATAACAACGGCCGCCCGCGTTTTGACCGCCGTCAGAGCTACAGGGAGCGCATCGCGGCCCGAAACGCAGCCCGTGACGAGGCAACTGCTCAGGCACAGATTATCGAAAATCCCGAGGAATTTGAGGCAAAGCCCAAGCTCCTTATCAATGACCTTACAAAAATGAGCATGCCGGAGCTCCGAAACCTTGCCATTGAGTACGGATATCCTGAGGAAGAACTTCCTGCAATGAAAAAGCAGGACTTGATTTTCGTCATATTGAAGTCGCACACGGAGCGCGGCGGCTTGATTTTCGCTTCAGGCTCTCTGGAAATCTTGCCGGACGGCTACGGATTCTTGCGCAGCCCGCAGAATAGCTATCTTCCTGGTCCTGACGACATCTACATCTCTCCGAGCCAGATTCGCCTGTTTAATCTCAAGACTGGTGACACGATTTACGGACAGACCCGCTCGCCAAAAGAAGGAGAGCGTTTCTTTGCTTTGCTCCGTATCATGACTGTAAATTTTGACGAGCCTCGTGTGGCGCAGACCCGAGTTCCTTTCGAGAACCTTACGCCTCTCTATCCAAAAGAAAAACTCACCCTTGAGACAATTTCAACCGAATACAGCACCCGCATAATCGACTTGTTTGCCCCGATTGGTAAGGGCCAGCGTTTGCTAATCGTCGCTCCTCCAAAGGCCGGCAAAACAACGATTTTGCAGAAGGTGGCAAACGCAATCACCGCCAACAATCCTGAAGTCTACCTCATCGTTCTCCTTATCGACGAACGCCCGGAGGAAGTCACCGACATGGAGAGGGCAATCAAAGGCGAAGTCATTTCATCAACATTTGACGAGCAGGCTACCCGCCATGTTCAGGTCGCTGAGATGGTTCTTGAGAAGGCAAAACGTCTCGTTGAGCACAAGCGTGATGTAGTCATTCTCCTTGACTCAATCACCCGTCTTGCACGGGCCTACAATGTCACCGTTCCGACCAGCGGCAAAGTCCTTTCTGGCGGCGTTGACTCAAATGCCCTTCACAAGCCAAAGAGATTCTTCGGTGCGGCGCGAAACATCGAGGAGGGTGGCTCTCTTACAATTATTTCTACGGCTCTTATCGATACTGGAAGCCGCATGGACGAGGTTATATTTGAAGAATTCAAAGGAACCGGTAACTCAGAAATCGACCTTGACCGCCGACTTGCTGAGCGCCGTCTTTTCCCGGCCATCAATATTAAAAAATCAGGCACACGAAAGGAAGAGCTGCTTCTTGACGAGGCCACATTGCAGAAACTCTGGGTTTTGCGTAAGGTCATTAATCCTATGGAAGACGCCGAAATCACAGAGCTTATCCTTGAGCAGATGAAGAAGAGCCGAAACAACGAGGCTTTCCTTACAAACATGAATACTGGAAGCGCGGCTCTTTAGAAAATACGGAAGACTTCGGAATTATCCGGAGTCTTTTTTATTTGTATGGGAAATACTGTGCGGAAAGTGGGGAATGACTGAAAGAACTGAATTTTAGGGGGATTGCGTTCAGGCATAAAAAAACGCTTCCAAAACGGAAGCGTCTGCCCGGAAGGGGACTTGAACCCCTATGAAGTTGCCCTCACTAGGACCTGAACCTAGCGCGTCTGCCAATTCCGCCACCCGGGCGAAAATGTTATTCTATTATATATGTAAGCGAGTATCTTGTCAATTTGGTAAGATGCAATTTTCAGTTTTTTTGCTTATGTTGTTCCGATGTATTTTAAGGCGCTGAATACAAAGAGCGCGAGTATGGCAAGAATTACAAAAAAAGACCAAACCGGGAGAGTCCCGTCGCTGTTTCGTCGCCTTGAAGTGCGGGGATTTTGTGCGTCGATTGCATCCAGTAGGGCTTTTTTTGATTTCCGGCTGGCCCGGCTTTCTTTTTGTGAAGGTGCGTCGATTTTCTGCCCCTGACCGACTGCATAGCCGCAAGTGGGGCAGCCGTTTGCAAATTTGCCGGGACTACCCGTCGTTCCGCATACAGGGCAGCGCACAGAGGAAAAGAATTTTCCGCAGTGCCTGCATACACGTGCATTTTGTGGAACTTCAGCGCCGCAGTTCTCGCAGAAGAATTTTGCTGATTGCTTGCGTGCCATCATTTTTTGATTGCAAGAGCGAGTTTTTTTGCGTCGTTTGACATGACTTCAGCGAAGACATTTTCGATTTTGTCGTCGATTTTCATAGAGGCTATGCTGATTTTTGTTCCCGGCGAGAGATTCCTGATGAACGCCGGAATATCCGGAGTGAATTCAAGGACCAGACCGTTATAGTTGCGCGCAACACCTGAGACCATTGCGAGAGTAATTGGATTTGTGAATACAAAAGAGACTGAACTTGAACTTGTGTCGAGCTTGAGGGCTTCTGCTTTTTCTTTCTGATCGGCCTTGTTTGCGTTCATAATCGCGGCTAGTTTTTCTTCAATACTCTGTTCGTCTGCCATATCTTGGTCTCCATTTTCTGTTTCTTCGATTATATCATGATTTTCTGATTCTTCAAAGTCTTTTTCATTGTTTTCTGAATCTTGCTGATTTCCATCAGCTGAAAAATCATTTTCTTCGAGAAGTTTTTTCAGCTCTTCTTCTCCGGGAAGGACAGTGCTGTCAGCATCGTCATATGGCTCCTTTATGATGTCGGAAACCGTGAGAATATCGTCCCCGGTAATTTCTTCCAGCCTGTCAGCGGCATTTTCGTCCCCGGCAATTTCCTCAAGCCTGTCAGCGGCGCTTTCGTCTTCGATGATTTGAGCTAGCCTGTCGGCCGCACGCACGTCATCTTCTGCTTCAAGCTGGGCTTCTTCTATTTCTTCAAGACTGGGAGCATCGTCAGCTTTTTCTGCGTTTTCTTCTGACGTCTCTTCATATTTCGTTACAAGCTCATCGAATGTTTCATCTTCTTCGGTTTGTGGCTCGATTTTCGCCTCGACAAATTTTTCCGCATTTGGAACCAAATCTTCAACGGTGATTTCTTTTTGCTCCTCTTCTGTAAGGTAGCCTGAAAAAATATCGTCTGCCTTGCTTAAAATCTCACGCAGTTTGTCCAGTCCTTCCACTCCTACTGAATCGAATGTTCCGCGCACATGCAGAATCTCAGCTTTTTTTTGCTCTTCCTCGGTAAAATTCTCGTCTGTATAAAGAATAACCTGAGGTGTGTAGTCACCGAATCCGCTGGAAGCATACTGGGCCAGGGTCTTCCAGTGACGTGGATAGTCTGCCGTGCTTATGACGATTAGATGGGGGGCGATTTCTTCGATATTGTCCAAGGCCTTTAAAAGCCATTTATAGACAATAGTGTCGTAGCCTGCTGACTTGAGAACTTCTGAAATATTGTTAATTGCCTTTTCATCATCGGCTACGAGCAACGCTTTCATTATTTTGACCTCATTTGGATTTATTCAGTGCCTAAATTCGTGACTGAATAGTCGTAAATCTGCCAGATTCCGTCTCTCTGCCGTACTTTGTAAATATATCGCTTTTTCTCGCTGAAATTCGGGTATTTGAACCATTCAATCACGGAAACTGTTCCTTCTGTCTGGGAATAAGATGTGTTTTCAATCTGGAATCGCTCCGGAATGCTTACGATGTCGTAGTCGATTCTGTTCTGCATGAGATCGGCTTTGTAGACTTTGAGCATTCTGTTTCGCTCGTCAGCGCTTGCATTCTTGTATTTGCGGTTGACTTCGCTGTTCCTGACCATCATCTGTTCGATGTCCATGTAGAGGAAATACTGATCCCAAAGAGATTTCTGACGCGCGGTAATTGTCTGTTCAACTACTTTATCCGGTGAAATTGCTTCCGGCTTTAAGAGGGCCATTGTTTTATTTTCCACGGGGAGTATGTTTGAGGAAGATGCCGAAGGAGCCGGTCGGATATCGAGACTCAGCCGGTTAGAGGCGATTTCAATCATGCGTGACTTGTAGAGTTCCGGATAGAAGCGCATTTCAAGATAATAAATCGAAGGCTCATCAATCTGGATATAGTCTTTTACATTCTCCACGAAAGAATAGGTCTCACCCGGCTCGATGGCAAGCTCCCGGAAATAAACGGTTTGGTTCGTCGAGCGTTTAATCGTCAGGTCTTTTGTATTTGGAAGAGTTGTGTTTTTAATCGTGTAGGCATAAAAGTCCAGTGAGAACATACGGTCATCGGCAAGCTTGAATCGGAGCGTGTCCGTTCCCTTGTTAGTGATTGCCACATCGACATAAATGGGGTTGTCCTCTTTGCTTCCCGGATAGTACATTGTGCGGTCATAGAATCGGATTGAGACAGATGCGTTTGAATAGTCTGCCTGTTTTTCACCTGCATCTTGTGCGAAACTGAACTGTGCAAAGATTGAGAAAACTGTTATAATAGATAAAAGAATGCGTTTCAACTGCTTCTCCTTATTTTTAGAGATATTCACATTTATTATCGGAATGTTTTGATGAAATCATTATTATCAAATTATCTGCTTTCTGTCACTAACGGATGGAAAGATTTTCTCTCTGACATTAAAACTCTTGCTACGGGGGACTATTTCCCTGCTGAAATCGAGGGCCTTTCTCTTACATCGGCTTCTTTCCTTACGGCCCATTACATTGACATGCTGCGCTCCAAGATTCTTTCTTCCATCCAGTATAATGCCACGGGAAGGTACGCTCAGGACCAGCAGAAGGATGGCATTTCATCTCTTTCAGCATCTGCCCTTGATTTTGTGATTGTGGCACCCACTGACAAGGATGCCCTGGATATCAGGCAGGATTTCGAGACCGCTTTTTCTGACTTAGTGGAAATCTATGTTCTTCCCTGGTGGGGGCTCGTTCCTTATCGTGCCAGTGCGGTAGGCAGCGCGGTCTTTGGCCAGCGGTCTGGGGTTTTGGCCCGTCTCTGCTACCAGGCCAGAAGTCTCTCTGCATCCACGAAACCCAGGATTTTCATCGTGAACCAGCGTTCCCTTCAGACGCCCCTTCCGTCTCCTGAATACCTGCGCTCACTTGTATTCTCTTTGAGCAGGGGAAGTCAGATTGATCCTGCTGATTTAGCCGAAAAACTTGCCTCCCTTGGCTATCTTCGCGTTCCTAAAGTCGGTGTTCCCGGTGAGTTTACCCTCCGAGGCGAAGTTCTTGATGTGTTCACGCCTGGTGAGGAAAACCCTAGCCGTATTCTCTTTGATTTTGATGAAATTTCCTCAATAAAAACATTCAATGCTGAGAGTCAGTCCACCATCGAAGTCCGTGACGGTCTTTTGATTTATCCAATGAAGGAAGTAATTTGGAATGACGAGCTGATTGACCGTCTTGAAAAGGTTTTTGAGAAATTCGGAAAAAATTTAGACGCAGATAGCGCGGATAATAAAAAAATCTCTGAGAACTCTGTGAGGGATTCAGAAAACGAAGGCACGATTTATCTTTCCCTGACAGCCGAAGCGGAGAAGGCAAAAGACAAGCTGCTGGATGAGTTGCGTCATGCAAGGGAAAGCGAGGGCGAGGAGCTGTTTTACGGCGCAATCTGGGGAAAAAAATACACGCTTTTCGATTATTTTTCCGCTGACACGACTGTATTCTTCTATGATTACGACCGTCTGGATAACATGCAGGAGAATTTTGACCGGGAATATGCCGGAATGTACCGTCTTGTCCGGCAGAAAATGCCAGTCCTTCCTCCGAGCGAGATGCTCATTCCTTTTGAAACTGTGTCCAAAATCGCGGAAAAACGCATTTCATTCAGAAGTCTGCACACCGAGACTGAAGAAGAGGAAAAAGCTCATGAAGATGTTAATTTCTTCAAGATTGAGTGTGAGCCTCCCAGGAGTTTTTTCGGCAACATCAATTACCTGAAAGAACAGCTTGAGGATGCGCAGAGCGAAGGCTGGAAGATTTTTGTCTTTGCCGACAACGAAAATCAGTCTCTTCGTATCAAGGAAATCCTCAGGAATTTCATCGACAAGCCTTCCGAGGGAGAATATTTAGACCGCCTGAACAAAAATGCGAAGAAGGGCATTCCCTATTATCCTCTTGTGGTTTATCCAAAGGCGATTACGGCCGGCTTCTGCATTTCTGATACAAAGACCCTTGTCATTCAGGAAAACGAGATTTTCGGCCGTCGCAAGCATGTGCCGAAGTCACTTCATCACGCAAAATCCCAGGCCATCGACACTTTTGTTGAGCTGAATGAAGGTGATTTTGTCGTCCATGTAAACTATGGCATAGGAATTTTCCGTGGAATTCAGCGTGTGAAGGCAATGGGAAACGAGCGGGATTACATCAAGCTTGAATACGCCGACGAGGAGTTCGCCTTCGTTCCCATCGAGCAGGTGAATCTTGTCCAGCGCTACATCGGAAGCGAGGGCAGCGCGCCCAATCTGGACAGAATCGGCTCAAAGTCCTGGGAAAGCCGGAAAAACAAGGCGAAGAAAGCCGTCGAGGATCTGGCGGAAAAGCTCATCGCCCTTTACAGCAGACGAAAGGCCAGCAGAGGCTTTCCCTTCCCAAAAGACGGCGAGTGGCAGACAGCATTTGAGGCCGCTTTCCCCTATGAGGACACGCCGGACCAGTTCAATGTCTCAAAGGAAATCAAGGCCGACATGGAAAAGCCTGTTCCTATGGATCGTCTCGTTTGCGGGGACGTCGGCTACGGGAAGACTGAGATTGCGATGCGGGCTGCCTTCAAGGCCGTCATGGGAGGAAAGCAGGTGGCATTCCTTGCACCTACCACAATCCTTGCTGAACAGCACTATGAAACCTGCGTGGAGCGATTCGCTAATTTTCCTGTCACCATTGCCCAGCTTTCCCGCTTCGTAAGCCCTGCAGAGCAGAAAAAGATTATCGCAAAAGTCGCCGCCGGGGAAGTCGACATTCTCGTGGGAACCCACCGTATTATCCAGAAAGACGTTGTTTTCAAAGATTTGGGGCTCATGATTATAGATGAGGAGCAGCGTTTCGGAGTCAAGGACAAGGAAAAACTCAAGACCATGAAGGCAAACATCGATTCCCTTGCCATGAGTGCGACTCCGATTCCCCGGACCCTTCACATGAGTCTTTTAAAAATCCGGGATATGTCTTTGCTTACGACGCCACCCCAGACGAGAAAGCCGATTGAGACCATTGTTGATGCATATACAGATGAGCGCGTTGCAAAGGCAATAAGGCAGGAAGTGGAGCGGGGCGGGCAGGTATTTTATCTCCATAACCGGGTTGAAAGCCTGGATGAAATCCGCCGCAAGCTGCAGCAGATTGTGCCTGAAATGATGATTGATGTGGCCCATGGGCAGATGAGCGCGGAAGAATTGGATGATATTTTCCGCCGCTTTAAGATGGGGGGATTCCATATCCTCATTGCCACCACGATTATCGAGAACGGAATCGACATTCCAAATGTGAATACGATTATTATCGACCGGGCAGACATGTACGGTGTGAGCCAGCTTTACCAGCTCCGTGGACGGGTAGGCCGTAGCGACAGAAAGGCCTATGCCTATCTCTTGTACCCGGAAAACAAGGTTCTTTCTGAGGTTGCGATGAAGCGCTTGCAGGTTATCTCGGACTTCACCGAGCTTGGCTCAGGATTTAAAATCGCCATGAAAGACATGGAAATCCGCGGCGCCGGAAATCTTCTCGGAAAAGACCAGAGCGGTGAGGTCTATTCCGTGGGCTTTGACTTGTATGTGAAGCTTTTGAATGAGGCCGTGGAGCGTTTGATGAATTCGGACAACTACGAGGCTCAGAATGAGGTTCTCATGGAACTTGAATATTCGGGCTTCATTCCAGACAGCTACATCCCGAATCTGCAGACCAAGATGGAAGTTTACAAGAAAATCGCTGGCGTTCAGTCAAAGGGTGAGCTTGAGAGCATGTATCTGGAGCTTGAAGACCGTTTCGGCCCCATCCCGGATGAAGTTTACAGCCTCTTAAGCCTTGCCGAGGTGCGGGTAATCGCGAAAAAACTCTTTATATCTTCTCTGAAAGAGAAGCAGGGAGTAATCAGAATAGAATTCGGAAAAGTGAGCGACATAAAGATTGATCGTGTGCTCAAGCTGATTAAGGAAAGCGCCGGAAAAGTCCGCCTTGATCCTGCCCAGCCAAACATGATTCTCCTCGAAGCCGGAAAAGTCGGCCTCAAGGAAAAAAGCGAATTCATCCGGGAAAAGCTTGACGCGCTTGTTTAGAACGAAAACTTACCTGACACAGAAAGGGGGGATTTCGCTATGTTTGCCGCTGAAAGGTTTTCCGCGGTGTAGACATGGTTTTCAAAGGCGTCATCGCTCTTTTCGTCGCCTGTAAGCTCTGGAATACGGATGAAATTTGCCCCGATTTGAAGAGAACATCGTGGGCTGATGTCAAAATTCAGTCCCAGTCCGACACCTTTCTCGTTGACCCAGCCGCGGTTGTTGTTCCCGCCAAGGCCGGTATAGCCCTTGTGGTCAAAATTCGCGTAATACAGACCGAAATATACCGAGGCAATTATTTCAACTTTTTCCGTGACATGGTAAGAAATGCATACAGGAAGCGTTATGTGGAATTCCGTGTTTCCTTTCTTTGCGAAGGGATTGTAGTATTCTGTCTCTCCGTCTTTATTTACAGGCAGATCTGTCGGATTGACGGCATTCAGCGTGATGTATGCGTCAGGGCGGATTCCCACTGTGAATTCATCGATGTCTCCGGTCGCTCCGGCCCAGACGGAGAAGGTGTGGCTTGTTGCAATCTTGCTGACATCAGTTTCGTTTCCAGTGGCTTCCATCGGAGGTGCGACAAAGTAGCTTACACCGAAGCCGTTTGAGGAATCCTTGCTGTAATCATATTTGAATGAAGTCCGCGCAAACATTACGTCTGCGTCCCATGGACCCAAAAACCAGAAGCACCAGTCAAGACTGAGTGCGACACGGTGTTTGAAATCGTCATCACCTAAAAGGAGGGCGACCGTTCCTCCCGGCATGGCCGTACCTTTTCCGCCAGAATAGCAGAAATCATAATAGCGTCCCTGAAAAGTCAGCGTATCATTGAAAGCGATGTTGAAAGCCAGTCCCAGATCTGTCATGTTTGCCGGCCAGTCCTTGTAGGCGGAAATCTGTTCGTAAAAAATGAGAGAAGCTTTTAAATTCTCATATTTCGCGCTTGCGCCTGCATTCCAATAGTTTTCATCTGTCGCGGCATACACGGCGGGATATAAATCCCTGTCAAGCGGAACGCTGTTCCAATAGAAAAAATCTGTGAAATTATCGTAGTCGCTTCTTAAAATACCGAAGGAGGCCGTGTTGCGTCCGCTGTGCTGCGTGTGACCGAAATTGACGATTTGTGTAAACGCTGATTCAGAAAATAAAAAAAAAGAGATGAGTAAGAGAGAAAGTTTTTTCATGTTCTTATTATAAAAAAAAACAGGCTGTTTGTGAACAACCTGTTTTTCCGTTTAGTATTTAATGCCGTGTTTTGCGAGAGTTTTATCCAGATTCCCTGTCTTGACAAGATTCCTGATTACGTCGTTTACAAGTTTTGTAACGGCTGTATTGTCTTTTTTGATTGCGACCGCGTATTTCATCGCGCCAAAATGTTCTGGAAGAATCATGACCGTATCGTCGAGATAGCCGTGGAGAATAGAAGTGTCGATGCAGAAAGCGTCAATCTCGCCGTGTTTAAGGGCGTCTTTCAGCGTCTGATTGGAAGGATAGGTGACGCAATTTATGAAAACGCCTTCCCTGATTGCGGCATTTTTTATCGTGCTTGTTGTCATTGAGCCCTGGGTAATGCCTATTTTTTTGTTTTCGAGATCCTTGAAAGACGTGATTCCGGAATCTTTTTTGACCATGAGCCCTACGGAATCTGTATAATAGACGTCTGAGAAGTCGTATGACTGCTTGCGTTCATCTGTGACGGTGAAGGTTGCGATTACAAGGTCAACTTTGTCCTGATTAAGGTAGGCGTTCCTGTTTTTTGCATTTACGGATATGAAATTAACCTTTTGTTCAGATCCGAAGATTTCTTTTGCGATGGCTTTTGCCAAATCTATTTCAATGCCTTCATATATTTTTGTTTCTGGATTAAAGTAGCCGAAACCAGGAACGTCATCTTTGACGCCAACCGTGAGAATGCCAGCTTTTTTGATGCGGTCAATTCCATTTGGTTTTGCAACTGCAGAAAACAGAAAAACGGACATCAATGCTGCCGAAAAAAGAGCCTTTATTTTTAAATACATCTTAAAACTTCCTTTTGTTCTATTCATTGTAATAAAATTTTTTTGTCTAGGCAAATATTTTAAGTGGAAATTGAGATTTTTTTTCAGGAATTTTATATAGTTATGGCATGAGTGATACAAATAAAAATCCTGAAGGAAAATACATCCGCCCTACATGGGACGAATATTTTATGGAAGTCGCCCGCTCTGTGGCAAAAAGGGCCACCTGTGACCGTGGAAGAAGCGGCTGCGTAATTGCCCGGGATAATCAGATTCTGGTGACGGGCTATGTGGGAAGTCCTGCGGGATTGCCTCACTGCGACGAGGTCGGCCACTTGATGAAGAAAATGCTGCATTCAGATGGCTCAATCAGCCAGCACTGCGTGCGCACCGTCCATGCAGAGCAGAATGCCATCTGCCAGGCGGCAAAGAGGGGCATCTCTATTGACGGAGCCACCGTTTACTGCAAGATGACTCCCTGCCGAACTTGCGCCATGCTTATCATCAACTGCGGAATCAAGCGCGTGGTCTGCGAAAAGCACTATCATGACGAAGCCGACAGCCTGGAGATGTTCAGAGAAGTGGGAATCAAAATTGAGCACCTGGAAGATGAGGTGCAGAAATACGCAGAAATGTAGTTTTGAATTAGAAATTAGGAATGAGCAATTAGAAATTGTAATTCCTCGCTGAGGGCACAGAGTCCACAGAGGAATGTTTGATAAAAACAAAACTCACGCCTTAATCATACCGTTTTATATACGACAGGATTGAGGCGAGAAAATTCCAATTAGTGAAACTCTCTGTGCGCTCCCCAGCTCTGTGAGGAATTTTATTATTTTTGCAGATTCTCAAGCAGCCATGTCTTGAATTCTTCGTAGCTGTTGTTCATAGGGATAGACTTGTCTTCCAGTTTCATGACCTTTTCAAGACGGTCTGGAATTGACGGGCTCTGGCCTGTGGCTTTCTGGACTGTGGAGCCGAATTTAGCCGGGTGAGCTGTCTCAAGAATGATGCCGACGGCTTCCTTGTTGATGACCTTTTCTGCCCAAGAAGGGAGATTTGGTGTGAGGCCTGGCTTTGTGATGTCGTTCTTCGTGCCGTTTTTTAATGTCTCCATGCCGCCGTGACGGATGTCGCTCCATGCTTTCCAGCCGACAGCTCCGTGGGGGTCAATCGTATAGCCTGTCTTGTCGAAGCAATTCTTGATTGAATCAATAATGCCGTCGTTATCAAGCCAGTATGAGGCGAAGAGAGAGCGTACCTGTTCCAAAGAATACATCGCGGCAATTCGCTCGTAGTTCGAGGGAGCGCCTACGTCCATTGCGTTTGCATAAGTCTCGACTGAGGGGCGGGCATTGTAATCGCCTGTGGCAATCCAGTCTGGTATTGTGCGGTTTGAGTTTGTGGCGGCCACAAAGCCCGTGATCGGAGCACCCATTTCGCGGGCGATGAGACCTGACGTGAGGTTTCCGAAGTTTCCGCTTGGAACTACGCAGATAATCGCAGGATTTTCGATTTTATTGTCGCCCCAGCTTCGCGCGCGGACTGCAAGGCTTGAATACATATAGTAGAAACTCTGTGGAAGCAGGCGGGAAATGTTGATTGAGTTTGCGGATGAAAGCCGGAGCTTTCCGCGAAGCTCGTTATCGGTGAAAGCCGTCTTAACTAGTTTCTGGCAGTCATCGAAAGTGCCCTTTACCTTGAGAGCGCGGACATTTCCGTCAAAAGTTGAGAGCTGTTTTTCCTGGAGGGGAGAAATCTTTCCTTCTGGATAAAGGATTGTGACATCTAGCCCCGGAACATTATGGAATGCAGAGCCGACAGCGCTTCCCGTGTCACCAGAGGTGGCGACAAGAATGTGCAGAGGAGTTGACTCGTTTCTGTTGAAATAGGACATGACCCGGGCCATGAAGCGGGCTCCGAAATCCTTGAACGCGCAGGTAGGACCGTGGAAAAGCTCAAGAACATAGGAAACTTTGTCTACCGGGACAACGGGAGCCGTAAAGGGATATGCATCAGCGATGATAGCCTTTAAATCTCCGTCAGGAATTTCGCCCTCAACATATGGTTTTGCCATTTCGAAGGCAATGTCGCGGAATGACGGCTCAGGAGTTTTGTTGATAAAAGATGAAGGTAACTTCGGGAACGAAGTGGGGATGTATAATCCTCCTGTTTTTTCATTCATACCGTTCATTACGGCAGTCTTGAAATCAGTTTTTACTGATTTGTCACGTGTGTCTGTGTAAATCATTTTATTCCTCAATTTATGAAAATCTAAATTCCGTATGTGATTTCGTTTGCAAGCGTATCGGCAAGTGTTTTGCGGGCATTTGCGAGCGCGTTCCAATCGTTTTTATCAGTGACAGAAATAGTTTTTTGGGTATAGAAAATCGCACTTCCTGTTTTTACGTCGAGTGCCTTGACGGTTCCCGTAAGTGTATACGTGAATCCGTTGTCAGATTTTTCAGCAGAATCGATGGTAACGGTTCCGAAAATAATGAAAGAATTAGTGATTTGTTTTGCCCGGGAAAGGATTTTTTCTTCGTTGTTCTGGATGACGGCATCGCTTATTTCCTGCGGGGCATTCCCGATTTTTATGAATCCGAATTTCATCAGCGTCATAAGCAGATTCGATGATGAGATTGGATTTGACGTGATGGCCTTGCCGTTCTGGTTGAAGTCAACGATGGCAATTACTCCACCGGCTGATTTTAGGTTCGTCTGAACCTTGAATGGGGCTTTCACGGCCGCCTGCTCGGCTGATTGTTTGATTTTTGCGAGCTCTTCCTCTGAAAGACCTGTGTCGTCATATTTTGGGAAAAACGAGATTTCAGAATTGAAGGCATATTCTGGAGTTGGGGGAAGGAAGGTGGCGATACCATCTGCGTTCGTAGTGACTGATGTTTCAGAGAATACAACCAGCCCGTTTTCCCTGCCGGATGGGTACGACACTGACAGCTCGAAAGAATCTGCTGGATTCCCGTTTGAATCTACGACCTTGAGGGTGTATGGGGAAGTGAAAATCTTTTTCTTTACGGTTTCTTTTGGTGAGGAAATGAGAGAGATATTAATAGAAGAAATCTTTTCAGCATAAAGTTCCGACCGTGTTGGCTGATTCTGCGTTTTTGATACGGATGCCGAGCTTGCGTCCAAAGTGATGTCTGAAGCCTGCGCCGTATTTTTGGGAGTTGAAGCACACGAAAGAAGAAGAACTGTTGCAGCACATAAGCTTATTGATACAGTTGTTTTCATAGGTTTTATTATATAGAAAGAAGGGCAGTTTCACAAGGAGAAATTTATCATTGCATAAAAAAAGACGACTGACTAAAATATTCGTATGAGACCGACAATCGCTAAAATTTATCTGGAGAATCTTCGCCATAACTTCAAGGTTATCCGTTCAAGAATACAACCATCTGCAAAAATGTGTGTTGCCATCAAGGCTGACGCATATGGTCATGGTGCCGTTCAGTGTGCAAAAGTAGCGCTTGAATGCGGGGCCGATTATTTTGCAGTATCTATTATTAATGAAGGAATTCAGCTGCGCGAAGCTGGAATCAAGGTTCCAATCCTCGTCCTGAGTCTGTGTTCGCCTGACGAGATGGACGATTTGGTCAAACATGATTTGACACCGCTTGTCTTTGACGAAGAGTACATTACAGGTATCGCCGTTTCTTGCCTCCGGCTTGGAAAAAAGGGATTTCCAGTGCATCTCGCTTTGGACACTGGCATGGGCCGAATCGGATGCCTGCCAGAAGAAGCTGCATTTTATGCCAAGATGATTGAGGATACAAAGGTCCTGAAACTCGGCGGAATGTGCACTCATTTTTCTGTTGGAGACTCGCTTGATGCTGATGATATTGAATATTCAAAGCAGCAGTTTGAGCGTTTCTTGTTTGCCACCGAGCAGGTGAAAAAACTCGGCATAAATCCGGGAATCCGCCATTGCGCAAACTCTGCCCTCACACTCAATAATCCGGAGATGCATCTTGATATGTGCCGTCCTGGAATCATTTGTTACGGATATTATCCAGGTGATCTGACCCGCGAGTATTTTGAAAAGAAAGGCGAGAAGTTTGAGCTGAAACCTGTCATGGCGCTTGTGTCAAAAGTTGTCGCAATACGAAAGTTCGGTATAGGGCATTCAATTTCCTACGGGCGTACCTGGACGTCATCCAGAGAGACTGATATCGGCGTTATTCCAATCGGCTATGATGACGGCCTTTTCAGGCGTTTCAACCAGACTCACGAAGGAGGGGAAGGGGGAAGCCTAAAAGTGGCTATTGCCGGACATCCATATCCGGTGCGGGGCCGAATCTGCATGGATCAATGCATGGTTGACCTTGGAAAAGGAAGCGCGGTCAACCGCTGGGATGAGGCGGTTATTTTCGGTCCTGATAACAGCGGTGCGCTCCAGAGTGCGGAAGATATTGCCCGCGCAACAAATACGATTTCCTATGAGGTTACATGCGGAATCTCAAAGCGCGTGCCTCGGGTTTACATTGATTAAAACGCGCTAGGACAGCGCATCAATCATTCTGGCATATTCTCTTAAACGGCAGCAAGGAACTCTTTTCCTTGCTGCTTTTTTCGTTTTTAAGCTCCTCCTGCATCAAGATTTTTTCAAAAATCACGGCAAGACAGATTCCGTGATTCTTTCAGGCACAATTTAGAACAAAAGGCGTCTTTAGGGTAGATATTTTCTTGTTTTGTAGAGATTTGTGTTGCCATAGCAAATTTGAGGGGGAAAGGTGTAGTCCTACGCTATGAGTATGATGAATTATAAATTACTTAATTTTTATATTCATGGTGATAATCGTGGCAAATTGATTTCTCTTGAAAACCTCAAGGAAATTCCTTTTGAGGTAAAACGCGTTTACTATATGTTCGACACTCTCCCAAATGAATCCCGAGGATTTCATGCTCACAAAAACCTTGAGCAGATAATCATCGCAATTGACGGCGCATGCACATTTCTTTTGGACGACGGAACGCGTAAAGAAAAAGTCCTGCTCAACCGTCCTGATGTCGGTCTTTACATTGGAAAGAACATATGGCGAGAGATGCACGATTTTTCTTATGGGTGTAAGTTAGTGGTTCTGGCGAGTGAATATTATGATGAGAAAGAATACATCAGAAACTACGATGAGTTTTTGAAAAGTTTGAAAGATGGAGCGGATAAGTGATTCGCCTTCTCATTCTTTCCTGCGGAACAAATGCCTGCTCTCATATTGCAAAAATTCTCAAAACAAAATTTAAGGATGACTTTTACATCGTTGGTTGCGATATAAACAAGAGGTGGCTTGTTCCTTCGTGTGAATATCTTGATGATTTTGTTCAATGCCCCTATTCTTCCGAATCCAATTATTATTCTTTCATCATTCAAACCTGCAAGGATAAAAATATCGATTGGATCCTGCCGAGTTTTGACGGCGATCAGTTTTTGTTTGCTTCGGACAATGAAGAATTAAAAGAACTCGGTCTAAAGTCAACAGGAACATCATCAAAACTTGAGTTTTACAAAGATAAAGTTCTGACAAACAGATTTTTAGACTCTATTGAAATTCCTGTTCCTAAAATTTATTCGATTGAGAAAATAGAAGATGAGAAGTTTTATTTTGTCAAACCTGTTCACGGAGTCGGTTCTATTGGCGTGCGAAAAATGTCAGGAGCAGAGATAAGAAGCCTGACGGATACATCTGATTTGATAATCCAAGAAATTCTTTCTGAGCCAGAATTTACACTGGAATGTTTCAACTATAACGGAAAAATTTATTCAGTCTGTCGCGAGCGAATCGCAAGTAAGTCAGGTGTCTGCACAAAAACAAGAGTTTTTCAAAATATAAACTTGCAAAAATACGCGGAAAAATTGGCGACCTCAGTAAATATTCCGTACATATTTAATATGCAGTTCATGAAAAATCCGGAAGGCAAATATGTCTGCACTGATTTAAATCTTCGGTCAGCCGGTGGAATGGCTTTGTCTTATGCAGCTGGTTGGGATGAAATTTCGGCTCTTGCAAATATCATGCTCGAAAAAGACGAAAATACAGTCATTCAATCTGTGAATAAAAGAATTGATGAGCAGTATGTTTGCCGTCATTATGAAGAAAGTGTTACAAAATCTGTAAAAAACAGGATTGCTTTTGACCTTGACGGGACACTCCTTGATTCAAGAGAACGACACAAAATCGTAATGAAAGATGTGCTTAAGAAACACAATATTTCCCTTGATGTTTCTACTTTGGTCACTTTTAAATCTGAAGGCAGAACTAATATCGACTGGCTTCTTTCAAATAATCTTGACGAAGAAAAATCTAGAGAAATCAACAAAGAATGGATTTCGCTAATTGAGCATGAGGATTATCTGAAAAAAGATGTCCTTTATTCAGATGTACTTGAGGCGCTGGAAATCTTAAGCAAAGAAAATGATTTGTTTTTGATAACGGCACGAAGCAACAAAGAAAACGCCTTGAAACAAATTAATTCACTTGTAATCGGACAATATTTTACTGGCATTTCTGTAGTTGCAACAGGAAGTGAGACCTCAGCATTGAAAGCTGTTGAACTTGAAAAGTATGACGCAGATTTTTTCATTGGAGATACTGAAAGCGATTATAAGGCTTCGCTTATTGCAAACTGCAAGTTTTTTGCACTTTCATGCGGATTCAGAAGTGAAGATTTTTGGAGAAAATATACTGATGAATCTTATAAAAATATAAGCGAATTTTGCAACGCGTTTTATGCACGCAAAACTTGCTGAACAAAAACGAAAGTGTTTTTGTTCGAGTTCTTTGACATTTCTATTTTGGGAAGGATGAACTTGTTGCATTAATAAACAAATTTATGTTAAAGTGGAGTTGTAATCCATTTTAGCATAAAAAGAGGTTTTTGGGTGGAATACATTAAGCGTCATATTGCAGAAGTTCTGAGCAAAATGCTGAGTCAGTTCAAGGTAACGCTCGTAACTGGTCCAAGACAGGTTGGAAAAACCACGCTTCTAAAAAACGAGCTTAAGGATTTTGAGTATGTGACGCTTGACGACATGACAGAGCTTGAGATTGCGCGGACGGATCCTGCGATTTTCTTTAAGAATCACAGCCTGCCGCTAATTATCGATGAAGTTCAATATGCTCCAGAATTGTTCAGGTACATAAAAATGCTTGTGGACAAAAGCGACGCTAAAGGACAGATTTGTCTTACGGGTTCGCAAACCTATTCGCTCATGCAGAACGTGTCCGAATCATTGGCTGGCAGAATCGGCATTTTGGAGCTTCAGGGGCTTTCTCTTAGGGAAAAACACCAGATTGACTTCTGTAAAAACTTTGTCCCCGATGAAGATTACCTTGCCGAACGCTCCTCGCGTCTTGTTCCATACGAAAATATCTGGAACAGGATTCATCAAGGCTCCATGCCGGAAATGAACGGTGGCATGTCGGACTGGGATTTATTCTACCGCTCATACACAAAGTCCTACATCGAGAGGGATGTCCGAAATCTCATGAATGTCAAGGACGAAAGCGTTTTCTACAAATTTATGGTTGCTCTTGCGGCTAGGACAGGCTGCCTTTTCAATGCCGCCGACATTGCGAATTCAATTGGCGTAAGCCTAAAGACGATTCAAAGTTGGATTTCAATACTTGAAGCGTCAGGAATCATTTTTTTTCTGCGACCTTATGAAAACAACATCTTAAAGCGCGTGGTAAAGACGCCTAAGGTTTACTTTAACGATACGGGTCTTGTGTGCTATCTTGTTGGCTGGGACAGCCCTAAGGTGGCGCAAAACGGCGCGATGGCCGGAGAGCTTTTTGAGAATTTCGTGATAAGCGAGATTGCCAAAAGTTATTTTAATTGCGGAAAGGACTTGCGAAGCCTGTTTTTTTATCGCGATTCAAATCAAAAGGAAATAGACCTTCTGCTTTTAAGCGAGGGCAGACTTTTTCCCGTCGAGATAAAGAAAGCCGCCCAAGTCTCGCTTTCAATGGCAAAGAATTTTCCTGCGTTAAAACAAATTGATTCCATGCAGACAGGAACCATACTCTGCCAATGCGACAAGAAACTGCTTTTGAGCGAAACTGTTCAGGCGCTTCCCTTGGAATTTATATAAGTGTACCCCTAAAAACGGAAGTTTTTAGGACCTGCCGTAAATCATAAAATTTATCCCCAAAAATAGAAATGTCATCGAACAAAACATGCTTTATAAGATTCCTGTCATATGGCAGTGATGATAAAAATCTGAATGTGATATGCATTCACATGATTATATTCATGACTGAATTGAAATGGAGGATAATATGGATTTTTCTATTATAGTCGTAAGTTGCAACGAAGCAGAATATATCTCAGTATGTTTATACTGCATTTTAAATCAAAATGTCACATTTAATTATGGAATAATCATTTGTGATGTCGGTTCATCTGACAATTCGCTTGAAATAAAAAAAGAATATAATTCAAAACACAAAAATATCACTCACTTTGTACAGAATAGAGAGCCAAAATATCACAAGTTTTTAGCCATGAACTTTTAGAAAAAATTGACAAATTGGAAAGACAAATAGAACGGCTTGATAAGAAAATATCAGAAGATAGGTAAAATTATGGCGAATATAGTTATAGGATTACGAAATTTTTTACAAAAAGATAATTTTAATCAAAATACATATATTGAAGTATTTCCGCCCTACTATGAAGCTTTTTTAAATGGGCTAAGAGATGCTGGAAATAATGTAATAGTTTTTCAAGCAAAAAAAGTTAGAAAAGAAATAGTATCTGATATACCTCAAGATTTTCTTGGAAAGATTAAAAACTTTAAGCCAGATATTTTTATCCTATTTAATAACTATTTTTGGGATGTTTCAAAATATTTTGAAGTTCCAATTGTTGTTTATGATGTAGATTCTCCAAACGCTTATACTAATATCGAATTATTAAAGGGGAAAAAAGGGAGATACAAGTATATAACAATTCAGACAGATGGAATTAAACTTATTAATGAAATTATTGGTTGTGACGAAAAAAATATCTTATATTTAAAACCATTTACAGAAATCCAAGCAAGAAAAGAATTTGTTAAGAATAATATTGCTTTTTGTGGTGCAAATTGGTTATGGAATAATTGGATGCCAATTATTAATTTCATTAATAGCGAACCATCCAAGAAAGATAGAATAGATGCCTATAAGGTTTTTAATTATTTTTTAGAAAATCCATTTAAGACATCAGATGAGATATACTCAGAATTAAATTTATGTCCGAGCAAAAAAATCTCGTTAAATAATAATTTTCTTGATGGAACAAGAGTTTCGGGAATCCAAAGGTTGCGCGTATTGTCGGAGGTTTCAAGTTTAGGATTAGAAATTCGTGGTACTTATTTTTCATTAAAAGACAACACAATGGTGCCATTTCCCGAAGTTTTATTATCATATTCGAATGAGATTGTTAATAACATAAAAACTACGGAAGATTTTTATAACAGTGCAAAGATAGGATTAAATACAAAACACATTCAGGCAAAATCAGGGTTTTCATGGCGAGTTTGCGATATTCTTGCTTCTAATGCGTGCCTTGTATCTGAATATGCGGCTGACTTAACAGAATTGGGTTTTACGGATGTTCCAACATTCACTACACCATACGAAGCTCGCGAACAATGTAAGAAATTGCTTGAAAATGAAAACCTTCGGAAAGATATTGTAGCTCATTCTCATGAACTTATAAACAAAAATCATCGTTTTAAGCACATTCTACCGCAGATTGAGGATTTTACAGGAGTTACGCTTCATTCTGAAGACGAGGGCTCATTGGAAGTCATTCCTATATTCGACAAGACCGTGCCACCGACACCACAGAAACTGCCACCTTTCCCGAATATAGCAGGAGAGAGACTTTCTTTTAAGGGAAAAGTCTACAGAAAAATAGCGAGATATCTTTATAACAAAGTGGAGTATATAAAATGAAAACAGGTCAGACAAAATGGATTAGATTTTTTTGGATTCCTTTGATATTCATCAAAGCTGTGAGCGGCTCCGCGTTGGAAGTGTGGCTTTTGTTTTTGCCGCTTCTTACGATAAGAAAAGTGAACAACAAGCATCTTGTGAATCTTTTAATCATTCAAAAGATTTATGACCATACGATTACGCCGCTAAGAAACGCTGTGCGAAACTTTGTCAGAAACCGCAAAGCGAGAAAAGGGAAAAAAGCGATTTTTAATAAATTCAAGAATGGTGAAAAACTAAAGATAGCTCTTATGGTGGAGCGTCCTGGTATGTGGTGCTTTGATTACCTTTATAACATACTGAAAAATGACTCGCGTTTTGAGGTTCTTGTTGTTATCATGCCAGAGCCATTCTATGGTAAGTTGCAAATGAAAAAGTATCTTAAAGAAACAGAAGAAGAAATGCTCCAAAAAGGATACACCCCTCTTCTTGGATATGATAAAGATACTAATGAAATTATTAATTTCCGTTCTCTTGTAAATCCAGATATTATTTTCTATACGGATTTTTGGAAACCACATTTTTATAACGAATTTTATATAGATAATTTTTTAGACAAAATAACGCTTTTAACAGAATACGGTTATTCCGTTATGCAGGATGAAAAAACTTGTGGGTTTGAGCTGAATAATCTTGTTGATTTGTATTTCCGCCCAACAGAAATTCATAAAAAAATGGCGCAAGAGATTATGGAAAATAAAGGACAGAATGTTATTGTGGCAGGTTCTCCAAAACTTGATGAGCGTTTTGATGAAAACTATAAACCACAAGATGTATGGAAAAAGCAAGATAAAAAAAAGAAACGTATTATCTGGGCACCTCATTACACAGATGTAATGCCAGCTGATATGTACGCGAATGATGCTTTCTGGTACATCTATGATTTTATGCTTGATTTAGCAGAAAAATATAAAGACTCAGTACAGTTTGTATTCCGTCCGCATCCGGTTTTATATACAAAGATGATTAAAAAATGGGGAGAATACATAACAAAACAATACTACAAGCAATGGGATACTTTAGAAAACGGTCAGGTTTTTATGGGTAATTTCATTGATTTGTTTATGACAAGTGACGCAATGATAATGGACAGTTGTTCATTTAGAGCTGAATATACTTCATTTGATAAACCATTATTCTATACCATAACTGAAACATCGCGTCTTGTTATTAACGAATTTGGTGAAGAACTTCATAAAAACTTTTAT
This sequence comes from Treponema sp., assembly GCA_017469785.1. Taxonomy (GTDB): domain Bacteria; phylum Spirochaetota; class Spirochaetia; order Treponematales; family Treponemataceae; genus Treponema_D. The sequence goes on from JAFUFU010000008.1 coordinate 92,924, forward strand.
GTTCCTGACGGAAACTTAGAAAAAGGTATCGAATCATTCATCCAGGATGTCGTCATCAACGGGAACGACTACAAGGCTCTAGGAAGACACAAGCTTGTCGAGCAATATTTTGGAAAGATAAACGGCCATACCGCCTCTGAAAACATATACAACGAAATAATTAAATTTTTGGAAAAGGGAGAAATAAAAAAATGAATATAGCTTTGATTATCGCCGGCGGAGTCGGCGCCAGAATGCAGCAGGCAATTCCAAAACAGTTCATGACAGTGTATGACAAACCAATTATTGCATACACAATGGAAAAATTTGAGTGCCATCCGGCCATTGATGTCATTGCCGTCGTATGTCTTTCAGGATGGGAGAATATCCTAGAAAGCTACGCTAAGCAATACAAAATTACGAAACTCAAGCACATCATTCCGGCCGGCAGTGTGGGTCAGGAATCCATCAAGAACGGTGTCACGGAACTTTCGAAACACTATTCCGGTAATGACATCGTACTTATTCACGATGCAATAAGACCGAATTTATCCGAGGATATTATTTCAAACTGCATCAGTACAATTGAAAAGCACGGATTTACTGTCGTTGTAGTTCCGTGTAACGAAGCTATGATGGAAACCTATGATTTTGAAAGTTCTGAAAAAGCTTTCCCTCGCGACAATCTTAAGCGCACCCAGACGCCCCAAGGAGCCAGACTTTCAGATTTAGTTTCGCTTCATAAAAAAGCCGCTGAGCTTGGCATTTCAAACTCTGTTGCCACCTGTACTCTTGTAACTGAAACTGGCGGAAAAATATTTTTTTCTGCAGGCTCCGGTAAAAACATTAAAATCACAACACCTGAGGATATTGATATTTTCAAAGCCTTGTTAAAACAGGTCGAGCAAAATGTATACTGAAAATGACATTTATCATAGTGATATTGAGCGAATCATCTGCGAAGACTTTTATACTTTCCGAGGAAAAACTTTTCTAATTACAGGCGCAAGCGGACTCGTAGGAACTGCTCTAGTTGATACTTTAGTTATTTTAAACGAAAAATTTTCTCTGAATTTAAAATTGATTCTTGTTTCTCGACATGAAAGAAAATCGAAATATGATTTTATAAAAATTATTGCGCATGATATTACACTATCTTTATCAACCGACGATAAAATTGATTATATCATTCATGCTGCAAGTAATACACATCCACGCCTATATGCTGAGCAACCGGTGGAAACAATAGAAGTCAATATTCTTGGAACTCTCAATATATTAAAACTGGCAAAAAAAAATCCTGATGTAAGAACTATTTTTCTTTCAACACTTGAAGTATATGGTGAAAATGCAAATAAAGACATTTTTTCAGAAACAGACATTGGGATTACAAATTTCATGAAAACGCGTGCCTGCTATCCTGAAAGCAAACGGCTTTGCGAAACGCTTTGCCATTCTTTTATTCAAGAGTACGGAGCTGATATTTTAATAGCTCGATTAGGATATGTTTATGGTCCGACTGTAAATTTAGAAAGCTCAAAGGCAGATGTTCAGTTTTTAAACAATGCATTAAAAGGCGAATCTATTGTAATGAAAAGTCAAGGACTTCAGAAACGCTCTTATATTTATGTTTTCGACGTTGTTTCAGCCCTATTGACTTTACTGATAAAAGGAAAACGTGGTGAAACCTACAACATCGCATCAAAATCCGGAAATAAACAATTAAAAGATTTTTCCACTGTACTTTCTGAAATTGCCGGCATAAAAACAAAGTTTGAGCTTCCCTCACAAAAAGAATCTTTGGGGTATTCAACAGTAATAAATTCAACGCTTGACAATTCAAAGCTATGTTCTATCGGGTGGAGTGAAAATTTCACTTTTGAAGAGGGCGTACAACATACCTTTGCCATAAAAAAGGAGACGTTAAAGAATGCTTGAAGAATTAAAAAAAATCGTATGCAACGCAAATCTCGAGCTTGTTCGGAAAAAAATCGTAATTTACACCTGGGGAAATGTCAGCGCAATCGACCGTCAGAGCAATCTTGTTGTTATAAAACCTTCGGGGGTTCCCTACGATGATATGAAACCTTCTGATATGGTGGTCGTTGATTTGGACGGTAAAGTTATTGAAGGAAGATGGAAACCGTCATCAGATACAAAAACTCATATTGAATTATACAAAAATTGCCCGGATATCGGTGGAATCGTACACACCCATTCAGTAAATGCCGTCGCGTTTGCTCAGGCGGGGCTTCCAATAAAGGCATTGGGCACGACTCACGCTGATTATTTTTACGGTTCAATTCCTTGCACTCGCGAACTTACCGAACGGGAAGTACAGGAAGATTATGAGAAAAACACCGGAAAGGTGATTTTAGAGACTATAAATAAGAAAACTCCATTGAATATTCCAGGATGTATCGTAAAAAATCACGGACCTTTTGCCTGGGGAAAGGATGCGGATGAAGCGGTTCATAATGCCGTCGTCATGGAAACAATAGCGGAAATGAATTTGAAAACACTGCAACTCAATCCATGTGCAAACCTAGAACAATATGTTCTGGACAAGCATTACAACAGAAAGCATGGAAAAAATGCATATTATGGTCAGAAATGACAAAGAGGAATTACCTATGCAAGTACCATTTTTAAGTTTAAAAGACGTTACCGCAAAATACAAGGACGAGATTCACGAGGCGGCTCTGCGGGTCATCGTCTCTGGCTGGTATCTTCAGGGCAAGGAAAATGAAAAATTTGAGGCGGATTACGCTCGCTACATCGGCACGAAACACTGCGTGGGCTGTGCGAACGGCTTGGACGCGCTCATCTGGATTTTCCGCGCTTACATTGAGCTTGGAGTCATGAAAAAAGGCGATGAGGTGATTGTTCCTGCAAACACATATATCGCCACGATTCTCTCGATTACCGAGAACGGACTCGTACCAGTCCTTGTTGAGCCCAAACTGGACACATTTCAGATTGATGACAGTCGCATAGAAGAAAAAATCACTTCAAAGACAAAGGCAATTTGCATTGTGCATCTTTACGGCCAGTGCGCCTATACCGAAAAAATCGGAGAACTTTGCAAAAAATACAATCTCAAGCTGGTTGAGGACAACGCTCAGGCTCACGGATGCGAATTTAATGGAATGAAAACTGGCTCTTTGGGCGATGCCGCAGGACACTCTTTCTATCCTGGAAAGAATCTTGGCGCGCTGGGAGACGCGGGCGCGGTCACGACAAACGACGAGGCGCTTGCAAATGCCGTCAGAAGCCTTGCCAACTACGGAAGCCAGAAAAAATATGTCTTCCAATATCAAGGGCGCAACAGCCGATTGGACGAGATTCAGGCCGCAATCCTTGATGTAAAACTAAAGCATCTTGACGAAGACGTTGCGCTTCGAAAAGCAGTTGCAAAAAAATATATCGAAGGAATCAAGAATCCAAAAATCACGCTGCCGAAATTTTTTGACTGGAAGCAGCATGTCTTCCATATTTTCCCGATTTTGTGCGCGGAGCGCGACAGTTTGCAGAAATACCTTGCGGAAAAAGAAATCGGTACGAACATTCATTACCCGATTCCTCCCCACAAGCAGGAATGTTACAAGGAATGGAACGGCATGTCTCTTCCTGTCACAGAAAAAATCCATGTCCAGGAGTTGAGTCTTCCTATGAGTCCCTGTCTTACGGATGAGCAGGTGCAGTATGTGATTGACGCTTTGAACGAATGGAAATGATGCTGAAAGTACCATTAGTGTCTGTACTGATTCCAGCATACAATCATGAGAAGTATGTGCAGGAGACGATTCGTTCCATAATCAAGCAGACATATAGCAATATCGAACTTCTCGTTCTGGACGATGGCTCAACTGATTCAACGTTTTCAAAGATTAATGAATTGAAATCAGAATGTCTAAAACGTTTTGCGACCGTTCAGTTTTTGACCCAAGCAAATTCTGGAATTTGTAATACGTTAAATACGCTCTTTTCCATCGCAAAAGGAGAATATGTTTATATCATTGCCTCTGACGACCTTGCGGTTTGTGAGGCGATTGAAACTTTGTTGCAGAGTTTTGATACTCAGGACACAGTTCTCGCGGTTGGTGATAACGCAATAATCGACTGCGATTCAAATATAATCGGCTGGGGAAAAGAACGAAGCGAAAAAACAACAAAGAGTATTTTTTATTCTTGGTGGGAATATAACTGTTTCAAGCGACCGGAGCTGATAAATATCGGTGATAATTTCGGTTCCTATGACTCGCTTTTAAAAGGCGGATATTTAACTAACGGATACCTTATACGGGCCAGCGCGCTAAAAAAAACGGGTGGTTGGAGAGATGGAACTCTTGACGATTGGTATATGCAGCTTCAACTCGCAAAAATCGGCAAATTCAAATTTGTTAATAAAAAACTGTGTCTTTATAGGTGGCATGGAGCAAATACAGCAGGAAACAGTATTGTAATGAGAAAAGCCATTGCACTGACAAAAAAATATGAGGAAGAACTTGTCATAAAATCTGAAAATAAAGAATTGCTCGAAAAATTTTATGCGAACATAGACTATTCTCCAGAGTTTTACAATGCTCTGGATGAAATTTTAAGCATGAAAACATGTGCTGACAGGTCTGATTTCTATGCATACTACAAAAAAATAAGGCACCACACAAAGAAACAGTTGTTTTTCTATGTAGCTTCATTTATTCCATGTGCATTTGCAATTTTGAGAATGCACAGAAAAATCAAAAACAGGAGAAAATAATGAAAGGTATCATATTAGCTGGAGGAAGCGGAACAAGGCTTTATCCGATTACAAAGGCTGTATCAAAACAAATTTTGCCACTCTATGACAAGCCTATGATTTATTATCCTTTGAGTGTGCTTATGCTAGCAGGGATTAGGGAAATTCTAATTATATCAACTCCGCGTGATTTACCTCTATTCAAGGAGCTTTTTGGTGACGGAGCCTGGCTCGGCATGAAATTTTCCTATAAGGTTCAAGAAAAACCTCGCGGACTGGCTGATGCGTTCATCGTTGGCAAAGACTTCATCGGTGATGATGATGTAGCATTGGTGCTCGGAGACAATATTTTTTATGGACAAGGCTTCACCCCTAAATTGAGATTAGCTGTAGAGAAAATTGAAAAAAGAGAATGTGATGCCGTGATTTTTGGTTATTACGTAAAAGACCCTACTGCATACGGTGTTGTTGAGTTTTCCGAGGACGGAACTGTACTTGGAATCGAGGAAAAGCCGGACTGCCCGAAATCAAATTATGCAGTTCCGGGATTGTATTTTTATAATAACGAAGTTGTGAGAATCGCAGCTGATGTAAAGCCGTCGCCTCGCGGTGAAATCGAAATTACAGCGATAAACAATGCATATCTTGCCAAAAAGACACTTTCTGTTCTTCTACTAGGCCGCGGGCTTGCATGGCTTGATACCGGAACTTATGATGGACTTATGGAAGCAAGTAACTTCATTGCTACGATTGAAAAACGACAGGGACTCTATGTCAGTTGCATTGAAGAAATAGCCTATCAAAATAAATGGATTCAGAAAGAGGATTTGCTGAGAATGGCATCTGAATACAAAACAAACTATGGAGACTATCTTCGCTACATCGCTCAAAAATGAATCAACTTCTGTCTGGCAAACACCTACACAATAGCCTTCTTAACTTCCGCTACGAGATAGAATGAGCCGGTGACAAGGAGAATCGCTTCTTCCTCACCGGCTTTTTTTATTGCCTTCTTAATCTGCGCTTTGTAATCCTCACTGAAGTCATAGGAAAGTCCGGCCGCATCAAAGGCTCGGGTAAGGCCTTCCAAATCCGCTTTCTTCACGTCCCCTGGTTTCGTTAGGAAAATCTCGTCGAATTCGTTTTTAAAAAGAGGGGCGATGTCCTTTGCGTCCTTGTCAGCGGCACAGGCAAAAAGAAGAATCCTGCGTCTAAATGGAGCGGGGGATTCAGAAAATTCAGGCTGTTTTTTTTCTTGCAAAGAAGAGCCTGTCTTTTTGCTTTTCCTTTCGCCGAAGACTTGATTCAGCGTCTCCATTGTGAAAGTCACGCTGTTGACCGTGTGCGCTCCGTCAAGAACAATCAGGGGATTTTCAAGAATCTCAAAGCGGGCAGGGAGTTTTGCTTTTGCTAAGCCCCGCTCGATAGCTTCCTCACTAATGGTCGGAAGCACCGTTTTTACGGCGAGGGCTGCCAGGGCCGCATTCTCTGCCTGAAATTTACCCAACAACTGTAAGGTAGTTTTTACAGGTCGAGAGAAGATTTTTGAAGAAAAACTAACGCTCATTAGTGGTAAAATGCTTTGATTTTCTAAAGATGTATAATTTTTTATACAATTCTCATAAAAATCCGAATTATCGTTAGTTAAAAATGTATTATTTTTTACACATTCTGTTATGTTTTTTATCTTAAAATCAAGGCTTTCTATTGTGTCTTCTATAAAAATGGCCGTTGCCTGCTTTTCGGCGGCTATTTTTTCAAAAACTTTCCGAACGTTCGGTTGTTGTCTGGCTATTACCACGGGCGTATTTTTCTTGATTATTCCGCCTTTCTCATAGGCGATTTTTTCCAGAGTGTCGCCTAAGAATTCCGTGTGCTCAAGCTCTATAGGCGTGATAACCGAAACCTTTGGGTTTATGACATTCGTTGAGTCCAGACGGCCACCCAGGCCCACTTCAAAAACAGAGTAGTCAACTTTTGCCTGCCGGAAGACTAAAAATGAAAAAAGGGTGACAAGCTCAAACCAGGTGATTGGCCGCTGCCCCGGAAGCTCCTCTTGGCTGATGGACTGAACGCCGTCCATGATTTCCTGAACGGCCCGGTCGTAGGCCTCTTCCTCAAAAGGACCTCTTGGGCTTGAGACCCTTTCGATAAAATCTAGGATGTGGGGGGAAGTGTAAAGGCCTGTCTTGTAGCCGGCCTCGTCCAGAATCGAGGCGATGAAGCTTGATACCGAGCCTTTTCCCTTGCTGCCGGCCACATGGAAGCAGGGGGCGAAATTCTGGGGCTGACCGAACTTTTCGCAGAAGAAGCGCATTGTGTCCAGCCAGAAAATGTTCTTTTTGGGGGTTTTCTCGAAGTTGAGGTATGAGTCAATCCATGACTCTAGTTTTTGAATGGAAGGGAGTTTTTTCATGATGGAAAATTATAATGATTAGGCTTCCTTTAAGCGAGTGAATTTTTCTTTTTTAAAAAATGCCCGCGCCGCCGTGTAGCACCGCCGAAGGCGTTCACCGACATCCATGCCGTAACGAGAGCTTCGTTCTCGCGGCGGGTAGCGGATTTAAAATCACGTGACCTCCATGTCGCGACCAGATAATGCAGGCATGGATGGCGGGGAATGAGGGTTACCGAAGTGCGGAAGGGCGGTAGCCAGTTGATTCGCGCCTGAAAATTCTTATGGATAAATTCTGACCTTTCTGATATATTTCTGTAACAGATTTTTTGGAGAAATTATGTCAGATACCAACGTAGAATTAGAAACAAATGCAGATAAAATCTTGGCTGAGGCCATGCGCATGAGCGAGAAAATTGAGGCAGATATCGCCGTCAATCCCAAAAAATACCGGGTTTTGACCGGTGACCGACCTACAGGCCGCCTTCACATCGGGCACTATTTCGGCTCCCTCAAGAACCGCGTCCGCCTTTCAAAACTGGGCGTTCCCACGATGATTCTCATTGCCGACTATCAGGTTTTGACCGACCATGACGCTTTCGACAAAATCAGCCAGAACACGAAGGAGCTTGTAATCGATTATCTTGCCGCCGGAATCGAGCCTGGGGCAGATGTTTGCATTTATCCCCACAGCCACGTGCCTGAGGCAAACCAGCTCATGGTTCCATTTTTGACTCTGGTGACTAAGAGCGACCTTGACCGGAATCCTACCGTAAAGGACGAGATGGCCAAGTCTTCGATTCCCCTGAACGCTGGAATGTACACTTACCCGGTTCATCAGGCCGTGGACATTCTTTTCTGCAAAGGAAATGTCGTTCCTGTGGGAAAAGACCAGCTTCCTCACCTTGAAATTGCCCGCCAGATTGCCCGAAGGTTCAACAACAAGTTCTGCAAGGGTAGCGAGCCGATTTTCCCTGAGCCCCACGCCCTTCTTTCAAAGACGCCGATGATTATGGGCTTGGACGGAAGCGCGAAGATGTCAAAATCCCTGGGGAACACGATCATGCTCTCTGCCACCGATGACGAGACTGCCAAGGCAATCAAAAAGGCAAAGACCGACCAGGACAGGCACATCACTTACGACCCGGTAAATCGCCCGGAAGTCGCAAATCTCCTGCGGATTATTTCTCTCTGTACTGACGAGACCCCTGAGGCTATCGCCGAGAGAATCGGGGATGGCGGCGGCGGAATGCTCAAAAACACCCTCACTGAGGCCTTGAACGAGCATTTGAGGCCCTTGCGCGCAAAAAGAGCCGAGCTTGAGCAGCAGCCGGAGCTTATCAGGAAAGTGCTTAACGAGGGCGTTGAGAAGGCGAGGACAATCGCCGAGAAGACCCTGCTTGAAGTGCGCCATGTGATGAACATGGAGATATAGGCGGTGCGGGTATGAACAGCATGACAGGCTACGGGTTCAAGGAATCCGTCGTAGAAAACACGCAAATCAGCGTCGAAATCAAGAGCGTCAACAACCGCTTTCTCGATTTGAACATAAATCTTCCGTATTTTCTCAATCCACTTGAGTCTCGGGTGCGAAAAATCGTCTCTGAGAAAATCGTCCGCGGCAAGGTGGACGTGACGATTCGCGTAAAGGATATGGCAAGCACGGCAAAGGTGAGCGCAGACCCTCAGGCGGCGAAAATGTACGCCGAGGCCATCGGTCAGATTGCCCTTGCCCTTGGGAAAAAGGCCGAGGACGTCCCACTTTCGCTTATCGTGAATCAGGAAGGAGTCCTCAACATCACCCACGACTACGATGCCGACACTTACTGGTCAAAAATTGAGGGCGTTTTTAATGAGGTCTTCGATAACTTTATAAGCGACCGTAAGCGGGAAGGCGAGAACCTCAAAAAAGACCTGCTTTCAAAGCTCGATGTCCTTGATTCCTGCGCCGCTTTCTTTAAGGAGTGGCAGCCAAAAATGGAAGAGAAGTTCCGGGAGCAGATTACAACGAGATTCAAGGAGCTTCTGGGCGACAGCGTGGACGAGAACCGTATCATGACGGAAGTGGCGGCTATGATGGTGCGCTACACGATTAACGAGGAGATTATCCGCCTGCACAGCCATCTGGCGGCTCTCCGAAAGGAATTCAGCGATAATCCGGTCCCGGGCAAGCGGATTGACTTCATCTGTCAGGAAGCCAACCGGGAAATCAACACGATCGGAAGCAAGAACCAGTTCACGGAAGTGGGCGCCATGGTAGTAAACGCCAAAGACGCCCTGGAAAACATCCGCGAGCAAAGCAAAAACGTGGAGTAAAAATGCTGATTCCTCACAGAGCTTAGGAGTGCACAGAGGAAGTCATGAATGGGGAATCTCGCATCTCAATCTCGTCGTATATAAAGCGATATGATTAAGGCGCGAGGCGTGGTTTTTATCAAACATTCCTCCGTGAACTCTGTGCCCTCTGTGAGAAATCCTTAAATATGAAGGAGAAATTATGTCTGAATACAAACTAAAAAAAGAGCTTCGGGTGGCTATTTCCGGGAAATCAGGCTGCGGGAATACTACTGTCTCAACCATGCTGGCAGAAAAACTCGGGGTCAAGCTCATAAACTACACTTTCCGCCAGCTTGCCGCTGAAAAGGGCATGACTCTTGCCCAGGTAATCGAAAGCGCAAAGACTGACGACAGTTATGATGTGGCGGTGGACACCCATCAGGTGGAGCTTGCAAAGGCTGAAGCCTGCGTTCTTGGGAGCCGCCTTGCCATCTGGATGCTCAAAGAAGCTGATGTAAAGGTTTATCTCATCGCCTCTGACGACACCCGGGCCAAGAGAATCCTAAACCGTGAGGGTGGCGACCTGCAGCAAATCAAGGATTTTACCGCCATGCGCGACCGTGAGGACAGCGCCCGCTACATGAAACTCTATCAGATTGACAACAATGAGTACGAATTCGCCGACCTTAAAATCGACACGGCCACCCGCACTCCGGAAATGATTGTGGAGATGATTCTTGATTACCTTGAAAAGAAGGGCTTTGTCGAAGAAGAATAGGGCCGCCTTCAAACGAAATAAAGCGAAAAATCCTGCCGTGAGCGAATTTTTTATTTTCGCTTATCAGGCGGGATTTTTTTTGCTTTAAGAGTAACGATTTATATTGGTCACATTTTGGTAACACAAGTGGTAACAGAAGGAAAATTGTTTTAAAATAAAAAAAAACCTTGCGGAATATTTTGTTATTCTGCAAGGATTTAAGCGGCAGAAGGGAGTCGAACCCTCGTCATCAGCTTGGAAGGCTGAGATAATGAGCCGTTATATGACTGCCGCAAGAAGTGCCAGCGATTGGAATCGGACCAACGACAGGCAGATTTTCAGTCTGCTGCTCTACCAACTGAGCTACACCGGCATCTTGTCGTGTGACGGTGTTAAATATATATCTTTGTAAAAAAAATGTCAACAGATTTTTAAAAAAAATTATTTTTTTTCTGAAAGTTTTTTTGCCACCGTCAGGAGCTGTTCTTTCGTGTTCATCGCCGGATCGTCAAGGACGCACTGAAACAGCTCGTTCAGGATTGCGCCCATCCGTTTGCCGGGCTGGATTCCTGAATTTATCAGGTCTTTTCCGTTGACAGCCAGGTCCCTGAGCGAGAGGGCCGTGTTTTTTGAATCGATCGCGGAAATCCTGTCCCTGAGGGCAAGCAGCGATTTTACGCCGCCGCTGGTGTGTTCTGCTTTGCGGCGGTATTTTCCGTACATGTCTGCAAGCCTGAGGTCGAGCAAATCATCCAGGTTTTCTTTTCCAACCTTTACGATGAATCTTCTCACTGCGGCGTCTGACCAGTTCTCTTCAAAATGAAACATGTGCTGCCTTACAAGGTGTTCGACTCTGTCCGTTACCGCATTTGGAAATTTGAGCCTGGGGAGAACGGTTCGAACGATATCCGCAGAGTATTCTTCATGACGGTAAAAATGCACTATATCCGTGAAGGAGCCTGAGCCCGCCGGAAATTCCCGCTTCTCGATTGTTTTTGCAGGCTTTTTCCCGACGTCGTGGAACAAGGCTGCCAGACGGACGACAAGCTTGTCTTTAGGGGCTCCGTCGCAGGCGTACAGATTGTGGTCAAGCACGTCAAATTCGTGGAAGCCGCGCAGGTCTGTCTGCTCGCACCCGCGGCACTCTGCCAGCTCCGGAATGAACATCTTTAGTATGCCGCTTTCTTCCATGCGGTGGAGGGCTATGGACGGCTCTTCGGTCATGAGAATCTTTTCAAATTCGACCCTGAACCGCTCCAGCGAAATTGAGCTTATTTTCTGCAGGACTTCAGGGAGCCTGATTGCCTCGTACGTGTTTTTTTCGATTTCAAAATTGAGCTGGCTGGAAAATCGGATTGCACGAATCGGACGAAGGCCGTCTTCAAGGAAGCGATCCCGGGATTCTCCGACAGTCCGAATTATTTTTGATTTTATGTCTCTCTGTCCGTCAAAGGGGTCTATGAGCGTGCCGTCGGTAAGGGAAGCCGCGATGGCGTTCATCGTAAAATCCCTGCGCGAGAGATCGTCCTCAAGCGTCGCGTCGAAACTTACGCTGTCGGGATGCCTGCCGTCCGAGTATCCGGATTCGCTTCTGAATGTCGTCGCCTCTATTTCTTTTCCCATGAAATGTATGGTAACGGTTCCGTGGGCTATTCCCGTGGGAATGACCCTGTGAAATATGCGCATTATCTGTTCTGGCCTTGCGTTTGTGGTGATGTCCCAGTCAGACGCCGCTTTTTTGAGAAGGACGTCCCGTACGGCACCTCCGACGAGATAGGCCTTAAATCCGTTTTTCAGAAATATCTCGTTGAGCTTGCGCAATGTGTCTGGAATCATTATGGATTTCATGGCTCAATTATATCAAAAAGAGATTCCTTCTGAAAGTAAATTTACGGCAAGTGAAAAGATTGTGAACGCAAGACTGAGCGCAAAAATGATTATGTAGCAGAAGAGATGCGGGGCAAGCTTGAAGAAGCGGTCTTTTATGAGATAGAAAATGCACTCAAGAGCCGCAAGGGCCGAGAAAAAAAGCAGGGCGATGGCATTGCAGCTCATGATGTTCAGTATGAGAATGAGGTTTGAGTCCAGAAAAGTCTGCCTGTTCCCGGTGATGAAAAAAAAAGTGATGGCTGCGAGGGTGAAGGAGAGGAAGACTGTCGCGCGCCGGGTTAGACGTAGAAGGGTGGGAATCCGCCGTTTTTTCCCGGTGAAAGCCGGCTGCTCCTGAATCCGGGGAGCGTGGACCGGTTCTTCCTCAACGACTTCAAGTTCAGGAATGTCTTCTGTTTCATCGGCTGCTTCTGCCATTTTTTATTGAACACGCTCCTTCAAAAGGTTATAATCAGCCATTCTATCATAAAATACATTTATAAAAAAGATGTCGGGAGTTTTACATGTCAGAAAGATTGTTTGCAATACGCGGCGCTACAGGGGCTGACAATACGGCTGAGTCCATCAAAGAGAATGTGTGCGAGATGTGCCTCAGGCTGTTCTCCGAGAACGGTCTCTCTCAAAAGGATTTCGTGTCGATTCAGTTCACCGTAACAGAAGACCTTGATGCCCTTAATCCGGCGGCCGCCCTCAGGAAGGGGCAGGACGCATTCGATGTGTCCTCAATTCCTCTTTTCTGCTCTCAGGAGCCGCGTATTGTCGGCTCCCCGGAAAAGATGATCCGCGTAATGATTACGGTCTACATGGATTCTTCCGCAAAGCCGATTCCGGTCTATATCAACGGCGGGGAAAGGCTCCGTCCAGATTTTGCGAAAAAAAATTAAAAAAAAATTATTTCGCTATTGACATTTTTTTTTCAGTCAGATAATATACATACATTCTTGAACGGCAACGTTAGGAAGTATCTGCTGCTTTAGCTCAGTTGGTAGAGCACGTGATTTGTAATCTCGGGGTCGTGGGTCCAAGTCCTACAAGCAGCTTTTTTGGGGAGTTCGCATAGCGGCAATTGCGGCGGACTGTAAATCCGCTCCCTTTCGGGTTCGGGGGTCCGAGTCCCTCACTCCCCATTTTCTCTGATTCAGAAACGGTCCAGCTTCGGATCGTTTTTTTTTATTTTAAATCCTTTTCTGTGCTGGCGGGTCATTGCAGTTGCAGGATTATCTTTGACAAATGCCTTTTTACTGATTATAATAAAAGGGAATTTTGTTGCTGTGTCATTCGTTGATGCCGCAATAAGAGTTGGGGTCACCGGTGAATATACAATTTTGGGGAGTGAGAGGGTCGTTACCGACTCCGTTATCAGCGCAGCAGGTTCGGGCGAAGATTTTTGCCGCACTGCACCGAATAAGCGTCAAGGATCTTGAGTCAGACGAGACAAAGGAACAGTTCATTGATTCTTTGCCCTGGTGGATTTCAGGGACCGTTGGCGGGAACACCCCATGCGTTGAAATCACCCTCAAATCCGGTGCGCATCTGGTTTTCGACGCTGGTTCCGGCATGCGTGTCATGGGGAAACTTTCAGAACCGCCGGCAGACAAGCATTACCATCTTTTCATGTCGCATTTCCACTGGGATCATATTCAGGGACTCCCGTTTTTTGACAGCGCCTACAATCCCACTGTCATTTTTGAAATTTATTCTCCTTTCCGCGACATGAAGGAATATCTTGCCAAACAGATGGTTGCCCCGTATTATCCGGTTGACTTTTCTGCCATCCAAAATCATTTCAATTTCCACTGCATCGAGCCTGGTCAGGTTCTTAAAATCGGCGGAGCGGAAATTTCCTGTGTAAAAATGTCCCATCCGGGGGATTCTTACTCATATTCAGTTGTGGAGGACGGCCATAAATTCGTCTATGCCACAGATATCGAATTGGGCTCGAAGGATTTTGTCCACACTGATGACCGCTCGAAAATTTTTTCAGAGGCGGATGCGATTCTCATTGATTCTCAGTACACCGTCGAGGAGGCCTTGCGCAAGGTCAACTGGGGGCACTCTGCCTTCTGTTATGCGATTGATTTTGCGGCCGCATGGAAAATCAAAAAAATGTTCATGTTTCACCATGAGCCAACTTACGATGACCGCAAGCTCAACACCATTCTTGAATCGGCGAAATGGTATGCGAATTACATTTCCGGCGACTCGCTGGAAATTGACATTGCGCGGGAAGGGGTGTCTGTCGAGCTATGACCGGTAAACTGACTTTCCCCAAAACAGAGTTTTCGCTCTCGTATAACTTCACCGAGCGTGAGATACGCAATCTTGCAAAATTCCTTAGAAATAATCAGGAATCGCTTCCCGATGCTCTGATTCCCTTTGCCACAAAAGTCGAGCGGGCGGTTTATGATTCAATGTCGATTGACGAAGCCGAGGCCTTCTATTCATGAAAAAAAACAAACGGAAAAAGAACCCTGTTCTTTCCTTCTTATTTTCTTCCTTCTGTTGCATTCTTCTTGCGATTCTTGCCTGTTTTCTTGCGTTCCGGGTGTCTCTTTCGGCACCGGATTCGGAGGCTCAGGCTAAGTCTGTGAGGGTTGAAATCCCTTCAGGGGCAAGCATCTCCAGGATTGCGGGAATCCTTGCTGAGAACGGGCTTGTCCGCTCTGACAGGGCTTTTTATCTTGCCGCCCGCTTTCCATGCCTCTCTTTCAGAAAAACCGTTCCTCTCCTGAAGTCCGGCTATTACACCCTGTCTTCGGCCATGGATGTTTCCCAGATAATGGACATCCTTGAATTCGGCATTCAGGATGTCGCTAAGGTTTCCATCCCGGAGGGCTTTACCATCAGGAAAATCGCTTCGCTCCTGGAAAAAAACAAAATCTGCCCCGCCGATGATTTCGTGGCCGCGGCCTACAACGAGGTTCTTCTCGAAAAATACGGTATTCCCTCCCATTCATTTGAGGGCTTTCTTTTTCCCGATACATATTATTTCGCTCCCGAAATGCGCGCGGAGGACGTCCTTTTGTTGATGGTGGAGGCTTTTTTCACTCGCATATCGGAGATTCCGTATTTTGCAGGAAAGTCGCCGTCGCAGTTTTATGAGACGCTTGTGCTTGCATCAATCGTCGAGCGTGAGTACCGTCTTGCAGAGGAGGCTCCGCTCATTGCGAGCGTGTTCAGAAACCGCATCGACGCTGGCGTCGGTCTCTATTCCTGCGCCACGATTGAATATATCATAACTGAAATTCAAGGGCGTCCTCATCCGGACGTGATTACCTATGACGACCTCAAAATCGACAGTCCCTATAACACTTACAAGTGGGCGGCGCTTCCGCCGACGCCGATTTCAAACCCGGGCCTTGTCGCCCTTGACGCCGCGGCAAATTCCCCGGAGACGGATTACTTTTATTTTACGCTCACAGACTCCGCGGCCGGAAGGCATACATTTTCCAAGTCCTTCAACGCCCATGTAAAGGCCGGAACCCAGTTCAGAACGAAGCAGAGCGGAACCAATTAAAAATATGGAAGGCAAGATTTCCCAGGAAACTATAGACTCAGTCGCCTCTCAGGCTGACATCGTTTCTGTTGTCAGCGATTACGTGCAGCTTGAAAACCGGGGAAATCAATGGTGGGGCTGCTGTCCATTTCATCATGAAAAAACGCCGTCTTTCTGTGTAACTCCTGACAAGCGTATGTACTACTGTTTCGGCTGTCACGCAGGCGGCGGGACCATCCAATTTGTCATGGAAATGGAAAAACTCCGCTTTCCCGAGGCCGTAAAGCTTCTCGCCCGGAAATTCAACATTGAAGTCAAATATACGGGAAATTACACGCCCCAGGCGGAGCGCTATGACAATACGAAGGAGCTGTACATAGATTTGTACAACCGCGTCGCCGACATGTTTCATTACGGTCTTTTAAAGACCGAGGCTGGAAAGTTCGCCCTGGAATACATTACGAAGCGGGGAATCACGATTGAGACTATCGAAAAATTCAAGCTCGGCTACTCGCCATCGGATCGTACGTGGCTCAAGAAATTTCTCAGAAGCAAGAATTTCAGCGATGATTTCCTTGCAAAATCAGGCTTGTTCAGCAAAAAATACCCGGACATAGCTTTCTTTTCCGACAGGCTCATGTTTCCAATTTTTGACAGGAGGGGGCAGGCCGTTGCCTTTGGAGGACGTTTCCTGAGGGGAAATCCAGACAAAAGCCCGAAATACCTCAATTCCGGAGATTTGATTCAATATCAGAAGGGTGAGACTCTGTATGCCTTCAATTTCGCGAAACAGGCAATCCGCGAGAATAAAAAAGTGATTTTTTGCGAGGGGTATATGGACTGCATCGCCTATCACCAGTGCGGGATAACCTATGCCGTCGCACCCTTGGGAACGGCGCTCACCGAGGACCAGATAAAAATCGTGAGGGGCTTTGCCGACACGATACTGCTTTCTTTTGACTCGGACGGGGCGGGTCAGGCGGCAACTCAGCGGGCCATCCTCATGTGCAGGAGTCAGGGGCTTACGGTCAAGATTATCCGTCTGCACAATGCGAAAGATCCTGCAGAAATTATGCTAAATTTCGGTCCCGAAACCTTGACGAATGAAGTCAATTCCGCTATGTTAGATAGTGATTATCTGTTGAGTTTTCTGTCACAAAAGTATCAAAAAGATACACCAGAGGGAAAAGCCAAGTTCGCCCTTGATTTTTTCCCATATATTGATGCGTTACAGACCGATATACAGAAAGAATCAAGTCTGGCACTCTTGGGGCGGACTTTAAACATTTCCCTTGAGGCCATAAAAAAGGATTTCAACAATCGTAACGATGTAAAAAAACGAGCTCTCAGCTTACCTGCGGAAAATCGTACTGCGGTCCAGAGTGAGGTTATCGTCAATTCTGAATTCCGTGCCGTCCTTGCGGTTCTGTCCGATACAAGTCAGTTTGAACTGATGCGGACTCGTTTGACAGCGGATGATTTTGAAAACCCTTTTGCGAAAACTTTGTTTTCAATTCTTATGGAGTGTTACGACGCGGGAGATTTATCTTTTGTTTCTGTGCTAAACCGGTGCGATAATGAGGGCATAAAACGGAAAGTCACTGAGTCAGTTTCCCGTGGGGAATTTTCTCAGTATACGGCTCAATCAGTCGCAGAGAGCATTGAACAGCTAGAAATAAACAGCCTGAAACGCAAGCGCAAGGCTATTCTTCGGCAGATGGGCGCGTTACAGGGGCAGCTCAGCATTCCGGCAAATCAAGAACTGATGACAAAGCTATTCGAGCAGAAAAAGCTGATTGATGAAAAAATTAACAAAAAAGGACTGGAATATGGATCAGGAACTGGATCCTAAAGTTGAAAAACTTTTAGAATATGCTAAGGACAAGCAGATTATTTCCTGGGACGAAATCAATGAAATCCTCGGGCAGGATTTTGTAAATTCTCCCAAAATGGAAGATGTGCTTCAACTTTTAACCCAGAACAACATTCAGATTATGACAGATCTGGATGAAGATGCCGATGCGGATGACGAAGAGCTGCTTGATGACGATGATGACGTAGAGGGTGTAGGGGAAAGCGAGGACGAGCTCAGTGCGGCCCGGCTCGTAAACGGCGACAAGGATTCGAATGTCGATGACCCCATCCGCCTGTATCTCCGTGAAATCGGCAAGGAAAAGCTTCTTACCGCAGAACAGGAAGTTACCTATTCAAAACAGATGGAAGACGGCGAGAATATCATCAAGGATGTTATCAAAAAGTCCGGCATGATGATTCCTGAATTCTTTGCTATCTGCCAGAAAGCTTTTGCAAAAATAGATCCTCATGAGCCGGGAAAAGCCCGCAAGGAAATAAACGAAGCTCAGGCAGAAAAACGCCGTCTCAAGAGCTATTACGGTGAAAACCTCAAAGCCTGCAAGGAAAACATGAAGGTTTACATGAACCTGAAACGCCAGCTTTTTGAGGCAAACCAGTCCCGCGAGATTTTTGAGAACGAGCAGATTATCGAGCTGCGTGCAAGAATCCTTCCGGAACTCCAGAAAATCGACATTCAGTCAGAAGAAATTGACAAATTCAGCGCGAAATTCGTTGAGGCTACTCAGAAAATCAGTGAATTCCGCCACAAGCAGGAGCACAAAATGCGCGAGTTGCGTATTTCAAACCCTGCTGAGCTCAGAAGCCTCGGTCGCCGTCTTGCCATTCACTCTGAGGCTGTCAAGCTTGAGAATGAGCTTGGCTTGAAAAGCGATGAAATCCGCGATATATACACGCAGATTCAGAAAATTGACCGCAAGCTCCGCCGCATGGAGTACGATTTCGAGAATAATGTGGAAGAGATCCTTGAGATGGCGGACGAAATCGAGCGCGGCCGAAAAATGCTTGAAAAAGCAAAAAACAAGCTTATAAACGCCAATTTGCGACTGGTCGTTTCAATCGCAAAGAAATACACGAACCGTGGCTTGCAGTTCTTTGACCTTGTTCAGGAAGGAAATATCGGTCTTATCAAGGCCGTCGAGAAGTTTGAGTACCGCAAGGGTTACAAATTCTCAACCTATGCCACATGGTGGATCCGGCAGGCAATCACCCGCTCAATCTCAGATCAGGCCCGCACGATTCGTGTTCCAGTCCACATGATTGAGCAGATTAACAAGGTCGTGCGGGAGGGACGCCAGCTCATGCAGAAACTCGGCCGAGAACCGACTGACGAGGAGATAGCGCAGCAGCTCGGCTGGCCTGTCACCCGCGTCAAGCAGGTCAAGAACGTTGCCCGCGAACCGATATCTCTTGAAACGCCGATTGGCGAGGAAGAGGACTCACAGCTGGGAGATTTCATCGAGGATAAGGATGTTGAGAATCCGGCAAATCAGACGGCATATACGCTCCTTCAGGAGCAGCTGCGCACGGTTCTCAGCACATTGCCGGCGCGAGAGCAGGAAGTCCTTAAAATGCGCTTCGGTCTAGATGACGGATACAGCCTCACTCTTGAGGAGGTCGGCTTGTACTTCAATGTCACCCGAGAGCGAATCCGGCAGATTGAAGCGAAGGCATTGCGCCGGCTCCGACATCCGCGCCGGGCCAGTGGTCTCAGGGATTACATCGAAATGTAGCTCTTGTGACTGTAAATTGAAATAAAATATAAAATAAAATAGCCGTGCATAATAGACAAGGACGGCTATTTTTTATATACTTTTGCGATACATTAATCGGAATTTTAAATTCTGGAACTTGAGGTCTTTTAACTATGGAAATGACAGAAGTTTTTGACAAACTTAAATCTCTTCAGGAGGTTTTGGTCGAAAAATACGATTTAGAGAAAAAAATCGTGTCTTCGCCAAAGCAGCTTGATTCTCAGGACGAGCTTCTTGCCCGTCTTAAGAAAGAATATATCGAAAAAAACAAAAGCTACGAAGAAGTAAAATCAGAGGTTGAGCGTCTTCGTGCAGAGCTTGCCGAAGCAGAGGCTTCCCGCGAGTCCGGTGAAAAGAACATGGACAACATTACTTCACACCGTGAGTATGAGGCTTTGGATAAGCAGATTTCTGAGGCTACAGAAAAAGAAGCTGCCGTCCGCAAGGATTTGCAGCGTGAAGAAAAAAAACTTGCCGAGCTTAACGAGTCTCTCAAGGCTGACGAGAGCATGATTTCTTCTCAGGAAAAAGACTTGAACGAAAGCAAGTCGGCGCTTTCAGAGCAGATTCAGGGGTATAAGTCTCAGGTTGAAAACCTTGAGCAGCAGGAAGAGAACATCGTTTCTGTCCTCAATGGCGGCCTGAAAGAATTGAATCAGGATTCTGAGACTGTTTATAAATTCCAGCGTATCATTCAGCGAAATTCAGAAGGTATCGTTGCGGTTCGTAACGGCGTCTGCACTGGTTGCCAGATGATTCTTCCGGGACAGTTCGCAAATGAAGTTCGTGACGGTGAGAAGATTCTCTTCTGTCCTTACTGTTCTCGAATCCTCTTCTATCAAGAAGTCAATGAGGATGAGGCAGAAGATTATTCAACGCTCGAAGAAACAGGTAGCCTTGCTGATTTCGAGGACGAATTTGCTGATGAGCGAGAAGACGATGACATCGAAGAGAGCGAGAATGGTCTCGACGATGAAAAGTCAATGTCTTTTGATGACTAAAACAAAAAGATTTTCAGAAAAGATATAACCGTGCCTGATTTGCTGATGAAAGCAGACTCGGGTGAGGAAAGTCCGGGCTCCACCGGAAAAAACGCCGGATAACAACCGGGCAGAAGAAGGAACTTGTTTATCAGTCCTTGTGGCTGTCAGCATAAGCCTTCCTTCTGACAGACAGTGCCACAGAAAATAAACCGCCTTCGGGTAAGGGTGAAAAGGTGAGGTAAGGGCTCACCGCGGTTTTGGCAACAGGACCGGCATGGCAAACCTCGTTTGGAGCAAGGCCAAGCAGCGGTCAGGTTTTCCGGACTAATGGCCGCGGGTAGGCTGCTAAAGGCTTTTGGCAACAAAAGTTTCGGATAGATGGTTATGCGCGCTTTTCTTTCTTTAGAAAATGCACAGGACAGAACCCGGCTTATTATCTTTTCTGTTTTTTTTTATTATGCGGTGGGGAAATGAAATTAAAGGCTTTGCGTACAAGAGAAGTATTCAAAAAGAAAAGTTATTTCTTGACGAAGCTCTTCGCCTGTTTTTTTATTACCGCTTTCCTGTCTTGTGCCGTTTTTTTTGTCTACCGTAGCATCGATTCAAAAATCAACAATGGAAATTCAATCATAAATTTAAAGGCAAAATGGAAAGAATATGATTATCAGAGAGTCTACGATATTAGTTCTTCCATATTGTACAAATCTCCTTTCAATATCACGGCCCGCACTTACAACGGCTACGCGGCATTTTATCTCGGCGTGTCACAAAGTGATTTAGTTCAGGCTCTTTCCTACCTCGATGAATCAATCAATTCCCTCAGGATTGCATTGCAGGGTGCGCATTTTGGTGCAGTTGCGCAGATTGAATATATGCTTGGAAAGGCGTATTTTTATAAGAATTTACAGTCTTCTTACTATTACTATGCTGATTTGGCGGTTTATTACCTCTTAAAATCAAAAAAAGACGGCTATAAGGCCGATGATATTCCGGAGCTTTTGGGCTTGAGTTATGCTTCTCTTGGAATGACCATGGAGAGTATTTCGGCCTTTACAGAGGCGCTTCTTGTAAGCGATGATGATATTCTCCTGCTTTCCATTGCCGAACAGTATCATGCTGTCGGTCAGGACAATGCGGCAGAACAATATCTTTTCAGAATTTCCCAAGAATGCAAGGATGAGCAGATAGTTTTGAAAAGTCATCTTCTTATGGGAAAAATCTGTCTTGACCGGGAAAAGTATGAGGAGGCAGAAAAAGAATTTCAATTTATTTTGGAAAAAAATGAAAATTCTGCTGACGCATATTATGGACTTGGTGTAATATATGAGAGTCAGGGTGATGTCGTCAAGGCTCGTTCTGAATGGAGAAAGGCTCTGAGGATTCAGGCTAATCATCCGCTCGCATTGAAAAAAATGGCTGACTATAAATAATAAAAAGTTTGGGAGGACTTTTTTATGGGTTTTTTGGATCGATTTTCAACTGATATCGGTATTGATTTAGGTACATGCAATACTTTGATTTATGTTCGGGGTAAAGGAATTGTCGTTGATGAGCCATCTGTTGTTGCCGTAGAAAAGGGAACAAAAAACGTATGGGCGGTCGGTGCAGAAGCAAAACGTATGCTCTGGAAAACACCTGGTAATATTGAAGCAATACGTCCTCTTGCTGACGGAGTTATCGCGGATATCGACAGCTGCGAAAAGATGATAAAATACTTCATATCAAAAGTAATTTCTCGTCACCAGCTTTTCAAGTCGACACGCATGAAAATCGGAATTCCTTCCTGCATTACACAGGTCGAGCGTCGCGCTGTCATCGAGACGGCCCTTAAAGCCGGCGCAAAAGAAGTTGACGTAATCGAAGAGTCCCTGGCAGCTGCAATCGGTGCGCAGATTCCAATCAACGAACCTGCTGGTCATATGATTTGTGATATCGGTGGCGGTACTACTGAGGTTTCTGTTATTTCTTTGGGCGGCATGGTCGTTACAAAGGCAATCCGCGTCGGTGGCGATAAATTCGATGAGGCAATCATGAAATATGTCCTCAACGTACATAACCTTCGCATTGGTCAGCAGACAGCTGAGCGTCTCAAGATTCAGATTGGAAATGCCCTTTCAGACAAAGATAAGGCTATCGAAAAAATGGAGGTTCGCGGTAATGACGCAATCACGGGGCTGCCACGCCGTCTTGAAATCGACAGCGTTGAGGTTCGAGAGGCTCTCAAGTCAACCGTAAACGAAATCGTAGAGCTTATAAAAGTCACTCTTGGCGAAACGCCGTCAGAGCTTGCGGCCGACATCGTTGAGCGGGGCATTGTAATGAGCGGAGGCGGAAGCATGCTTAAAGGCCTTCCAAAGCTTATTTCAAAGGAAACAGGTGTTCCGGTATTCCCTGTTGAAAAGCCACTTGAATGTGTCGCTTTGGGTGCGGGTATGGCTTTTGATTTGTTCAAGAATATGTCTTCTGACAGGGCTATTTACGACAATCTCAACGACTAAAGTAGGGCAGGTTGCTTTCCTATGGCTACATCCCGACATTCTTTTCGATTCGGTCTATCAGAACTCTTACTCGTTATATTTGTTGCTGTCTCTGGAATTTTGCTTGCCTTTAATTCCGGAGGTTTCCTGCTGAATTTTCAAAGCCTTGGCTTTACGGTCTTGTCTTCGGTGCAGAAAGGTGTAAATACGGTAGCCACAGGAATTGGCGACACTTTTACGGCAGTCCATGAATTGGCGCGTCTGCGGGAAGAAAACCGTGAGCTTATAGAACGGCTTAAGAATTATGAGATTTTGCAGCGGGCAAATACAGACATAAAAAAAGAAAACGAGCGTCTGAAAGAGCAGCTGGGTTTCTCTCTTGCCTTTCAGGAGAAAAATTTTCCGGCTCAGATTATCGGGCGCAATCCAGACAGTCTTTATTCTTCCTTTACAATCAACAAGGGAAGCCGTCATGGTATCCGCAAGAATATGCCTGTTCTCGCTGTTCAGGGGGGGATGGTCGGGCTTGTCGGTAAGGTTGTAACCGTAGGGCTTGGTACAAGTCTGGTCATGCCTATTTACGATACCAAGTGTTCTGTTTCTGCCAGAATCCAGAATACGCGCGATATTGGACTTGTTACCGGTGGAGGTTCTTCCGATCAGCCTTTGAATTTGACTTACATCAAAAAGAGGGTTCTGAACGAGCTACAGGTCGGGGATTTAATCGTCACAAGCGGTGAGGGGGGAAATTACGTCAGTGATATCCCGATAGGCTCGATTTCTGAAATCCGTGTGCTTGACTATGATTCATCTCTGGATGTTAAGATTATTCCTGTCATTGATTTTTCACGGATTGAGATGGTCATTGTCTCCGATTTGCAAAAACTGAATTCCAACATGGACTTCGCGAAATAAGGAAATTTCAATGATAAAAGCTTTTTCCATTTCAGTTTTGATACTTCTCTGTTTTGCCGTTTTTGAAAGCGCTATTCTCTCAAACCTGCTATTTCTTCCTGCCATACCAGATTTTCTTCTTATTTTTACCCTTTACGTATCCGTGCATAACGGCCGGCTTTTCGGTGTGTCTGCAGGATTTGTGTCCGGGCTTTTCCTTGATTCCTTGAGCATGTCCCCGCTTGGGCTTCATTGCCTTCTCAGAACCATAATCGGATATATTTCCGGCATCTTCAACAAGACTCTCAATATGAACGGTATTTTTCTCCCGATTTTGATAGGTTTTCTTGGAACTCTGCTGAAAGTCCTTCTTATTTTTGTGATTTCTGTTTTCTTTCAGGATTCTGTCCTTCCTTATTCTCTTTTTTCAAAGACATTTTTGTTTGAGCTGCTTGCTAATTCTTTGCTGACGCCGCTTGTATTCAAATTTCTTGATGTTTTCAGCAATGTCATTCTGCTTAATCCGGAGAAAGTTTCTTAATGGCACGTTTTTTTGAGTCTGAGAATGGTTCTGTCGAGCAGAATGCAAAAGTTGTGATACTTGGTCTGCTAATCTGTCTTGTTTTCGCCGTTTACATTCTGAAATTGTTTTCATTGCAGGTTATTGAGGGCGCTCAGTACAGGAAGCAGTCTCAGACGATTTCCAGTCAGGTAAAAACTATTGATGCACAGCGTGGCGAAATATTTGATCGCAATGCTGCCATGCCGATGGTTATCAACACCGATTCCTTTGCCGTTGACGTAATTCCTGCTGAAATTCCTGCAGGACATTATGATTCTGTTGCCTCGCGTCTGGCCTCTTATCTTGGAATTTCAAAAAAAGAAATTGATCGCAAGATTCCAAAATCTCTCAGGCGCTCATATACGGCCGTGGAGGTTCGCTCAAATGTTCCTTTCGCGATTATTTCCAATATCGCAGAGAATGTTACGGATCTGCCGGGCGTTTCATGGCGAAGCAAGCCTGTCCGTAACTATGTGGAGACCGGTTCAATTTCTCATGTGGTCGGATATGTTGGTGACATTACAAACGAAGAAATCAAAGTCATGTATAATATCACGGATGAAAACGGGCGGCGTGTTTATACAAATAAATCAGTTGTCGGAAAGACCGGCATAGAAAAGCAATATGATTTGAGGCTTCAGGGCGTTCAGGGAAGGGAAAGCCGGACTGTTGATGTCCGTGGTCACGTTCTTTCAGATACGCCGATTATTGAACCGCCCCAAATGGGTAAAAATCTTGTTCTTACAATAGATATGAGAATCCAGGAACTTGTTGAAAAAGCTCTTGGTGAAAGGGTTGGTGCTGCCCTTGTTCTCCGTCCAAGCAATGGCGAAGTTCTTGCAATGGTGTCATATCCCTTTTATGACCAGAATCTGTTTAATGATGATAATGCTGCGGCCCAGTACAACAGACTTGCCCAGGACTCTAACCGTCCTCTTTTGAACCGAGTCGTAAACGCCGCGTATCCTCCGGCATCAACCTTCAAAATAATCATGTCTACGGCCATGCTCGCCGAAAAAGCATTTCCATCTTCAAAAGACATTGAATGTACCGGTCGTGTCGATTACGGTAACCGAATTTTTCACTGCCATCAGAAATGGGGACACGGCTATCTCAACATGAAGGAAGCTTTGGCGCAGTCATGCGATGTCTACTATTGGATTGTGGGCCGTGATTACCTCGGTGTCGATAAAATTTCATCCTACGCGAAGGAATTCGGTTTTGGTGAAAATCTTAATATTGATTTGCCAGCTCAGCAATCCGGTTTCGTTCCGACCGCCCCATGGAAAGAAAGACGTTTCCACCAGAAATGGCTTGGAGGCGACACTATGAACATGTCAATCGGGCAGGGATACACCCTAGTTACGCCGTTGCATATTGCAAACATGGTCGCAATGGTTGCGAATAAGGGCAAAATTTATCGTCCCCATCTTCTCAAGGAAGTTCGCGATCCAGCTACGAACGAGGTCATCGAAGAGATAAAACCTGAAATTCTCCACGAGTCAAATATTGACGAGTCAATCTGGCGGGAAGTGCAGAACGCAATGCGCTATACCATCACTGACGGTACGCCGGCTTTCCCGCTCAACAATAAAGTCGTACAGATTGCAGGCAAGACTGGTACGGCAGAAGTCGGCTCTCTTGACCATTGGCATTCATGGATGGCTTGTTATGCTCCCTTCAATGCTCCTGTGGAAGAGCAGGTTGTTGTTGTGGTTCTTGTTGAAGCCGTCAACGAATGGGAATGGTGGGCCCCTTATGCAACAAATATAATTTTTCAGGGAATTTTTGCTAACCAGAATTATGAAGAGTCTATAAATTCTCTTCCGGCGAATGTCCGCGAGGTCATTCGTTCCCGAAAACATACGAACGGCCGTCAGGAATAGGCGAGGTGCTATGAAATTAAACTTGAAATTCCTTCAGTTTTTTGATTTTATTCTCTTTTTTTGTGTCGCAGCATTAGTTACTTTCGGCGTACTTTTCATATATTCTTCTGGAATCAATTCTGAGGGAATGAATGTTTCTTCAGAGTATGTAAAACAAATTATATGGGGCAGCTCAGGCTTGCTTATAATGTTTACGCTGTCGCTCCTCGATTATCGCCGTTTTAACAGGTATGTTCCGCAGTTGTTTGCAGCCGCCTGCGCTGTCCTCGTATTCACAAGGCTTTTCGGTATCAAAGTCAACGGTGCTAGAAGCTGGCTCGGTATAGGTCCATTTGGAATTCAGCCCTCAGAATTCACTAAGATTGTATTCATCCTCTTCCTTGCATGGTATCTTGATAAAACTAAAAAGACTCAAGACCAGCGGAAGCGCTTTTTCATCTCCCTGATGATAATGTTTGTTCCCATGGGTCTAATCCTTGCACAACCTGACTTGGGAACGGCTCTCGTTTATTTTCCGATTTTTCTTGCAATGACTTTCATCGCCGGAATCCCGGTGCGCTATATTCTCTTTATTTTTGCCGGAGGAATGATGACGATTTTGTTCACCGTTCTTCCAATCTGGGAAAGCCAGATTGCCCATCATTCCGTGATTTTTATCCGCGTGCTTACCAATACCACCCTCAGGCTGATTTTGGTTTTCGCTACAGGTTCTATCGGCGTTCTTTCCATGCTGGGTATGTTCTTTTACCGCCACAACAAGTATTTCTATTGGATTTCCTACGTTGCTGCTATCCTGTGCGGAGCTCTAATTCTTTCCTATTTCGCGGGTAAAGTTCTAAAAGAATATCAGGTTATGCGTCTCATAGTTTTTATCGACCCTTACGCAGATCCGCGTGGAGCAGGATGGAATATCATTCAGTCGAAGACGGCTATCGGCTCAGGAAACTTATTGGGACGGGGATTCTTGAGGGGAACGCAGAGCCATTATCGTTTTTTGCCTGAACAAAGCACAGACTTCATTTTCAGTATTCTTTCCGAAGAGCTGGGCTTTGTGGGATGCATGTCAGTTTTCATGCTTTATTTTTTAATCCTGATGCGTACTATATTCATCATTAAAAACACATCAAACACTTTTGGAATGCTCATTGCTGCCGGGGGTCTGGGAATGTTCTCCTTCCATTTTCTCATCAATGTGGGAATGGTCATGGGAATTATGCCGATTACGGGAATTCCTCTTTTGTTCCTGTCTTACGGCGGCTCATCTCTATGGACGGCTATGATTTGCGTCGGACTGCTGATGAGCGTAAGTTCACGAAAATTCGGATTTTAACTTATAATTTATACAGACGGATACTTTTTTATGAATCTAATCAATCCACTTTCAGTTTTTGGGAATGACTTGTGCTCTGTGCAGAATCCTTCTGCCTATATCGGCGGAGAATTCGGTTCCATCGTCAAGGAACACTCTGATTCCGACAGTCTCTTTAATTTTTGCATGGCTTTTCCAGATGTATACACAATCGGCATGGCAAATCAGGCCATAAAAATCATCTACAACGGCCTGAACAAAAAGAAAAATATCCGTTGCGAGCGGGTTTTTGCCGTAGAGTCCGACTTTGAGAATCTCCTGAAAAAATATAGTACGCCGCTTTATACCCTTGAAACCGGCATGCCCTTGAATGAAGTAGATATAATCGGCTTTTCAATCGGATATGAGCTGGGAATCACCGGTGTTCTTTCAATCCTTGAGTTGGGCAGGATTCCGCTTTTAAAGAAAGAGCGTGACGAAAATGACCCTATTGTGCTTGCCGGTGGTTGCGGCGCAACAAATCCTGCTCCATTCTCTGATTTTTTTGACGCGGTTTTCATAGGCGAGGCCGAGGGCGGCATGTTCGAGTTGATTGAGGAGCTTGCCGAGCTGAAAAAAAGCGGGGCGGGCAGGGCAGAGCTTTTGCAGCGCCTTTCAGAGCATCCTGCCGTCTGGACAGAGGATATGAGCGAAGAGAAGTGCGGGCATTCTGTGGCTCGCCGGGCAATCTGGTCTGATTTTGGAAAGGTTCCTTCCGTTGAGTCATTCATGCCCATTCCCAATGTAAAGCCCGTTCAGGATCATGGTGTCGTTGAGATTATGCGTGGCTGTCCCAATGGCTGCCGATTCTGTCATGCCGGAGTCTATTACCGGCCGCAGCGGGCCAAGACCAAGCAGCTGATTTTTGATGATGTGGACATGCTTGTGAACGAGGCCGGCTATCGGGAGATTTCCCTAACATCTCTTTCCAGCGCGGATTATCCGAACATCGAGGATTTGCTTGATGACTTGAACGCGCGCTACAAGAGCCAGAATGTTTCATTCCAGCTCCCGTCCCTCAAAGTGAACAGTTTTTCCCTTCCTTTGCTTGAAAAACTATCGGAAGTTCGAAAATCCGGCCTTACTTTTGCCGTTGAGACACCCGAAGAAGCATGGCAGCTTCGCTTGAACAAGGAAGTCTACGCCCAGCACCTTGTTGATGTCATTCTCGATGCCAAAAAGCGAGGCTGGAACAAGGCAAAATTCTATTTCATGGTTGGCCTTCCTTTCCCTGAGACTGAAGAGATTACAGAGGAAAAGGCTATCGTAGACTTTTTGATTGACCTGCAGAACAGGACGCGGATTCAGTGCAATGTCAATGTAGGAACTTTCATTCCAAAGCCGCACACCGCCTATCAGTGGGTAAGACAGATTTCCCCTGAAGAATCCGAACGTAAGCTTTCCTATATTCGTGAGCATCTTCCACGGGGGCGTTTTCATGTGGGAACCCACGATATCAATACATCTTACCTTGAGGGACTTCTTTCAAGGGGAGACAAGCGGGCAGGGAAGGTGATTCTTTCAGCCTTCCGAAAAGGCGCTCGCCTTGACGCATGGGAAAATCACCTGAAAGAAAACCTAAAGCATTGGGAATCTGCTTTTAAAGAGGCGGATTTTGATGTAAAAGAGTCGATTCTCCGAGAGCGGAGCAAGGACGAGATTCTGCCATGGGACGATGTTTCTCTCGGTGTCGCAAAAAATTTCTACAAAAAAGAATGGGATAAAAATCAGCGTGAAGAGCTTACGCCCAAATGCAGTCCAAACTGTGACCACAGATGCGGAGTATGCAACAATAAAACCTGCGTAAATATTGATAATAAACCTCAAGATGTGCAGAAAATTGTACAATCAAGCGATAATTCTGTCTACCCAGAGTGGAATATTCCCGTTATGTACCGGGTTATTTTCCAGTTTACCAAGAAAAACGGCGGTGAATATATTTCCCACCTTTCACAGATTGAATTTTTCAACCGCGCTGTCCTCAAAAGTTCTCTTCCAGTGATTTATACAACCGGATTCAATCCGCTTCCTCGCCTGGAATTTGCCTCAACTCTTTCCTTGGGGATTTCTTCTGACGCTGAGATTGCCTCCACGGTTCTTTACGAGAATATTCCTGAAAGCGACTTTATTTCTTCTTTGAACAGGCATTTACCGTCTTCGATTCAAATTCAGAAAGCCTTTATTTTCCCGGTGACTAACCAGCGCCGCCGTGAGTCTTTGAGCACAGGCTTGTGGGGAAATGTCTATGAGTATTCGTTTAAGTGCCAGGCAGGTGAGGTTAAGGCCTTTTTTGACTCGGTGCTTGCCCAGCCTTTCCTTGACAGGTCTTCTCTCTGTGAATTTTCCTTTGACGGTTTGGATGGAAGGAAAGTGACGGCAAAACTTCTCTTTCAAAAAGACCGGCCTTTCCGCAATGCCCTTGAGGAATTTTTCGGGAAAAAAATCTGGGAAATAGTTTCCATTCATAAAATACAGACTCTTGCAAAACCTGACATCACGGGCTGGACCAGTGAGATAAACGCGGCTTATCAGTCATCCCTGGAGAATATGAAAAAACATTCTGAGATGCTGGAGATTAACGCCCGGTTTAAGGAAAAAATCCTCAGTCCGGAGGAGAACATGAGCAGCGCAAAAGCTAACGCGATTTCCTATTTTGAGCTTTACCGGCGTATTGCCGTGGTGAACGCTGAGCTTATCGCACAGAGAGACCGTCTTATGGAGAAGAAAGCCGAAAAACGCACGTAAGACTTGTAAAAGCGAGCAGCCAGTTTTACCGATGTGGCCATAAAAGCGAAGTTTTATGGTGAATTTAACTTGCTATAATGCGTATTCTGTCTACCTATTTAAGCTTTACTTCATCATCACCCGCTTTCAAATCTTGTTGCCTAACCCCCTTTCCCGAAGGTTTTTATTTCCTGTTCATGCGCATGTCTTTTTCGGCATTTTTTACAACCTGACCGATATTCTTCTGCTCATGAGGAATCAGGCTTGAAAATCCGATTGCCGCGGAAAAAGGCTCTCCGGATGCCTGTTCTTTACCGATTTTTGAATTCAGGCTTTCCAAAAGCTTTTTGTAGTTTTTCAAATCAATGCCCTGTAGAACAACGGCGAATCCATTCCGCTCGATTCTGAACACAGGGCTGTGCTTATAGGCATCGCAAATCATTTTGCACAGCTTTGTGATGACGGAATCTGTGTAAACGCTTGATTCACAAATCATTATTCCTATTTCCATATCAGGAGTTGCCTTTATTTTTTCATTCAGCGTGAGCTTGACTTCGTTGAATGCGTGGCTGTTTCCTACTCCGGTCAGCATGTCCTTGTTTTTTATGTTCAGGAGAACCCTGTTCAGTTCCTCTGCCTGCTTCAGGGACTTTTGACGCATACAGTTTATAAGAGTCTTTACCACGTGGGAAATTTCCAGCGGTTTTGTCAAATGGGCATTCATGCCAGAATCGATGGATTTTCTCACGTCTTCCTCAAAGGCGTTTGCCGTAAGCGCAATTATCGGTGTTATCGAAGCGTCGCTCCGGTTCATTGACCTGATTTCTTTTGTCGCCTCAATACCGTTCATGACCGGCATCATGATATCCATAAGAATGGCGTCATAGAAGTTCAGCCTTGATTTCGCGAATAGATTTACGGCGCTTTTCCCGTTTTCGGCCGTCACGACATACGCTCCATCTGCTTCAAGAAGCTCTTTTGCTGTCTGGCTGTTTATTGAGTTGTCCTCAACGAGTAAAATACGCGAACCCGCCAGTGTCTCAATACTTTCGGATTTTAATATGTCGTTTTTCCTGGCGGCTGCGGTCCTGTCGTCTATGGCAAAGGGCATATCGATTGTAAACGTGCTGCCTTCGTTGAGTTTCGACTTTACGCTTATCGTACCACCCATGAGCTCTACCAAAGATTTTGCGATAGCCGTTCCAAGACCAGTGCCCTTGTATTCTGTCCTTGCTCCGCCATCTTCCTGGGAGAAGGTTTCCCATATATGTTCCAGGAATTCGCTTTTCATGCCAATTCCGGTGTCTTCAACTTCAAATCTGTATGTGACAGTTTTCAGACCGAAATCCAGTTCCTGAATCCTGAATGTGATTTTTCCGCCGTCAGGTGTGAATTTTACAGCGTTTCCAAGTATGTTCACGAGAGCCTGCCTGAGATGAAGCTCGTCGCCGATAACGAAGGGATGCTTAAAGTCATCGGATTCGGTAATGAGTTTGAGTTTTCGGTTGACAAGTTCTCCTTCAATGATTGAAAGACAGCCGTCCGCCAGAGAAAGGATATTCAAGGCCCTGTGGGCGATTTCGATTTTTTTGCTTTCAATATGGCTCATGTCAAGAATATCGTTGACCAGCATGTTGAGGTGATTTGCGGTTTTAATCACCTTCTGCATGCATTGGGAGATTTTCTGGGGATTTTCAAGATTCCTCAAGGCGAGTTCCGCCATTCCTATGACGCCATTAATCGGCGTGCGTATGTCATGGCTCATCCTCGCAAGAAATTCAGATTTTGTAGCGCTTGCGCTTTCGGCCTTTTCTTTTGCAGCTTGAAGCTCCTTTTTTGCCTGCATCTCGCGGCGGATTTCAGTGTCTTTTACCGCGAACCCGAATACGACGCAGTGTTCTTTGCTCCAGTCTCCGAGTTTAACACATTTCATCTCGCAGTATTGGTTTGATTCGTTCCTATATCTGTGCGTGAACCTGTCTTTTATGGAAAGCTGGGACAAGATGTAATCCATGCTACAGTGGCTGAGAAAGTCTTCCTTGTCTTCCTCAAAAGTGCATTTTTCGGCGTAAATTTTAAATGCCTCAGAAAATGGAATCCTGGACCTTACGGTTTCGCCAATCAGGCAGTCTATGCGCTCTGAAAAATTGTAGGCAAAGAATTCCCCGGTATCAAGATTTACCGTATAAACATTTGAGTATTCCCCTGCCAGAACTACAAGAAGTTCTTTAGTACGCTGGGACTCCTCTTTTCTCCGTTTCTCTTCATTGATGTTTTTTCCGAGGATAATAAGCTGAACGTTGCTTGATTCGGAACATACAAATATTCCCTGCAGTTCAACCCATTGCTCTGAATCCCTGAGCGAATAAGGAAAATGCAATTCAATCTGACTGTCATTGTCTGAGGCACGTTCAAGAAGATGCTGCCTGCTGAAATTTGCGAAAAAAAGATTGGCGTAGTCTGTATTTTTGATGGATTCCTTTGTTATGGATATTAAATCATCAAAATTCCCCGAATATGCAATTGAATCATTCAAAACAGAGTTGCTGTAGGAAATAACCTGATAAAAATTATTAGATAGATTGCAGAAAATCATAAGCGGATGAATGTTATTCACCGCCCGGCTTAAAAGCCTGTCGTAGTTGCTCATCTGGTCAAAAAAAGCCATACAAGCATTATATACCTGTATGGCAAAAAAAGCGAGTTATTTTTAGAATTTAATCTTTCTGTCGCTTCCCTCGTAGTACTGCTTGCGGAGTGCCTTGATCGTATCATCCGCCATGTAGTCGTCAAAAGGCATCATGCGGTCGATTACGCCTTTCGGAGTGATTTCGACGATTCGGTTTGCGATTGTCTGGATGAATTCATGGTCATGGCTTGTAAAGAGGATTACGCCAGGGAACTGGACGAGGGCCTGGTTCAATGATTCGATTGCCTCCAAGTCCAGGTGGTTTGTCGGGTCGTCAAGAATCAGGACATTTGCGTTCTGTAGCATCATCTTTGACAGCATACAGCGTACTTTTTCGCCACCTGACAAGACCTTTACTTTTTTGAGAGACTCGTCACCGCTGAAAAGCATTCTTCCCAAGAATCCCCTGACGTAGGCATCGTCCTGCTCCTTTGAGAACTGCTTGAGCCATTCGGTGATGTTCATGCTGTTATCGAAGTATTTGTTGTTGTCACGGGCAAGATAAGTGTTGCTGGTAGTCTGGCCCCAGAAGAATTCTCCTGATTCAGGCTTAGCCTCCCCCGCGATGATGTCGAAAAGAGATGAGATTGTGTTGTGCTCGACTCCAACGAAAGCAATTTTGTCAGTGCGGTTGACCTTGAAATCGAAATCCTTGAGAAGCTGCGTGCCCTCCTCATCCTTTGAGTTGAGTTTCCTGCATTCAAGGACATTGTTTCCAATCTCACGCTCCGTGGCAAAGTGAACGTAAGGGAATTTTCGGCTGGTAACAGGCAGGTCTTCCAGCTCCAGTTTTTCCAGGACTTTTTTTCGGCTGGTAGCCTGACGTGATTTTGCAGCGTTTGAGGCGAAGCGCTGGATGAATTCCTTGAGGTCTTTGGCCTTCTCCTCGTTTTTCTTTTTCTGATCTTTCGCCTGTTTCTGGAGAATCTGGCTCATCTGATACCAGAAGTCGTAGTTGCCGGCGAACTGGGTGATTTTTCCGAAGTCGATGTCACAGGTGACCGTGCAGACTGTGTTCAAAAAGTGGCGGTCGTGGCTTACTACGATGACAGTGTTCTCAAATTCGAGGAGGAAGTCCTCAAGCCAGTTAATTGACTCAAGATCAAGACCGTTGGTAGGTTCGTCCAGGAGAAGGATGTCCGGATTTCCGAACAAGGCGCGGGCCAGCAAAACGCGGACTTTCTGGCTTTCGTCAAGCTCGCTCATCATCTTGTCATGGAATTTCTCTTCAAGGCCAAGGCCTGAAAGCATCTGCTCAATCTGGTTTTCTGCCTCGTAGCCGCCCAGCTCTCCGAATTCCGCCTCAAGCTCGGCCGATTTGATGCCGTCTTCCTCTGTAAAATCAGCTTTTGAGTAGATTTCGTCGCGGGCCTTTGAAACCTCATAAAGCTTGGGATAGCCCTGCATTACGGTGTCCTTGACTGAAAATTCATCGAAAGCGAAGTGGTCCTGACTCAGAACAGCCATTCGCTCGCCAGGGGTCATAAAAATCTCTCCGGTATCGTGCTCCTGCTCGCCAGAGAGGATTTTGAGGAACGTAGATTTTCCCGCTCCGTTAGCGCCTATGATGCCGTAACAGTTTCCCGGCGTGAATTTGATATTTACGTCCTTGAACAGCGGTTTCTCGCTGAAATGAAGTGATACGTCAGATACTGTAATCATATTTTACTCCTAATTTTTGTTTATTTCTCCAGAACGAAAAGATATTCGCTTACATGAATATCCCTGTTGCGTAAATTACGGCTTCCACGGAATGTATTGTATGCGATTTCCACAGTCTTTACTTTACCATATTTTTCAAGCATGTGGAACATCTCATCAAATGAAATAAAGCCCTCGGAATTGTACGAGATAATCACAAATTTTGCCCGAAGCGCCGCGATTATTTCCTCCATGGATGAGAGGGCGACAGCCCGTTTGTTGAATACGGACCGGTTCCAATCCTGAGTGATTCCGCTCACCCGGCTCACGGCAACATCAAGACGGTTTTTGAGAATCAGGTTCAGCATAAAATAGTTCGAGCCGTAGGGATGCTGATTGTAAGGCGGGTCAAGGTAAACGATGTCAAGAGAGTCAAGTTCCTTTGCCAGCTCAACGGTGTTTTTCCTAAAAATCACCAGATCTGAGTCGAAATTGCTGAAAACAGGCTCTTTAAGCTCTATTTTTCCGACAATCCTCGCCAGGGCATTTCTTCCGACTCCACCGAAACATCCTATTCCTGTGTTTTTGTCCTTATAAAACCCCTTAAAGACGCCGCTTGTATTAACATGAATCGAGGCTTCCGTAATCAGCGGTGCGAGAAAAAATTTCTTCATGGAATCTTCCTCCACCACTTCATCAATCAGATTGCGGTATGTATCAATTAAAAGGGCATTTTCCCTGGTATAAAAAACGCGTTCCCCCATCTGAATGTTCTCATCCTGCTTCGGGGCGTAGTTTTCCGAAATGATACCCTCGTATTTTTCTTTTGCGCACAGGGTTTCGATTTTTTCTTTCAGTTTGAAATATTTTTCTTGTGGAAAATCCCCCCTGTTTGTCAGATAACAGGAATTGATGACAGAAGAATACTGCTCAAGGTCATTTACAATCAGCTTCTCTGAATGTTTTTTCAGCATCCGCGCCACAATTCCCGAACCAGAAAACAAATCGGCGCACACGACTTTCTGTCTCCCGATTTTAGAGACGATTTCATCAACCTGTTTTTCTATGCTTTCAATCAAAGCACGCTTATTTCCGAGATAGGTAATGATTTGAGTCGTGAGAAAATCTTTGTTTTCTTCCATAAGAAATTGCGAGCTGCCCCGTCTAAGGAGCAGGCTCCGTTACTTTCCCCGTCCGATGAGCGATTTGAGCCGCGCAATCAAGCCGAGCTTTTTAGGAGCAGAGCCGGTCTTCTTTGAAAATCCGTTCGTTTCCCGACTTTTGCCAGACCGGCCTTTTCCGCGTGTATTTCTTCCTTTTTGCATCGCTCCTCCTGCCGGAGCGACTGAAGATGATTTTGCGTATTTTTCTTTGAAATATTTGAGCCGCTCATCACTTGACATTCCTGAAAGCCTTGCAATTTCCTCGTCGCTTGCACGCCGTACAGTTGCCTTTGACTTGTCGCCCTTGAATGACTTGAAGTCCTTTTCGTCCTGCTCCCGTCTTGAGTGCCGCTCTCCCCTGCCGTTGCGTCCGCTCCTGTCACGGCGGCGTCCGCCGCTTTTTTCGCCACGGCGGGAATCACGCTCCCCCCAGCGTCCGCCATGCTTCTCTTCGGAGTCAAGCCGGATATACACGTCCCGGCTCTTGTCTTCGGAAAAGTCCTCTTCCACGGCAACGCGGCTTGGAATCTGTTTTTCGATGTAGCGCTCGATTGGTGCCAAAGAATAGACATCCCGCTCGCTGCAGAACGTGTATGCTTTTCCGCTTTTCCCAGCACGGGCTGTGCGCCCGATTCGGTGAACATAGTTCTCAGCCTCAGTAGGCAAATCGTAATTTACGACCATGGCAAGGTCATTCACGTCGATTCCACGGGCCGCGACATCGGTGGCCACAAGACAAGTGACCTTCCCGGCCTTGAAAGAATCCATGATTTTCAGCCGCTTTGACTGAGGCAAATCGCCGATGATGTATTCGTTTTTGATGCCGTTGATTTCAAGACGCTTTGAGATGATTTCGCACATTTTCTTCGTGTCGCAGAAGATGATTACGCTCTCAGGATTTTCTTTCCTGAAAATGCCGAGGAGAAGCCTCATCTTGTCTTCGCTTGAAACATGAATCAGCTCCTGGTCGATTTCGTCAACGGTGATGTTCTGGGCCTCGATGGTGATTTCCTTTGCTTCCCTGGTGTATTCCCATGCAAGGTTTTTGACATAAGAATTGAGGGTGGCGGAAAAGAGCATGGTCTGCCTTCCTTTTTTATCCCCCTCGTTTTTCGGCAAAAAGTGGATGAGCTTACGCAAGTCCGGGTAAAAGCCCATATCGAACATGCGGTCCGCCTCATCAATGGCAAGATAGCCCACGCCCGACAAATCCATCTGCTTGCCCTCGGTAAGGTCGATTATACGGCCCGGAGTTCCGATGATGATGTCAACGCCTTTTTTCAGGTCTGAAACCTGCTTTTCGTAACCCACTCCGCCGTAGAATGAAGCGAAGCGCAATGCCGTATGTTTTCCAAGCTTTTTCGCCTCTTCCTCAACCTGAACCGCAAGCTCGCGGGTCGGAACGAGAATCAGGGCGTTTTTCTTGCCGTCAGTGCCGTTTGCCCGCTCTGTCAAAATTTCCTGCATGATGGTGACAAGAAAAGCGGCTGTCTTGCCAGTTCCAGTCTGTGACTGAACATAAAGGTCACTTCCGTCTAGGGAAGCCTTTAAAACCTGTTCCTGAACCGGAGTGCATGTCACATAGCCTGCCTCACTAAGGCCCTGCTGAATTTTTTCGTTAAGATTAAGTTCTGTGTAGTTCATTAGAATTCCATGAAAGAGAGATAAAGATATTTAAGAAATTGTACCGTTTTTCTTCAAAAGTGTATAGCGTATAAATTCGGGCTGTAATTTCGGGCGCATCCCTCGCTGCGCTCGGGTCGGGCTTTTCGCCCTTCGCTCACGCTCATAGCCTGCGGCTACTTACGGGGCTACAATCCCTTGCGCAAATCTGCTATACTGTCTGTATGAACCAGAACACAAAAGAACAGAATGAATACCAGGCTCAAATCTTCGCAAACCGCCTGGCAAAAAAATACAAGCAGCTTAGAAAATGGGCGCGCAGGGAGCGTGTCTCCTGTTACCGTCTTTATGACCGTGATATTCCCGAGGTTCCCCTTGCCGTGGACCTCTACGAATTTCTTCCCGATGGCATGGACTCCAAGATTGACGCCGCTCTCTTTTTAAAATCCGAAGACGAGCGGATTTCCTCAAATGACCTCTCCGCCAGCAAGGAGAAAACCGAACGGTCGTTTGCCCATCTTTACTTGTACGAGAGACCGTATGAAAAATCAGACAGTGACGAGCAGCTTTGGTTGGACGAAATGAAAAAAGCAGTCGCCCAGACTCTCGGCATCAGCGAAGGGCGTGTCATACAGAAGGTCAGGAGACACCAGAAAGGCGAAAACCAGTATGAAAGAATTGAGAACGAACGGTCGGTAGAAGGTTTCGTTCAGGAATGCGGACAGCTTTTCAAAGTGAATTTGAGCGACTACCTTGACACAGGCCTTTTCTTCGATCACCGCCCTCTCCGCACAGTTGTTCGCTCATGCAGCTCTGGAAAATCAGTTCTGAATCTTTTTTGCTACACCGGGAGTTTTTCAGTCTACGCAGCTGAGGGTAAGGCCCGTCGCATAGAATCCGTGGACTTGAGCAATACTTACCTTGAATGGGCGAGGTTCAACTTCGCCCTGAACGATTTTGACCCGGACAGCCCCAAGTTCTTCTTTACCCGGGGAGACGTCACGGGCTTTCTGAACCAAAAGCTCGCCGAGGTTCCAAATGCCGAAAGGTCAAACCGCTACGATATCATAGTCCTTGACCCGCCCACTTTCTCGAATTCAAAGGCGACTCGCAACCCTCTGGACATCAACAGGGACTGGAGCGAGCTTGTCAAAAAATGCCTGAACCTTCTGAACGAAAACGGGGTCCTCTACTTCTCCACAAACTCCCATCGCCTCAAATTTGCCCCGGAACTTATCCCAAAGCTTTCGGTTTACAACACAGAGGTAAAAATCACCGACATGACCGAAAAATCTCTTCCCGAAGACTTCAAGGGGACGAAAGCCCACAGATTATGGAGAATCGAGGTGTAAAAAAAATCACGAAAAGCTTCCCTGCATATATGCAAGAGGTAGGGACAAAAAAAGGCTGTCCTTTGTGAAGTTTTGAATAACTTCCAGGACAGCCCTTTTTATCAAGTGAACCTGAGATTCTGTCAGCTTATTTCTCTGATTTGATGCCGAAACGCTTGTTGAAGCGCTCGATACGTCCAGCTGTGTCAACGAGCTTCTGTTTGCCTGTGTAGAACGGGTGGCAAGCAGAACAGATTTCAACGTGGATGTTCTCTACGGTTGAGCGGGTCTCGATTACGTTGCCGCACTGGCATGTAATTTTTGTCAATTTGTACTCTGGGTGAATTCCCTGTTTCATAAAAATAACTCCTTATACCCTTGCCCGATACTGTAGAAAAGCCGGTCAGCCCCGCCTAAAAGCCGTGCGTAACACGGTTGCGTCATTCCCTTACCGTTACCAATCAAAACAGTATCACAAGAATTGTTGTCTATTTTATCAGAAAGGCTTAGGCTTGGTCAAGGCTTCCGTAAAGCTCTTTCCATGCTTTTTCGGCAGCGTTTTGCTCGGCTTCTTTTTTGCTCTTGCCCGATTCCGGTCCGTAAGTCGCGTTTTTCAAATGCACGCTCACCCAGAAAGTCCTGTCATGGTCAGGCCCGCTTTCTTTGACCAGCTCGTAGCTCGGACACGTTTTGTATTTTTTCTGATGGGCTTCCTGAAGCATCGTCTTGTAATCTTTTGCCCCCTTATTGGACAGCACTTTCTCTATTTCGGGAATCATGAATTCCAGAACAAGTTTTTCCGCCGCCTTGTAGCCTGCGTCCAAATAGTAAGCTCCGATAACGGCTTCCACCGCGTCAGCCAGGATTGCCCGTTTATGTCTTCCACCGCTCATCTCCTCCCCCTTTCCGAATACGAGCATTTTGTCGATTCCGATTTTCAGGGCTATCGGGGCCAGAGCCTGCTCGCTTACGACTGTGCTTTTTATTTTTGCAAGGTCTCCCTCAGGGTTGTCCATCAGGTGCTCGTAAAGATAGGCGGCCGTAACCATTCCGAGTACGCTGTCACCGAGAAATTCAAGGCGTTCGTTATTCTCGTGCTTTTGAGACTTTCCTTCCTGAGAGCAAGAGCGGTGCGTGAATGCCAGCTCAAGAAGATTCAGGTTTGAGAATTTTATTGATATTCCTTTTGAGAATGCATTGAGTTCTTTTATACGACTCGGTGAAAGATTTTTTTTAGATAAAAGCATAGACAGATTTTAGCATAATTTAAAATAAAAAAACACAGGCCGTCATAACCTGTGTTTTTGAGACAAAGTCTAAAGCTTATGCCTGTGCTGATTTGATGAAATCGTAAGCATCCTTAACGGTTTCAAATTCATTAGCCTTTTCGTCAGGAATTGAAACTCCCAGTTCCTCTTCGATTGCATATACAAGCTCGTATGTATCGAGGCTGTCTGCTCCGAGGTCGCCACGGAAAGAAGCTTCCATTGTGACTTTGCTCTCATCGATTTCGAGTTTTTCGGCGATGAGTTTCTGGATTTTTACGAACAATTCGTCCATGATTTTCTCCTTCTTTTATTGTTTGTTAACCGTTTACTTCAGGTGTGATTACCTGGCGACCACGGTAGAAACCACATTTCGGACAAACATGGTGTGGCATAACAAGGTTGCCACAGTTGCCGCAAGCAACAAGCTGTGGTGCTTCAAGATGCATATTTACACCGCGTCGTCTGCGTGTGCGAGCTTTTGATGTTTTCGCTCTAGGTACTGCCATATTATAAACCTCACTAAATAATTTTATGAATAACGGGATTTATACTACAACAGTTTATACCCGAATGTCAATAATTATCACAAACAAAGTTTTCTTTGTCAAGATTTTTTATGACAAAATCTAAAAAAATGTCAGAATCAGCTGGCGGAACGGCCTAAAAAACCTGATTCTGGTATTTCGCCCTGATAGCGTCCTCCACGATTTTTGGAACCATGCCGGAAATATCGCCGCCGAACTGGGCCAGTTCTTTTATGGAGCTTGAGCGGACTATGACGTACTTGGCCTCGGTCGGAAGAAAGAGAGTCTCTATTTTCTCATCAAGGTTGTGGTTCATAAGTGAAAGATCGAATTCGTAAGCGAAATCATTGGAGTTGCGTATGCCGCGCAGCAGGATGTTGGCCCCGTTTTTTTCTGCATATTCCACGATAAGACGATCCCAGAGATGAACGCTTACATTCTCGTAATTTTTGGTAAGCTCAGAAAGCATCTTCAGACGTTCCTCTGGCGAAAAAAGATAGGACTTTTTTGGATTATAAGCGACGACTACGTCCAGCTTGTCAAAAAGTCGGCTCCCCCGCTCGATTACGTTAAGATGTCCGTTTGTCGGAGGGTCAAAAGTTCCCGGAAAAACTGCTGAAGTCATATACTATGTACCATAACATGTTTGACGGATTACCTCAAGTGATGTATTATTGCAGTATGAAAATTTCCAAGATAACACACCATGCCTTTTATTTTATTTTTGGCTTCGCTTTCGCGGGCGGGGTTCTTTCGTGCGGCAGCACAAAGGTAGAACCACCGGAGGAGCCGGCTCCGATTGTCGAAGAAGAGCCCCCTGTCGTTCAAGAGGAGCCGCTTCCGGTAATCGAGGAGGAGTCTCCGTCTGCCGAAGAGGAGCTGCCAGTCATCGAGGAGCCGGTTGTCGAGCCGGTCGCTCAGGCGGACGACGATGAATATGCCCGTTCTGTCGGTGATGTAGCCGTTTCCCGCGACACATTTGAAAGCGACAAGGAAGCCATCCTTCGGATCATATCCGAGCTTGACGTAATTATGAAGGATTTGAATTACAATTCCTGGGTTCAATACGTTGACAATGAATCCATAAACTATTGGAAACTGCGAAAAAACCTTCAGAAGGCCGAAAAACGGTTGCCCGTCAAAGGGATCAAGCTGCGGGATCTTGAGGATTTCTTCAAGCAGTTTTTCGTTCCTGCGCGCCGCGGAAAAACAATCACGGAAATCCGCTATATTTCCGACGTCTATGTAAAGGCCATTCAAGTGCAGGAAGGTCAGGACGACATTGTTTTCTATTATTTCAACAAAATCAATGGTAAGTGGATGGTTCACATCCCTCCTATCGAAAATTAGTCTTAAAAACTAACAACTAAGTTGCTTTTTTACGATTAATATTCTATAATCTAAAGCGAGTGTCTTACACCCTATTTCATCAGGAGGATTTTTTAGATGAAATCTTTGAAAAAAATTACTTGCACGACATGTGCGCTTCTCTTAACCTTCTCGCTTGTAGCTCAAGAAAAATCTGCAGAGGAAAGCTATTTGAGCACGGTTGAGGATGTTGTAATTACAGAACTTGCAAATTCCGATGAGCGCGACAACAAGCTTGTTGCACTCCAGTACCTTGAGAATGCCGTCGAAGAAGGACGCGTATCTCCTGACATGCTGGTTGCACTTGATCACCTCGCAGGCGAAGGTATCAACACCCAGTCTCGACAGGGTGGCCGTCTTATGAACAACTATCCGGATATCCGTGCGAAGGCATGCGACTTGCTGGGTAAGGTTCCTTCTGAAGAATCAAAAACAACCCTTAAAAATATTGCCCTGGCAGATAACGAGCCAATGGTTATCACCGCCGCAGTCCGCTCTCTTGGTGACATCGGCATGAATGACAACGATGATGTCGTAAACACCATCGCATGGGCAAACAAAAAGAACGCCGTCCTCAATCCTACAAGTTCTCTCGCTCTTGAGGTTCTTATTGCGTATGAAAAAATCGCAGATAAAGTGCAGGACAAAAGCGCAATGATTCAGTCTGTCGGACAGATTGCAACAAACTATAAATATGTAAAGCCTGTTCGTGATCGCGCGCTTGCCCTGCTCAAGCAGCTTCAGTCAAACGGAAGCAATTCTGGCAAGAAGAATGCAAATAAAGATGCAAAATAATCTTTTCTGATTTTATCTGAGAGCGGAATCTTCGTGATTCCGCTTTTTTTATCTTGTCTTAAAAGTAAAAATAGCTTAAAATTGTTTTAACAAAGGAGTTTTAAGGCATTATGAAACCCATTATATTGGCATCTTCTTCTCCTCGTCGACAGGAAATTTTAAAACTTCTGAATATTCCGTATCAGGTAAAAGTCTCTAACTATTCTGAAGAGTATCCGTCTGACATTCCTCTGGAACAGGTTCCTGAATTTCTTGCAAGCCGCAAAGTTGATGCTGTTGCCCGGACTTATCCGGCAGGACATGAAATCCCCTGGATTCTTGGCGCAGATACAATGGTGCTTCTTGATGGTAAGCTTTATGGCAAGCCTGCCGATAACCGTGAGGCCGAACTTTTCATGCATGATTTTCAGGGTAAAACCCATCAGGTTATTACCGGACTTGCACTTTTTAACGGCGACCTGCTTTTTGCCTCAAGCCGTACTTCTATTACAAATGTCACTTTCGCACCCATGTCTCAGGCTGAAATCGAATGGTATGTTGAGACGGGAGACTGGCATGGCGTTGCCGGCGGATACCGTATTCAAGGTCTTGCCTCATGTTTTATTGAGAAGATTGAGGGAACGAATTCGAATGTGGTTGGCTTGCCTATTTTTGAACTTTATGATATGTTGAAGGAACAAGGGTACTCAATTTTAGAGTAGCCTTTGTCGGGCTTTATGAAGGCTGTTGGCTGGAGTAAAGTTACGTAATTATCCGGCCTGCATCTGCAGGCACGAGAACAAGAGACGGTGGAATTCAAAAATGGATTTTCGGGTCATGCCCGGAAATGACAGTATCTTAGAATTCCGGTGAAGGAGAAACTCAATGGCAGTTGTAACCATGAAGAGTTTGCTTGAATCTGGCGTACATTTTGGTCACCAGGTTAAACGTTGGGATCCACGCATGAAGAAGTATATCTTCGCAGAGCGCAATGGTATCCATATCATCGACTTGCAGAAGACAATCGCTTCTATCAAAGACAGCTACGAGGCTGTTCGTAAGATTGTCGCATCTGGAAAATCAGTTCTTTTCGTAGGAACGAAAAAACAGGCTCAGCAGGCTATCGCAAAAGAAGCAGAGCGCTGTGGCATGTACTATGTAAACAACCGCTGGCTTGGTGGTATGCTTACAAACTTTACCACAATCAAAAAATCACTTCAGAGACTCAAGAAAATCGAAAAAATGGAAGTCGACGGAACATTCGACAACCTCACCAAGAAGGAAGTCTCGAACCTTCAGAAAGAAAAAGCTAAGCTTGAGAAAAACCTCGGCGGTATCAAAGATATGAAGGAGCTTCCAGGAGTTATTTTCATCATTGATACACACAAAGAGCAGATTGCTGTTGCAGAAGCTCGCCGAATGGGAATCCCTGTAGTTGCAGTTGTCGATACAAACTGTAACCCGGAGGGCATCACCTACCCGATTCCTGGTAACGACGATGCAATCCGTGCTATCAGTCTCTTCACATCAATCATTGCAAACGCGGTTGTCGAGGCAAACAACGAAGAAGGTCTCAAAATCATCGAAACTCTCGGTGATGAGGATGACGTTCAGACAGATGCTTCTACAAAGAAAGACGATGAGGAAATCGTTGACTATTCAAACTACACTCCATCTGAGGAAGATGTCAAAAAAGACGATGTAGTTGAAGATGACGACGACGAAATCGACGAGTCAAAAATCAAATAAACCGATTCCCGCTCTGTGCGGG
The DNA here is from genome assembly GCA_017469785.1 of Treponema sp. GTDB lineage: Bacteria > Spirochaetota > Spirochaetia > Treponematales > Treponemataceae > Treponema_D. Next base: position 137,111 of record JAFUFU010000008.1, read on the forward strand.
AGTATATATTGGAGTTAAAAATGGCAATTACTGCTAACGACGTAAAAGCATTGCGCGAAAAAACAGGCGCAGGCATGATGGAATGCAAAAAGGCACTTACAGAAGCAAACGGAGACACTGCTGAGGCAGAGAAAATCCTCAAAGAAAAGGGATTGGCGGCCGTGGCAAAACGCGCTGAACGCGCTACTTCTGAAGGACGCATTTTCATCCGCCAGAACGGAAACAAAATCGCCGTTGCAGAAGTCACTTGCGAAACAGACTTCGTTGCAAAAAATACAGATTTCATCGCCCTCGGCGAAAAAATCCTCGACATCGTATTCGAAAAAGGATACACAAAAGTCGAAAAAGAGCTTGAGGACTTGGTTCTTGAGCTTGCTACAAAAATCCGTGAGAACATGTCTCTCCGCCGCCTCGAGGTTATTGATGTTCCGGCTGGAAGCGCGGCTGCTACATATGTTCACTCAGACTTCAAGACTGGCGCAGTTGTCGTTGTCGAAGGTTCTGATGCTGATGATGTAAAAGTGTTTGCAAAGGACTGCTGTTTGCACTTGGCAGCTTTCACACCTGCTTACACTACAAAAGACGAAGTTCCACAGAGCTACATCGATGAGCAGAAAGAAATCTTCCAGGCTCAGATGGCTCAGGACGAAAAAATGGCTTCTAAGCCGGAGAACGTTAAGGCTGGTATCCTTCAGGGCAAAATCAACAAACATCTTGCTGAAATCTGCTTTGTTGACCAGGCTTTTGTAAAAGACGATAAAGTAACTGTCGCCAAGAAACTTGAAGAGGTTTCAAAAGCTGCAGGAAGCAAACTTTCATTCAAGAAGGTCGCTCTTTACATTCTCGGAAAATAAATTTTTCGTGAAATACGGCGGTCAGATTCTTTTCTGACCGCTTTTTTGCATTTTTTTATTGTTTTTTTAGAAACGGAGGAATTGTATGGCATTTGATGCAAAGTCTAAAATGGAAAAGACGATTGAGAGTCTTAAAAACGAGATGAACACGATTCGGACAGGTCGCGCATCTGCTTCGCTTTTTGATAAAGTTCGTGTTGATTATTATGGAAACAAGTCTCCGCTCAATCAAGTTGCGCAGATTTCCATCCCTGAGGCACGCACTGTCGTTATCTCTCCGTTTGACAAATCTCTCATTACAGAAATCGAAAAGGCAATCCTTGTCGCTGATTTGGGCTTGAACCCTTCAAACGATGGAAAAGTAATCCGAATTGCTATTCCTGCCCTTACGGCTGACCGCCGAAAGGAGCTCGTAAAACAGGCAAAATCAGTTGGCGAAAATTATAAAACAACAATCCGCAATATTCGTCGCGATGGAAATGACGATCTCAAAAAACAGCAGAAAGCAGGTGAGATTACTGAAGACCAGCTCAAAAAAGAGACCGACGACCTTCAGAAACTCACGGATAAATATATCGCTGACATTCAGTCAGTATGCGATGCCAAAGAAAAGGAAATCATGGCATAAATGACGGCCGAAGAAATTATTGCCCGCGGAGTTCCTGAGCATGTTGCGGTCATCATGGACGGGAACGGTCGCTGGGCAAAAAAACGAGGCTTGCCACGCACAAGCGGTCATAAAGAGGGACTTGTGACCGCAAAAAAAATTGTTGCGATGGCGGCAATGCTCGGAATCAAATATCTGACATTCTACACTTTCTCCACTGAGAACTGGAAGAGAGCTCAGGAAGAAGTTGGCTATCTCATGAGCCTGATAACCAGCCGGTTGCGGGCTGAATTTGATTTTTACAAAGAGAATGGAATTCGCATAGCACATATCGGTGATTTAGATGGATTACCGGCCGAAGTTCGCTCTGAAATTCAAAATGCCATAAAGGACACAGAGCATTTTAAAGGAATAACTTGTGTTTTGGCAATAAATTATGGCGGACGCGATGAAATCATTCGCGGTGTAAAAAAACTAATCTCGGATAATGTATCTGCAGATTCAATCACAGAGGAATCTTTTTCAAAATCTTTTGACGTGCCGAATCTTCCTGATGTTGATTTGATGATTCGTACAGGTGGAGAGGAAAGGCTTAGTAACTTTCTTCTTTGGCATTGTGCATACGCTGAATTCGTATTTACAGATACGCTTTGGCCTGATTATAATGAGAATGAGTTCCTTGCTGATATTTCTATATACCAGCAAAGAAATAGGCGATTCGGAGCTGTTCCGAATTAAGTTTGGTGGGGATTTTCGATGAGTAAAGTTGTGCAGAGGCTTCTTGTTTTTTTTATTGGGTTGCCTTTAGTTATCAGCCTTGTTTGGTTCAATCAGTTTCATCACATAGCGCTGCATGTTTTGATTTTTGCGACGGCTATTTTAGCTTCCAATGAGTTGTATTATCTTTTTGCCCGTAAGTTTTCCTTGCAGCCGAGGGCTGTCGTGGTCATTGCCAGCGGAATACCGGCTTTTGTCGGTGCTGTATGCGCTCTTTTTAAGCTCCCTGCAAATTTCATTGACTATTCTTTTCTTTTCGTCCTGCTATTGTGCATGACATACGAGGTTCTTTCTGCAGAAAAATTTGAAGATTCTCTCTCCCACTTGATTACTTCTGTTTTTATCGTTCTCTACACGGGATTTTTCCCGACATTTGTTTCGAAAATGACCGTCCATACATATTCTCGCGAGTTCATCGCTTTCTTCTTTCTTATGGTATGTATGTGTGACTCGGTTGCCTGGTTTTTTGGTGTTTTGTTCGGGAAAAACAACAAAGGCTTTGTGAAAGCAAGTCCTAATAAGTCAGTTGCAGGTTTCCTTGGAGGTTTTGCAGGAACTATGCTCACCGGGCTGATTGCCCATCTGGTTTTCCCGGAAGTATTTTTTGGTTCTCCCGTAAAAATCCTTATATTCGGATTCTGTGTGGCTTTTGTCGCAATTTCAGGAGATTTGGTGGAATCAGTAATTAAACGCTCCGTTGGCGTGAAAGATTCTGGAACGCTTATCCCCGGTCGCGGCGGTGTCCTTGATTCAATCGACAGCATCGTTTTTGTCGCCCCGCTTTATTATTTTGGAATCAATTTCTTGTTTTAGGATATGAAAAAAATTCTTGTTTTAGGGGCCACTGGCTCAATCGGAACGAGTACTCTGGACATTCTTCGTAATGACTGCGAGGATTTTGTCTGTTGTGGTCTTTCAGCAAATTCTAAAAAAGAGGAGCTTGAGCGGCTCTCAGCTGAATTTTCCTGCCCTTCTTCGCTTACAAAAGACGAGGGAATTGATGGCATAAAGCGTCTTCTTGACGAGACAAAGCCTGATATCGTTGTAAACGGTATTGCAGGAAGCGCGGGGCTTCTTCCCAGCATGGCTGTCCTTGAGACTGGAACAGATCTTGCCCTTGCCAACAAGGAAACCGTGGTCATGGCCGGTCCTCTGATGTTTGACGCGGCAAAAAAAAGCGGTTCAAGGATTCTGCCCGTTGATTCAGAACATTCGGCGATTTTTACGCTTATCCATCAGTGCAAAAAAGAAAATCTCGATAAAATCATAATCACGGCCAGCGGCGGGCCTTTCCGCACCTATTCCCGGGACAAGCTTGCCAGAGTGAAGGTTGCTGATGCCTTGAAGCACCCTACATGGAACATGGGAGTCAAAATCACCATTGACTCGGCAAGCCTTGCCAACAAAGGCCTGGAGGTGATTGAGGCTGTCCGGCTTTTTGATGTTCAGGCAAGTCAGGTTCAGGTGGTTGTGCATCCCCAAAGCGTAATCCATTCCCTTGTTCGCACAAAAGACGGCATCGTTTACGGGCAGTTCTCAGAACCGGACATGAAGCATCCTATTCTTCAGGCATTGGATTGGCCGGAAGTGCGTCATAATTTCATGAGACCTTTCGATTTGACTGACACTGCGGACGGATGCCGGACTCTTACCTTTGAAAAGCCGCGTATGGATGACTTTCCAATGCTTGGCATTGCCTTTTATTGCGCCGAAAAAAGCGCTTCTTATCCGATTGTTTTCAATGCGGCTAATGAGATTGCGGTTCAGGATTTCATCGATGGAAGAATCGGCTTTCTGGATATTCCGGAGCTCGTGGGAAAAGTCCTTGAAGGCTCAGACTGGTCGAATTCTCCCCGTGATTTAAGCGATGTGTTCGAGGCGGACAGATTGGCACGGGAAATGGCAAAAAAGTTTTTACGCAGATGAACACAGATGAACGCGGATTTTTTTATCTGCGTCTGTCCGCGTGTATCAGCGTCTGATTAAATTTTATGACAATATTTATCGGAATCTTTTTTCTTGGACTGCTCGTTTTCATACATGAATTAGGGCATTTTGCTGTTGCCCGGCTCTGCGGTGTCAGAGTCAAGGCATTTTCTATCGGTATGGGGCCTGTTCTTCTGCACTGGGAATGGATGGGCACGGACTGGCGAATTTCCCTTCTTCCTTTCGGTGGTTACTGTGCCATGAAGGGCGAGCAGGATTTTGAGGAATATTACAACCGGAACTCACAGATTGAAGGTGATTCTTTTTACGGCATCAAGCCTCTCTTCAGGGCTTTCATCGGTTTTGCAGGTCCTTTCTCGAATTTTCTCTTTTCTGTATTCGCTTTTTTTGTCATTGCCATTACAGGCTACACCTATTATTCGGCTGGAAACACAATCAGGCTCTCAACTGATGAATATCCGGAACTTCACTCTCCCGCCGCCGACTCAGGAATTCTAAGCGGAGACAAAATCATCAGAATCAATGATAAAGAAATCTCAGACTTTTCTGACATTTACTCTGAGGTTGCCGTTCACCCGGATGAGGACATTCAGATTCAGGTTGAGAGAGAGGGTGAAATCCTCATTTTTTCCGTACACACTGACATGAACCGTGATACCGGCGAGGGGAAAATCGGCGTGATGAGTGATCCTGATTCTGTTGAGGTCCGGGAGGCCAAGCGTTACGGCTTTTTTGAAGCTATGGGACAGGGGTTTTCCAAGACTGCGAATTTAGTTTATCTTTCTCTTAAAGGAATCTCAATGCTTTTCAGGGGCGCCCATGTTTCTGAAAGCGTCGCAGGTCCAGCCAGAATTACCAGCATGCTTGGCCAGACAGCAAAGGCTGGATTTTCAGCGGGGATTAAAAGCGGAGTTGTATCCGTCCTGCAGTTCATGGCTTTAATAAGCGTGTCGCTTTTCATAATGAACCTGCTCCCGATTCCTATTCTGGACGGATTCCTTGTGCTTACATCGCTTATTGAGGCGATTTTCGGCATACGGGTTTCACCAAAAGTGAGAAATATTGTACAATATGCTGGAATCGCGCTGATTGCGCTGCTTTTTACGATTGCCCTAAGCGGCGACTTCCATTATTTTTCGGAGCTTTTAAATGCAAAAAAATAAGATCAAAAAATTCGCTTTCTTGGCTTTTTCAATTTTCTGTCTTGGTTTTTCTCTTTACGCACAGGCACACATTTCCACTCAGGCTCATTCAGGGACAGTTTCAAATGTGGCTTATCTAGAGGATTCTGACGGCTCTGTTTTTTCATCAGGAAACGACGGTTTTCTGATTAAGTGGACTGAAGACGGCATGGGCGAGCATTATCAGATTTCTGACCTTCCAATCAAGATGATTGCCCGAAGTCCCAACGGATATGAAATTGCCGTCTACGAAAGCGACGGAGCTTCTTTGAACCGGGTTTCTGTCTGGAACTGGAAGACTTTTACGAGAAAATTCGCCTTCAGATTCACGGATTCCCTTACCAGCCTCGCCTACTCTGCAAAGGGAACATACATTATCTGCGGGACGGCAAGCGTAAGCGGGGCATTTTTCCTGAATCCACAGAACGGTTCCATCATAAAAAATAAAATAAAGGGAAATACTGGTGTCGTAAACTATATTCAGACATCTTCTTCCGAAAAATCAATGGTAACATACTCTCCAAAAGGAACCATCACCTATTACACTTTGCAAAACGGAGAGCAGAAGGCAAAGATAAATACTGAATATGACCTGACTCAATTCTGCATGTTCAACAACAGCGTGTTTTGCGCAGGAGTGCGCTCTAATGCGCTTTATATAATCCAGGCCGTGAACGGAAGCACAATCGCTTCCTACAATGTTAACAACCCAATCCTCATTGGCTCAAACAGTGTGAAAGATTTGTATTACATCACAAACGAGAACCGCCAGTTTAAAATCTTCAAGGTTGCAAATGACAGAAACAAGGCCGTAATTGCTCCTGAGCTCCAGAGAACTTTCTCCGGACTTAAAAACGGTGAATCGGTCGTATGCGCTTCGCTTGCGGGCGAAGAAATCTATGCCGGAACGAATTTAGGCAACATCTATAAATTTGATTACGCGAAATCCGAGCGCGTTGACGTGCAGCAGTCACTTACGGAAAAAATGTACGATAAAATCTATGATGTTGCCGTAGTCGGAAACGATTTTTATTTTCTTACCCCTACTTCTCTTTTCCTGTCCAGCTATGAGAGCGCGAATGTTGACAGAAAAGCTGGAAATTCAGGATATACGAACTTGATTCCATACGGGGATAACATTATTTTATGGTCAAAAGACTCAAAAAAATCCGTTGTGCTTCTTGAGCTGGGGAGCGGCCGCATAAGCCAACTTTTTGCCCCGGAGGGAACGGTTCAGATTCTAAAACTGTATGAAAACTCGTTGATTGACGTTGAGTCAAATTCTTCCGTAAACATCTTTGATATTCAAACGCTTAAAAAACGACAACTCTACAAAGGAACAAGCATTCAGGATGCGCTTCTTTATAACGAAAATGACCTGTATGTCGCAAAATCAAGCGGCTCATCTCCCAACGTTCCCCTTCTGTATGTGAATGTAAACACGCAGGAAACAGTTCCACTTACAATGAAGGGAAATGTCGCCTATTCTCTGGCCTATGATTATACAAGAGCAAATTCAGAAATCTACGGAATTACAATATATACGAACACAAGTACCAAACGGCTTACCACCTCTGTTTTCGCATACAAACCGCAGACTAAAAGCAGCCGTTATCTGCTTTCAATAACCGATGAAGACAGCGAGGCATTTACCAGTCTGTCCAACACGATGCTCTTCACGAATATCGGAAAATCCCAGATTCGCTCATATAATTTTTCATCACGCCGGGATTTCCTGTACAGACGTTCTGCTTCAATGCCGATAAAGACAGTGGCGAATCAGAACAAAGTTGTTGTGCTGAATCGTGACGGCTCAATCAGCTGGTACAATCCGTCGCAAAACTCTGTTCTTGCTGACTGGTATCTGACTGTCGATGGCAGCTGGTTTGAATTCTAGTAAAACCGGCTTATAATTAATGGTAGAATGAGGCGACTTCTCTTATTTTCTTTTGTTTTTTCACTTTCTCTCAATATGTTGTCTGCTTTTTCCTGGACAGATGATGCTTTTAGGCTTGTTATAAGCGCGTCTCCAAGAGAAGTTCAGCGCGCTATAGAGACTGACTATTCTTTCGGAAGTTTTACCCGGGGAGAAGAAAAAGAAAATTTGCTGATGGCCGCGCTGAAAACTTCCAGGGAAGCGGATGTGGTCAACATGCTGATGTCTCAGGCGAAAATATCTCCTGATTCTAAAACAAAGGATGGAAAGACCGCTTTTATGTACGCTTGCCAGTATGAAACCGATATTTCCGTTATAAAAGACGTGCTCAATTTTAACGCTCCATCCGACAAAGATAAATCCCGGAGAATTCTGGCCCGCGATACGGACGGTCTGACTTGTTTTGACTATGCCCGAAAAAACGAGCTGATTTCCGAAGAAGTATTGGGATTGCTGGGCTTATATGCCCAAGAGCCTGCTGACGAGCCGGAAGAAAATCCGGAACCAGAAGACTCAGAAGAAGTTGCTGAAAGCGAGCCTGTGCCTGAGGTGTTGCCTCCACCACCGCTTGAAGATATTCCTGAAAGCGATGACAGCACAGAGCCGGCTGAAGAAACGTTTATTGGAGATTTTTCTTATGATGTTCCGGACGCACTTACTGAGGAAGTTCCCCCTGACGTAAATTCTATTTTTGATCTGGCTCTTGCGCCAAGTCCGCTTCTTATTCCTGGAAGCCTGCATCTGTATGATTATGCAGACGATAAGGCCAGCCCGCTGCTGATTCCAGAAGCTCTTGTTGCAGCCGAAGAAGCCGCAAGACATTATATCGCAGATGCAAACAGGCGCGATTCAAGCGGAAAAACCAAGCTGATGATTGCCGCAAAGCAAGGCGATATATCAAAGATAGAAGATTTGCTTTATTCCGGGGCACAAATTGATGCAAAAGATGACGAAGGCTGGACTGCTCTCATGTATGCAGCACGTTTCCAGAAGAATGCGGATGTCACTCAGCTTCTGCTTCTCAAAGGCGCCGACCGGACTCAAAAAAACAATTATGGATTGACAGCCCTGCTCCTTGCATCTGGATATGCAAAAAATGCAGACGTCATATCTCTTCTCCTTGATTCTTGTTCACCGGATTCTGATGAAGCCCGAGAGGCATTTGCCTATGGAATTTCCAGTTACAATGACACGCAGGCGTTGAATGCGTTTGTTAAGAAAAACGTTCCGGTCAATATTCCATTTAACGGAAAAACACCGCTTATGCTGGCCTGCCAGACAGGGCGGAATACAAAAATTATCGAATGGCTTCTTGCGAATGGCGCTTCAAAATATCAGGTTGAGGCACAAACAGGCAAGACAGCGTTCGATTATGCTAAAGAAAATAAAAAACTTCCGCACAATGTTACCTATTGGTCATTGAATCCGAATTCATAATAAGGAAAACCCATGAGAATTACAGGTGGAACACTAAAAGGTCGGGTTATCAAATGCCCAGATGGAATTATCAGGCCCGCAATGGACAGAATGCGCGAGTCAGTTTTTGCAATCCTTGGGGATTTGAGCGAAAAATCATGGCTCGATTTGTTCTCAGGAAGCGGGACAATTGCGATTGAAGCCGTTTCCAGAGGTTCAAGGGATGTACAACTCTGCGAGAAAGACAAAATCAAAATAAAACAGGTTCTGGAGAACGTCTCCCTGACCGAAAAAGAGCTGGGAGTGAAAATAGGCTGCCACTTCATGGCTGTAGAGCTGTTCCTGAAGCGTTGCAAGGATACATTTGATTATATTTTTCTTGATCCGCCCTTCCCTTACAAATATCGCCTTGACCTGATGAAAACAATCGAGAAACGCCGGCTTGTTAATGAAAACGGATTAGTCATGATTCACTTTCCGGAAGAGGATATGCTTCCTGAAAAAATCGGAACTCTGGTTCTGAAGGACAAACGTATTTATGGACGCTCAATCGTTCATTTTTATGCGCCGACAAATCTTTAAAATAACATAAAAAATATATTGACTTTTGAAGAAAAAGTGTTAGCATATTAAATATGTAAAATTGTTTTCAGGTTAAAAAGTTGGATGAAACAAAAGTAAAAAACACACTGTCTTCTCATAGTATTCCCGAAGGGTTTATCAAAGTCACCGATAGACCGATTCAGGGGCTTACTTCTGAGCAAAAAGCTGTTCTCAATCGCAAAGGAAATGTGCTTTTCAATGAAGGAAAATATGATGCGGCATGTCGTATTTTTGTTACAACTGGATATTCTGACGGTTTAGCCAGAATCGGCGATCTTTACATGAAACAAAACCGCAGTCTGACCGCGCTGAAGTATTATCTCCTTGCTAATAACAAGGCAAAGTCGGAAGCCCTGTATGATAAAATAGCACATATTATTTCAATAATAATAAAGTAATTTAAAAAAAGAGAGGATCATTCATGAGTGATGAAATTTTCAAGGAATTTGATACTTCGCAATCGGTAACGGAGTACATTCCTGAAGAAAACGTACCTAATGAGATTTCAGAGTTGTCAAAGCTTGGCTATCAGCTCATAAAAGAAAATCGAATTGATGAGGCAAAAGAAGCTTTCAATAAAATTCTTGCCATCGAAGAAAATAACAATTATGCACTGGTCGGATTGGGAGATGCCGAGCGCAAACAGGGACATTTCAGGGAAGCTGATTCCTATTATTCAAAGTGCCTGGAGTATCATCCGAATAATAACTATGCGCTCTTTGGCCTTGCGGATTGCTACAAGGCTATGAATCAGTACCATCGGGCAATTGATATTTGGGAGCAGTATCTTATTCATGATGACAGGAATATCACTGTTCTTACGCGTGTCGCAGATGCTTACCGCAAGATTCGTGATTTCAAAAAGTCCAAAGATTTGTATCTGTCCGTGCTTGACATGGAAGAAAACAATTCCTATGCACTTATTGGTCTCGGACATCTTCACTATGATTTTAAGGAATACCGCGATGCCCTCTACTACTGGACAAAAATGCTGGAGAAGGACGAAACCTTCGTTGATATCCGTGTATTAACCTCAATCGGAAACTGCCACAGAAAGCTCAAGACTTTTGATAAAGGCGTCGTTTACTTCGAGCGGGCTTTGCAGCGTGAGCCGGATAATTTTTATGCGCTGTTTGGTCTGGCAGACTGCTACCGAGGAATGAACCAGCAGTTCCGTTCTATTGAATATTGGAATAAAATTCTTGACATGGATCCTGACAATAAAGTCATTCTCACACGTGCCGGAGACGCATACCGCAATACCGGTGATTATAAAACCGCGGCGGAGTATTACAACAAAGCTCTAGATATCGAATTTGACGTTTATGCGGCCCTTGGTCTCGCTTTAATATGTAAGGGTGAAGGCCGTTATGATGAGGCAGCTGAGCGCTTGCAAGGTCTTATAAAAGGCGATCCAAGGAATTTCAGATTCTACATCGATTTGGCTGACTGTTATTTAAAACTCAATCAGAAGACAAAAGCAATTGATACGCTGAGAGGTGTTTCTCGCTACGGAATCCGCTCACCTGCGGTTTCAGAGATGCTTAACCGCCTTGAGCGCAATGCATAGTCCTATGGCAGAGGTCGAAAAAATCGCTTTGGCGGGGCTGCTGCCCGAAGAAATCACGGAGTCTCTCTCTCTTAAACAGGCTTTCCGTGGCAAACAGATTTTTCAATGGATTGGGAAAGGCGCAGAGTCCTTTGATGAAATGACTAATCTTTCCAAAGATTTGCGTGATAATCTTTCAGAAAAGGCCCTTCTCCGTTCTACCCTTGTTTCAAAAATCCTTGAAGATTCTGACGGCACGATAAAGCTCCAGATTACTCTGAGCGATGGCCTTGCCGTTGAAACCGTTCTGCTTACTGACCGTGAAAGCAGAAAAACGGCTTGTGTCTCCTGTCAGGTCGGATGCGCCATGAACTGCGCCTTCTGCCAGACCGGTCACTTGGGGCTTGCTCGTAATTTAACAGCCGGCGAAATCGTTGAACAATTCCTTTACCTCGAAAAACATGCGGGGCCTTTGGACAACATTGTTTTCATGGGTATGGGAGAGCCGATGATGAACCTCGAAAATGTTCGGAAGGCAATTGCAATCCTTACAAACAAGGAAGGTCGTGCTCTTTCAGGCAGGCGAATTACGCTTTCTACGTCAGGCGTTATAAAGGGAATCTATGACCTTGCAGATAACGGTCCTCAAATCAGGCTTGCCGTTTCGCTGACAACAGCTGACAGTGTTCTCCGTGAAAGGCTCATGCCTATTTGCCGAACAAATCCTCTTTCTGAGCTTCGGAAGGCTATAGACTACTTTGCGCGGAAAACCGGAAAACGAGTTACTCTTGAAGCGGCCTTGCTTCATGACACGAACACGAGCATTGAAAGTGCCACGAACATGATAAATTTCGCCCGGGGGCTTGACGTACATGTCAATCTCATTCCATGGAATCCGGTTGACGGACTTGAATTCAGCGAGCCCAGTGCTAAGGAATGTAAGAATTTTCTATATCACCTTGAAAAGGCCGGAATTAATGTAACGCTAAGGACTCGAAGAGGGCGTGAAATCGGCGGAGCCTGCGGCCAGCTAGGAAAAACACTGGTTTCAACGCAGGGAAACGGAAAAAAACTGCCTGAATAAAAAATTGTGTTCAATATGTTTGCAGCAAAAAAAATATTTGTTGAATTTTTTGAACATACCATTTATAATGATTTATCACGCACTTTGGAGAATTCATAAATGCAAAAAAAAATTTATGTTGATGGCATGTTTGATCCTGATGTAGCAGCCAAGGTCGACAGCGCTGTCAAAGCAGTTGCCGGTGTTACAGGTTGTACTGCAAATCCTGATAAATCGCAGGTTCTTGTAGATTTTGATGAGTCTGTTGGTGGTATCGAAGATGCCATCAATGCCGCGATCTCATCTACGGGAATTGCGGTTTTGGGATAAGAGCAGCATTTATATGAAAGTAACGGTTCTTGACGGGCACGGTCTTAATCCTGGAGATGTTTCTTGGGAGCCAATAAAAGCCCTTGCAAGTGATTTTACAGTATATGATCGTTCTCCTCAGGAACTTGTTGCCGAACGAATCGGCGACAGCGAAATCATTCTTTTGAACAAAGTCCGAATCACAAGCGAAATTATCGAGAAATGTCCGCGTCTTCGCTATGTTGGCGTTCTTGCCACAGGCTACAATGTTGTTGACACAAAGGCTTGCCGCGAGCGCGGAATCACGGTTACTAATATTCCTTCTTACAGCACAAATGCCGTTGCACAGCATGTTTTTGCTTTTATCCTTCATTTCACAAATCTTGTGGCTTCTCATTCAGTTTCTGTTCACGAGGGCAAGTGGATTTCAAATCCTGATTTTTGTTACTGGCTCTCCCCTCTCACAGAAATTTTCGGCAAAACCTTAGGCATTTTTGGTTTCGGCCATATCGGTCAGAAGGTGGCAGAAATCGCCCTTTCTTTCGGCATGAAGGTTATCGTACACGCTCATTCTGAGGAATCTTTTAAAAAGGGCTTGGATTGCCTTTCCCTTCCATCTTCAAAACTTTCAGAAATTTCTTCTGTTTCTCTTGAAGATTTGTTCAGAGAATCAGATTTCTTTTCCCTTCATGCGCCCCTCACTCCTGAAACAACAGAGCTGGTTAATGAAAACACTCTTTCTCTTATGAAACCTTCCGCAATTCTCATAAACACGGCTCGTGGCGGAATGATTAGCGAAAAAGATGTAAGGGCAGCTCTTGATTCTAAAAAAATCGCAGCTTATGCGGCGGATGTTCTTTTGGAAGAGCCAATGAGCAAAAATTGTCCGCTCTATAAAGCCCCTAATTGCCTTATTACGCCCCATTTGGCTTGGGCACCAAAAGAAACCCGGCTTCGCTTGCTTGACATCGCAATCGGGAATATCAAAGCATTCATGGCAGGAAAGCCAGTTAATGTAGTAAATTAAAGATGCTGATTTTTTCGGCATGACATTTATAAAGAGGTATAAAAAATGGGAAAAACAATCGCCCAAAAGATTTTTGAGTCACATCTTGTTGACACTCCCTTTCCGGGAACTTATGTTCTCAAACTTGACCGCGTTTTCTGTCATGAAATCACAACGCCTGTCGCAATCAATGACTTGGTTGAGCGGGGCAAAGACCGTGTTTTCGATGCCACAAAGATTAAGGCTGTCATCGACCATGTAACTCCTTCAAAAGACAGCAAAACTGCAACACAGTCAAAGATTTTGCGTGACTGGGCTCACCGCAACAATATCAAAGACTTCTTTGATATCGGCGCAAACGGTGTCTGCCATGCCATTTTCCCGGAAAAAGGCTTTGTCCGACCGGGCTATACTGTAATCATGGGTGACAGCCACACTTGTACTCACGGAGCCTTCGGTGCTTTCGCCGCTGGTGTCGGCACGACTGACCTTGAGGTTGGAATCCTTAAGGGCGTATGCTCTTTCCGTGAGCCAAAATCAATCAAATTCGTATTGAACGGCAAACTTAAAGAAGGCGTTTACGCAAAAGACGTAATCCTTCACCTTATCGGTAAAATCGGCGTAAACGGAGCCACAAACTGCGTTATCGAGTTCACGGGTCCTGTCGTTGACAACATGGATATGGAAGAGCGAATGACTCTCTGTAACATGGCAATCGAAGCCGGCGGAACCAGTGGAATCTGTTTCCCTGACGCAAAAACCGTGGATTATCTCTGGGAATTCATCAAAGACGAATACAAATCAAAGGAAGAGGCAATCGCTGACTACGCAAAATGGCGTGACGATGACGATGCTGTTTACGAAAAAGTAATCACAGAGGATCTGTCAAATCTGGAGCCTGTATGTACAATCAACTACAAGCCTGATCAGATTAAGAAAATCTCTGAGATGAAAGGCACGAAGGTTGATCAGGTTTACATTGGTTCATGCACTAACGGCCGAATCTCTGACCTCCGCATTGCCGCAAAAGTCCTCAAAGGTCACAAACTTGCAGACGGTGTTCGCGGTATCGTTTCGCCTGCTACACCGAAAATCTACAAGATGGCTGTGGACGAGGGAATCATCGACATTTTCCTCGAAGCTGGTTTCTGCGTGACGAACCCGACTTGCGGCGCCTGCCTTGGTATGTCAAACGACGTTCTTGCTGAGGGTGAGGTCTGCGCTTCAACAACAAACCGCAACTTCAACGGCCGAATGGGTAAAGGCGGCATGGTTCATTTGATGAGCCCTGCATCGGCTGCTGCAACTGCAATCACAGGAACTATCGCAAATTCAGAACTTTACAAAGGCTAAAAAGCCATAACATAAAAAGGAGCATTAGATAAAAAACAGCCGATTTGCCGTCTGTTTTTTATCTTGACAAGTTTTCTTACGAAAACTTGCATATCAACTGTTGCTTCTCATTGCATTGCGAAGCAACATAAAAAAGTTATTCGAAAGTTGAAACTTTCTTCATTACTTTTTTTAGGAGAAATATATGAAAGCTTTTGGTGGAGATGTACTCTTCTTGGATCGCTCAGATATCAATACTGACGAAATCATCCCTGCAAAATATCTTACGGAAGTCTCAAAACAGGCACTCAAGCCTTATCTTCTCGAAGACCTTAAACTTGACGGATTTGACGCAAAGCGCGATGTTCCAAACAAAAAGGTAATCATTACCCGCGAGAATTTCGGCTGCGGTTCAAGCCGTGAGCATGCTCCCTGGGCTTTGGAAGTGAACGGAATCTACACCGTCATCGCTCCAAACTTTGCACGAATCTTCTATCAGAACATGTACAACTGCGGTCTTTTGGCTCTCAACATGCCCAAAAAAGACATTGATGACATGTTCCGCACTTTCGGTAACAAGGACTGCGAGTGCAAAATCGAACAGAAAGAAGACGGAACCTGGAAGGTAAAGCTCATCGCAGGAAGCCTTTCAAAGAGCTATCCATTCAAGCTTGAGGGATTTGAAAAAGCTCTCGTTGAGAACGAGGGATGGATTGGTTTCGCGGATTCGAAATATTAATCAATTTGTCTTGTAAAGAAATTACGGGATAAGCTAAAAAAGCGTGCTCCCGTCGAGAACGCGCCATAAAACTCGCGGTGAACAAGTTCAAGCGAGTTTTTGTCGCAACCTCGACTACGCACGCTTTTTTGTTTTTTCTGTTCTTTTTAAGCTTTTTTGATTAGTATTTCTTAACATAGATCTTTTGTTTTCCAGGAATTTTCATGAAAAAAAGTTTTTTTTTCTGGCTAGTTTTTTTTTATGTGATTCTCTATCTTGTATTTCCGCCGGTTTTTACCCAGTTTTTTGTGGAGCGGAAGGATGAATTTGTCGCAGAATATCCCCTATCCACTTTTCTATTGGGAGGTATAGCATTTTTGATATATATTTCTGCGCTTAAGGGGAAGATTTTTGAAGAGGAAGTTTTGTCTGAGAGGCAGCCTTTTTTTCTTTATTCCAGCAATGCCCTTGTCGCTTTTGGCGCCCTTTGTCTTTCTTCGGTGATTTTTGAGCTGATTGCTTTTTTTACGGGAAGCAAGGCGGGGCTTCATTCTGTCGTCTTTCCAGCAGGATTTCTCGGAAAAGTTGATTTTGTCTTCGGCGTGATTTTTGCGGCTTTCTTTGAGGAAGTGATTTATCGTTTTTATCTTCTCAGGGCCTTGAAGGAGCTTTTATTCAAGGTGCGGAAAAATCCTCAGAATGAAAAAATAAACCTAAGGCTTTCGCTTATTGCTGAGACAGCTTCCCTTATCCTTTTTGCACTTCCCCATTTATACCTGGGCTTTTTCGGATTTTTGAACGCCCTTGTCTGCGGAATCATCCTCCGAGTCTGTATGATAAAAACAAAGACGATTTGGATTTCATTCGCGGTTCATGGGCTGTATAATTTTTTGTCTTTTGCAGTGATGGCGGCGATTGCTTAAAAAAGCGAGATTATCCGCTTGTAAGTCCATTCTGAAATCTCGTACGTCGCGTTTTCTGAATAAAGGGCGAATCTTGTTTCCTGACTGTCGATTTCGCTTGGCGTGACGTTTTTTGTGTAAAAATAGGAGCCGTCTTGCAATGCGTAGAAAGTCAGCCTGGCGATTCTGCCGTTTCCGTCTTGAATTGTGAGAATTGCCCTGCTTTTTCCAGATTTGCCCGTTTCTTCGAGAGAGTTGTCTTTTGTCTC
The DNA here is from genome assembly GCA_017469785.1 of Treponema sp. Taxonomy (GTDB): domain Bacteria; phylum Spirochaetota; class Spirochaetia; order Treponematales; family Treponemataceae; genus Treponema_D. The sequence goes on from JAFUFU010000008.1 coordinate 153,580, forward strand.
GGAAATATTTCCATGTCGTAATGAAAGAAGACTGCCTGTCTTTTGGGTGAAATTCGGGGATTTTTCATCGAGGCTCAGTGTTTTTTCAGGAGAAACTTCCGAACCTTCGTTTATTTTCAGCGTGATTTTTACTGGATTTTCGATTTCAGGAAAAATTTCTCCTTCCGACCAGTAGTTTGTTTGAGTCGTCAGGAATTGATGGAAGTCATTTTCGCACTCGTAGGCGGCTTTTGAGCTTTCTGAGCGAAGAAAAATCCTGTTTTTGAGGGAATCTGAATAGCCAAAGTGCACTTTTGTATACAAGTTGCTGTCATTTTTAAGAAAACTTATGCTTGTGCTTAGGTTTTCCGTTAGACCCAGCCTTTTATAATCAGAAAATTTCTCTGAGATGGCGTAGAGCTTCCGAATTTTTGCGGCATTCTCAATCAGTGAGTTGATGATTTTTGAGTCCGCTATGGTGCATATTGTCTGTCCCTTTTCGCCTTCCGTTGAGAGGAGCCAGAAATCTCCCTGTTTTTTTAGCGCGATTGAACCGCTTTCGCCTGTCTCTATCTCAATCAGGCTTACTTCGCTTTTGTGGCTTGGGTTCAGTATTGCAGATTCAATGGATTTTTGCATGCTTCTCTCCTTTTTTGAAAAAGCAAGGGATAAAGCGAAAATCAAAATTGAGGCGAGAAGAATCTTAAAAAGCAGTTTGTTTTGTTTTGTCATTTTCTGCTCCGCGGATTATGCCTGAAGATGAACATTTTGGGCTTCGGTACTGTAAATCAGATAATAGAACTGATTCTGTTTTTCATCGATTTTCACTGGAATCTCAAAAAAATCGCCTTTAAGTCCTGTCGTTGAGATTTTCATATTCAAGTAATTATCATATTTTGAATCGGCCTTTATTTCAATCAGAAATCCTTCGCCATTTTTTTTGTACGGATATGGATTTTTTTCTTCTATCCATGACTCGATGTTTTTATTTATCATAGCAATCTGCTTGATGTCGAGCGAGATGGTCTTTTGATAATCAAGTTTTCCCTTGAAAAATACAAGTGCGGTCACATCGTAACTTGTATTTCCAGTCTGTTTTGTTATCCATCGTACATGAGGGGCATTTTTGTCCTCGGGATACTTTGCAATCCATTCTTTATATGATTCGGTGCTTATTTCAATTTCTGTTTTGATTTTTCCAAGCTGGGGCAGAATGTTTTTTTGCTCTTCTTCTGGAACATATTTTTCAAGCTCCGTTAGAAGAGGCTCAATTGTCTGGATGTAGCCTTCAAAACCGTCTGCATGAGGAAGATAAATATTGTTCAAGCGGTCATTTTCCCATGTGGCATACGGAGAAAGTTTTGCGGCAAGCTGGTCAAATTCATCCGATAATATAGTAACTTCAATTTTAGGTGATGAGCGTTCATAATAATGATTTGAAAAATAGATTGTTATTTCAGAATTTTTTGAATTGAAACTGATATCTCTCGTCCATTCGCCGTAACCTGAATCATCTGTTCCTCGGTGCAACTCTCTTTTCGGAACTGAGCGGATTGTGTTAATGAAAGGAAGAATCCATTCGTATTTGAAAAATAATCTGTCAGCTCTTCCAGTTGAAGAGTCTTCATAATGCCATTCTTTTTCCCAAAGTGTAAGAATTATTCCTTCTGGAAGTTTTGTGATTTCATAAGCCAGATATTCTTCGTAATAAAAACTATTCTGAATTATTGTGCCCCAGTATACTTTTTTATCGCTCATTTTCTGCTCCTTCCTAAAATTCTATTTCAAGGACAAGAACTGTCTTGTCTTTTGAAGAATCGGCTTCTTGAAAAAGTCGTCGTTCAAGATGATATTCCCCGCCTTGTCCTCTATCGGAACGAACCAGACTTCGCCCAAGACCGTGTCGTCCCATTTTTTGCCTTTGTAGACGCTGTTGATTGTCATTCGATATGTGCCTGTTTTCAAAAGCTGCGGATTTTTTATCGCGCTCTGCCAAATCCAGTCAGCAGGAGAAGTCAAAACTTCAAGGCATTTGTCCTCAAATTGTAGTTCTGCAATGTTTTTGCCTTCAGACGAAAGAATCATGGATTTTACGCGGTTGTTGGACTCCCATGAAGAATTAGTTCCGTGAATTGTTTTGTAAACAGACTCGTTTTCATCATAATATTCACTCTTCAAACTGCCTCCAAAACGCCGAAGCCCGTTCGTCGCAAAAGGTCCGAGAACGTTTTTTGAAAGCGTGAACTCAATCCATTCGCCAATTCCGTCGCCTTTGACACCCTCAACCCATCCGTTCAGAAGATTTCCGTCAAAAGAAGTCTTTGCTTCGTAAGTCGAGGGGACAAGATTTCCGTCCTCGCCGTCTTGGTTATCTGATGAAATCTTGTAGGAGCCGGAAAGCTCTGAGGAAGAGCGGACGCCCGAAACAAAATCCTGCATACTTTTTCTGTTTGAGAGCCACACATCACATTCATAACCATAAGAGTTTAAATCAAATACAAAATATTCGTCTTTCTGTGGCTTGTAGTTTTCGGCACAATATAAATATGTTCTTTTCCAGTTGCACATCTCGCCGAGGTCTGTAATCTCGAACTTTGTCTTTGAGTTTTTGATGTCCATTGAGCTGTCTGTAAGGACAACGAAGGATTTTATATCGCCTTTCCATGTTCCGCCCGTGGAAATGTCGTAAACAAAGCTGTGTCGGTAGCTCCGTCCGCCTTTAGCTGCGTCTATCGCATATTTTACGCTCAATTTTGAAGAGGCGGCAGGCTTAAAGGTCAGCTCGTGGAAAAAGTGCAGGACAACTTTTATCGTGTAAACTTCAACCTGATTGTGTTCTCTATACGCAGTTTCTTTCAGGGATTCTGTGTTTTCATCGTGCTTTTCGATTGCTGTTTCAATTCCCACTGTCTGCACGGCGATTTTCTTTCCGTCCTGCACAATCTGGCAGGGACTGAGCGTTTCGCTTGCCTTGTAGTTTTTCAGCTCCGAAAGATATTCAGCTATTGGAACAGTTCTGAGTTTTTTGTCCACAGAAAGCAAATCATTTTTTGTTGCGTCTGTCGTTCCCCAGCGTCGTTCTCCACTTTCCCAGTCAGCTTCTTTGAACCGTAGCTTTCTGCCTAGCGCAACTTCAAGAACTTCCAGCTTGGAAGAATAGCCGTTTCCAACTTCAATATAATTAGACAAAAAGCCGTCCTTTTTAACAGCCACCTGTGTTGAAACGACGACAGGAAAGGCACACGGAACGACCACACTTTGAGCTGTCGTGTTCTTGAAGCCAAAAATCGCCTCGACTTCGCTCCCGTGAAGTTTTGTTCGAGTGTTGGTCTTTTCATCGTAGCTTGATTTTGAAGACTGCTCCACAATCATCAGCTCTTTTTCAAGGGCAATCTTGTCGTTCGGCTCTTTGACGTAGATGTTGCCGTAAGTCCAGTCCTCAGGATACCAGCTTCCGCCGTCGTCCGAGAACGCAGAAAACGCGCCCCATAATGCCAATACTGTAAAAATAATCTTTTTCATTGACTTTTTCTCCTGAAATCAATAAACATACTTGCTTCGGTCCAGCCTTACCACAACATAAGCCGTGCCTGTCTTTTCGTCGTAAAAGCTTTTCGTCAGCTCATAGGGAATCTGCATTAAAGAAAAAGTTTCTGTAGCACGGAAGAATCTGGATTCGGCTTTTGTTTTGCCATCCCCTTCCTGTATCATTGATTTTTCTGCATCGGACTTGGAGAGAATTTTCTGGACAAGGCTGGATTTTATCTGCGATACTGCGGTAAGCTCGGCGATTCTGAGGGCGGTCTCCTTGTCGGCATGAGATTTTCTTGCCGAGCCGTAAAGGAAATCACTGTCGTTGGGGATGAAGTCCGCGTACCATTCAGGCGGATTCTCTTTTTTGGGAACCTGCGTTTTCCCGCTTGCTTTTGTGAGTGTCTTTTTGATTTTCGAGTCAGTGGATTTTTCTTTTGAAATCTGGCTTAAATTCTCACTTCCTCGGACTCCTGAAAAGTCAATCCTTTCTTCTTCCCCACTCTGAGTGCTTCCGTAATTTTTCGTGATTGTCTGAACCTGAATCGTACCGTCAGCTTTGACTTTTCCGTAAGATTCGCATGTGCTTGAGACGATCATGTCGCTCATATTCTTAACGCCGGAGCGAACGGTCATGTCAAAGCCTGAATGAAATCTTCCGTCAGAAGAGACAATAACGGGCCATGTTTCAAAATCGTCTTTCTCTTTTTCCTCGTATTCCCAGAGATAAAGGCCCTTTTCGATTCTGACTTTCTGCTTTCGCTCACTTCCGTTATCGGTCAGGATAAAGTCGCCGTCAAAATCTTCTGATGCCCGGTCGCTCTCTTTTGTAAGAAGAAGCCTTCCGTTAATGGTGATTTTTGAAATCTGAGAGTTTTCCTCATAATATCCCTGAAAGAAAAAATCGCCGTTCTTTTTGTAAATTCCCGTGATTGAGGGATTCTGCGGGCTTGTGACTTTCCCGGTCGGTGAGATTGAAATCAGAATCCTTGTCTCAGGCTCGACGAAAGTTCCGCCCTGCATGAGAACAGCGTTTCCATAAGACTTTTTGAGGATGTTCTGGTAAGCGTCCATACCGTAGGCTTTGTACATCGCCGTGACCTCGACGCAATCGACATAGCGCTCAAAATCGTAGGAATAAATGCCGTCTGGCGGAAAAACTGTTTTCGGAACTGAGGCGCAGGAAAACAAGGCTAAAGCGAAGGCTAGAAACAGTGCTTTAATGTAGAAGTCTCTTTTCATTTTTTCTCTTTAAGAATTACAATAACTGGTAAACAAAAATACTTCCGATTACCTGCTTGGATTTTGACTCCCTGATAAAAAACTGCGGGTTGTATTCGCTAATGGTGCCTTCTTCAATCTCAAAAACGATATTACGCCAGCGGTTTTTCGTGTCTTTATCGATTTTTGATTTATAGTCCTGTCCTTTGTATGAAAGCACTATTTCATCGTTGTCGTATAGGGCATCAATTCTGATTATAATCAGGGTTTTGCGGCCTTTTACGGTATTCTTAAGATTGAACTGAAAAAGGGTGTCTGTAAGATTGTAAGTAGTATCATGAATTAAAACTCCGTCCGGATAATAAAATGCCTGCTTTGTCTTTGAATATTTGCTTATTTTGTTTCCGTTTTCATCTTCTTTTGTGGTAAGGGAGACTTTGTGGGATTCCAAGGCTTCTTCTGACGCAAAATTAATTTTGTCAACGAGGGTCATACGTTCTGAATCATAGCTGATTATGCGGGATCCTATATTAGAATTCTCTGAAAGATTTTTTTTCGAATCCGTCGATAAAGCTGCTGAAGTTACCTTTGGCTTTTCTTTTTTGACTACAACCTGAACCTGAACATAAGCCCCGCCATTTTCAAGGGAATAATCATAGCTCCAGCCGTACAGTTCATGCTTTCCTTTGAGTGCATCATTTTCTTTGTGGGCCTTAAAATATGAATCGAGTTTTTCCGAAGCGGCTTTTTCAGCTTTTGAGCGGGCTTCTTCAAGTGACTGGATTTCATCTGTAACACGAACATGCGCGCAGGCAGAAAATGTCCTGTCGATAAAATCAGCATATACGCCTTCGGAATTCTTGCGCCTGATTTCCATTTCGCTCACCTGCACTTCCTCCGTATACCAGGAAGGCTTTCCGTCCGCAAAGATATTCGCACAGAGAGATGCGAGCAATGTGATTACTGCAAGTGTTTTTTTCATTCTTCTACTCCTAGATATTTTTCAGCGGCTAGTTCTGATTTGAAGTGCTTTTTTTTCTTTAAAATCGAATCTGAAAGCCGGTTTTCTTCTATAAAATCCCTGGCGTCTAAAAGAAAGGCGAGGCAGACTATAAGTCCCGTCTGATCGAATTTTCCGTAAACATCGATATGTGCATTTTCGTCCGTCCTATAAACAAAAAATCCATCATCTTTTTTAACGAATCCAATGCGGTTTGGAAAACAAAAGAAAGAGTTCACTTCAACTTTCCTCAGTAAATCCACATTCAGGGTTTGGCTGATTGAATTCACGAGCGGGAGCATTTCGTGCTTGAAAAAGTTCCTGGAATATTTTCGATTCAAAAAATATTCTTTTGACTCGATTTCCCGAGAAGACCAGCTTTTCCATTCTGTTGTTTCACCATTTTCATCAAGCAGTTCTGAAAGCCGCGCGGGGATTTTAACATTCTTTTCAATATCGCCGCAACAATGCTCAACGAGATTCAGAAATTCTTTCTTTGAATATCTGTCGAAAAAATCGCCCTCAATATAAAAATCATCGAAATGAAAATCCAGATTGATTGAGTCATCTTGTACATGCTCAAAGCTCAAATGCCAGCAGTCGCCTTCTTTTTTGATAGAAAAATCCGTGTCAAAAATGCCTTCCCGGTCGCCTGTCCGAATATGCGGAAAGTGGATGAAACTCGGATCGTTTGCGTTCATTCTGCCGTAAATTCCGACTGTCATTATTTTCCCCTCCTTTTTACCTGCACGAAAATAAATATGGCCAGAATCAGAAGCGGGAGAAGGCAAAAATTCAGCGCGATTGTGCCTTTTCTTGCGGAATTGAACTGGGCTTCGTCCGTGATTTTATACAAGGCCGTAATCGGGGCGGATTTTTGCATGAGAGCGGAAAGTTCCTCTTCTCCCCGGAGATTCAAAAGTTCCTTTGTAAGATAGTCGTAGTTTCTGAAATCGCCCGTACTTTCGCCTGAAATGAAGCCTGTCATGAGACTTGAGACGAAAAACTGGTCTGAGACGAGCGAAATATTTCCTTTTTTGGCGGCCACTACGAATTGCCCTGTCTGAGAGTCACTTTGGGCTGCTGTTTTGGGGAGCGTGAAGGGATTTGTGAGGAATAAATCTTCGCTTGCGTTTTGAGCGGGCTTTTGAACCCAGGCAAGATTGGTCGTGAACAAAAGTGGCTCGGCTTCATTGTAAAGAACGAGCGGACTTGCCCAAAAAATTGTCGCGCCCTGCTTCGCTTCTTTTTGATTTTGCAAGGCCACCCAAAGAGGATAATTGACCGTGGTATATTCGGCTGTGTTCCCCTCGCCGCTTTGCATTGTGAGCGGATAGCAGGAGATGTCTTCGACAAGCGCGTTTTCAAAGGCGAAACCTTTTCCGTTCAGGTAGGAAATAAGCAGGTCGTTCTTGGGCTTTGAGATTTTCCATTCGTCTTCGATTGTCGTGTGATACGGGCTTGCCGCAAAAAATGCCCTGCAGCCCTTTTCAATCGCGTTTTGTATAAGAATTGCTTCTTCCTGAGAAAAATCTTTCGTGCCGAAAATGGCGATTTGGTCGCTAGCGGTCAAATTTCTGAGAACTTCGGTGGCCGTAAAGTCATTAAGGACTTCGACCGTAAAGCCCCGGTTTTCAAGCCAAGCCGGAACATACATGTAAGATTCTTCAATCGTGCGCCCGTTACCGCATAAAAGGTAAACTTTTCGCTCTTTCTGGCTGATAAATTGCTGAACTCGCTGACTCAAATCGTATTCAAGAGTCTGGGTTGAGAGCACAAAGGGAATAATCGAGGACTTTTCGAGATATTGCAGAAGGACAGCCGAATAGACCGTGACGAATTCAGTTTTTGTGCCGTTGTCGTGCCTTATTTGCTGGCCCTGAATACCCAAGGCCTTGAGTTTTTCTTCATCAGCTTTTTCGAGTGTGAGCGTGATATTTTTCTGGCTCGAAGCGTAATCCTGTAAGAATTCTAGTACATCTTCAGTCTGTGGGTAAAGATTTTTAAGCTCAGCGGAACGAAAATATGTGATACGAAGGTCACTTTCAAGAGCGGAAAGAAGATTTTTGCTCGTGCGCGATACCGTGAACTGCTTTTCCCTTGTCAAATCGAATCTGAAATAAAGATTTTTTGAAGAAGCCGAAAGGAAAAGGAGAATCAGCGTGAAAAGCAGAATCGTGAGCCGGGAAGATTTTTTACCGAGCCGTTTGTATTCAAAATGTGCCGAAAGCAAAAGAAGCACGGACGAGGCGGCTACATAATAGAAGAAATTGCGGGAATCCAGAATTCCCTTTGAGAAGGAATCGAAATGCCAGGCGAAAGAAAAAGCCTTGCAGAAAAATGCGAGAAGCGAGCCTGTCTTCACATAAAGAGGCAGAAGATGAAGAAAATTGACGAGAGCAAGAACGACAGCCGAAAAAATCAGCGGAAGTGCCGGTGAAGAATAAAAAATCGCAAAGAAAAATGCCGAAAGGGTGCTGGCTGAAAATCCGTAGAGGAAAAGGCCCAGAAAACCTGCGATGCACTGACCAGGCTCCACAGAGCCGAAACGCGAAACTGAAAGCGGAATCGAAATCAGAAGAAGAAGCGGAAGAGAAAAAGCCGTAAAAGAGGCCGTGGCGAGCGCGAAAAATCTTTGGAACGGCTTGACGGGAATTGAATCGTCGAGAAAAAGACTGCGAAGCCTGAATGTGAGAAGCGGAATCGTGAGGATTGAAATGAGGGGAACTGAATTGAAAAATGGGCGCAAGTCTGTGGAGCCTAGCCCTGCCACGAAAAATTTTGAAGCGAAGAAAAACCTGAAGGCACAGAAAAGAATCGTGAGCAGGGATGAGACATAAAAAAGCGGGTCAATCAGGTATGAAAAGAGAGCGGATTTGTAAAGGGGAAGAAATTTTTTCATTTTTGCTCCCCTACTATATCACTCGCGCTGGTGATTTTAAAGAAGGCTTCCTCAAGGTTTTTGCATTTGAATTGGGAAGCGATTTCGTCTGGCCTGCCGCTTGCGGCGATTTTTCCTTCGTGAAGGATGTAAACCTTGTCGCAAAGAGAATCGACTTCCTGCATGAGATGAGTCGAAAGCAAAATCGTGTGGTCGGCTTTGAGTGACTTTACGAGAGAGCGCATGTTAATGATTTGGGCCGGGTCAAGACCAGAGGCTGACTCGTCCAAAACCAAAACCTTTGGGTTATAAATGAGTGCCTGGGCGAAATTGACCCGCTGACGCTGGCCTTTGGAGAGAGTTTTTATCTTTTTGGGGAGTAAGTCGCTTATAGAAAGAGAGTTTTCATATTGCCACACCGAGCACAATCGTTGGCGTGCTCGTTTGGATTCGATTTTGCTACGCAAAATCATTTTTGAATTGGAATTCCGTAGGAATTCCGAATCTGTGTGACTTTCTTTTTCTTGATGTAAGGAAAATACTTGACTGAGGTATTCTTCCACCGTGTATTCGCCGGGGAGTTTTGGCTCTTCTTCTACAAAACCTGTGAGATTCCGAACCTGCTCGGCGTTTTCGCCGGCTTCTATTCCTTCGACAAGAACGCTCCCGCTTGTGGCAAAGTGGCGGGCGGTGATGGCTTTTAGGATTGTGGTTTTGCCCGCTCCGTTAAGGCCAAGAATGCCTGTGATGCTGCCCTTCTCGCAGGTCATGTTTATGTCCGATACTGCGAAAGGCGATTTTGAGGAGTAGGATTTGGTGAAGTTTGTTAGTTGGATCATAGTATGGCTCCTATAAGTTGGGAATTGAGGTGTGCAATCTAATAAATGCTTTACTTTAACTCTTCCTTCAATTCCCCAATCAGTTCTTCACTCTTCTTAAATGAATCACTCAACATCTGCAAAAGCTCGCTAGTAGTATGGGTAACTTCTTCTTCCTTCACAAAGGGATTTTTAATATCAAGATTCCAGCCGCTTTCTGCAATCTTTTCTACAGGGACCCGCCAGGACTGTTCACCTTCTGCACGATTATTCCACCACGCAAGAAGTGACGCAAACTCACTCTTTTGAATCAGCTTTGTTTTTGAATAAGATTTCTGACCTTCCGGCAGCTTGTGTTCCCAGTACCAGATTTCTTTAGTAGGCTCGCCCTTTGTAAAGAACAAGAGATTTGTAGCAACACTAGCATAAGGTTGGAAAACAGAGTTTGGCAAACGCACAATAGTATGAACATTACACTGAGTCAAAAACTCTTCGCGGATTCTCTGCTTTACACCGTCGCCAGTTAATGAACCATCAGGTAAAACAATAGCAGCGCGGCCACCATCACGTAAATATCGAATCATCAAAAGCAAGAATAAATCTGCACTTTCTGTAGTTCTGAATGCAGCAGGATAATTAGTTTCCACTCCATCACTAACACTCGCACCAAAAGGCGGATTAGCAAGAATTACATCAACTCGTTCTTTTGCTCCGATGCTTGTATACTCGCGGTTCAGGCTGTCCATGTTCATTACATTCGGAACTTCAATATCATGCAGAATAAGGTTTGTAACGCAAAGCATAAATGGAAGCGGCTTAAGCTCCTGTCCGCGAATTGTTTCTTCAAGCACCTTCAAATCTTCAACAGAATGGACATCCTGCTTTCTGATATTTTCAATTGCGCTTGTCAAAAATCCGCCGGTACCACAAGCCGGGTCCAGCACCTTTTCGCCAAGCCGCGGATTAATAATCTCTGTCATAATTTCTGTAACAGCACGCGGAGTATAAAACTCACCGTAGTTACCGGCACTCTGCAAATCACGCAAAAGACCTTCGTAAATATCGCCGAACATGTGGCGGTCTTCGCTGGCATTAAAATCAATTTCATTAAGCTTGTTCACAACCTGGCGGATTATAGTTCCGTTTTTCATATAGTTGTTAGTGCCTGCAAAAATATCGCGAATCAAAACAGCGCGCTTATTACCGGTAGAAACATCCAGATTCTGCAAACCGGGAAAAAGCTTATTATCAACAAAATCCTTAAGCGCGTCTCCGGTCATGCCTTCACTGTCTGCCGCCCAGTTTCTCCACTGCAGCTCACTCGGAATCACAGAAACATAATCATCGCTGATAAGTTCCATTTCAGCTTCCTTATCATCAATGATTTTAAGCGTAATCATCCAGCCCAGCTGCTCTATTCTCTGCGCGTCACCAGAAACTCCCTGGTCCTTGCGCATTATATTCTGTAATGTTTTTACAATTCCTGATATATTTGGCATTTTTGCGCTCCTTCTTTTCTTTTGGGTGTTCCCCTCACTTTGTTCGGGTCGGGCTTTTCGGGGTTCCGGCTTTCGCCTTCATTCTTGCTTCGCAAGAACGCTTCGCGCCCCTACAATCCCTAACACTTTTCAACTAAAAATTTTATGTTCTTAACATTCTATCTATATCCTCATCGGAATACCCTTCTACTGTATATTTTGGTAAATCAGTTTTCTTTCGAGATTCGTTTACTTCTTTCTGTGTTTTTACAGGAACACCTACCATTCGGAACGATCCAAAACTAATACAATTTTCAGGTAGACTTGCTGCATATTCAAAAATCTCATCTATCAAGCTAACAAATTCTTCAGGACATTTATCCTTATTATCTGAGCACCATAAAGAAACTGAAATAGAGAAATCTACATTTCGATACTCTAAAGCATAAATTTTTCCTGAACCTTTTGAATATTTAAAATAATTTGTCAACTTATTAAAGTCTAAAGACTTTGTTCTTTCAACAAACTTTTCCCACCGATTTTTATAAAGTTTTTCTCTAGACATTAATTCTTGTTTTACATTATAAAACAGTTTCTCAGCTGTATATTCATAATCGCTATTCAGTTTCTTTGCAATTCTCAAAGCTGTTTTTCTTGGCTTTTCGGGTTTGTATTCTAAATCTGTAATGGAAACTTCCAAAAACACTGCAGGATTTTCTTCAGAATGAGACTCTTCCTCATCATCTTCTTCTCTGAATGCACACGGCTTTAAATGTTCCAAAAGATTATTGAATTGAAAAAAATATACATGATTGTAAACTTCTTCTTCATTATCGCATGGTTCAAGTTGTTTATTCAGAACCATTTCTTCCGTAATTATTTTGATACCTCGAGGTTTATATTTTTCCAATACTTCAGAAATACTAGTCCACCCTTCTTCCAAGTCCTCATCAATATTTTCCCAATTTATACTTTGTGTATCACCAACCATTAAAATAGAGTTGGAATTGAAGGCTTTAACAAACGAGTTTATACGATACAGTATTTTTAAATAATCCTCGGTAAAACCTTCTTCTGGATTTTCGATAGTTTCAATAAATGAAAACATTCTGCCGGGAAAGCATAAAAAATCGCTATGAATCTTTAATGTTTTTGGATAAATATACACTTCTATATCATCTAGTACAGAGCGAAGAAATAATCCTATCTGTCTTGTCTTGAATAATTCACTTATATTTTGATTTTCAAAATCCTTTATCTTATTATCCGAATCAACGATTTCTAAAAAATATTCGCTTTTATTCAGTGCTGCAACACTACATAAAGAAGTATATTTATATTTCCCTGTTTTTGGAAACAAAGAGAACCATTCATCAGAATCTCCCTGCATACAAAAAATTGATATTCTACAATCCAGATATCTTTCAAGATGAAATTTCAAATCTTTGATTGTTGAAAAACTAATGTTATTATCATACCAATATTGAATATCAACTCCCATACAGTACCTCGTCTATATTCTTGAACTTGTTGAAAAATATGGCAAGTTCAATCAATTGTTATTCTCAATAATTAAATTATTTCTTCTCTACCTTTCTTATCATCTTATCAAAATCAGAATCTATTTTCTGAGTTCTGTTAAAAATCTCATATTCAGCGAAAGCCTTGTTATCTGCATCATTTCGGAAAATCCTACCATTTCCTTCAAGAATATCGTACTTACGGAATTCAAGAAATTCGTTAATGCTTGCCGCAAACTGTTCCATATTAAAAGGTATTTCACGCTCAATCAAATCTTCAATATAATCAAAATAACCGCTCACAGCTCTTTCCAGCTGACGGATTTGCTTTTCAGAAAGATAGTTTTTAGCAATATTCACATCAGATTTCAAAATACGACCATCCGGAGAATTCTTCCATGTAGTTAAACCCATGTGCTCTTTTTTGTGGTCCGCCTTGTCATAAACAATTTCGGCTGCAGTCTGCCCTGTAATTGCAAAATGAAACTTATTTTGAACAGTGGCATAAAACTGTTTTGTAATTTCAGAGTTTTTATCATAATCAATGGAACATTCCGCAAAAATATCTGTAATCTGCTGCCATATTCTGCGTTCGCTTGCACGGATTGAACGAACTCTTTCCAAAAGTTCGCTGAAATAATCCTTTCCAAAAACATTTTCGCCTTGCTTTAAGCGTTCATCATCCAGCACAAAGCCCTTTTTGATGTATTCCTTTAATACATTTGTAGCCCAGATGCGGAACTTTGTTGCTTTTGCAGAATTCACCCTATAACCTACAGAGATAATGGCGTCGAGATTGTAAAAGGTCATATTTCTTTTTACAGACCGTGAACCTTCTTTTTGAACTACCGAGATTTCCTCGGTAGTTCGATTTTTCTCTAACTCTCCGGCTTCAAATACATTTTTGAGATGCAATCCAATATTATCAGGCGAACAATCAAACAATTCTGCCATTGCTTTCTGTGTAAGCCAGATAGATTCATCCTTAAGGAGCGCATTAACTTTTACATCTTCTTCATCTGCTTTGTAGAGAATGTACGATATTTGTTTTACAAGTTCGTTTGGCATTTGTTTTGCTCCTTTTGGTTTATATTGAGGAGGGGAAAGCCTTTCCCTCGCTTCCAAGCAAGTCGTTCCACGAATCGCACCTGCAAGCAGTGCCGATTCTCTCCGCTTTGTTGCTTGTCCGCTACCCCTTCTGCGGGGATACCCCGCAACGCTCCATGTGCTTTTCAAAATAAGTAACTAATTCTTCTAATTCCTTTGTAATATTCTTTTCAAATAACATCTGTGGATTATATGTTATCGGCTTTTCATCTGCTTTAAATTTATCTCTTAATTTTTTTAGATTTTCGTAGTCTGGAATATATTCTTTTGTGAATGGTTCATTCCCATATGTTTTTCCATATCTTTCAGAAAAAGCATTAATTATTTTTTCTCGTGTTGAAATATCGATTTTTTGTAATTCTTTATAAAATTCCTCTATATCAATGAAACTTAGAATAGGTTGCTTGTAGTATTTATAAGTTCCATTTACATGAATTATATTTTTAATGAATTCATCAATATTCTTCGATATATTTGTAATATCATTTATAAAATCTATTTTTGCATGTCTATTTACATTATTCTCATTAAATTCTTTTAGTTGCTTTCGTACAAGGGAAAGTTCCTCAATATCAGTTGAATACGCATAACCGCCATATCCAATTTCAATTGAGCCCCAATCTGGGAGAGGAATTATTGATTCTTTTTTTTCTTTCAAAAGATTATTAATAATTGAGATAATTGAATCAACACTATCAGGAATTAATTCCCATTTTGAAAAAATAATCATATAATTTGCAAAAAGGAGAATCTCGCCAGGATGAACATATTTCCCTTCTTCAAATTCTGAAAAAACCTTTTTAACAAGTGGTTCGAATTCAACATTAGAAAAACTTCGCCAATCATTTATAAGTTTAAATAAATTTGAAATTTCTTTTGATTCATTCTGTTGTTTTCGTATAGAGAGTTCATCTTCATACTTTTTATTTAACCATTCTTTATTGTAGTAGCCTTCGAAAATCAGTTTATTCCAAGCATCTAACAAAGGTATATGTGTTAAATAACTTTCGAAAAAATATGAATCCTTTTTTTGATTCTGTTGTTCATTTAGCCATTCAGTATATTCTTTATATGACTTATGATATTTATAATAGCCTGTCAAAATGGAATTTATATCATCGCCTTTGTGAATTTCTTCTAAATTTCTTTGAATATATAAAATAAGGAATATTTCAAAAATGTATTCTTTATCATTCTCTTCAAGGGAATTTTCAATTAAAGATATAAAAATATTTAGATTATATAAAGCTTGCCATATAGTTCGTAAATTATTGCACTTTAAGATTTCTGATATTTCAAATGTTTTTGCGGAGAAAAACTTTTTCTCTTGTAAAGATAACTCTGAAAGGAAAGAATCTATAGCATTTTTCTTATCTGGTTCAAGTTCAAATTCTACACCTATAGTTTTTTCTTTTATTCTTAAATATTCTTTTTTCTTCTCATCATCTTTATCATATATGTTTTCTTCATTTCCTATAAAAATAATTCTAGTATCGGATTCTGTGATAATTTCAGAAAAATAACCAAAAATTTGATTTGGAGTAAGAATAGCGCGTTCAAAATCATCAACAATAATCAGTTTCTTTGAAATAGAATTTACTTTATCACCTGATTTTAATTCAAAAAGACCATCAGAAGATAAAGAAATATCATCCTTGCTGTCTCCATTCAAATCTATTGTTGTTCCTAATTTTATAGCAGACTTTACAACTGCACCAAATAACTTAACGGCTTTAGAAGATAAAATCGGATGAATAGCTTGATATATTTTCATATCGATTTCATCTGTAGATTTTACTCCGAATAAGGATATTTTGATAATATCATTACTCTTAACATCTGTATCATCAGT
Organism: Treponema sp.; assembly: GCA_017469785.1. Classification (GTDB taxonomy): domain Bacteria; phylum Spirochaetota; class Spirochaetia; order Treponematales; family Treponemataceae; genus Treponema_D. The sequence goes on from JAFUFU010000008.1 coordinate 168,967, forward strand.
ATATTCTTCCAACAATTTATTTATAAAATATGTTTTCCCAGTTCCCCATTTTCCATTAAGAAAAACTGCATAATGAGGATTTTCTTGTGATTCAATAAATTTCTTGCAATAATCGCGAATATGTTCATTCATAATACTTCCTCTTATAATGACCATTTTATAATTCTAATTTTGTATTAATTGATCTATAGCCCTAAAACCTTTTGCACTCATATCAAATATTTCTCTTTTTGAACTTCTTGAAACAATCAATCCTTTTTCCTCTAAAGAATCTACTGCTTCCTTAATAAAGGCTATTGTTTTTAAATCATTAATTAATTCTCCATTAAGATTTATACCGTTAATTAATCTTACGTAATATAAATAACCATTCTTTTGTATTGACAATAATATATTTTTTTCAATTTCAGAAATATCATGATTGATTGGCTGAAAAGAAGAGTTTCCTTGTGTTAATTCATTAGCAATTAATTGGATTTCATCATTCAATAAACTCTTAAACTCGTCTTCTGATGAAAAATCTTTATAAAATGCACTCCCTTGAATAGATTTCTTATAATCTTGAAGTTTTTGATATTGATCTGAATTAAATTTGTCTGGAGAAACTTGCTTATTGCTAAAATATATTAAGGCTCTTTTACCTTGTTGAATATGCTTTGTTATTTCTTCAACAGAACCGCTTGAGTATTCTGTTGTTGGTGTTCCTAGTTTTGTCCAGAAAATCGCGATAATTAAATCTGCTTGTTCTAATAATTGATGATTCAAACTTTCTTGTGGATGGACACCCGAATCAGCATGAGCATTAATATCATATCCTAAAACTGAGAAAACAATATTATGAAATCGGGAGTTTAATTCATTCCATCTGTAAAGGACATTTTTCGCTATTTCTCTTTCCTCTGATATATCAGAAGGTGAAACTATCATTACATTAAAACAATTTGCTTGATACATTTTATTCCTCCATAATTGTTTAATTATATTTTACATTACCTTTATCAATAACCAATTCACAATAACCTTCATTAAAAGATTTCGAAAATTTTAATCCTTCAAATCGTTGTTCCAATTCCATTCCTGCCAAATCCCCTGCCAAATCAATTTCAGACTGGATATTATCTTCTGTTATTTCATTTTTTGATTTATGCTTATTTTTTAATCTGATTTGCCCATTAAACTCATTGCTTTCAACAAATAATTTTTTTCTTAATTCAAAAGGTAATGTTGCAGGTATTCTTTTATTTATACGATATCTACAAAGTTCCCAAGAGAGAATCATTCTGTGGTGTTTATTTGTTTTTTCTTTTTCTAAAGACTTATTTAATTGTTGTATAAAAGCTGGTTCTTGAAATTCTGGTTGAGAATTTATATATTCCTGTCTCATTTCATCAGCTCTCTTGTTTGCATCTAGAATTTGATTATATGAAGAATCTGTATATTTAAAAATGTATGGAGAGTCATCAGATTCTAAGTTTCCCGTTATTGCTTTCCCGTTTACAACATCAACAGTATATTTATTTATATCTGGCTTTTTTAATGAAAAAACTTTAGAGCCAAAAGAAAAGTCTAACTTGTTTGTTTCTAAAAACTTTATATTAATTCTTTCGTTTTTATAATTTATATTCAGTAAATATAAAGCTCCTAAGGCATGAATAAAATTCTTGACTGTACCATTACAAATAGATGAATATCTATCATGCTTCACAGCTTGATATGCTTTTTCCCAATCTGTACCTTGACGTTTGTGAGCTTCTTTTAATGGTTTAAATACTCGATACTGATCATCTGTTAAATTAAAAGCTGGGCAAGTAATCAATACAGCTTTTTTTGATGATTTACACTTTATATCTAATTGTTTTAAGCAATCTTCATCAAAAAATAAATCTTTATCACCTCTTGCTTTTGTTCCACCTAATTCAAAATATAATTCTTTGGAAATAGCTTCAATTTCTACGCAAGTTCTGACAATCAAATCTGCAATATGTGGAGAAAAAACTTCAAGTTGTTTAGTATAGCTTTCGCTTTTTAATGAACCTTTACTATATATTAATTTTTCATCCGTGATATAAATATATTTGGATAACTCAAGCAATTCTTTTTCGAGATTAAGATAAGTTTGCCAAAACATTTCTGCCTTATTCATTTACCCCTCCAGATTTTCTTTTATTATACCAAAGATAAGTTTATCAGACAGTAATTTGCGGTCTTGGATTTGATTTTCTAGGGGTGTTACTTTTGCGAGTAGTGTTTCTACTTTGTTTACTATTTCATCTTGTTCTTTTAATGGAGGAAGTGGAACTGGGATTTTATTCATATTTGCTTGATTCATTTTTGGCTGAGCAGTTCCTGTTATATAGTCTTCAAGACTTATTGCATTGATAAAATACATAACATATTTCATAACAATAAAATGCTCATCAAAATCAATAACATGAGCATGATTATTAACCCAGAATTTTCCACTCGCAATAAATGCAATTGGTGTACTTCGATTAATTAAATTTGCACCATCTTCACCAATTAAAAGTAAAGTATCATCAAAAATATATTTATCAACTTTATCAATTACTCCAGAGGCTCCGTAATAATCATATATCTTATTTAAATTTTCACGTTCTTCTAGAGATAAAGGAATTCTTTCAGAATCTCTGTTTATTGATATTTCTCCGAAATGTACCCATTTCCAGCCTTCAGGAATTTCAAATGGTTTTTCGTCATCTGTAATTGGAGTAAGTGATTTTGAGCGGGCGTTGTTCGTTCGCTTGCGCTCACTATCGAGTTTTTCTTCGAAAAACTCGCGGGAATTATCTGGGGTTTTAGGGGCTTTGCCCCTAGGAGAGGGGGTAGCGGACAAGCCAACAAAGCGGAGAGAATCGGCACTGCTTGCAGTGGCGATTCGTGGAGCGACTTGGCTTGGGAGCGAGGGGGAGACTTCCCCCTTCTGTATCTGCTCAAACAATGCTTCGGCATCGTAGTCGGGATTGCCTTTTTGGACTGGATTTTGTTTGCGCCAATCGGCGGTGAGTTTTCCTTCTATGGCTTGTTGCAGGATGTTCTGGCGGAGAAGTTTTGCGTATTCGGTCTGCTTTTCATATTCGGCGGAGAGTTCTTTTTGCTTTTCCTGGAGCGAGACAAAAAGATTTGAAAGTTCCCTCTGGCGTTCTATTGGTGGCAGGGGAAATTCTACGGTTGCGATATCTTTCATTGAAAGAGAAACATTTGCAGCGCCTTTCATCAGAGGAACGAGAATTATGTCTTTGTAAAATTGAAGATACTGATGGAGATAACGTGCATCCAGTTCCTGCGGATTGTTTGGGATTACGGCACAGAGAATTGTTCCAAGCGCAAACTTTCCGCTTTGATAATGTACATTTTTGAGCGACTTTTTGCCATGACCGCTGGAGCTTACAAGCGGAATGCATACGGCTTCGCAATCAAACTGATATGTTGAACAAGTTTTTCTTTCTTCGGCAGTAACTACAAGTGGATATTCTCCTGGCTCTGCACTTGCGATTCCGGTTGTGCCTTTTACGATTTTGCAGATGTCACCAATTTTTACTTTTTTCCATTCGCTCATTATGTTATTCCTCTTCACCCAAGAATTCAGCAAGTGTTTTCGGAATAACACCTTGTCTTATTTTTAGAGCGCAGAATTCTTTATATAAAGCTTTGAGAGCTTTTCGTTTTTCTTTGTTGCCGCCGGATTTGTAGGCTATTCCGAGGATTGTTTCAAAACCTACTACAATAATATCTTTCAAATCTTCTATTTCGTTGCAGACATCGCAGGCATCTGAATCTTTTGAAGAAAAATAAGGAATGGCATAATAGCAGGCATAAGCTAAAGAATGGACTTCGCCTTGATTCTTTGTTTTTGAAAAAGGCGCATACATTAATTCATGGTCGTGAATTTCGTTGAATATGCGCATGAATTCCGGATCTTTATCGAACAAATCTTTGTCTGAAACTATTTCAATATTTTTACCAATGTGCTCGTCTATTATCTTTTTTGTATCTGAATCAAGTTCTTTATACACAACTTCATGCAGTTTTATGTTTTCAAAATAAGAAAGTACGTCATTCATCCAGTTTTTTTCCATATTATCAAGAGAATATTCTGGATTTGTCTGACGCTTTTCAATTCCCACCATGAAGATACATGTATCAATTATGATAGGCGAATCTTTCTTTATTTCGGAAAACTTATTCATCGGTTACCAGACCCTCGTTTATTTTAGATTCTGACAAACCGAATTTCTTTATGATTTCATTCAAGGTAGAATCGTCTAGCCTTCCTTTGTTATACAAAAGAGGAACTAAATCATAGAGCTGTTCGTTGATATAAACATTCTTGTTTGAATACAACTCCTTTACACGGACATTTTCTTCTGCAAATTCGAGAAGAATCTTTTTTACTTCATCATAATGTTTAAGTAAATAATCTGTATTTGAAATGTCCTCTTCTTTTAGTCTATATAAAACTGCTTTCAAAGGAATGCAATATTTAGCTACTAATACAAAACAGAATGCAATTTGTTTATAAAGAGGAGTTGTAGGAAATTTTCCTTCTGCAAATTGTAAAAATGATTTTAACTCATTTCGCAAAGCTTCTTCAGGCAAAAGGAATTCTGCTGCAAATCGATTTGCTTTTATTTCTTCTTTATCATTTTTACTGAATGAACATACAAATGAGTCCAGAGAACTTTCTATAAAACTGTAAGAATAATGATATAACTCGTGCGCAGCTGCGAATACTTGATTTATAAGAGGTTTGTCAGAATTTATAACGATATATTTTTTTAATGATTTAGCTGAATATTTTATAATCATTGCATCTAAATCTGATTTCTTGAAATCCTGAAGCTGAAAAACAATATCACCCTTCTGTTCAAGAAATGAAAAAATATTAGTACCTATTGGTGTATTTAATCCGTATATGGCCCTTGAATCTCTTGCTCTGTTTTTCAGAAGTTCAATTTCATCTTTTACAAGAAGATTTTCATCAAAGGTATAATTGTTTTGAGACAAATTATTAATTATAGAATCGATGTCGTTTTTTGAACTCATTTATTCACCCTATCATAAAGCGCAAACAGATATTCACGCATACCGATTTTTTCAAGAACAGATTCCAGCGCTTTTTTATCTGTTGGCTGAATCTTTCCCATCAGATAAGCCGATGGCATTTCATTTGTTGCTTCCCAGTATTCTTCTGAACGGCGGCCTGTAATTCTGCAATAATTTGCAAACACTTCTTTTGAAGGGGCCCTTTTTCCCTGTTCAAAAAGTGAAACTAAAGTGTGGTTGTCTAATTCCAATTTACTAGCAAACTCTGACTGTGTCAGATTATTTGCCTTGCGGAATTCTTTGACATCAGCTGAAAATTTCTGTAAATTAAAATTCATAGTTTATCCTTCCTTAATAGATATTATATCATATAAATCGTCAAAAATGTTACAAATTGTAACAAAATTTATTATAAAATTCAAGAATCTGTTTATTACCAAAAATTGCGTATTTTTACCGTTTTAGGTAATTAGATACCCTATATTTCAAGAACATGTCCCAATTTCTTGATTGTTGGGATATATAAACATTATCATGTACTTTTTTTTTGTTTTTTTGGTACACGTTTATGCAACTCGATAGATTTCTGTTTCCAGTTCCCTGATAGCTTTAAGATACTGCGCTTTTCCGCCGAACAATTTTACGATTTCTGCCGGAGTTCCGATTTCTTTGATTGGGTCTACGGTGAGGACTTTCATATCTTCTATTTCTTCGATTCCAGTCTGGGCGTATTTGTCTAACAGGGCATCCAAAACTGCGCGAGCCTTGTCACCATATTTAGTCCAGTAGTTTCGTTTGCGGACATTTTCGGCTCTTTCGCGGCGGGTAAGGGCTGGGGCATCCCAGGCGATGTGGCAGATTAGGTCAAAAATATCGAGGTCATTTTTAATTTCGTCTTTCAGTTCTTCAAAGATAATTCCCTGATTTTCCAGCTCTTCTATAATGGCGCGCTTCTTTTCTGCATCGTTCCAGGTCTGTAAGAAATTGTCGAGTGAGCGGTAATAAGTGAGGATTCCTGTTTTGCAGTATTCTTTGAGGCTTGTAGTTATAAGCTTCCCGCTTGCGTCCAGAAATTCCTTGCGTTCGCTTAAGATGTGAACATCAACGCCTGCGATTCGGACTTTCTCTCGCCTTTCGAATTTTTGCGGCTTAGGTTCCGCAACGGCAATATTTCCGAATTCGTCATTGATGCGGTATTCAGGAAAAGCAATCTCTTTGCCTGTCACAGGATCAATCTGAGTTTCCTCTTCGCCTTCGTCTATAGTTTGTTCAGAAATCTCTTCGTCTTGAGACGCTTCTTTTATGCGGACTGGCGCTCCGTCAAAGTCCTTGTCTGCGAATTTGTCGGTGACATTGCGAAAGTCGATGATGGTAAAATAGCGTTTCCCAAAATCTTCCTCGACTCTTGTTCCTCGGCCGATTATCTGTTTGAATTCTGTCATGCTGCCGATGTTGGAATCCAGGCAAATCAGTTTGCAGGTCTTCGCATCCGTTCCTGTGGTCATCAGTTTTGAAGTTGTGGCAATAACTGGATAGGTTTCTTCTGGATTGATGAAATCTTCCAGATAGCGTTTAGCGTCTTTGTCATCGCCTGTGATTCTCACGATGTATTTGTCTGTCTTTGCAGTGATTTCGCGCGGCGCATATTTTAACAAAGCCCGCCGCATTCGTTCTGCGTGCTCGATATCAACACAGAATACGATTGTTTTATCGTAGGGATTCGTATTCTTTAGATATTCCATTATCTTGCGGGCAACCAAATACGTTCGTTCATCTATGATTATTGTGCGGTCGTAATCTTTGGTGTTGTAAAGCCTGTCTTCTATTAATTCTCCATCAATGTCGGTTTTGTTGCGTTCCGGTCTGTAGCCTTCCAAATCCACATTCATTCCAACGCGAAGAACTTTGTAAGGGGCTAGGAATCCGTCATCAATTCCCTGTTTGAGAGAATATGTGTAAATCGGCTCGCCAAAATATTCGATATTCGAAAGCGCCTTTGTTTCTTTTGGGGTTGCGGTCATGCCGATTTGGGTTGCATTTGAAAAATACGTGAGGATTTTATGCCAGGCTTTGTCCTCGTCAACTGAACCGCGGTGACATTCATCAACTATAATCAAGTCGAAAAACTCAGGGCTGAATTTTCTGAACGCGTCCGTTTCTTCATTGTAATTCGTAAGTCCCTGATACAATGCAAGGTAAATTTCATAAGACTTGTCGATTTTCTTGTTTTTGATGATAGTGAGCTTATCTTTGAAATGCTTAAAGTCGCCTTTCCTTGTCTGGGTGATAAGATTGTTGCGGTCTGCTAAATAAAGGATTCGCTTTTTACAGCCGGATTTCCAGAGACGGTAGATGATTTGAAAAGCAGTGAATGTTTTTCCTGTGCCTGTCGCCATAACAAGAAGAATGCGTTTTTGTCCGCGCGCAATTGCTTCTACCGCGCGGTTGACGGCGATTCTCTGATAGTAGCGTGGCGGGTAGCAATCATTCCCGAAAAAATACTGGGAAAGAGCCGTCTGTTCGCTTTTATCGTCCAATCCGTTATAGCGTTTGTAACAAGCCCAGAATTCTTCTGGTGTCGGAAAATCGTTTAAATCCAGCTCTTGCGTGATAATCGCTTGCTGATTTGAATCTAAGTTCCCGCAGTTTTTACGATATTGAATTATAAATCCGTCTCCGTTAGAACTGATTGCGACAGGAATATCAAGAGTTTCTGCATAGCCCAATGCCTGCTGCAAGCCGGAACCGACGGAATGCGTGTTATCCTTTGCTTCAATTACAGCGACAGGAATGTTAGGTTTGTAATAAAGAATTATGTCAGCCCGCTTCTTTTCCTTCGATAAGGACGCTTCCCCGGCTGGCAAAATGCCGGGCGGGGATTGCCTTGAGGATTGTGGTCTTCCCCTCACCGTTAAGGCCTAAAAGCCCGGTGATTTCGCCTTCTTTGCACTCCAGGGAAAAATCTTCCACGGCAAAGGCATCTTTTTTTGAAAAATCAATCAGCTGAATCATATTTGCATAATCGGGAAAATGATTTCCTTTCCTTCCTTTTTGGTTCTCAGTTCATTCAGTGAAAAAAGTTCACCCGATGTGATTTCTATTTTTTCAAGCAAATCCGCATCGAGGAATTGGGAAATTTTTTCCTTGAAGAAGATAGAATCCTGATTCTTGACGGTACAGGAGATTTTAGAAAGGGAATTGACATCAGATAGCTGTCCGTCAAAAATAAAGAAAAAATTTCCATGGTTTTCTTCATCGTTTTCCATCAAAAGATATTCTGTACCTTCGTCATCGAGTTTCCCTTTCTCAATCTTGAAGGCTTTGCCCGCTCTTTTAACGAATCTTGTCCAATTTTCCTTATTTTTTGTTGTCAAGCCGATTTCAAAATCACCGTCTTTGTGAAAGTCATTGCAGGGTAAAAGAAGAATCTTGATTCCCCCGGCATCAATTTGATTGCCTTTTCCACTTTCGCCTGTCTGATCGGTTATTTGCAATTCTTTGCAGGAAAGTCCGTTTTCCATGCTGAATTTTATGAGCTTTGAGATTTTGGCTTTCTCTAAAAAAAGGCTTATGCAATATAGGGTCATTTTTTAATCAATATACGGAATATCAAAAATCATCCTGTCTTTTGTGAGCTCGGCCTTGGGGTAGACTTCCTGCGCCTGCTTCAAAAGCACGTCCAGCTCGCGGTCGGTGTAGCGTGGTGAATAGTGAATCATTGCCATGCGGCTTGAGGCAGAGTCACGCGCGATTGTGGCGGCCTGGCGGGCGGTCATGTGCTTTTTTTCTTTGGCCTGGTCTTCGCAGTCGTCGGCGAACATTCCCTCGCAAATCAGAAGGTCGCTCCCCTCAACTTCACGGGCGATACTCGGAAGATACTGGGTGTCGGTCACGAAAGAGAATTTGCGGCCGCTTCGTTTTTCGCCCATCACGTCGCTCGGCTTGACGATTTTTCCGTCCGCCGAAGTGACTTCCTCGCCACGCTGGAGTTTCCCCCACAAGGGGCCGCGCGGGATTCCAATAGACTCTGCCTTTTCGGGATTGAATTCGCCCGGGCGGTCAAGTTCTTCGAGCGTGTAGCCTACGCAGGTCTTTGTGTGCGAAAGCGGAAAGGCTCGGATGTAACAGTCTTTGCCCTCATGCACGACGCAAGGAGCCGTAATTTCTTTTATTATAATGGGATAATTGATGTACATGTCAAGAACCTGCCGGCTGGTCTCGACATATTCACGAACTTTGGGCGGACCGTAGATGTAAAGCGGCTCGGTGCGGTCAACCTGGGCCGAGAGCATGAGCATTCCGGGAAGCCCCGTAACATGGTCGGCGTGTGTGTGGGATATAAAAATCGCATCGATTTTCTTCCATTTGAGGTTGAGTCGTTTGAGTGAAACCTGAGTGCCCTCGCCGCAGTCAAAAAGGAACAAATCTCCGTCACGGCGGAGCAAAACTGATGTAAGATGTCTGTAAGGAAGGGGCATCATGCCGCCACAGCCCAAAACAAATGCTTCAAGGTTCATGTCTGTATTTTACATAATTTCCGGGGATTTGGGAATGACTTTTGTTTTTTCTTCTTTTATACTGTTGAATATGACACAAGCAGAAAGACGAATCTTTTTAATCGAATATCTTTTGGCTGAACATCCTGAATGGCGAAAGAGGCCTCTGCCTCAAACAGAAGCTGAGCAGAAATATCTTTTACGCTCACTGGTGAATGTGAGGGAGAGTCTGCCTGTAAGCCAAGAATTTTTGCGCATTCAGGATGAATATTTAACAGAAGAAAACAAAGCCCGTGGAATCACCGACATTGAAAGCCTGAAGCCAATCGAAAATGAAGTATATCTTTGGCGGGGCGACATCACCACACTTAAAGTTGGCGCAATAGTAAATGCTGCCAACAGCGGAATGACTGGTTGCTGGCAACCCTGTCACGCCTGCATCGATAATTGCATTCACACTTTTGCGGGAATCCAGCTGCGGGCTGTCTGTGCCGACATTATGGAAAAGCAGGGACATGAGGAGCCAACCGGACAGGCAAAAATCACCAGGGCTTTTAATCTGCCCTGCGATTATGTGATTCACACTGTGGGACCAATCGTGGGTAATCATCTTACCGAGGAAGACTGCCAGCTTCTTGCAAGCTGCTACAAATCCTGCCTTAATGCGGCTAAGGAAAATAAAATCGACTCCATCGCCTTTTGCTGCATTTCCACCGGGGTCTTTCATTTTCCCCAAGAAAAAGCCGCCCGAATCGCCGTAGACACCGTGCGGAATTGGAAGACAGTAAATGAGAGCGACATCAAAGTGATTTTCAATGTCTTCGGCGAAAAGGACGAGAAAATATATCGGGAAATTTTTTCCTGATAAACTGTGATTCGCCATCCGAAAAAGAAAAGAGTCTGTAGGATTTGCAGGAGGCATTTATGGCAGAAAAAGAAATCATCTTGTTTGAAAGTGCAGACAAATCTGTAAGTCTTTCGGTTCCATTTGAGAATGAAACAGTTTGGTTGAATCGTCAGCAGATGGCTTCACTCTTTGACCGTGATGTAAAGACGATTGGAAAACATGTAAATAATGCGATTGAGGAAGAACTGGAAGGACTTCCAATTGTCGCAAATTTTGCGACAGTTCAAAGGGAGGGTGGAAGAAGCGTTGAACGTGAAATAGAATACTATAATCTCGATGTTATCATCTCCGTGGGCTACCGCGTAAAGTCCCAGCCCACCCGATTGAGGGCTACGAAATGATATTTTTAGAAAAACTTGATACGCTGATTCAATTTCGCCTTGAAGCAAATGTAAACACTTACGCGGCCTTTATGAACGAAGTTGAATCGACACGCCTCGATTCTCACGATTTTTGCTACCAAAAGGACGACTGGACTTACCACGACACTTATGTTGGAGGAGCGCAGTTTGCGGGAGAAGAAGCTATCTGGAAAGACGGAAAATCTGTTTACGCCATGAACTATATGGGACGGGTTCTTTCTAAAGATTTCAGCGGAAAATTCTTAAAAGCTGCCCTGCGTCATGCGGACAAAAAAATGCCCTACAGAGGTCCTAAGCATTACGAAGACGGCGTGTTTACATACAAGTGCAGCGTCAACGGCGATTTTACTTGGTTTCAAGGCTACGAAGAAATTTTCTTCCACGACAAAAAAGTCTATGAGTGCTACTTTCACGGCGGTCTTATATCTTAATCAGTTGAAATTATGAAGTTCTATTGACATTACAGCAAACCTGCACTATATTATTTATTGTAAGTTGAAAAGAACAACATCAACTTAATATCACATTGGCTGATAAAAATAGGCAGTGGACTTACATCAGCCCGGCCGGGGACTTCCAGGCAGACGGCGCGAAAAGTGGCAAATGGCTCTGGGGCGGCGAGGAACTTACCCTCAACGCAAAAGGCGAGAGCATAATCAGCTATGCCGACTATGCGGCGGCTCTGGTGGAGGAAATCACCAAGGGAAATCACATTAAGCAGAGAATCTCTTTGGTGAGAGAATAAAAATTCAGGCGCAAGTTGCAGGCTGTGAAAATCGTTCGTTTTTTTGGTATTATAAGAGTGAGGTTGCTTATGGAAAAAGAAGTTACAGTAGAAGATGTGGCAGAATGCCTTGACCGCATGGGATTGCAGTACCTGGCCACGGTCGGCTTGGACGGCAAGCCTAAGGTTCGTCCAGTCCAATACATGGTTTTGAGTGAGGGAAAAATGTGGTTCTGCACCAACAGCGAAAAAGACATGTACGCTGAGCTTCAAGAATTTCCTTTCATTGATTTGTGCGCAAGTCGTCTTGAAAAAGATGAAATCAACACTTCATGGATTCGATTCAGCGCAGAAGCCGTCTTTGAAGAAAACAGTGCGGTCAAGGAGGCTATTATGCAAAAGAGCGCGATTGTTCACGAGCTTTATAAAAACAATCCCGACCATCCTCTTTTTAAGGTCTTTTATCTGAAAAATATTCGAGGAAGCATGAACAATCTGGGGCATGTAAAAGGACTTGAAGAGCGGGCGGATTTTGTCAAACCAAAGGAGTTTTCATTATGACTATAAGACCTTATAACGAAAAAGACCTTCCGGCAATGATTGCAATCTGGAACGAAGTCGTTGAAGAAGGAAATGCATTTCCACAGGAAGAGACACTGACAGAAGAAAGCGGGCGGGATTTTTTTGCTTCCCAGTCCCTGAGCACGGTTGCGGAAGAAAACGGCAGGATTTTGGGGCTTTATATCCTGCATCCCAACAATGTGGGCCGTTGCGGTCACATTGCAAACGCAAGCTACGCCGTATCGTCTGAGTCAAGGGGAAGGCACATCGGCGAAATGCTGGTGAAGGACTGCCTTTTTCAGGCTAAGAAGTGCGGCTTTGGCCTGCTCCAGTTCAATGCAGTGGTGGAAAGCAATGTGCATGCCAGGCACTTGTACCAGCGGCTTGGCTTTGTTCAGCTGGGAACCATTCCCCGGGGCTTTAGAATGAAGGACGGGCATTTTGAAAACATCTGCCCTTATTATCACGAGTTGTAAGGGAGGGTATTATGCGGATAAGCGTGCGGTTTACGGCGGCAGTGCACACAATCCTCTGCATCCAGTATTTTGAAAAGGACAATCGCGTCACTTCGGACTTTATCGCGGCCAGCACCGGCGTGAATGCGGTTATCATCAGGAAGATTCTCTTGCAGTTGCAGAAGGCTGGACTTGTGGAAACTAAGGCTGGCGTGGGCGGCTCTCATCTTGCGAAAAAGGCGGAGGAAATCACGCTGCTTTCCATATATAATGCCATAAACGAGGGCGAAGACGAGCGGGATGTCTTTAACTTTCACCCCAATCCCAACGAAAAATGCCCGGTAGGAAGAAATATTCACCGGGCGCTGGATCCTGCGCTTGAAAGAGCGCAAAAGGCTCTGGAAGCGGAACTTTCAAAAACGACGATTGCCGACTTGCTTTCGGAACTGCCGTAAGTGCTAGGGATTGTAGCACCGCCGAAGGCGTTCGGTAGCGACCTCAGAGAGCGGACGAATGGAGCGAAAAGCGGAAGTGCGCAAAGCCCGACCTGTAGCGGCTTGCCGCGGAAGGGAGCACCCAAAAAAAAGAGGATAAAAAATCATGACAGAACTCATCACACAACTGAAAAAAGCACTTGATTCTGCGGATGCTGTAATCATCGGTTCTGGAGCCGGGCTTTCCACTTCGGCGGGATTCACCTACTCTGGAGAGCGATTTGAAAAATATTTTTCTGACTTTGCCGCCCGCTATGGCTTTAAGGACATGTATTCTGGCGGCTTTTACCCCTACGAGAGTCTTGAAGAACATTGGGCTTACTGGAGCCGCTACATTATGATTAACCGCTACATGACGGCTCCCAAGCCGGTTTACGAGGATTTGCTTTCCCTTGTGGACGGCAAGGACTATTTTGTGATTACCACGAATGTTGACCATTGCTTTCAGAAAGCAGGCTTTGACAAAAAGCGGCTCTACTACACTCAAGGCGACTACGGCCTTTTTCAGTGCTCAAAGCCTTGCCACCAGAAGACTTACGACAACGAAGAGAGTGTCCGTGCCATGTGGGAGGCTCAAGGTTTTTCTGTTCAATGTCATGCTGAGCTTGATTCAGCATCTATTAAGAGTGGGGAAAAGATTCCGAATCAGGTTCGGAATGACAGCGAAAAGATTCCGGCAATGACAATTCCATCTGAGCTCATTCCCCGCTGCCCCGTCTGCGGTAAGCCCATGAGCATGAATCTTCGGGCGGACGACACTTTCGTGCAGGATGAGGGCTGGTACAAGGCGGCGGAGAGCTACGAGGATTTTCTGACCACGCGGAAAGCGGCTGACGGCGGGCGCGTGCTCTTTTTGGAACTGGGTGTGGGCGGGAACACGCCGGGCATCATCAAGTATCCTTTCTGGCAGATGACGGCGCAAAATCCTAATGCTACCTACGCCTGTATCAATTTTGGCGAGGCTGCGGTTCCAAAGGAAATAGCTGATAACTCAATCTGCATAAATGCTGACATCGGACAAGTGCTAAAAGAGTTAGCGGAGTAACTTTCCCAATAAATTCGAGAGTGTCGCAAGCAGCACGAGGATTGAAAGATAGTCCGCCGCAAAAAGAAGGTAGCCCCGCTCCAAATCCAAAAAGAAAAATTGCTGGCGCAGGAACATGTATTTTGCGATTCCCCGGATTATAAAGGCATACACTCCGTAGAGGCTTATAATGGCAATAATGATACGGGGAATAATCGGCATGGGGCGGCCTTTTAAGATTTTCCCAAGAATCATGCTTGCGTGCATTCCCAAGTGGGCGCACATAAAAATATAATACCAGTGGGAAGAGACAAGATGAGCCGTGCGGGCAAATCCCAAAGCACCTCCAACAAATTCTGACGGAACAAACCATGCCATCATCATGCCGCTCACCATGAGAAGAGCCGCGCACACAGAAAGGGCCAAATTCACCACAATCTGCATGAGGCGGTAGGGCTGGTACTTTCCCCGCAAAAGAGAGCCGTACCAGCGGTGGTTTAAGATTGTGTGGCAAATCCAAAGAAGAAGAAGTGCCATTCCCAAAATCTGATGCACTTTGTCGTCCGGGAAAAGAACGCTGCCGCCCATGAGGACTATTGAAAGAATGGTCATCGTGATGTCGATTGGCATTCTGAGCTTTTGTGTGTTCATAAAGATTTATGTTCTCGTTTTTTAAAGTGCCTTGACATCTTCAACAATCTGCTCTGTCGTCATGCCGCAATCACGCAGAAGTTCAGCCGGATTGTAGCGGTCGTAGAATTTCTTTCCAAGGCCGTAATTTTTCACCAGCATTTTGCTTGAGCCGTAGAAGGAAGCGATTTTCTGGCCGAAGCCGCCTTCAAGGATTCCGTCTTCAATGGTGATTACGAGCTGATGATTCTTTTCAAGCTCCCGCAAGAGTTTTTCGTCAAGACCAGAAGCGAAGCGCGGGTTTATCAATGTTGGCGTAAATCCGCATTTTTCCTTGATTGCGGCGGCAACTTCTTCTCCTTTCTGGTAAAAATCCCCCAAAGCGATGACGGCAACTTTTTCGCCATTCTGCTCAATCTTGAAGCGGTTCAAATCATCATAATTTTTGTCTGCCGGGCGGTGGGTCACCTGGTTTCCCGGAATCAGAATCAAAACTGGATTATCTTTTTGGTCAATGCTCCAGTCCAGCATGGAAATATATTCTTCCGCACTGGAAGGGCAAAGGACCACAAGATTCGGGATATTTGTAAAAGCCGCGAGACCGAAAATGCCCAGATGAGTCACATCTGTAAGTCCGTCAAACGAAGAATAATTCATGAGCATGGTGACGGGAGTTTTGTTGATGCAGACATCCTGGGAAATCTGGTCGTAGGCTCTCTGCAGGAAAGTCATGTTCGTGACCACGAGAGGCTTTGCTCCGTTCTTTGCGATTCCAGAAGCAATCGCTACGGCCGCTTCTTCCGCAATTCCCGTGTCGATGTACTGATTTCCGAGAATTTTCCGCTCTTTTGGGCCAAGTCCCACAGCCATTGGCATTGCGGGCGTGACTACGACAAAATCCTTATCTTTTTTTGCTTTTTCTACTATATATTGGCTGGTCATTCCGAAATAAGACTCGCCGCCTCCAAAATTCACCGTGGGCTTTCCCGTAGAGCGGTCGAATGGCATGCACCAGTGCCAGCTTTCCTTGTCTTTTTCTGCAAGCTCGTAGCCTTTGCCTTTTTGGGTGTGAATGTGGACAACCACAGGATGATTTGAATCCTTAACTTGCTGGAAGACTTTGATGAGGGAAGCAATGTCGTTGCCCTTTTCCTCGTAGACATAATCAAGCCCAAAGGCAGTGAACCAGTTATTTTCTGCCTTGCCCTTTGAATCGCGGAGGGCTTTGAGATTTTTGTAGATTCCTCCGTGTGTCTCCGCGATTGCCATTTCGTTGTCGTTCACTACGATGATGAAATTTGAGTTGAGCTCGCTTCCCGCAACGCTCAGGGCTTCCATTGCTTCTCCGCCAGAAAGGGAGCCGTCACCGATAATCGCCACGATGTTTTCTTTTTTGCCCAAAATGTCACGGCCTTTTGCCAGTCCCAAAGCCAGTGCGATTGAAGTGGAAGTGTGCCCGATATTGAAAAAATCATGCTCGCTTTCATCAGGATTTGTGTAGCCTGAATCTTCCGAAAAACGCTTGTCGTCAAAGTAGCCGGCTTTTCTTCCCGTGAGCATTTTGTGGGCGTAGGCCTGATGGGAAACATCGAAGACGAATTTGTCCTTTGGAGAGTCAAAAACATAATGAAGCGCGATTGTTGCTTCCACAAAGCCAAAGTTGGGGCCAAAGTGTCCGCCGATTTTCGTAAGGCGGTTAAAGAGTCCCTCGCGGATTTCGCCTGCGATTGTCTCAAGCTCAGGAACAGAATATTTTTTTAAGTCTTTTGGTGAATTGATGCCATCTAAAATCATATAAATCTCCTATATTCTATTTCATTTTATTTGTTTTTATGAAAAAAGTACAATGCTAAATTTGAATATGACTATACGCAAAAAGCATACTGTGAAAAGTTTTATCATTTTTACGATATTGCTCCTACTCTTTCTCAAATTCTGGCTTCCAGGCGGCGAACTGCACGAGCTGCTCGTCGGTGCGGTGGTAGTAGCGTTCGCCCTTGTCCAGTTTTGCGATTCCAGCCATTTCCTCGGCAGTGAGAGTAAAGTTCATGATGTCAAAATTGTCCTTGATGTGCTCAACATTCTTGCTTCCGGGAATGACCACGAAGCCCATTTGTGTGTGCCAGCGGAGAATAATCTGGGCGGAAGACTTCCCGTATTTTTTCCCCAGCTCAGAAAAAATCGGTTCTTCAATCAGGCTTTTATCGCCGTGGCCAAGAGGGTACCAGCTCATAAGGCGGATGCCGTACTTGTCCAGCGTGACCCTTAAATCCTTCTGGGTAAAATAGGGATGAGCCTCCACCTGAATGAACTGAGGCACAATTTCCCATTTTTTTTCAAGTTCTTCTATATATTTGCCCTCGAAATTGGAAATACCGATGGCGCGGGCCTTTCCATCGCGGTAAGCTTTTTCCAACTGACGGTAGCCGGAAAGCCAGTTTCCCGCCGGCTGATGAATGTAGAGCAGATCAACATAATCTACCCCAAGCCGTTCCAGAGTTTCGTCCACCGCGTCCGGGTTTTCGTATTCCGACGGCCAGAGTTTTGTGGAAAGGTAGATTTCTTCCCGCGCCACGCTGCTTTCTTTGATTCCCCGGCCAACAGCCCTCTCGTTCACATAAGCGTTTGCCGTATCAACAAGCCGGTAGCCCATCTTCAAAGCCTCCCTCACGCTGTTTTCTGCCTCTGCGGGAGAAAGCATAAAAGTTCCGATTCCCACCACCGGGCAGGTCTCTTTGTTGTTCAATGTGATTGTCTGCATAATTTTACTCCTTCTTTCACTCATTTCACTTAATTTCTACCAGCTTGTAATTTCTTGAGCCGAAACCGATTTTCTCTGCGTGTTCCAAAGTGTGAATTCCGTTGAGACTTTCAATGCGTTCTACAACGCTGCCGCCGTCCTTTGCCTTGTAGATTAAATCTACACAAGCCTGATCAAGGGCAACCGGGTCGAGAGAAGCCAAGATTCCTATATCGTGCATGTCAGGCTCAGCGGGATTTGAATCGCAGTCGCAGTCCACGCTCAAACGGTTCATTACATTCACACAGACGATTCCCTTTCCGTTTTGCATGTAGTCGCACACAGATTTTGCCGCTTCTGCCATACTTTCCAAAAATTCATTCTGGGGGCAGCTTGTCCAGCTTGTGACGGAACGGCCTGCACTGTGAATGTTAAGTTTTCCTGATTTTTTCACGCTCATTCCTGAAGCGAAACCAATTGAAAGATTTTTGATTGCGCCGCCGAATCCGCCCATTGCGTGCCCCTTAAAATGAGATAGAATCAAATATGTGTCGTAGTCCTTGAAATGAGAACCTACATAGTTTTCCTTAATCCTAAGGCCGCTCTTTACGGGAAGAGTCATGTAGCCGTCCGCATCCTGCAGATCAAATCCGTTGGCAACATCAAGAAAACCGTGCTCTTTTGCAATTTTCATGTGATTTATGTTATTGCTCCGGCCGCCGCCATAAGCCGTATTACATTCCACAATCGTTGCGTTCAATTCATCTTTTACAAGATTTTTGATGAGGGCTGGGCGCAGATAGTTCGTATTTTCGCTTTCTCCTGTGCTGACCTTTACGCCAATTTTGCCACTGGCTTTGTATCCGGTAGCCTTGTAGACCTTGACCAATGCTTCAGGAGTAATGTCGCGGATAAAGTAGACCGTCGGCACGTCCTTGTCATTCGCCGAAACTTCATGGCTCTTGTAAGTAGCTGCTTTTGGATTATCTTTTGCAAAAAGCCCAAGCCCCCCAAAAATGAAAAAAATGGCAAGAGTCATTGTAATTCTTGAAATTGTTTTTTTCATATTTTCCTCCATAATCCAACTTATTCCTTCTGCTCATCTGGATTCTGCATCTTAATCACCTTTGCAGGGCATCCGCCCACCACAGCGTAGTCAGGCACATCCTTCGTTACCACCGCGCCCGCCGCAACTACCGCATAAGCTCCAATCGTCACGCCGGGACAAATCGTCACGTTCATTCCAATCCATGCGTTCTTTTTTATCGTCACCTTGCCGTAGGTGTATTTTGTGTGCCGCTCGTTGAAGTCGTGGTTGATTGTGGCGATGCGCACACCCGGCGCGACCGAGACGCCGTCCTCAAACTCGATTCCGCCCGACGCGCTCAAAATGGCCGAATGGTTGATGAAGACATTCGTCCCGAACTTGACCCGGTTCCCGAAGTCACAGATGAAGGGAGTGAGAATCCGCACATCGTCCAGCTTGCGGCCGAAAAGCTCCTCCAAGTCCTCGATGTGGCTGGGGGCGTCGGGCATCTTGGCGTTGGCCTTTGCACAGAGAACGCGGGCTCTCATCATCTCGTCCACTGCTTCCTTGAAATACGGCTCCCTCACATCGGTGGGGCCACCTTTGTCCATCAGGCTGTAAACATATCCTTTTTCGTAGTTCATTTGATTCTCCTTATAGTCTACTTTCCGCTCTTCTTCACCCACTCGTCCACGACTTTTTCTGCTTCCTCACGCTCATTCTGGGCGGTGGCTCCACGGACGGCAAGGGCTTGTTTTACCGTGGCGTTTTTGTAGAGCCGCTTGATTTTTCCGTCGGTGCCGCTCACTCCGCTTCCCTCTTGGGTACAGAATGGCAGGATTGTCTTTCCGCCCAGGTCGTGCTTTTCAAGGAAGGTGTAGACCACCATGGGCAGGTCTCCCCACCAGATGGGGTAGCCGATGTAGATTGTATCGTAGCCGCTCGTGTCCACTTCCTCCTTGTAGGCCGGGCGGGCCTTTTGCTTCTGTTCGTCTTTTGCCACATCGGTGCAGGCCTTGTAGGAAGCGGGATAGTCCTTTTCAGGGATGATTTCAAAAATGTCCGAGCCTGTTTTTTCCGCAATCATCTTTGCGATAATGGCCGTGTTTCCCTCGCTGATATTTCCGACAGCATAATTTTCGCCAGTGTGGGAAAAATAGACCACCAGAGATTTTGCCGAAGCTGTGCTCAAAGTCAAAAATCCGACCAAAGCCGCCAAAAAAAGTGATTTGATTTTCATAAAAATTTTCTCCTGATATTTTGGGCGCATCCCTTGCCTGGTTCGACTTCGCTCACCAGGCAAGGGTCGGGCTATCCGCCGTTCCGCTATCGCTCATTCCTCACCTTGTTCGGAACGCTTCGCGCGGCTACTATCCCTTGCGCTTTTCAACTTTCAATTTGCTTCAAGCCATTTTCTCACGCTGGCTTCCGCGTTATGGCAGCTGGAACCGCTGACCGCCAGTCCTTTTGCAACAATCGCCTTGGGACATAGTTTTTTGATGTCGCTTTCGCTCCTTCCCATGCCGCTTCCTGACGCCTTCGCAGCACAGCTGCTCGGAGAGTCGCTCAAAATGCTCCACCGGAGCATTTTGCCGGCTTACAGCCGTCGCTCCCTACGTGGGTACAGAATGGCAGGATTTTTTTGCCAGAATGGGAAAAATATGCGATGAGAGTTTTCATGTCTTCCTCCATGATTTAATTCTAAAAAAGAAAGGAAGATTTGTACAATATAACTTTTGCAAGCCAGTATGTGTCTGGTGCATTGTGGAACAGAAGTTTACAGAGGGCGGATGTGAAGTTCGCGGTGTCCTGCCCAATTTCCTTCAAGATTGTGGTCGTGGTAGCGATCTTCCAGAGCTTCATCGTTGGCAAGTTTAAAAATTATCCCTGCAATTTCTTTCATATCGTAACCACGTTTTTCGGCTCGTTTTAAGTCTTTTTTCATTGCAGACGTGTAATTGATGTTATACTTTGTATTAGGCATATTGAGTTTTATCATTTAAGCATAGCCTCCATCAATTCATCAACATTGTTATATGTTTTCACCGACTTTGGGTCTTTTCTGTATTTTTCGATGAGTTTGTCGCCTTCTTTCATTGCCTTGATTGTCTTGCGGTTTGGCTTTTCAATTCCAATCTCAAAGGGGATTCGTCCTTCCCGCAAAACAGTTTTTGTGAACACATTGTAAAGCCCTGAAACCGTCATGCCGATGTAATCACAGAATTCAGAGATTCCTTTTTTATCTTCATCGTCCAGAGTGATTGTTAAATTTGCCATAATATACCTCGCTTATATGTGAATTACACATAATTATCACATGTTTTTCACATAAAAACAAGTGTTAGGAGAAATGATTAGTGCGTATATCCGCCACAATAAGGGGCAGCAATTGTGGGAGCGGAGAAGCACTCCGCGGCATTGTGGATTTTTCGGTCAAGAGAGCAAGGGGCTAGTAATTTTTCCCCTATCTTCCCCTAATCTTTTTCATAATTTTTTTGTGCCAGAAGGCGCGGGCATTTTCTGCCAGAGTGTAAAGCGAATACATAGACGAGAGCGGAATGTCAAAGCTGCCAGGCCTGTGCACATGAGCGCCGCCGAATCCAGTCTTAAAGAGATAAAGGCCGTGCATGGGGTGATTTTCATCGTCCGTGGGCGGCATGCCGTAAAAGTCGTAAATTCTGCTTCCGAAAGCTTTTGCGTCCTTTATGGCTGTCCACTGAACAAGGTAGGCCGGCATGAGGTTTCGCTTGTTGTTGCCGGAGCAGCCGTAAAGGTAGATGGCCTCGCTGGAATTAAAAAGGGTGATGATTGCCGCCAAGTCCTCGCCCTCGTGGCTTGCTATGTAGAGGGTGATTTTTGTTTTTCCCTGACCGTCAGATTTTTCGGATTCTGCCCCCCGCTCAAGCAGGTCTTTGTAGTAGCTTTTGGGATGCAAGCCGATTCCGTCCCGACTGGCCGTGGTCTTGTAAAGCTCGTAGAATGAGTCCAAGTCTTTCTCAAAATCAAGGGAATCTGCCGTGACAGAGCGAACCTGAACTTCGTGCTTTGCGGCGTAGCGAACATTGTATCTCCACTTGTTTTTCATGGAGGCCAGCAAATCTTCCTCGCTTTTTGAAAGGTCAAGGAAGGTAGAATCCGGCGGCTGAATGTCAACTTTATTTTTTTTGATGTTGACTTTCGTGTTTTTTGAAAGAAGTGGCAGATTTTTTACGAATGAATCCCTCTCCTCGCAGGTTGAAAAATCCAGAGGAAGGTCGTAGCGCAGGCAGAGGGTGTTTTTGGGAAGAAGGCCTTTTATCTTGGAAGAAAGCTTCCCCACCCGCCTAATATATGACTCATCGCTTTCGCCCGCTTCCTTTTCAGGAGCCATTGGAATATAGGCAAGGGAAAAAGAGACAAATGCTTTTTTAAAGGTGCGTACAAGAATATTCACGTCGCCACAACTGACTTTCTGCCAGCCGTGGGCGCACTTAAAATCACACCAAAAATCCGATTGCTGAAAACGCTTTTTCATAATATGGAAAGCATTTTATCAGAAATGAAAGATTTTGGGTATACTTGCGTCTGTAAATGTCATTTTGTCAAAAGATTTACTGTCTCCATAAAGGCCTTTGAAGCCTCTTCCTTTGATTCTTGGCCATTTATGTAGGCAAATGCGTTGTCTGCAAAGCCCAGAATCAGGGCGTTGTCGTCCATAATCGGAAGCATTTTGTTTATGGAGCCTGAATTGAACCTGATTTTCATGAGGGCCGTGTACTGCATGGATTCAAGGCTCTGGTTTTTCATGAGGGCCGTAAGGCTTCTGTTGCTGATAGGAACTCCCTTATCGTTTTTCTGCAAAAGCGCGAAATCATGATTGTTAAGAAGATAGTTTACCAGCATAGCCGCTTCTTTTGGATTCTTGCAGTCTTTTTTAATCGCATACATTGAGGCGGGCTTTAAGTACCAGCCCGATTCTTTTGCCCCCGGCGTGGAGATGAAATTCCCCAGAACGGCTTTTCCGCCGAGTTTTTCTACTTCCGAGATGAATATTGAAGTCTCGTTGCACCATAAGACCGCGCCTGCTACTTTTTTTTCTCTCAGGGCGTGGAGACTGAAACCTTCATTAATAGAATAAATCACGTTTTCCTTAACAAGACTCTTTACGAAGTCAAAAATCACTCCGATTTCTTCTGTATTGACTTTCAGAGTGCCGTCTTCAGAAAAGACTTTTTTGGAATAATTCTGCTCGAACCATGAAAGGGCCAAAAAGAAAAGATGCCGCTTGCTGATTGTAAAGACATGCATACCTTTTTGTTTGAGGACTTTTGCCATAGAAAAAAGCTCGTCCCATGTGGACGGAAGGGAAAGATTGTCCCTTTTCAGCTCAGTCATGTTATAGACCGGAATAGCCGTGTTGAAGGCGATGGGAATTGCGTTCAGCTTGCCATTCATTGTGCCGTATGACAAATCATCCAGCGTGAAATTGTAAAGTTCCAGGTAGTCCGAAATCTCGTGCATGTCGTAAAAACCGTTGCCGTCCGGCGAATATTTGTAGAGCCAGTCAAAATTTATCAGCATTACGTCGGCACAATTTCCAGAAAGCAGCCTTTCCCCGAATTTTTTTTCGTAATCAATCCATGAACTGTACTCAGGATTCACTTTAATAGAAGGATTTAAGGACTCGAAATGGCTGATTCCGTTCAGAGTATATTCTGCCCGATCTTCCTTTCCCCACCAAGAAAAACGGATTTCCTTTTTCTGTGTCGCGTTGCCCTTGCCTGAGCAAGAGAAAAAAATGAAAGTAAAAATCATTAGAAATGGCAAGATTGCCTGTAAAAATCTATCTTTCTGCAAAAATCTCATCTTTTAACTCCAGGAATAATTCTACGACATCAGGATCAAAGTGCTCCCCTGCCTCCCGCTCAATCAGGGCAAAGGCATCCTCGTAGCTCATGGGCTTTTTGTAGCAGCGTTCGGCAATCAGCGCGTCAAAAACATCGGCGACGGCCATGATCCTGGCGCACAGAGGAATTTCCTCGCCTTTTTTGCCTGTGGGATAGCCCTTTCCGTTCCATTTTTCGTGGTGGTAATTGGCGATATCGGAGGCGATGTCCACATATTTTTTATCCTCAATGCCGCCGATTATATCGTGGACAATTTTTCCGCCGGCCGCAGCGTGGGTCTTCATGATTTCAAATTCTTCGGGAGTGAGCTTTCCGGGTTTGTTCAGTATTGCGTCGGGAATGATGATTTTCCCTAAATCGTGCATTGGGGCAGCCCTTGTCACGCAGTCGATGAAACTTTCTGTAAGGACATCGGCCCACATTCCCTTCTTTTTGGCCTGCATGAGAATCTTATTCACGAGATGGCTGGTGCGCTTTACGTGCTGGCCTGTCTCTCCGCTGCGGCTTTCAACCAAATCAGCGATGCCCATAATCGTGTTGTACTGGATTTCCGAAATGCGCATCTCGCTGGACTCGGATTTTGACTTGAAGAACTTGTTTTTTTCTTCCAAATCTTTAAGAACCCTGTAGCTGTAGATTATGCTGGTGAAAATGGAAATGATGATGATGATAAAGCCGATGAATGAAATGAGCTGGGATTTCTTTGAATACAGAGCCGTATCTGCCTTTGACTTTTCGATATAGGATTTCGTGAGTTTTGAGAGTCTGTGAATGCTCGAATTTACATTTGTCATGAGAGGGAAAATATAGCTGGTCGTGAATTCGGCTATTGCCTCAGGACTCTCTGAATCTTTCATGGAAAGCAGGACCACGTTGAAGTTCAGGTATTTGAGAAGGTCATCATTCACGCTCCTGAACAGGACTTCTTTTTCAGAACCGGCTTCCAGATTTTTCAGGATTTCCCCGTGGACAAGAAGCTGGTCCCTTATTTCAAGTTCTGTTTTCGACAGTTCCTCCAGAGTCTCGCTTTGCGTTGCCTTGGAAGAAGTCAGGACGGAAGTCATGTTGTACTCATACTTGTAGAGAAGGCTCTGGATTTGCTCCACGTCGCTTTCAACTTCAAAAACCTGCCCTATTACGGAATTGAACAGAGTGGACTGAAAATCAAGGCAGTGTCGGAGATATATGATTCCGATTATGCCGGCTAATTCTGCGAGAAAAATGACGAACAAGGCACTTACAGAAAGACTTTTTTTCACGGTGAGAATTATACCACACATTCCGGAAATAAACCATTATTTTTAAGATTCTGAGGATTTACGCCTGCTCACCGAAATCCCGTCTCCCCTCCTGATGAATTCCGTGTCGAATTCTCTGTTTGCCTTTAGGAATTCGATGTACTTGCGGATTTTTTTTACCAGTTTTTTCGTGGAATAATTGTGGGTCAGGCTCAAATCCTCAACCATGCCGTGAAATGAAAGGTTGTCCGTGATGATTACGCCATTCTCGCTTAAGTTTTCCTTGTATTTCTCGAAGAATTTCTGATACTGGGCCTTTGCCGCGTCGATGAAAATCAAGTCGAAGAGGCCGGAAATTTCAGCCGTGAGGGCGTCTCCGTGAATCAGGGTGATTCTTTCTGAAAGCCCCTGCTCTTCAACATTCTTGACCGCCGCCTTGTAGCGTTCTTCGTCAAGCTCAATGGTGGTCACTCTGATTTGGGGCGAGAGTTTTGCAAAGCGCACGGTGGAATAGCCAATTGCCGTTCCGATTTCAAGGACGCTTTTTACCCCGTGACTGGTGATGTAGCCGCAGATGAAGTCGCTCCCCTCGTCCTGCATGATGGGAACTTCGTTTTTCATGGCGAAATTCTTGATAAAATCGTCGCATTTTTCCTGAGAGAGAATGTCGATGAATTTTTCGATTTCGCTGGCCACGGAAAAGCTCAAATCAGGATTTTCGGCCAGCATTTTTTCCCTGTTTGCGATTCCGCCCCGGCAGCCCACGGTCATGCAGCCGAATTTTTTCCCGGCTATGATGTCCACATCGCTGTCGCCAATCATGACGAAATTTTCTTTTGTGTAAGAGGCCTTGTATTTTTCGTTCAAAAAAGCCATAGCGTGATAAAGGCCGTCGGTTTCTGGCTTAAGCTTGATAGAATTTCCATCATGGTCTTTTGTTTCGGGGCCTACGAGAAGGTCAAAATAGCCATAAATGCCCAGCTTCTCAAAAATCAGTCTGGCTATGCTTTCGGGCTTGTTGGTAAAAAGCACTACTTTCTTGTCTTTTTCTTTTAGAACCCGAAGAAGCTCCTTGATTCCTGCATAAAGATGAGTCTTCACCACCGGATTTGAGTGATAAAGCTCCAGATAATAGTTAAAAACCGAGTCAAACTGATTTTTGTTGTATTCGCTCTCAAGGTTAAAGCGGTTTTTGGTAGAACGGCTGAGGGCGCGGAGAACAAGTTTTTTAGCCCCGTCCCCTGTGAAGGAGATGAGCTCTTTTTCATCCACCGGCCAGTAACCGAATTTCTGGAGGGAGGCGTTCACGCAGGAAGCGATGTCTTCCCCTGAATCAATAATCGTACCGTCGCAATCAAAGACATAGACTTGGATAGACATAATGAGATAATTCTAGAGTTTTTTCACAATCTGTGCTACAATAATTCGTAAATTAGGAATCTATCAAATGACTGACTTCACAAGAGTTCTCAGCGTTTCATCTCTTGTTTTTCTCTCTTTTTTTTGTTTTCAGACTGGCATTTTTTTGAGCACTGGTTTCAAGCTAAAGCAAAACGGCAGGCGTACTCTCATTCTCATTGAATTCTTTACGGGCTTCCTCCTTCTCTCTGATGCCCTCGCCTACTTTTACCGTGGAAACACCAGCGTGACAGGCTACTACATGGTGCGTATCAGTAATCTTTTTGTTTTTCTCTGTAATTTTTCGGCCTCATTTTTCTTTTGCTTTTATGTCTGTGAGCTCATAAAGCAGTCCCGCCTGAATTTTTCCATTGTTTTCCATCCGAAAGCTTCTATAGCGGACGGAATCCCAGTTCAGCTTTTTATTGTCCTGTATTTTTGCCTCACAGGGATTCTTCTCACGGTTATCAGTCAGTTCACAGGTATTTTCTATTATTTTGATGAAAAGAATTTCTACCACAGGAGCACTTTTTATCCCCTTAGCGTTGCATTAGGTCTTTTGCCCGGACTCATTACCCTTACCATGTTGCTCCAGAATAGGATAAAACTTGCTAAAAATGTCTTTATTTCCCTTTTGTTCTATTTTTCCCTGCCCATAATCGGCGTGGTTTTGATTCTTTTTTTCTACGGGATCTCTTGGATAAATATCTCTCTTGGACTTGGCTCCCTGCATCTTTTCTTTTCTTCCCTAAAAATGGTAGAGCTTGAATTGTATTCCGGGGCGCGAGAATCTTCATTTTTAAGCCCCGTATACAAAGGTCTGGCTGCTTCAAACTCTCGCAGTATAGTCACAAGAAATCATTTTTGGCAGACACTCTCTGTAAGTGTGGCAGGAATCCTCTTGGTGCTAGTCATCATTTCAATCACCGGAGTTTCCCTTCCAGACAGAACGCTGGAAATCGAAAATCCGTATTCTGAAAACGACCCTTCAAATCCTGTTTGCGTAACTTTTATAAGAAATGCGGAAAAACACTGGGTCGATGACGGGGATCCTGAGAGAACTGGCGCTCAGTACGATGGCACTATTTTCAACAACATGAAAAGCTCTGTCATCACAAACTGGCATTTCTCGATTTTAATCCCTGATGGTTGTTCTGTAGACCCTGGTCCATGGAACGGAAGCTTCTCACTTTCAGACGGGACATTAAATGTCAGAAAGCCCCATGACGGTGACAAGGAAAACATTCACGGGACAGATTTTTACAGCATAACGCCGCTAAAGACCCTGGGCTTCGGCTGCATTATGTACACGCCCCATAGATATCAGCCTCTTTCCCAAAAAATTATATTTTCTTACTCAAGCGTTTTAAAACCGCTTACAAGCGTTATTTTCGATGTCTTTCTCAGCCTGCTTTTTGTCGTATTCATCATCTCCACGACAATCACGTTTCTTGAAAGAAAACTCATTCGCGTTGAAGAAGAAAACAAAAAACTTGAGACTACGGTAAAAGAGCGAACAAAGGAACTTGAAGATGAAAAGAATCGCTCAGAAAGTCTTCTGCTGAATATTCTGCCGAAAGAAATCGCGAAAGAGCTTACGGCTCACCCGAATCATACGATAGCAAGAGAATATTCCAATGTTACCGTTCTTTTTACCGACATCGTGGGCTTCACTAAGATAAGCGGAGAAATGAGTGCAGAAGAAGTCGTCACCATGCTTAATAAAATGTTTACTCTTTTTGATGAACGCGCTCAACGAGAAGGAATCGAGAAAATCAAGACAATCGGTGACGCTTACATGGCCGCGACAGGCCTTACCCAAGAACATTACAATAATGGTGCGGTCAAAATGATAAACTTCGCAAAAGGTCTCTTGAAAGACGTAGAGGATTTCAACAAAACTTCACCTATTAAGCTCCTTATCAGGCTTGGGATTAATTCCGGACCTGTCGTTGCAGGCGTAATCGGTAAAACGAAGTTCATCTACGATATTTGGGGAGATACCGTGAATGTGGCAAGCCGCATGGAAAGTACAGGCTCTCCAATGAAAATTCATGTCACAGAATCTACATGGGAACAAACAAAAAAACTTTTCCCCTACAGTGAAAATACAGAGATTGACGTAAAAGGAAAAGGACTGATGAAGACATATTTTTTGTAGGGAGCGATATGCCCTAGTCTTCACGATAAAGCGAGCTTATCCGCGAAGTTACGAATTTCTTTGTTTTGATGGCATTGCTGATTTTTGTGCATATAAGCCCTTTTTCACACGGTCGTATTTAATTGGCGCATTGTAGTAGATTTTACGCCCGTCTATATCACGAAGGATTGTACGCCGCGACAAAAACGCTGTTATTACTACGATGAAATTGATGATTATGATGATGATTTCAGCCCCGCCCGTTTTGACGATACAGCGTCTTATGATTCTGGAAGCTCAGACAGCACCCTTTATGGCGGACTTCCGTATGGGGACGGCGAGCTTTTTCTTGTGGATAATGAAGATTTAATCGACCAGATGGATTTTTAACTTTTTACAGGAGAAGCCATGCTTTTAAAAACACGCGACAGAGATGAATATCTTTCAGGGCATGTCGTTTATTATTTTGACCACGACATTCCGATTAAAAATGCCGCACAATTCCTTAATGAAATTGAAAAACGCGCAAAACCTGGAGAAATTACAATTCTTCAGCAAATAAAAGGCCGCCATGTGAAATTCGAGGATAAATGGATTCATGACGGCTGGAGATTGTTCTGTTATGACGACTATAAAACTTCTTTTGAATATAATCTGGACATCCGTTTTGAGCGTCTTGTTGACGGACATTTCAGGCAATGGTTTATCTTTATGAAGGAAAAATCCCTGGAATTACACATTAGGGATACCTTCCATAATCAGCCCAAAAACAACTGGGGTGAGTTCATAAAAAACGAGGATTCAGAGCATATTCAAAAAGGCCTGGGGCAAATACTCGTAGAAGCAGCAGAATATATCGTACCCTTTTTTCATTCAACGAAAATCATTGCCGCCACCGACAAGGCTGAATATCAGCTGCTGGAAACTCTACTGGATAGAGGATGGAAGCTTGATGATGCAGCCAGCCTTTTTTATGAATATTGCGGTCTGCTGCTTTGGATTTGTGATTTTAAGACGGAGAAGGACTTGGAAGAAGGAACGCTTTTTGACACATACATTTTAAATGGTGTGACGGGGGAAGAAAAGTGGAATGAAAAATAAACCAAAAGTAAAATTCTGTTATACAATCAAATTATAAAGTATTCCAAATCAGGAGGATAATTTTATGGCATACATCAGCAGTAAAGAATTCAAAGTTTTGTTGGAAGAAATTGTAAAAATGCTTAAAGAAGGAAAATCAGATGAAGTTATCAAGATGCTAGAAGAAAAGATAAAACGCTAAGCATCTGCAGGAATCCCATATCATCGGTCATAACAAGTCCGGCAATTGTCGGTCTGATGTTTTTTAATAATTCATCACGGGGCATAGAATTATGTACTCCTAATAAGATTCTGTTTCACCAAATGATTTAAGTTTTTCTCTAAGTTTCTTTAGACCTTTATTTTCAATTTGTCTTATTCGTTCTCTTGTAACTCCATATAAACAACCGATTTCTTCTAAAGTCAAGGAAATTCCATAACCATAATGTTCAGAATCTTTATAAAGTTTATTTTCAACTAGTTTTACGGCAGCCTTATAATCAAAATCAGATTCATTCCATAGACCAAACCGAAATTTAATTACGGCTCGTTCTTTTTCTTTTAGAGAATCAACTTTTTTGTTCAATTTTTCACAAAAAAGCTTATTGCAGATTTCTTCGTCAAATGTGTTATATGATAAGAAATTACAGTTAGCTTCAGTCATTTCATCAAGACTTTCAAATGGAATAAACGCAAGTAAAATCTCTTTTGCGGCATTTTCAGATATGCATAGTAATTTAGCAATTTTACTGATATTGAACTTGTCAACAATTAGGCAGTCATTGTCTATTTTCAGATAATCTAAATATTTGTATAATTTGAAATAAGCGTTCAGCGGTTGAGTAGGATAATAAACGAGAGGTCTCTTTGTTTGCATATTCCGCATGAATACTTGCATTATCCAATAAGATGCATATCCTGAAAATTTCCCATTTTCATCAGGCTTAAAACTATCTGCAGCTTTGCATATCCCCTCATAGGCTAACGAAATCATTTCAGAAATATCATTTTCGTATCGTTCTGAGTATTGCAATGCAAGTTTTAATCCCAAGCGAAGGTGCATTTCAATAACTCTTTTTCTTGCAAACTGATTTCCCTCCAACATCTGATATTGAAGCTGTTGCATTTCTCTTCTTTGTGGCGGTACAGTTTTTCGCACATAATCCACGAAAAATTTTAGGCTCGAATCCAAAGCTACAATTTTCAAATATATCGGTTCATAATCATTATGTGCCCAATCATCAAACTCCTCGTTTTGTAATTCAGAATCTATTTTTTTGACAGCAGGCTTTTTCTCATATAAGATAATTCCATTATCCAACAATTTTGAAGTTAACCGGTCTATATCCTGAATATCTAAATTATACTTATCGGAACAAGGAAAAATATCATCAAACAATAAATATCCTTGTTCCATCGATAGACTTAAGAGAAAATCAAATGCTTGTAAAAATCCAGATTTATTTTCTGACACCATTATTTTAGCAATGAAATAAGCTGGTCCTTGTCAATGTTATCAATGAATAAATGTGATATGTCGTCAGAAAATATCGTAAGATTCTCAATAAAATTATCTGGCTTAGAAGCTCCCTGTATCAGTTTTTCATATAAAACTTCAATTCCACCTCTAGCATATGAATTAAATAACTCTAAGTCGTTTTCATCCTTTCCGAAATTTCTGAATGCCTTATCTATGCGCTTTTTCTCATCAGATTCATGTTCTTCATCCAACAGCAATATCAACTGCATATTAAAAGTAAGATTATCCTGTGATGTAATCATTTGGTCTTTTAATATATGGGCATCAAACAACTTTCCACTATTATCTTTTGTTGTCATATCCTTGTCGGCTTTTCTCTGAAATAAAAAACCGACGAGTGGAGCCTGTACATAAACATCGATATTTCTGTTAAAAAGTTTCGCACCAGTTTCACCAAAATTATTTGAAAGCATATTCATATATTGACCGTGCTTTCCAGTAATTCTTATTTCCTTGTCGAACATATTTACTTCCTCCTATTCCAAAACCGTTTCAGTCTCTGTTATTTTTCTGAAACGATGGCTTTTTCCGATTTTTTCTGACATATATTCTTTTGCCAAATCACCATCCGTATCTTTAATAAATATAATGACTTGTTCGGTAAGATGCGGAATAGTTTCACAAACAGATTTTATATGTTTTCTGTCAAATTTTGACAGCGGAGCATCCATAACAAGCGGGTAAATATCCGAAGATAATTCCTGCTTGTCTCTGTCAGTAGAATTTCTGTTTTCTTTGGACATTTTTATCATGCTGGTTATAAATGAGAAAATAACTGAAATGCTTTGACCTTCCGATGTCTCAACTTTGTCATTGATATTGTTAGCAAGAACATCAATTTGATACTTTTCATTTATATGAACAGATAGATCTCCGCTATTGATTTTAGAGAAAATCTGGTTCATATTGTCCTCAAGCCTAGTTCTCACTTCTTTTTCACTTGAAGCATACTTCTGGGAAAGTAAATCATAGATTTTTTTTGCATAAGCCTTGTAAATCTCAATTTGTCTGTTTGTTGAATTTTTTAAGGCTAGTTCCTTCCGCTTTGTTTCAGCGCTTTCTCTTTCTTGTTTTTTCGCTCCGATTTTCTGGTCTATTTCACGCCGTTCTTGATTGTTTTTGCTTACAGTATGCTCACAATCAGCAATTTTTGAAGAAATCGTTCTTACGATTTCCTCTACATCTGTTCCGTTAAGTTTTGGGTCAATGTGATTATGAATATAATCTTCTGCATTTGTTATTTCATCATCACATTCACTTATTTTGGCAAGTTTTTCATCTCTAACCGAAATAAAGTCATTTTCCGAGTTCAGTCTGCTTCGTGCAGTTGTTTTAAAATCATTTACCATATTGCCAATTGACTTTGGAGGCAAAACATCAAACCACTTGTTCAATTCTTCTAGTTCCTTAGAATTCTCTTGTATGCAAGTTCCACAAAGGCATCGTTTATGGTCAATGAGATATTGAATCGTTTTATCCGTGATATTTGGAATATCACTTCCAGAAAGTTTGAGTTTAACAAGGATGTCATAGGCTGGCTTTATTAAGCCAACTGATAAAAATAATGAAATCTGTTTGTTGAATTCCCGGCAGATATCTTTTTGAAATTCTGTCTTCCTTGCTGCCTGTTCTTTTATCCTTTTTTCGAGCTTCTCTTTTTCTTCCTGCAGATCCTTACTTGATTGATAGTCTTTCAATTCTTCCTGTTTTTTGGATTTCAAATCATCGGCTTTTCTGTTTTCATCCTCTATCTCTGCAATGCGATTTTCCATCTTTTCGATTTCGGAATCACAGTCGTTGATAATATCAGTCTGTTTT
The DNA here is from genome assembly GCA_017469785.1 of Treponema sp. Lineage (GTDB taxonomy): Bacteria > Spirochaetota > Spirochaetia > Treponematales > Treponemataceae > Treponema_D. The sequence goes on from JAFUFU010000008.1 coordinate 201,551, forward strand.
TTTACTTCCAAATCACTAGACGAATCATATTGCTGATTGTACTTTCCGATTACAGAATTTTTCGGTCCGCCATTTAAATGTTCCAATGCTTTCTGCATCGCCTTCAAGCCTAAAAGCCCTTCAACAGCTTCTGCAAATTCCGCGGTCTTCTTGTACCCGGAAATATCTTTTCCCATTGCTTCAATTCTTTCTCCGTCAAAGAAGAAATATCTTGAAAGTTCTTTTGGCAAAATGGAATTGATAGTTGCATCTCGTTTTGTTGCTTCAATAAATTTTGTGTTTCCAGCACTATCTTTTTGCTGAATTTCAAGAACAGAATTTCCTTCTGCTTTAACAGAATTTGAATTATCTTTTTTGAAATTCTGAGTTCGAGTAATCGTATACTGGTTATCGCCGTGCTTCAGTTTTAATTGAACATAAACAGTCTCTGGCGTAGCAGGAGTCATTGCATTTGCAACATCTTTATTCCAGACAATTGAATCCTTAAAATAAGTAATTCCATACAGACACCAGAAAAAGCTTTGCAAAAATGTTGTCTTTCCGCTACCATTTTCACCAATTATTATTGTGACATTCTTTCCTTGAATATCTTGAGCAAAATCTAGTGAAGCATCCTTATATTGCCTGAAATTGTGCAATTTTATTGATTCGAGTAACATTTTACAGCCTCCTCTATTGATTTCTGAATTTTCTCAATCATCTGAATATCATTAGAATTGTGAGTTTTCAGATTTTGATTTTCTAAAAACACAATCTTACTCATCAAAACATTAAGTTTTGATTCATCGATTTCAATTTCATTTTGTTCATTCATTTATACTTTCCTCCTGTGAATTATTTTCAAACAAGTCTTTATCTGATATTTGATAAACGGTCTGTATTTCGTCAATCAAATTCAAACTCGTCATCTCATTCATTGATATGTGAGAGAATTCCTTTATTCTACGAAGTTCATTTTTTACCAATGTTGAATCACCTTGCAGTTCTTCTTTTGTGTAGTTTTGTACCGATGCAAGTTCTCTTGGTAAAGTTACAAAATCATATATTTCTGCATAATCTTTTCCATCAAACTTTCGTAAAACACGACCACGCCGCTGAATATATTCTTTTGGATTTGTAGTGCTAGCCAAAATAAATGCCGTTTTGATGGAAGGAATATTTACACCTTCATCGAGACACTTGATTGCTACAATTGCTTGAATCTTTTCTTCTTTAAATTTTTGAGTAATGATTTTTCGAGTTTCAATATCTTCTTCTGAGGTAAATTTTGAAACTGTCATTCCCATTTCGTTTCCAAGAATTTTTGTGACAGCGGTTATTTGTCTTTCTCCAACTTCTGATTTATCAAAATCATTCAAAAGTTCATCTTTATCATTTTCAGGAATAACAGTTGTTGCTCCACAATAAACAAGAAGATTATTTTGATTTTTGTACGCTTTAATTTGTTCCCGCAATGCGTCAAGTTTGTTTTGAGCACCAGCTACAATCCTAGAACGTTTTATCGCAAGCATTTCTCCATAAGAATCCAGAACCATCTTTCCAGACTTATTTTTCCGCAAGTGTTGACTCATTTCCCTTGAAATATGCTTGTATTCATCAAGTTCGTCTTCAGTAAGATAGACAAGAACAGGAAAATATTTGTATCGCGTTAATTTTTTTTCATCGATAGCCCTTTCCAAATCATAGTGAATGCATACATTCTCAAAATAGCCATGAAGAAATGCTGTGCCCTCTTCATCATTATGTCGGTCTAGGGTTGCCGAAAGTGCTAGACGATATATAAATCTTGAATCAAGATACTTCTTAAAATTTCCAGCCCCAGCATTATGAGCTTCATCTATCATTAATAAGATATCTGCTGAAATATTATTTATTTGCTCTTGAACAAATTTACTCTTGAAAGTTACGTTTGTTATTACAAGACAAGAAAATCTCTTATCTTTTGGACGCAATTTCATATCTAAGATAGCTTTCTTTAATCTTGTTTTCCAATCTTTCTGTGGCGAACTCGAATATCCAATAATCGGTTGGATATTGAACTTTACAATATCTTCTACCCACTGTTCTACCAAATGCTGATAAGGACAAACGATAATTGCAAAGAGTTTTTCTGGAAATCTATCAGAAAACAATCTTGTTAAAGCCGACAAGCCCGTTAGAGTTTTTCCTGTTCCCGTTGCCATATCAAAAATGCCACGGTAATTTTGTTTTTGCCAGTTTTCTATTGCCTCATTTTGATAGTCGTGAAGCTGTAACCATTCTGGCATTGTCGGAATATTAGGTGGAAGAGCTTTTTCGATTTCAACATCTTCATCAGAATTAATAGAAAAGGATTTTTCAATTAATTCACTTTTCGAAAAGCTTTTATTCTTATACTTTTGTATAAAGGCTGTTGGCAGTTCAGGAAAGTCAAAAACTTCCAGTGCATTTTGCTTGTTCTGCCACATTGCATTAAAATCATCTTCACATATTTTTACCCGTTCCGCGTCTCCTTCATACCAGCCACAGAAAACCTGAAATGACTCAAAGTTTTCAGAAATAGCCGTTTCAGACTCATTCATGCTTCCCGAAATTGCAACTTTATTTCCATCGTCATCAACAAAAAGACCAATCTTTTCATGGTACATGCTAAATTCAGGATTCTTTGTGACAGCAATTTTTATTTCTAAGATTCCCATCTCAATTAGATTTGCTAGAATATTTAATCTGTTTTGCTCGTTGATTGTTTTGGGCAGCGTCATCTCGCGTGCAAAAGCCCTAAGATAAATATTTTCTCTTGATTCATAGCCCTTTTTGATTGCAGCAACATCATCTTCGTTTAATCGAGGCGAGGTTATTAACTGCATTTTTCCATCATTCTTCACAAGAGACAAAATTCCGTAAGAGATTTCTAAAAAACTTGTAGAAGAAAAAAAGCCTACCGCTCTTCTGTAGAGTTTTGTGCAAGGCAAAACCTGATTATAAAATTCACGAGGTTTAGCGTAAGCATCTCCTGAGCGGTAACGGGTTTGGAATGTTATGTCTATAAATCTTTCTTTCATTTTCAAATTTTCCTCCTACAAATTCCCCTTCAAAAACTCCATCGCCTCTTCCAGCTCCGCAAAATCTTCCTCGCCGGTAAAATAGCTGGTGCTAAACCTCACCGTGCCCGCGGGGAAAGTCCCCAGCGTTTTGTGGGCAAGCGGAGCACACTGTAAGCCAGACCGCACGGCGATATTCTGCTCGGAAAAAACGCTTGCCGCCGTGTCGCTTGGAAGCCCTTCTATCAAAACCGACACAATGCCTACATATTGAGATTTTGAATTCTGTCTGCCGACAGGCATGGTGAGTTCAGAATGCCCCATCCCACCATGATTTTGCGTTAGCAAAATCGAATCCGTGTGGCAATTTCCAACAACCTTCACAAAATCGTACTTTCTCAAAATCTCAAGCAGGCATTTTCTGTGCTCCTGTTCCTTCATCCAGATTGATTCAATGCCAGTTTCCAAAATCCAGCCGGTTGAGGCATATAAACCTGCGACTCCAGAGATATTGAGCGTTCCCATTTCGTATCGCTGGGGGATTTCTTTTGGCATGTCCTGATTTGCGCTTTCATAGCCTGTTCCTCCGAACAAAACTGGAGATAAATCAAAACCAGCTTTCATGGCAAAGCCGCTTATTCCTGTAGGTCCGTAAAGAGTTTTATGTCCGGCAAAAACTGCAAAATCGATTGTTTCAAGCCCCACATTCAAATCAACCAGGCCTGCCGTCTGAGCCATGTCGAGCACAGTCAGGCAGTCAAACTTTTTTGCAAGCAGGCACAGTTTTTCCACAGGCTGAATTAGGCCTGTTACATTACTTGCATGGCTTATAACGAGTAAGTCTGGCTCATCCTTTTTGAAAAGGTTTTCTATTTCTGTGAAGTCGTAAGAAAGATTTTCCAGAATAGGAAGAACCTTTACTTTTATCATTCCCATCAATTCAAAATGATGAAGAACTCTTGTCACCGCATTGTGCTCAAAAGGGCTGATGTAAACGGTGGCTCGACGATTCGCCAGGCTCTGTTCACCGCTGCGGTTGGTGAGCGTAGCCGAACCAATCACTCCCTGCAAAATCATATTGAGGGCAATAGTGGCCGTGGGTGTAAAAATAATCTGCTTATTCTGGCAGTGTAAAATCTTCTGAAGGCGTCCTCTTGTGTCAGAAATCAACTTGCCTGCCGTTAGCGAAAGTTCATGATTTCCTCTTCCGGCATTTCCGCCATGTTCCCGATAAAATTTGTCCATAAAGTCGTAGACACAATCAGGCTTTGGGAAGGTGGTCGCCGCATTATCAAAATATGCCATCAGTCCTCACCTCCGCATAAAGTTTCAAGCACACGCATCAGAACCTGCCTTTTTTCAGCCTGATTCAATGACTGTCCCATCGTGTCCAACGCATCGGTTACTTTGTTGAACAGAAGACGGGCGCGGGGACTCTCATTTACTTTTTCAAAATATTTTGTCATCACCTTTCCGTCTTCCTTTGGAAAAGAAACCGCATAAGATTTTGCAGATTTGGAATTTTCGCCAAGTGTAGTTTTTTCTGAATCAGATTGAAGAGAAAAGTTTTCCGCACTTTTTTTCCATGTCTTTATCTGCGAAATAAATTTTTCTTTTGTGCTTTCTTCCCAATCTTCAAGCCGCAATCCAGTTGCGGCAAAAGCTAAATCAGGAATCAAATCTTCATCTGATGCATAGTTCTTTTTCAGAGCTGCAAAAAGTCTTTCTGTTCCGTCTGTAAAAAGATGATTAAGGGAAGATTCTGGCAGAGAAGACAGCCAGAGAGAATAAGAACTTTGGCTGAAAATCTCTTTGACTTCAAAGGCAAGCTCATCACTTAAATTCCCTAGCAGACCGTCATAAGTTTCTTTTATAATTTTGATTTTACGGGCAGTCTCAAGGGAACAGACTCCTTCTGATAATGCGTCAGGAATGGATGTAAAAAGAAGTTCCTGAGCGCCTTTTTCATTTTTGATTGCCTTAATAATAGAAGCAAATGGTGTTCTTGCCTCGCGGGAAAATTTTGGAAGAGAAAGATACCATTCGTGAATTGCAGAGGCAATTTCTTCTGCACTCTCACCTTTTGATGAAAAAATGTTTTTAAGTTCCGCAAGGTATGCTTTTTTATTTTCATCTAAATTAAATCTCAAAATGCTGAAGTTTTCAGGATGTTCGTTTATTTCAGAAAGTGTGTCCGCATTCAAAGATGTTTGCTGTTGGTCTGAATACAAAACCAGCTGATTTTTAATTCGTCCCAAAACAAGAGCTATATAAATCGGAATAATTCCCTTGCGAACTGCTATGCCATATTTTGCGGATGTAAGTTTTTCGTAAATCAAGGAGAATGAAACTTTTTCCTGTGCTGCCATTTCTGCAAACTCTTTAATCGTCTGTAACATTGGAGCCAACAGATATTTATCATCGGCTAAATCAAAATTCAGCTTTGCAATTTCGCTTTTCCCTCCACCATTTTCTAGCAGTCCTACATGAATAAGAGTGCTCCGCATGATTGCTACATCCTGCCCGCTTCCTGTTAGCCCCAGATTTTTTTCAATTGGATTTCTAAGAAGACCAGCCAGAATTTTCCTTCGGCTATTAAAAGCCATTTGGGTAATTTCATTTTTATTAATCGCTTCATTGTTTATGACTGGTGTTTTTGAAAAATTCTTATCACATATTTTTGAAAGCAGTTCTGTAAGCTCTGTCCTGCGTTTAAGAGCAATTTCCTTTCCTGCATAGAAATACAGGCAGGCATTGTTTTCTGGATGCGTGTATTTTTTTATGTAAGTTGAAACAACTTCAAAAAGATCTTCCTGTATAACGCCGTATTCAGACATAAGAATTTCATCGCCCGCAGCTTTTTTACAAAGCTCATTTACGCTGGAAAGTTCTGCAGCGGCTTTTTCCACGGAAGAAAACTTTTTTAAGGCAATGCAGACAATTTGTTTATTTTTTGAAGTTATAGTTTTACACAACTGTTTTGCTTCTTCTATCTGATTTTTTGATTTACAAAGGAGTGCTATAATTTTTCCGTCAGAATTTATGTCTATCTGAATGTCCTTTCCTTGACTGCCATATTCCACAAATTCAAAATCAAAAAAGCGAGTCATCTCTTTTTTATCGTTGTAACGGTATGGATAAAAATATTTTTCCGTGTTAGTTTCATTTAACACTTTGCTCAAAAGAAAACTCTTTTTCTCCCGCTCAATTTCGTCGTGTATCGCTTTTTTAATATCAATTCCGCTTGTTTCTTTTAGCTTTAGATAAGAATTACTTTGGCGAAGATAAATCACAAATTCTTTTTCAATTAAGTTTTTTAAGGCTTCTTCAATCTGTTCTTTTGAATATGAAAAACTGTAGATTTTTACAATCTCTTCGGTCAAAGGCTTGAGTTTTTCAAACTGTGCAAGAATATATATAAGTGAAATTGTCTTTATGATTTTCTTTTCCAGCTCACCTTCATTTTTATTTTCTGCATCAAGTTTTTCTAAAATTGCTCTGGTAAGACGATAGGTTTCAAAAAGTTCTCCATTGTAGATTTCCTTTTTTAAAAGAGGCTCAAAATAATCAAATATCAAATCGGGAGTTACAAGGGAAAAATCTTTATCGTTAAATCCTTTCAAAAATTGTGAAAGGGTATAAGCTGAATCAGCAGACAAAAATGTAAAAAGAGTACGCTCGTTCTGGGCAATTCGCTCGGAAAGTCGTGGAAGAATGAATGTGCTTACAGGATGCAAAGGAAAGGTTGTAGTAAAAAGATTTTCTATTCCGCTATTTTCCTTGACTTCTGAAAAAAGTTCGTGCTTCTTGTAATTATCTTCAAGGGCATCAAAATCGCTTTTGTGAGAAATTTTGTAATCGTTCCATAGTTTTTTATCTTTTTGAATGACTGTAGAAATAATTTCGTATACTTGAGAGAAATTATTGTTCAGCAGGATATGTTCAAATCTCTCGCTAATTCCCCGCCAGCCATCAGTTTTCTGTTTAGAAAGTTTATCAATATAATTTGCAATTTCCTTATGAGAAATCAAAAGCAGATGAAGCTGATTTTCTCCGGAGCGAGAGGCCTTTTCTGCAAAGTCCTGTAGCATTTTTGTGTCGCTTACACTTGCCGTTTCTATGTTTGATTCAAGATATTTTGAAAACTCATCATATACTACATAAAGACCATCATACAACTTTTGGCGGCGCAGTTCCTTTGCAACACTTTCATACATTTCAACCACATCAAAGCTCAAAAATGGATTAAAGCTGCTTCCCGATGTCAGCTCAGGATATATTTTTTCAAAGTCCCTGTAAGTTTCAAGATTAAAATCCTTAAGGCGGGAAATTACAATTTCAGAAGGACAATCTGCTTTTTCTTCAAAAGTCCTTAAAGTTTCAGGATATTTTTCCTTCCAATTCTCCAGTGTTCTGATTGCCGCCAGGTAATTACTCTCTGGCATAAAGTCGGTAAGATTATTTTCGCTCAAAGTATGTTTCAATGAAAGTAAAAAGCTTTGAGTTAAACTTGCCGTACTTCCTGTAATCAAAACTGGAAGCAGTTTCTTCCCGCTTTCATAATAATTTTTTACAAGCTGTCCCAGTCTTTTATTTTCAGCAAGCTTTTTATTCAGATGAACAAAGTCTGAAATTGGTTCATGATGTTTTAATATAGAAAGGATTGTAAGAACAATGTGACTTTTTCCTTTTCCATAAGAGCCTATGAGAATCCGCGCTCTTTTTGTGCTGTTTTCCTGAGTGCTCAAAAGAATTTCTTCAAGCAAGTCCAGACTGGATTTTGTGGGAATAAAGCCTTTCAGCTTTTCTGTATTTTCAAGGTCATAGGCAATGTTCACCGAATATTGAAAGTTGCCTGCTGTATGTATCATCTTACTCATTTTGTGCTTCCATTTAGTGATTCATAAAACTTTTTTGCATAATCCAGGAAAGTCAATTCTGGATGAGCACGGCGGATTACATCCAAACCTGCTGTTCGGATGATTTTTACTTCTCCTGTTTTTTCAGCTTCCCGTAAAATTTCAAGCATGGTAATTGTGTCAAGGTTAAAAGTTCGTCCTATGTTTTTACCGGAAGTCAAAAGGTCGTTCAGTTTGATTTCTGCAGATCCTAGTGCCCTGTCTGCAATCACCGCTAAAATGATAAAAGGATTAAAGAGCGAGCTTTGTGGGATTGATTTTCTGTATATTCCCCTTTTTGAATCTAAAATCGTTAAAAGCCCGAGTTCTGTAAAAGGGCAGGAAATATTATTTTCTGGAGAAAAAGCTTCGCTTCCTTTTTTTGAAAAATATGTATTTATTATGCAGGAAAAATCATCACTTAAGGTGCGGTCTGTGCCGGATGCCTTTTCTCCAGTGGAGTTCATTCTGATATAATTCTTTATGGAAGTGAGAAAATCTTCCTGAGTAAACTCAAAAAGGTTAAATTCATTGAAAAAGAAATACCAGCTTGTTGCGTTTTCTTCATTTGATGAAAGCTTGTAATGAAGAAGCAGCAGGGTACCGCTTTCTTCCATGTAGCGATCGCTTTCATAAACAAGTTTTCCAAGAGGAGTAAAAGTCTGAATCCTCTTTCCGCTTGTATTTTCCTCGGTCAGCCCGGTTGCCAAAAGCCAGTAGCGCAAAGATTTTACCATGTTGCTTCCAATGCCAAGAGTATCCATAGGATTGTTTTCCCTGTCGATAAAAACCATACCGTCCGTCTGCTTTACATATTTCATGCCTTTAGACAGCCAGCCTTTTCGTATAAAAAAAGTCTCATGTGCCCTGAATTTCATTTTATATTCCACCCTTTGTTCTTAAATATTTTGCCATGAGGCAGCCGTTTGCCAGGACTGCCTGATTTACACACATCTTGCAGTGAACGCATTTTTCTTCATCTATATGGTAGCCCTCTGTCGTAATGCTGATTGCGCCTGCCTTACACACGCTCTCGCATTTGAGGCATTTTCTGCACGCATTAAATTTTCTGATTTGATATGCAATCTGCCGCTGCAAGTCCTCGTGGTCAGCCACATTCATAGTTTTGACTTTTACCGCGTATTCAAATCCGTCTACCGTAAATGGCTGAATGGAAATAATCGGGACATTCGTGCGAACATCAAGAACCAGAACCTCATGCAAAAGCTTTCGCCCCAGCTCCCGGCTCACCTTTCCGAAAGGAACGAAAAAATTTACAAGTTCATCGCTAAAGGGGTGAACAAGCGCATAATTTTTTGCGTGTTCTTCTGCCGTACAATTCGTAAAACGGATTTTTACATCATTGCTGGAAGCAAGTCCGTTTCCGCCCTGACGGGCTTTCCAGGCTCCTGAATCCACATAAACTTCAGGGTCAGGCTTTCCAATCTTTTTTGCAAAATCTATCAGAAAGGCACGCCACTTTTCGCTTCGTTCTTTCATGTATATGCGGCTTAAAAATTGCGCCCGCTGATTGTTATTAGGACAGCACCAGCAGCCAACTCTGTCATAACCCAATCGGTAGGCATCGTTAAAATCAACTTTTTCCCCCAGAAGATAAAGCCACACGTCTATGTCCTTCCAGTCGATTATGGGGCTTGCCACAGTCTGCTTCTGGATTTTTACCGATTCTTTGTCGTCCTCCACACGATTGTATTTTGAACGGCTTACACTTTCGGCATGACGGATTCCGTAGAATGTGAGAATTTGCTGATTTCTATAAAGGGCGTTCAAAGTGCGGGTAATGGGACCGGTCTTGAACATGGAGCAGCACCACCTCATCATGCGGGCTGGAGGACCTATGTCGTCACAAACCTTCATAAAATCCTGCTCGTCGTTTATGGCTGTCTCAAAAATCGCAAAAGGATGATTTCGCCGGAAGCGTTCTGCATATTCAAGCGTGGTCGGAAATTCCAATGTGGTGTTTCCGAAAATGTGAACAAAGCTGGGATTCGCAAGAGCTTTTGTTACGATATCTGCCGTTACGCTGGAATCTTTTCCTCCACTAAAAGAAAGAACAATATTTTCTGTAGGAAATTTTGCCGCCTCTTCTTTTATAAAGCGATGAGCTTCTTCTATAAGAGCATTAAGACGGGGCCTGTTTGCCAGAATGAACCGTTCAATATGAGCTTCAAAAAGACTGGTGATTTCGTCCTTTTCGTTCAGAGCTTTTAATTCTTCAAGCCGCTTTGAAAGAGCATTTGTGTCCGCCTGTAAAAAAGTCTTTGAAGAAATTGATTTTGCTTTTCCTCCAATGTAGTAGCGGCTGTTTTCGCACCATACTGATTTTTTTGCGAAACTTAAAGGCTCAGCATCAAGTAAAAGTTCGAGCAGAAGCCGCTCCTGGGGAAAAACAGGCCTCAAGTCCGTAGAAAGATAGGCTGTTTCTCCACCGCATAAAGGACAAGAAGATTTTCCGCTTACTTCGTCAATATCAGAAAGCAAGGTGATTACGGGAATGTCACAATGGGTGCAGTAGAAAATATGTGCAGAAAAAGGAAGGTTTTTTGTGCTGGAAAATCTGCTTGATTTTTTAGAGGAAAGGGCTTACTATGGAGATGATGGGATTGCCCACCAAGGAGAAAACGATGCCTTTTTCTGCAGTTCGAACATACGACACGAAAATAGATATGAA
>JAFUFU010000061.1 GCA_017469785.1 Treponema sp.
CCAGATGCTCAAAGAGATAAACCGCATGTTCAATGACGACGACCTGGCTTTTTACGCCCTGAGCGATGATGACGCGGTGACGGCGCAGAACCTTGTTTTCTACAGCGACAGCTTTGAGGACTGGTTCGACACTGAAAGCGATGATTTTGGAGTCACCCACATTCATGTGGAACTGGCCGGCTACGACGCAAATGTGATTGTAAGCGACATCGAATCCGCAAAGAGTTCGGCAAAAGAGCTTTTCCCGGACGCGAAAATCAGCATCGTGGGCGAAGTTGTGGAGTACGCTGAGATGAACCACAAGCTGGTCTCGGCGGAATTGAAGTCTTTCAGCCTTTCCTTTGTGATTATCGCCATTCTTTTGATTCTCGCCTTCTCAAGTTTAGGAACCGGCCTTATCGGTATGATTCCAAACCTTGCTCCCGTCATCGTGGTGGGCGGCGTTATGGGCTATGCGGGCTATTCACTGGACATGCTGACAATGACAATCATGCCGATGATTCTGGGAATCGCCGTTGACGACACCATTCACCTGATAAACCACATAAAATTGCAACTGGAAAAAAACGGCGATTACAAAGAAGCGGTCGTCGTTTCGTTCAGGGAAATCGGAAAGACCATGGGTATGACTACCTTTATTCTCTGCGCCATGTTCTTCATGTACACATTCAGTCCTATGGGCTGCCTTTTCAGAATCGGAATCCTGGCCATGATAGGACTTGCAAGCGCCCTTCTGGCGGACTATACCCTTACCCCGGCCTTGATTGCGTTGACTAAACCATTCGGAAAGAAAATCAAATAGGTCGAATGTCGAGTTTATGCATACTGTAGTTGCAGAAACAAGCTCCCAGCGGGAACCCTGTCCAAAAAACGGCTGTACCGCGTTGCGGTGGCAGAGTGTTTTTTGAACAGGAACCCCGCTTCCGCTCGTTTCTGCCATTGCACTGTGAAAACTCGACTTTCGCCCAAATAAAAAATTGGAGGATTTTTATGAAGAGAAGTTTATTTTTGACAGCAGGTATGATTTTTGCTTCCTCGCTTTTTGCTCAGGAATTGACTGGATATGAAATTGCGAAGAGGGCGGATGAGGTTGATGACGGAAAAACGTCTTCCTATACGGCCACGATGACGCTTACAAACAAAAAAGGCGCGAAACGGACGAGGGAGATTTTCATGCGGAAAAAAGGTTACGGCGATGTGGAAAAATCCGTGATTGTCTTCACTGTTCCCAAAGATGTCGCAGGAGTCGCCTATCTTTCGTTTGACTACCCGGACAAGGCTGACGGTTCAAAAGAGGAGAGCGACAGCTGGCTCTACATGCCCGCCATGAAAAAAGTACGCAGGATTTCAGGCAGTGGAAAGGACGATGAATTCATGGGTTCGGATTTCACTTACGCTGACATGGGGGAGCGGGGACTTTTAAAAGACACCTTCACTTTGTTGGCATCCGAGAATGTGGACGGAGCGGACTGCTGGAAAGTCGAGGCGAAGGCGAAAGACAAGAGCGAGAAGACCCAGCGGCGGGTTTTGTGGTTCAGAAAGGACAATTACATACTTGCAAAGGGCGAATTCTATGACAGGACGGATAAACTCGAAAGGGAACTCTCATGTTCCGACATCAAGCAGATAGACGGAATCTGGACGACTGGCAAAATGTTCATGAAAAATGTAAAAAGCGGACACTCGACCCTTCTGGAAACAAAAGATATCAAATACAACATCGACTTGAACGACAGCCTCTTTACAGTGAGTGCGATTGAGCGGGGGAATGTCCGTTGATGAGTCGCTTTCGCCTTGTGCTTCTTTTTCAGTTTTCATTTCTCATTTTTCACTTTTTTCCCCAGGAAAAGAACTTCTCAGGCAGTCTTTCAACGCTTGCGGGGGCGGCTCTTCCCTATACTGAAAATTCAGGGGATTTCGTGTTGGGCGAAGCAAAGGCTGAAGGGGAACTTTCCGTGTACACAGAAGAAAGTTCCCTGTATGCGAGCGGTTTCCTTCTTTATGATGCGCTGAAAAACCATGCGGACGCTCTGGATTTCGTCAGTGGAAAAGAAAATTCAGGCCTTTCGCTAAAAGAAGCCTGGTTCGACTACACGGAGGATTTTTGGGCTGTCAGAGTTGGAAGGCAGATAAGCGCATGGGGAAAAGCCGACGGCCTTTCCGTCACTGATGTGCTTTGTCCTCAGGATGAAACGCAGTTTGCGGCAAGCACCTACGCAGAAAGCCGGTTAGGAATTAATGCCGTGCGTTTCTCGCTAAAAAGTGGAAGCTATGCCCTTGACGCATATTGCATTCCTTTTTTCACGCCGGCAGCCCTTCCTTTAAGCGAGGGCAGCCCCCTAAAAAAAGTGATTTTTGGAGATGCTGCGTTCAGCAAAGATGACATCATTCTCCCGGAAGTTGCGGTCAAAAACTGCGAGTATGGGGCAAAATTCAGTGCCTATTGGACTCTTTTTGATTTGTCGCTCTATGCTTTCTACGGTTTTGATGATGAGCCGCTCGTTTCTTATTCGCTTTCAGATGACAATTCTCTGAAGCTTTCTGGTGAATACGAAAAAATGCTCATGTTCGGCACGGACACGGCGATTCCCATCGGGGAAACTGTTCTTCGCATGGAAGCGGCTTTTTTCCCTGAGCGGAAATTTGCCGTGAGCGCGGAAAAACAAATCGAGGCGATAACGCAAGGCATGGACAGCGAAAAATGGATAGGGCGCAATCAACTCAAAGCCCTTGCTGGAATAGACTGGATGCCTTCTTCATGGACGATTACAGCGCAGTATTATGCGGACTGTGTTTTTGGCGAAATCGAAAAGATTGAGAGACAGAGCTATGAGCACTGTGCGACACTTTCTGTATCCCGTTCGCTGTTCAATGAAACTCTCGATGTTTCTGTGAACGGTATTCTTTCACTGAAGGATTTTGACAGCGTAATCAAAGGAAAGGCCGAATACAAGTTGAGTGACCAGATTACGCTCAACATCGAGGGAGATTTTTTCAACAAGGGAAAAGACGGTAAGGCAGGCAGTTACGGAAAATTCAGGGATTTGAGCTGCCTTATCATCGGTGGAAAATATACTTTTTAGAAAAATGGAGGAATAAAAAAATGACTTTGCAACTTGGAGACGTTCAGATAACCGCCCTTATCCCTGTGGCAATCAAGGCCAACGAGACTTTGAAAAAAAATGCAAGGATTAAAGACGATGTGGCGGTGGAGATTATCAGGCATCTTGAAATGGACACAAAGCCTTTCGATAAATTCCTCTCCCACGAGGGCGTTGTCGCGCGTACGGTCATGCTCGACCGCATGGTAAAAGATTTTGTGGCGAAAAATCCCGATGCCGTCATCGCGAATCTGGGCGCGGGCTTCGACAACAGGTTTGCCAGAGTGGACAACGGCAGAATCAGCTGGTTTGATGTGGACTTGAGCGATTCCATTGCGGCCCGGAAGAAAGTCTTTGACGAGCGGGAGCGGGTGACCATGATTGCGGGAAGCGTGCTTGAAGATGAGTGGTGCGCTCTCGTCAAGGCGGAAGCGCAGAAGAAAAACGCGCCCGTCCTTTTCCTTGCCGAAGGGCTTTTCATGTATTTTTCCATGGAAGAAATCCGCGCATTTCTTTCTATATTAAAAGCGAATTTCCCCCACGGAACCCTTATTGCCGAGCAGAACAATCCCATGATGGTGAAGAATCAGAAATATCACGACACAGTAAAAAGCACAAAGGCCGTCTTTAAAAGCGGCACCTGGAGCGGTCAGGAAATCGCCGACCTGTGCGACGGAATTAACTTTGTGGAAGAGCACAGCTTCAACGAAGAGATGAAAAAGCACTCAATCCGCGGCTGGCTCTTCGCAAAAATCCTGCCAAAGATGAACGACCGCTGGGCGATGTTTAATTGGTAGTGCGAAATGGGCTTTTACCCAGTTTGAAGTTCCTCAAAGCGGAAAAATCAAGGAAGGCTTTTCTGTCTTGAAGGAGAAAAATAATGGATAAAAACAAAAATCTTGCGCTCTATGGAATTATGGGGGCCGTCCTGTATGCGGTGGCCGCCCGAAACACGGTCAGTGCGCACAATGGCGACCGACGAGCCGAACAGCGAGACAAGCGCACTCGCAAGAGAAGTGTAGTGCGGGGGAGTGGGAAAGTTCATGCAGACAGTATCGCACGATTCGCGCGGGGGGGCGAGGGGGAGAACTAGCTATTGTACAGATTTCCAAAATTCTGAATGCATACCGAACACTTATAGCATCTGTTCAATCAGTTCGATAACCTTATGTTTTACTTTCAAATGACCTGTGATATAATAGACTTGTTCGGAAAACGCTAGTCGCTTTGCGACCGCAAAGAACAATCCCCGCAAAAAATGAGCGCAGAAATTACTGTACTCGTAATATTTTCTGAACTGTTTTATCACAAATTTCGGAAACAGTTTTTACCAATTCTTTCTTTTCTTCATATATGATGTCAGAAATCAAATGAAGGTCAGTTTTTCCATTCTCTGGTTTTTGCACAATTAAAAGTTCAAATGGCTGTTTATGAAGAGCCTTTGCAAGTTTTAACAAAGTTTTATCGCTAATCCATGTCTTGCAGTGTTCTATATCGGCAAGATAAGAAAATGAAATATCCGCATTTTCGGCAAGCTGTTCTTGCGTTAAGTGCAATTCTTTTCTATATGAGCGGATATTATCCGAAAGCGTTTTTCGTAAATCTTTAATTTCCTCACTTTCTGTTTCTAAGCTATCTGGCATAGTAAAATTATATGGTAATATCACTTATTGACAGAATACGATATTATCGCTTACTATAAATGAGCGATAATATCAGCGATTTGAAACTTGTGATATTATCGAAAGGATTGCCTTTTCTCTATTGGGCAATGAAATTGACTAAGCGCGACAAAAAAAAAAGTCGGCGGGACAGTAAATGAGGAGGATTTTTATGAAAAAAGCATTAAAATTTCTCGCTGCAACTCTTGCAGCATTTTCACTCTTAGGATTTATGAGTTGTGATGATGAAGAAAGTACAACTTATTACAAAATTACAGTTGGAGCAACCGAGCACGGAACTGTTGATTGTCTGCCAGAGCAGTCAGAAGGCGGACAATTCTCCCTTTCCATTGACAGTGATTCTAACTACACGATAGGTGATATTTCTGTAAAGACCGCAAGCGGAAAGGAACTTACCTGTAAAGAAGAAAGATGGGGTAATATTGGTTGTGATGGATATTTTTATTATACCATGCCCGCGGAAAATGTCACTGTTACCGTAACATTTGAGGAAAGAACAGACCTCAAAGGTATATGGTTGAGCGACAGTTACATTGTAACAATGAACGGAGTTTCTACTATTGAGTTTATAGACAAAAGCACAGAAACTCTTGTAAATACACAATATGCAAGTAACAAGAATAAAGTTTATGTAAAAGTTGATGATGATGAAATAATTGTCATCACATCTGAAAATGGATTTGCAACATTTGAGTATGAAGACGAAACTTTTACAAAATGCACTGATCAAGAAATCACTCAAGCAGATGCAACTTATACCTGCACAGAAGACAGCACCACTTATAAAATAAAAATTTCTAGTAATGAAATTTCCGATTATGGTAATTTTTGGTATTACATTAATGACACGGACAATGCAAGTGTAAGTGGACATTATCTAATTGTCAAAAATCTTGTTCTCATTTATCCAGATGACGGCGACTTTGCAATTGCAACCGTAAATGATAATGGGACAATCACTTTCGATGGTAAGGAATTTTCCGTACAGAGCGAATAAAGTGAATATCTTATATTATAGGAGTTTTTTATGAAAAAACAAAATACTCTTGGACTGATAGTTTTTCTGGTTATATTAATATCATCAGTTTTTACAGGCTGTGCATCTGCACCAAAGTCTTATATAATCACTCCAGAGTCTGTAAATCCTGTCGCAATCTCTGAGATGACAGCAAACAAAAACTTAGCATTTTTCAAGTACAAAAAAACTCAGGATGCTGTCAAAAGTACGGGTCTTTTGGGCAAACTTGTAAATGCCGCTTCAAAAAAAGACGACTGGTATCTTTACACCGACAAACTTTTGGAAACAATCGATGTACAGCAGATTGTTCTTGAAGAACTCGCGAAATTCCAAGAGGTCAGTGAACTCATTCCGCTTTCAAAAGTCAAGGAAACAAAGGCGTATACTTCCATAAGGAGCGAGAAAAGTTCTTCTGCTGTAGCCGTCGGAGATTTCAAATATCTTGGTGACGATGAAAAGAAAAGACCAAAAAAGATTGCTTCCACAGAAAAGGTTCTTCGCGAAAAGCTCGGTGCGAACGGATACGCCTACATTTCGGTCATTTTCAGCTACATTCTTGAGGATGAAGAAAATGTCACAGACGAACATCTTGGAGGATTCATAAAAGTAGACAAAGGTAAGAAAGGAAAGATTCATCCGCTTGTATGCGTTAAAGTTCAGATAATGGACAAGGACGGATTGAATCTCTCACTTCCATACGCCTATGATAATGGCAATGCAGTCAAAGGTTATGAAAGCCCACAGGAAGCAAAAAAAGCTGAAGATGAATTCGACATCTGGTCTTACTCTTATATCGGCAGGGCAACAGGCAGCGATTCCGTTCCACTGGAGAACGACGAGTATGATGCCGAAGCGTTCTACGCCCTGTTCACCGCCGACCTTGTTAGAGAAGCCGCCCATAATGCCTCTTTAAGAACCAAAGAAAATTAGTCTATAAAAAAACTGATAACAAAAAACTTGTCTTGCAAGGTTTTTCGCCTTGCGAGTTCTTGGGTGCGCGGCTTCTCTTCCTTCTGGTAATGCGTGGCTCCCCTTGTACGAAAGCGGAAAAAAAGTCTCGTCCCCCCCCCTCGACTATGCCGCTCAGGGGCACGCTTTCAGCCATATTCTGAAGGGCGTCAAGAATCTTGTGCCTCCAGAGAAAAGCCGTGTTCCTGTTTATTCCGCAGATTTCGGCACATTTTCTGATTGAGAGGTTCGCCATCATGCACTCGATGTATTTCTTCCACTTCTCAAGCGGCAGCTTCGTGCAGAATATTATCGTGTTTGTCGTGACGGAAAAGTATTTCCTGCAGTCACGCAGATATATTGCTGGTATCCGCGGGCTTTCCCGTTCCTCTGAATATGGCTGCCGTTGCAGTGCGGGCATTTTACTCCGTCTGCAAAGCGTTTTTCCGTCAGATACTCTTCTTTGCTCTGCTTTTCGCCTTTGCTCATGCCTACAAGCTTTTCAAGAAGTTCGTTTTTTCCTCTGGGCTGAGTTTTTCCAATAGTTCAAATGCCAGCCCAACTCCTACAAGCACGTTCTGTGCAATATAATGAACCGCAAGTCCGATTCTAAAAAAGCAGTTTCCTATCTTGATAAATATAACAATGTTATATATACTGTTAGCGTAAGGTAACAAATAACACAGGAGTGCTTTATGCTAGAAAAACAAAAATCTCCCCTTAGTCGTCTCTTGGACTTTGCGGGGGCTTATCGGTCGCTCACATTCGTTGGGCTTTTTCTTTCGGCGGTGGCGCAAATCTGCGGCATGGTTCCCTATTTGTGCGTTTATCTCGTGCTGAAAGATTTGATTCTTGCAGCCCCGCATTTTTCCGATGCCGCAAATATCGCGCGCTACGGCTGGATTGCCTTCGCCTTTGCCACCGGCGGAATCCTTGTCTACTTTGCGGCTCTCATGTGCACTCACCTTGCGGCCTTCAAGACGGCATCGAACATCAGAAAGCAGGGCATGGCCCATCTGATGAAAACTTCCCTAGGCTTTTTTGACTCTAACGGCTCAGGACTTTTGCGGAACAGGCTGGACAATGCCGCCTCGGAAACGGAAACCCTTCTCGCCCACAATCTTGCCGACATCGTGGGAACGGCCGCCATGTTCATCGCCATGCTTATTCTCATGTTCCTTTTCGACTGGCGGATGGGAAGCGCCTGCCTCTTTGCGGTGGTCATTTCCATCGCCATGCTCTGTACGATGATGGGCGGAAAAAACGCAAAACTCATGACCATTTACCAGGGGGCGCAGGACGAGATGGCAAAGGCCGGAACTGAATATGTGCGCTTGATTCCAGTGGTCAAGGTTTTCCAGCAGACAGTCTATTCATTCAAGGCTTTCAAGGACGCAATCGAAAACTACAGCAGGCGGGCGGAAGAATACACTGACGGCGTTTGCCGCCTTCCCCAGTCGGTCAATCTTACCGTGACAGAGGGAGCCTTCATCTTCCTCGTGCCGGTGGCATTGCTGCTCGCTCCCCGCGCTCTTTCTGAGGGAAACATCGCCTTGTTCGTGACGGACTTTGCTTTTTATGCAGTTTTCAGCGCAATCATTTCTACAGCCCTTGCAAAAATCATGTTCGCTTCAAGCGGAACTCTCCTTGCCCAGACAGCCATAAAGCGAATCGACACGGTGATGACGGCTCCTGTTCTCAGTCAGAGCGAAAATCCGAAAATCCCCGACGGAAACAAGGTTGAATTCAATTCTGTCACTTTCACCTACGACGGAGCGAAAATCCCTGCCTTGAGCGATGTTTCTTTTACGGCGGAAAGCGGAGAGACTCTGGCTCTTGTGGGGCCAAGCGGCGGCGGAAAGACTACGGCGGCAAGTTTGATTCCCCGCTTTTGGGATGTGGACGAGGGAGAAGTGAAAATCGGCGGCGTGAATGTGAAGGACATTCCGCAAAAAGTCCTGATGGAAAAAATCGCATTCGTCTTCCAGAACACGAGGCTTTTTAAGACATCGATTCTGGAGAATGTCCGCGCAGCCCGCCCAAGCGCAAGCCGGGATGAAGTCCTCTCGGCTCTCCACGAAGCCCAGTGCGACGACATCATCGAAAAACTTCCCGACGGAATCGACACTCAGATTGGAAGCAAAGGAACTTATTTTTCTGGCGGAGAACAGCAGAGAATCGCCCTTGCCCGCTCAATCCTCAAAGACGCGCCCATTGTCCTTCTTGACGAGGCCACCGCTTTCGCTGACCCGGAAAACGAATCCCTGGTTCATGCGGCCCTTCATCGCCTCTGCAAAGGCAAAACCGTGATTATGATTGCCCACCGGCTTTCCACCGTCACTGGCGCGGACAAAATCATAGTGCTCTCTGGCGGACGGATTTCTGAGAGCGGCACTCATGAAGAGCTTAAAAAGGCAGGCGGACTCTACGCGAAGATGTGGGCCGACTACAACAAGGCCGCGGAATGGAAGATTTCAAAAGGGGAGGAAAGATAATGTTCACCAAAAACTTCAAGCGAAAATACGCCCTTTCAGACAAGGGTGTTTCAAACACAAAAAAAGGCACGGTCTGGACTGTCATCGTGAATCTCGTGGTGATGGGAGGCATGGGAATCCTGTATTTTTTGATGGAAGCCTTCATGAAAAGCCGCACGGAGGGAGAGAACTTGCCCCCTGCATGGATTTTTCTTTCGGCGGTGGCGGGATTCGTTATTCTTTCTCTTGTGACCCACTTGCAGCAGTACCGCTCGACTTACGGCCTTGTCTATGGCGAAGTTAAACACATGCGGATTTCCCTTGCGGAGCGGCTCAGGCAGCTTCCCCTTTCGTTTTTTGGAAAGCGGGACCTCGCGGATTTGACTGAGACGATTATGAGCGATGTGAACCGCATGGAACATGTCTGGTCTCATGTCTTGGGCTACATGTACGGCTCCTATATTTCCACGGTCATTATCGCCCTTATGCTTGCTTTTTACGGCTGGCGGCTTGCCCTTGCCTGTCTCTGGGGAGTTCCCGTGGCTTTCGCTCTTCTGTTCGCAAGCCGGAAGATGGCAGAGAAAAACGCGGCAGACGCGAAAAAGGCCAGTCTTGTGGTTTCGGACGGAATGCAGGAGACAATCGAAAACATCCGTGAAATCCATGCGACGAATCAGGAAGAGAAATACCTTTCGGAACTGGACAGAAAAATCGACTTGCAGGAAAAATCCCTTATTCACGGGGAACTTGCTACAGGAATCTTCGTGAATGCGGCTAGCGTCATCATGCGTCTGGGGGTGGCCACTACGATTCTTACGGGAGCGACCCTTATTCTTTCTGGCGGAATCGATTTTATGACCCTTTTCATGTTCCTTCTGGTGATTACGAGAATCTACGCGCCCTTTGACCAGAGCCTCGCCTTGATTGCGGAAGTCTTTTTGTCGGAAGTTTCTGCAGAGCGGCTCATGGAAATCCAGGACGCGAAATCAGCGTCAGGAAGTGAAGAATTCAAGCCGAATGGACACGACATTGTTTTTGAGAATGTTTCTTTTTCCTATGATGACGGAAAAGTTCTTGACGGCGTGACTTTTACCGCGAAAGAGGGGGAAGTCACAGCCCTTGTAGGCCCCAGCGGAAGCGGAAAAAGCACCTGCGCCCGGCTTGCGGCCCGGCTCTGGGATGCGACGGCGGGAAAAATCAAGGTGGGCGGAATCGATATTTCTACCGTTGAGCCTGAAACTCTCCTCACGGATTATGCAATGGTCTTTCAGGATGTGGTTCTCTTTGACGACACGGTGATGGAAAACATCAGGCTTGGAAAGCACGGTGCCAGTGATGAGGAAGTCATTCAGGCGGCAAAGGCTGCCAATTGCGACGATTTTGTCTCGCGACTCCCCGACGGCTACGGCACAAAAATCGGCGAGAACGGAGCGAAGCTTTCAGGCGGTGAGAGA
>JAFUFU010000062.1 GCA_017469785.1 Treponema sp.
AAAAACGGCTGCTTCCTTACGATTCACGCGGGAGCCGGCGGAACCGAGGCCTGTGACTGGGCCTATATGCTTTCGAGAATGTACATCCGCTGGGCAGAGCGCCACGGCTACAAAATGGAAACCGTTGACCTTCAGGAAGACGAGGGCGGAATCAAGAGCACTACGATTCAGATTACAGGTGATTATGTTTACGGTCATTTAAAGGGCGAGGCCGGCGTTCACCGCTTGGTGCGTATCAGCCCATTTGACGCTAACGCGCGAAGGCACACATCCTTCAGCTCGGTCTTCATTTTCCCAATTCTTGACGACACCATCAAAGTGGATATCCGGCCGGAAGATTTGCGTGTCGATACCTACCGCTCAGGCGGAAAGGGCGGCCAGCACGTAAACAAAACCGACTCTGCCGTCCGATTCACCCATATTCCGACCGGCATTGTCGTACAGTGTGACAGCGAGCGAAGCCAGATTATGAACCGGGCCACTTGTATGAACCTCCTCAGGGCAAAACTCTACGCTCATTATGAGGAGGAGAGGGCAAAGGAAACTGCAAAATTCGGCGCTGAAAAAAAGGACATTTCCTGGGGAAACCAGATTCGTTCCTATGTATTCCAGCCATATACAATGGTAAAAGACCACCGCACCAAATTCAGCGTGGGCGACATTCAGGCAGTAATGGACGGAGATATCGACCAATTCATCGATTCTTTCCTCCAGGCCCAGTGGAAAGGTCTCCCCGTTGGCGGCGACGATGAAGATGAGGATTTGTAAAATCTCTCGCAGAGACCACAGGGTTCACGGAGAACTTTTGTTGGTGGAAAGGGGGGACAACGAGAAAAAAATACTCTCTGTGTGCTCCCCGGCTCTGTGAGGAAGTTAAAAATGAAAAATCTGCGGAAATCTTTGCATATCTGTGGATAAATTTTAAAATGAAGAAAGTTCTTTTCGCTCTGATTTTCACTTTTCTCGCTTTTTGTGCCTTTTCTGACAATTGGACGCTGGGGGTGATGGAGTTTTCTTTCAAGCAGATTCAAAAACGTCAGGAAAGTTCTGCCCTTGCCGCCAAAATTCTTCCCCAGCTTATCATTGAGCAGTTCTCCAACAGCGAGATGCGTACCATACCTGCGGCCGAAGAACTGGACCGAAAACTTAAAGAGCTTCAAACGGCTCGGCTCACCCTTTTTTTGCAGCTTTCAAAAGAATACAAAACAAGAGATTCCCTGATTCTCACGAAGACAAAGCCTAAGGCATTGGAAAAGGCGATTCGTGAGCAGATGGAGAAAATCCGGGACATAGAGATTCAGATTGATGAGAACCTTGAGAATGTCCAGAAAATCAAGTCTGAGTACTTGCCGAAAATCGAACATGAAAAAGAAATCGCTGATGGCAAGGAAAAATCTGCCGGAAAAAACGATGATATGTTTTTCCCCCTCAGGCTTCCTTTTCAGTTTTTTCGCCGGGACGCTCAGGACAAAGTTATTACGGAAGACATTGTCCTCTATAAAAACGATGCCACCGCTCTGTTTCAGCCTTCCGAAAATGCCCTTGAAGCAGGTTTTTCATCCTGGGCTTTCGAGCAGGAGGTTCTCAACGGAAAAATCAACGGCCTTATCACAGGCGAAATTACCTGTTATGGTGATTACTGTTCAGTTACTGTCAATCTCCGTATTTACCCGGGCGGCCAGATTCTTGGAACGGTCACTGAGGTCGGCCTTTTGAGCGATTTGATGCCTCTGGCCAATTTGATTGCCCGAAATCTTGATTCAAAAATCGCGAACGCTCTGCCTGTTCTTCTTGAATTTGAGATTGAGCCACGGGAAGCCGCTCCTCTTGCAAAAATCACCGTGGACGGCGTTGTTTTTCCCCTTACAAAAACTGACGGAACTTTTGAGAATAAAATCATTGATGAATCGGGAATCCATCACATAAATATCGAGGTCGCGGGATATGAGCCTTTGGCTTTTTCCTATTCTTTTACGAATGACAGTCATTTCTTCATCCATGCAAATCTGGCGCCCAGAGTGCAGGGGCTCGCCCACATCCATCTGAAAAAATATCGTGATGGTGTTTTCCATACCTACGGTCTCCTGCAGAATCCTGTGACGGAGGAAGCTCCTTTTGCCGAGCTGAAAGTGAACGGTAAAAATGTTCTCGGCGTTTTTTCGGTTCCCAAAGTGAATGAGGACGATTCTGACTCAAGCAATATCGCTTTCTTTAAGATTGATGAAAATTCTGCTTTTGACGGAGCGAATCTCGTGGTGAACGTAAAGCCTTTTGACCGGGCCTCAAACATTGACAAACGGAGACGCTGGATGTACACGGCTTATACGGCATTGATTTGTTCCTTGCCGTTCACGTTCTATACCCTGGGAGAATTCACTTCAGAAAATAACGCCTATATGCAGGGACTCGGGGACAAGGACAAGCTGCTGTCTTTGCAGAGTCAGGCCAATATTGCGCTGGGAATAACGTCGGTTTTTGGGGTGTGGGCAGGAATTGAGCTGGTTCGGTATCTTTGGGCCGCTGACCGGGTTCTTCCTGCAAATGCAAAAATCGACAAAAAGACAAAATTCACGTTTGAGACTTTTGTTCCCGGAGATTCTGATATTGAAAATCCGGAAACAAGCGATGACGAATCTTATACGGAAAAAATAATTGAAACGGACGAAACCTTCGTTCAATAAAAGTGAGGATATTATGGCTAGACTTTCTTTTGCGCAGGCGTTCAAGAATCTTTTCGGCTCGAAAAAAATCGATGCGGAGTTTTTTGACGATTTGACGGATGCCCTTGTAGAGGGAGACATTGGCGCAAAAATGGCATACGAGCTTACGGAAGAACTTGAGCATATTTGCCGAGAGAAAAAAATCTCTGACGAGGGCGAGATAAAATCAGAATTGAAGCGTATTCTCTCATCCTATGTAAAAAGCTGCGAATTTGTACCCGAAAAGGGCAAGGTGAACATTTACATGCTTCTCGGTGTGAATGGGGTCGGAAAAACAACGACCGCCGCAAAAATCGCAAAACTATATAAGGAAAGAGGGGAAAGCGTAATCATGGCTGCCAGCGATACTTTCCGTGCGGCGGCCGAAGAACAGCTTGAGATGCACGGTGAGCGTCTGGGCATCCGGGTAATCTCTCACCAGCATGGAAGCGACCCCAGCGCAGTTGTTTTTGACGCGGCTCAGTCTGCCCGTTCTGGCGGCGGTGGTCTTATCATAGCTGATACGGCCGGTCGTCTGCATAATAAAGAAAATCTGGTGAGGGAGCTTCAGAAAATCGACAGAATTGCCGCTCAAAAGGCTGATGCCGGCTGCTTTAAAAAACTGCTGGTGATTGACGGAACTACCGGACAGAATGCGCTCCGGCAGGCTGAGGTTTTTTCAGAGTCTGTAGGCTTAGATGCAATCGTGATTACAAAATACGATTCTACGGCCCGCGGTGGTTGTGCCTTTACAATCGGAAAGCAGCTTTCGCTTCCAGTGGCATTTGTATGTACCGGTGAAAAATACGAAAATATCCAGGCTTTTGACAGCGAGAAATACGTCGAGGAATTTTTAGGATAGTCCGTGGCTTTCATACACAAATGTTTTTCAGCCTTGTTTTTACTCATTCCGGCTTTTGCCTGTTCTGCACCTGCTGTCTCTGTATCGGAGCAGAATGCCCTTGATTACCTACGCTTGAGGGCATTTGAGATGACTCGCCTTAATATCGTTTCCATGGCGCCAGGGGCCGATGCTCCCGCTTCAATATCTCAGATATCATCCCGCATAATGTCGAGGCACAGGATTTCTTCGGTTCTGCACAGGCCTGTCTATCTTTATGAGTATTATAATCCTGATAAACTGGGACTTATCGACGGGTGTGTATCCTCGGAAGATTTTTATTCTCTTTTGCCGGGCCCGGAGGATGAGATTTCAGAAAACGGCTATGACTGGATTGACTATCTGCTTTTATCCATGAGCGCGGATGCGAAGTATTCGGATTCAAGTCAGCTTGACATAAACGATGGCTCCAGAATCCTTGAAATGCTTGAGAATAATGACGGAAGGGGAATTGACGGTCTTGAAGAGGCAAAAAAAACAGAAGAATTGCCCCTGGAATTTTCTTACAGCAGAAAGGACGGCTCTCTCAGGCGTTTCTCCTATGACGGCGAGCAATTTGCCGTATGGAAGGAAGGTGATGACACTGTTCTCGTGAATTATTATGGCGGCAAGCTGACCAGAAAATATTTTGACTCTTTGTACCGGCTTTCAAAAACGGAAATGCTGAAAATGGCATCGACTGCAAAAAAAATGAATCTTGAAAAATCTATTGAATATTCCTATTCGGGGGAGAGTACTTTGCCGGTGTCATCAGTGGAGGAGATGATTTCTGAAAAGAAGCGGGTTGAAAATCACTACGATGAAAGCGGACGGATTATCTCGCAGCTTGAAAGTCACTATGAAGAGGATTCTGCAAAAATCTCCAAAAATGAGAAAAAAGGAAAAAGTACTGAAAATCCGGGGAAAACACTTCTTCTCAATGACAAAAGCACTTCAAAAAGGTATGATGCTGAAGGCCGCGTGATTGAGGAAGAAACCTCTTTTTGGACTTACAGGCTCAATTCATTCGGAAAGCGCATCGTCGAAAATCGGACTGTCAGAAATGAATATGATTATTCGGATGTCACCGAGGAAAACGATGGCAAACCCAATCAAAAGTTCTACGAGAATGGTGAATTGCACCTTGAGCGGAAGTATACTGGACCTGATTCCTATTCAGAAACCCTTTATTTTGAAGGCGGATTTTCTGTCAAACTTCTTTATGAGGGCGGAAGCAAGAAAACGGAGATAATCTATATGAATAATGTTGAGCAGAGGAGGCGGAATTTTGACTATTAAGAATCCCTTTTCTGGACTTTTTGACATAAAAAAAACATCGCTGCCATGGATTTTCTTTGTATCGCGACGCTTTGCGAAAGTTGACCGGAAGGGCGGCTCTGCTGTCACTTCGACACTTGCTTCCCTTGGAATCTGTTTCGGCGTAATGACTCTCATAACTGTCATAAGCGTAATGAACGGCTTTCAGCACAGTTTCATTGATGTCATTATGGAAGTCAGTTCTTATCATATCCGTGTTGAGGGGGCTGGCCCTGATTCTGCCGTTCCTGCCGATAAATTCGAAGAATTCTGTTCCGAGGAGAAACTCATAAAATCCTTTACGCCATTCTATGAGGCTGAGAGTCTTGTGGTCGGAAAAACAGGCAAAGAAGCCGCCGCCATGATAAAAGCCCTTCCGCCTGAAGTCTGCGAGCTGGATGCCGGTTTCAAGGCTCAGGTAACGATGATTGCCGGAAGTTTTGATATTTCAGAAGAAAACTCAATCGTCATCGGTTCTGACCTTTCCAGAAAAACAGGTGCCCGGCTTGGAAGCGAAATCAATCTATACGCGCTTTCTGGCGGCTCTGACGTGGATTTGTTCTCTTCCGACCGAATCTTCAAGGTCACAGGAATCTTTCATACCGGATATGCAGACATAAATTCTGCTTTTGCATTCATAAGTGACTCCGACGGCAAAAAATATTTCGGAAAAAGCGCAAAATGCATATATGGAATCAAGCTTACCGATATTGAGCAGGATGGAAAGGAAATAGCACGAATCGCGTCGAAATTCCCATCCTTAAAAGCCGAGTCCTGGAAAATGTTCAACCGTTCATTCTTCGGTGCCTTGCAGGTCGAAAAAAATATGCTCATGGTTCTTGTTTTCCTGATTTTTGTTGTCGTGGCAATCAATATTTTCAATGGAATGCGCAGGATGGTTTATGAGCGCAGGGAAGAAATCAGCGTGCTTACGGCTTTCGGTGGCCGCCCCTCTGCGATACAGTCGATTTTTGTTATGCAGGGCTTCTTGACAGGCGTGGCTGGTGCTGTTCCCGGTGCGGCTCTGGGCTTGTTTCTTTCCATAAATATGGAAAGTGTATTTATTCTGCTTTCCAAGCTTTCCTACTATGCGACTTTGTTTTCCGCCATGCTGCTGAATCCAGCCAACGGAGAGTTCGTGAGGGAAAATCCGATGTTCCTTCTGTATGCGACTATTCCCCCAAAAATTATCCTGCATGAAGTCGTAATGATTACATTGTTCGGTATATGTTCTTCACTGCTTGCGGCTTTTTTAGCCAGCCGTGGAATCCTGAAAATGACAGTCGTTGAGGTGATGAGAGATGAGTGAGATTATTGTAAACGTAAAATCCCTGGAAAAAACATACAAAACTGACAGTGAGACCCTGACGATTCTGAAAGATTTGAATCTGGAAATCGAGGAAGGCTCTAAAATCACGATTGTCGGCGAGAGTGGCAGCGGTAAGAGCACTTTCCTCAATATCATCGGCGGTCTGGACAACGCAACCAGCGGTTCTGTTGTCTGCGGTGAATATGACCTTTCTCATCTTGATGAAAAGATGCTTTCAAAATATCGCTCTCGTTTTCTCGGGCTTATTTTTCAGTTTCACTATCTCCTGAAAGATTTTACGGCCCTTGAGAATGCCTATCTTCCTTCCATTATGGCCGGACTCCCCAAAAAAGAGGCAGTTGAAAAGGCAAGCCAGCTTTTGCGCGATGTGGGGCTTGAGAAACGAATGCATCATCTTCCCAGCCAGCTTTCAGGCGGTGAGAGACAGAGGGTTGCCGTGGCCCGCTCCCTCATGAACGACCCTCAGCTTATCCTTGCGGACGAGCCGACGGGAAACCTTGATCCTCAGAATGCTTCCATGATTGGAGACCTGCTTTTCTCTGTGGTAGATAAATACAAGAAAACTCTGCTTTTGGTTACTCACGATACGAAACTCGCGAAAAAGGGCGATATCTGTTATTCAATAAAAAACGCGCGCCTTGAAGCCGTAAGCATATAGGGGATTGGCATGACATTTTCTTCATCGCTTTTGATTGCTTCTAGATTTTTGTTTCCCCGGACCGGCAAAAAATCAAATGCCCGGCGGAGTCTCTTCGGAGCGTTCGTGTGCATTGGAATCAGTCTCGTGCCCCTTATCATGGTGCTTACGGTGTCAGACGGCATGATTAAGGGAATCACCGAGCGCATGATAGGTCTTGCCTCATCTCATTTGCAGCTTGTCCTTTATCCGAACTCCGAATACTCTGAAAATGCTGAGAACATGCGGATTCTAGCTGATGTGATGAAAAAATACGACCCGGCTGTCAAAGCTGTTTACCCGGAGCTGCAGGGAATAGGACTTGCTTCTTCCTCAAAAGGCCGCTTCGGAGCTTCAATCCGGGCTGTGGAAAGCGATGTTTTCGAGAAAAATCCTGCTTTTGCCTCTCTTTTTGAAATCCTTGAAGGCACAACGGATTTATCGGGGAGAAACTCCTGCGTTCTAGGGAAAAAACTTGCTTCCGACTTGGGGGTAAAGGCTGGCGGAACCGTACGGTTGATTACCACAAAAGAAAATTCGGCCGGAAAAATGATGCCTAAAATCACGCCTCTTAAAGTGAGCGGAATCGTCTCGTCAGGCTATCAGGAGCTTGATTCCCTCTGGCTTTTTGTCTCCCTTGAAAACGGCTTTAATCTCGTCTCTCTTTCTTCCGGCACGGCCCTTTTCGGAATCGAGACTGAGGATGCTTTTTCTATGAATCTTGAAAAAACATACAGAAGTCTTTCTTCCTTCCTGTCATCGGCCGGGCGTCTTTACCGCTGGAACGATTTGAACGGTGCCCAATACGAAAATTTTGCCTCAACCCAGATTATGCTGATTTTCATTATGATGCTGATTGTTCTTGTGGCTTCCGTGAATATTTCAAGCGCCCTGGTCATGCTGGTCATGGAACGTAAAAAAGAAATTTCCATTCTTAAAAGTCTGGGTGGAAGTTCCAACGGAATAGCCCTGTCATTCATCATCACTGGAACAGTGACAGGCGCCCTGGGAGTGCTCTTCGGTCTGCCTCTGGGTCTTTTCTGCTCCCTTCATTTCAGTCAGATTATGGCCGGAATCGAATTTATTGTAAACTGCGCCGCCAAAGTCATATCATTTGTTTCAAGCGGAAATCTCTCTGATTTTGTTCCAGTGCATCTTCTGGACGAAGCTTTTTACTTGCAGAATTTTTCAATTGTGATTCCCTTGCCGAAAATACTCTTGATTGCCTTGGGAACCATAGTCCTTTCCCTTTTGGTCAGCTTGATTCCTGCCCTCAAGGCCGGCAAAGAAAAGCCCATTGAAACATTGCGTAAGATTTAAGAGTGTGACACGGATTGGTTTTATTGCAAAAAATTTGCAATAAGGAAATATTTCCTTGACAGTTTTACCCCACTAATCTATGTTAGCATATTCAAATCTTTGGTGGGTGTTTTTTTATGATGATAGATAAAAGGCTGGTGAATTTTGTTCCCGAAGCCAAAAAATTCGTTTTTCTGACGGTTGCATTGCGTTTCCTTTCTTTGGTTTCAAATACGACTTTTATCTTTGCGACTGCTTTTATACTCCGTGCCGTTAAAAAGGGAGAGTCTTTTTTGATTCCTTTTTTCTTGATTGCCTTATGCCTGCTTGCCTCTCTTTTCGTAAATCTTCTTTCTTCATATACTTCTTTCCGTTCTTCTTCAAAGGTAAAAATCACGCTGCGAAGCCGAATCTATGAGAAATTGCTAAGGCTGGGCTCTGATTATCTTGAAAATTCTGCTACGGCAAAGGTGATTCAGACGGCTACGGATGGCGTGGAGCAGATTGAGACTTGGTTCAGCGCCTTTTTGCCGCAATTTTATTACAGTATGATTGCCGCTCTTTTTACTTTCACTGTGATTTCTTTACTGAACTTAAGAATGGCGCTCGTCCTTTTGGCCTGCGTTCCCCTTATTCCTCTTTCAATGGCTGTCGTTCAGGGAATTGCAAAGAAAATCCTAGGAAAATACTGGGCTCAATACGCGAATCTTGCGGACAATTTTCTGGAAAATTTGCAGGGATTGACGACGCTCCAGATTTATCAGGCAGACGGATTTAAGGCAAAGCAGATGGCAAAGGAAGCCGAAACTTTCCGCCGCGTGACGATGAAAGTGCTTTCCATGCAGCTTAACTCAATCATCATTATGGATGTGGTGGCCTATGGTGGAGTGGCTCTGGGAATCATTTGCGCGCTTTCTGCCTTTTATTCGGGGCAGCTTTCTTTCGACAGGGCTTTTGTCTGCATTTTGCTCTCTGCGGATTTTTTTATTCCCCTGAGAAGGCTGGGCTCGGCATTTCACACGGCCATGAACGGAGTTACGGCAAGCAAGACGATTTTTGAGCTTTTAGACAGTGAGGAAAGCTCTTATGGAAAAGAGGAAATTCCCTCTCAGCCTGATGATAAAAACATTTTTTCCAGTAAGAATCTTTCATGCAACTTCGGGGAGCGAGTCGCCCTTAAAGATTGCACGATTGACATTGAAAGGGGAAGTTTTACAGCCTTTGTGGGTAAAAGCGGCAGCGGAAAATCTACCCTTGCCAAAATCTTTTCGGGAATCTACGGCTCCTACAGTGGTTCCATTAAAATTCAGGGGATTGAGGCAAAAGAAATCTCCAGAAAAAGTTTGTATTCCTTCGTGACTTATATTTCTCACAGGGACTGGATCTTTGCGGGAAGCCTTGGAGACTGTCTTAGGGAAGGAAAGGAAAAT
This sequence comes from Treponema sp., assembly GCA_017469785.1. Classification (GTDB taxonomy): domain Bacteria; phylum Spirochaetota; class Spirochaetia; order Treponematales; family Treponemataceae; genus Treponema_D. Next base: position 9,632 of record JAFUFU010000062.1, read on the forward strand.
GCCAGTGAGCAGGAAGTCTGGCAGACTCTTGAGAAAGTGAAGCTGGCCGATTTTGTGAGGGAGAATGGCGGGCTTTCCATGTCGCTTCATGAAGGAGGTGAGAATCTTTCTGGCGGACAAAAACAACGGATTTCTATTGCCCGCGCCCTTCTCCGTGACACGGCCGTTTACATTTTTGACGAAGCGACCAGCAATATCGATGTGGAAAGCGAAAAAGCCATTCTGGATTTGATTCATTCTCTCAAAGGCAAAAAAACTATAGTGATGATAAGCCACCGTAAGGAAAATTGTGAGGGAGCGGACAAAATATATTTCTTTGAGGACGGAATGGTTTTTACTGGAGACGAAAAATGAGAACATTACTGAGACTTTCACGCTTGATTGCGCCTCTTTTCCCGGTTATGACGCTGGCGGTTCTTTTCGGAACCCTGGGCTTTTTCTGCGCCATTGGAATTCCTGTCGTCGGCGTGCTTGCCCTTACAAAAACGCTTCCGGTTAAATTTCTCGTTCTTGTGGGGCTGGGCCGCGGAATCCTTCATTATGCAGAGCAATACTGCAATCATTTTATCGCTTTTACTCTTCTGGCACGAATCAGAAACATTGTTTTTGACAAGCTGCGTTCTCTTGGGCCTGCAAAACTGGATGGAAAGGAAAAGGGAAATCTGATTTCCCTGCTTACCAGTGACATTGAGCTTCTGGAGCTTTTTTACGCCCATACTGTCTCTCCTGTCTGCATAGCTATTCTGGTCAGCGGGGGCGTCCTTATTTTCCTGGCTCACTATCATTTTGCACTTGCCCTTGTGGCGCTGATTTCCTTTATTCTTCTGGCTGCCTTCACTCCTTTTGTGATTCAGAAAATTTCGATTTCGGCAGGGGAAAAGCACAGGGAACTTTTTGCATGTATGAATTCCTTTCTCCTTGATTCTCTCCGCGGACTGCGGCAGACGATTTTGTATGGAAATGGCTCGAAAAAAAGGGCTCTTTTGCTTGAAAAAAGCGAGGAACTTTCAAAAAGCCAGAAGAATCTTTCCCGAAACGAGGGAATAACGGCAGCTTTGATAGACGCCCTTCTTCTTCTTTGCGATATGGCGATGCTCTTTACGGCGATTTATCTTTACCGGCATGGCTCAATCTCTTTCGACGGGCTTTTGATTTCTGTGGCTGCTCTTTTCAGTTCCTTTGGCCCGGTTGTGGCTGTCGCTCGGCTGGGAAGCTCACTTTCTCAGACCGTGGCTGCGGGAAAACGAGTGCTCTCTCTCCTGGACGAAAGCCCCCTCGCAGAGACGGTTGAGAATGAATCGGATATTAGTCACTTTAAGGGAGGGCAAATCAGTAATTTGAATTTCGCCTACGATAAAGAAGCGATTTTGCGGAACCTGAGCCTTTCATTCCCGAAAAATCAGATTATCGGGCTTCAAGGAAAGAGCGGCAGCGGAAAGTCAACGATTTTAAAGCTGCTCATGCGCTTCTGGAAGGCTGATTCCGGCTCAATCAAAATTTCTGAAAAGGAAATTGACAAAATCAATACGGCTTCTCTCAGGAGTCTTGAAAGCTATGTGACCCAGGAGACGGTACTTTTCCACGATACAATCGAGAACAATATCCGAATCGCCCGCTTGAATGCCAGCCGTGAGGAAATTATTGATTCCTGCAAGCGGGCGGCCATTCATGATTTCATTATTTCCCTTCCCAATGGCTATGATACACAGGTTGGCGAGCTGGGGGAGAATTTTTCTGGCGGAGAGAGACAGAGGCTTTCCCTTGCCCGTGCTTTTTTGCATGACGGGGAATTCTTGCTTTTGGATGAGCCAACAAGCAATTTAGACAGCTACAACGAAAAAATCATCTTGGATTCGGCAAAGGCTGAGCGGAGCAAAAAAACTGTGCTTCTTGTTTCCCACAGGGAAAGCACGCTGGAAGTTTGCGACAAAATCTATAAAATTGAGTCAGGGAGGCTATCATGAAACTAGTTCAATTTATAAATCTCGGCGGGCCGATAAACTGGGTGCTTTGCGCTCTCCTCTGCTTTTGCTTCTGCCAGTGTCTTGAACGCTCGATTTACTTTTTCCAGACTCGGCGGGGAACGAAGCGGGATGTGATTGCCCGGCTTAAAGAAAAAATGGCTCAAAAAGGAGAGCTTGATCCGCAGAAGAGGATGAAAGTCTTTCATTCCGAATGTTCGATTTTGTATTACGAAATGAACCGGGGCTTGTGGTTTTTGAATTTCATCGCATCGGTTTCTCCTTCCCTGGGGCTTTTGGGAACAGTCACTGGTCTTATCGGTTCCTTTTCCCAGCTTTCAAAGGCAGGAGCGAATGTGAATATCTCTGATTTGTCGGGAGGAATTTGGGAAGCCATGCTCACGACAGCCTTCGGCATGATTATTTCGATTCCGGCTCTTCTTTGTTACCGCACATTCAAGCGAATCATCGAAAAAAGGCTTTTGGCCATGAGCCTTTATGACGCTGAATCCGAATCAAGCTCAGAGCGGGGCGAAAATGCATAGCCTTGATTTTTTGCATCAAAATGAAGAGGAGCTGAGCATAAATATCACTTCCCTGATTGATGTGATTTTCATTCTTCTGATTTTCTTCATGGTCTCCACCCAGTTCAAAAAGGCTTCGATTCCCCTTGATTTGCCGAAAAGCGAGGAAACGGAAGAAAATACGGAGAATGACGACACGAAAGTGCTTGCCGTGAATGCCGAAAAAATGGAGCTTGACGGGAAAATCGTCTCAATGGAGGACTTGCAGGCTTTGCTCGAAGAAATGTTCGCCCAAAATCCAAAGCTTGCCCTTTCCCTTGAATGTGAGAGGACTGTGGATTTTGAGCAGGTCGTTCAGGTACTGTCAAAAATTCAGAACGCGGGAATCAGCCGCATAGGAATCGTTCATGAGAATCTTGAATGACCTGTGTTGTGGAAGAAACCGCTGGATTTTCTCGGCAGTCTTTACGATTGCCCTTGTTCTTTTTGTGCTTGCACTTCCTGTCTGGGATTTTCATGTGAGCGCGGAAGTCAGCGAGAATTTTGCAGAAAATGCGGTTTCTCTGGTGACTGTAAGGCAAAAAAAGAAGATTAAGGCGGTGGAAAAAAAAACGGTTAATCCTGTCGTGCCAAAGAATGATAATATTCCGTCTATTCCCAAAGAAAAGGAAAATGAGCCTCCAAAGGAAGAAGAGTCTCAAGAAATTGAGGAAAACGAGGAAAATCTGGGGCAAGAAGAGGAAAATCCGGAGAATGGCGAGAATGCTGATAATCTGGATGGACTTGAAAATTCTCAGCTCTCGGAAGAGGTTCAGAAATCCACGGCAAATTACAAGTCATACGCTCTATCCCGGATTGCCTCAAAGAAGACTTATCCTTATTCGGCTCGCTCAAAAGGAATTGAAGGAAAAGTGCGTGTCAGGCTGGTGATTGAGAATGACGGCTCGGTCTCTGCCTGTGAGATTGTGGAGGCTTGTAATAGCGACATTTTGAATGAAGCCTGCCTCATGGCCATAAAAAAAGCCTCTCCCTTCAAAAAAATGCCTGCCGGTATGAAGTCGCTCAGTCTTACATTTGTGATGGATTATTCATTGAAATAAAAAGGAGTTTTTTATGGAAAAGAAAATTTTTGAGCCTTTCAAAGTGAAGGACATCGTTTTTATGGCTCTGCTTTCGGCGGTTGCCCTTTGTACGGCGTCGGTCATGGCAATAGTGGCTCATATTTACATTTACGGGCTTGCCCAGCTGGTGACGGCTTTTCAGTTCGCTTTTTTTTCGTCAATCGCTCTTATGAAAGTGCGTAAAGTCGGAACACTTTTTATTTTCGGGCTTTTTACGGGGCTTTTCGAACTTTTCATGGCTCCAGTCATGTTCATTTCAAGCGTGCTTACTGCTCTTTTGCTTGAATGTATCGTAGTTCTTCTTTTCAGGAATTATAAAAATTCCCTTCTGCCGGTTTTTATTGCCAGCGCGCTTATTATTCCTGCGACCATGCCTTTCAATCTTTTATATTACCGGCTATTCTCTCAGGAAATGTGGGACTTATTCTTTGCCAGCGGATTCAAAGTCCTTTCGATTGTCTTTATTCTCGGCTCGGTGCTGGTCGGTTCCCTCGGTTCTCTTTTGGGAATAAAAGTTTCTAATGAACTTTTGAAAGCTGGTGTCTTGAAGCAATGACAGATTTCTTTCAGGTAAAAAAGCCCCTTTATCCGCTTTTCAGTCTTTTTGCCTCTCTGCTGATTTTTATCGGCTCTTTGCTTATGGCGAAAAGTTACTGGGGCGGACTTTTCCTCGCCTTGCAATTTATTCTGCTTGTATTTTTCGGATATGGGCGGCCTTGTTTTTTTATCCTTCCTTTTACCAGCCTTTATTCCGGGCTTTTTTCTTTGATTTTTTACTTTGCCAGCGGGCGGGATTTTTCATTTGCCGCTCAAATGGCAGTCCGTTTTGCCGGAGTTTCCCTTGCCTGCATTCCCTGTCTTGCCCTTCCGCCTGTCGCTTTGGTCAGAAATCTTACGGCACTGGGCTGTCCCCGCCTTGTAACCCTTGGAATGCTTATCACCCTTTCTTTTATTCCGGTGCTGACTTCTGAAATAAGGCAGGTTCGGGGGGCTATGAAAACCAGGGGAGCGACTTCTTTTTGGCGGCCTACTGTCTTCTATCGGGCTTTTTTGATTCCCCTTGTGGTGCGGCTGGTTAATATCTCTGATACGCTCACTCTTTCCCTTGAGACCCGCGCTTTTGTCTGTGATGAAGTGAAACCGAAGGTCTACAAGAGCGTGAAAATTACTTTGAAAGATGTGATTTTTCTCCTTTTGCTTCTGGCTGTTTTTGCCTTGTCCTTGTTTTTTGCTTTCTTTGAGGTAAGAAGATGAAAAAAGCCCTTCAGATAAAGTGCCGCTCCTTTCGCTATGCTTTCGGAAGCGAGACAGTCCTTGAAAATCTTGAGATGGAAATAAATTATGGCGAAGTGACGCTTATTTCAGGACTTTCTGGCTCTGGAAAATCGACGCTTCTTTCTCTCGTGAACGGAATTATTCCCCGTGTCGTGCAGGGAGAATTTGACGGCGAAATTTTGATTGACGGCTGGAACTCAAGATATAAAACCATGAGTCAGATTTCCCGAAAAGTGGGAAACGTTTTGCAGAATGCCGAGGCTCAGATTATTCACCAGCTTGTAGAAGATGAAATCGCCTTTGGCTGCGAGAATCTGGCTTTTGATTGTGAAGAAATCCATCGGCAAATAAAAAAAACTTCTTCGCTCATGGAATTAAAGCCTGACTGGAAGACAAGAAGTCTTTCTGGCGGACAAAAACAGAGGCTCGTGACGGCTTCTACTCTGGCAATGAAAGGCGATATTCTGATTTTTGACGAGCCGCTTGCCAACCTTGACGGGCGTGGGGCAAAAATCCTTTTAGACTTGCTTAAAAAACTTGCAGGAGAGGGAAAAGCCATTCTTCTGGTGGAGCATCGTCTTGATGTCGTGCTTCCCTTTGTTGATTCGGTCTGGCAGCTTAAAGATAAAAAAGTCGAAAAAATCAGTGATAAAGACGCATTTTTGAAAAGTCAGACTGACATTATTGAGGACTCTGACGAAAATCACCTTTCTTTTTCAGAAAATGTTCTTGAAATCCAGGGAATTAAAAAAGCCTACGGAAAAAGGGAAATCCTTCGGGGAATATACTTGAATGTTAAAAAAGGGGAGAGGATTTTGCTTTCAGGGGAAAATGGCTGCGGAAAATCAACTCTCATGAGCATAATCGCACGCCTGGAAAAAGCAGACGGGGGAAAAGTTATTCAGCATTTTGATAAGAATCTGGGGAAAAGGGCTGGGAAAAAATGGTTTTCTCTTTGCGGCCTTGTTTATCAAAACCCCAATTACCAGCTTTTTATGCCTACTGTGAGGGAAGAGATTCTTTTCGGCGCAAAGGAAAAAGAATATGCCCTTTCCCTCGCTGAAGATTTCGGACTTTCACCGCTCTTAGAACGGCATCCCCATTCTCTTTCTGAAGGACAAAAAAGACGGGTTACGATTTGCGCAATTCTTGCTCAAAAAACAAGGCTTCTTTTGCTGGACGAGCCGACCGTGGGGCAGGATTATGGCACTTTGCGAAATATGATGGCTATATTGAACAAAATTCACAGGGAAGAAGAAAACACGCTCATTTCAATTACCCACGACATTCGTTGTATGAAGGCTCTTTGCGATCGCCGCCTGGAAATTGAGGATGGTCTTATTGCGAAAAATTTGCAATAAGCGATTTCTTTCTTGCAAAAAAAAGAAAAATTGTTTATTATCGCTTCCGTTTGTTAGGAATATCTAACTTTTTGCGATAAAAGTGAAGGATTTGTCTTATATGATAAAATTGTGCAAGAAATGTCAGGCTTCTAAAATTCATTTATTCTTTTTCCTTCTTGTTTTATTTTCTTCTTTTCAGCTTTTTTCGCAAAATTCAGATTTTTCCGATGACGACGTGATTGTGGTGAGCGCGGGAAAAATCGAGCAGAATGTCGAGGACGCAAGCGAAAAAGTACAGGTCATTTCAAGCGAGGAAATCCGGGATAGCGGAGCGAAGACACTTTCAGAGGCGGTGAAGAATCTTCCCGGAGTCACGGTAAAGGGTGCCAGCGGCGGAAATCCTGTGGATTCAATCTCGATGCAGGGTTTCGACTCTTCCTATGTAAAGATTTTGGTTGATGGAGTTGCCGTTACAGGCGATTTGGGCGGCTCGACTGCCGTTTTCGAGATTCCCGTGGAGATGATTGACCACATCGAAGTCGTCCAGGGGGCGAGTTCCGCCCTTTACGGAAGCGATGCCATGGGCGGAGTCGTCAACATCATAACGAAGAAGGCCGAGGGCGAGGGCGGAGAAACCACTTTCCATGCCAACCTCAACGAAGAATTCAGCTACATGAAAAGCGGGAACTGGCGGAACTACGCTTCGGCGACAGCGAGCGCGGCCGGCGAGCATTTGTCTTCCGTGGTGACAGCAAGCTTCGACTACACGCCTGGAAAGGAAAAGTCAGCTTATTACGCGCTTGCAGGCGGAAGCATCGACTATTTCGAGACGCCAAGAAAAAGGCTCGGCTTTGTCCGTGGAAGCCTTGACTGGACTGACGGCTGGGGAAAAATCGGAGCTTACGGCCTTTTCTCCGATTCGCTTCAAAAAAGCAATTTCACGGCGACGGGATTCAACACTGGCGCCACAATGGAGTACGCGACCAAAAGAATCGAAGGCGGACTGAACGGCGAATATGCGGCGGGAGACAGCCTTCTTTTCTCTGGATTCTCAAGCGTGAAAAACTACAAACTCGACACGAGCTATGATGTAAAGGCCGGCGAGGATTCAAGCGTGACCGACACGGATTCGGATTTTCTCGACTGGGAAAGCGAAATCCGCGCCTCCTACAATTTCAACGATTTCAACAAGATTCTTCTCGGCGTGAACGGAAACCTTGAGACAATCAAAGGCGATTCTTTCGACGGACGAAAAAAGCAGCTCCTTCTTTCGGCATACGCCCAGGACACACTTTCTCTTTTTGACGAGAAACTTTCCGTTGTTCCGGGGCTGCGTTTCGATTTCGTCCCGGAAATCGACGGCGCGGAGGCAAAATTCATGCTCACCCCGAAAGTCAGCCTGAAATATTCCCCGACAGAAGACACGGCAATCCGCTTCGCCTACGGAATGGGCTACAAGACAGCCAGCCTCAAGCAGAAGCACTGGATTTTCTACCACAACTACGCTTCCGGCGAAGGCAACTTCATCCTCTATGGGAATCCAGACCTTGAGAGCGAAAAATCCCAGAGTTTCAATCTTTCTGCGGAAAAGAAAATCGCCGACTTCAAAATCTCTGCCGGCGGCTACTTCAACTTCATCAAGGACATGATTACCAGCGTCGTCACCGATTCGAGTACAAGCCCCCAGAAACGAACCTACGAGAACGTGGACAAGGCAATCACCTACGGCGGAGAGGCGTCGCTTTCTTACAAAATCCAGCGTTTCGACGCGAAAGCCGGATATGCCTGCACCCAGGCGAAAGCCTACGACAAGGAAAGCGGTGATTGGGAAGAGCTTTCCCTCCGCGTGAACCACAGAATCACGGCTGGGGCAAATTATCTCGTTCCAAGACTCGAAGCGAAAGTCGGCTTGAGTGTCGAGTGGAATTCGCGGCAGCGGGTCGCGACAGGAAAGGACGAGTGGACTCCCGACTATCTCATGCTGGGCGCGAATCTTTCAAAGACGTTCTGGGATGAGAAAATCGAAGCCTACATTCGTGGAGACAATCTTTTAAACAGCAAGAATTTCAAGGACGGCACGGACGGCCAGAATCAGGAAGAATATTTCGGCTTGAAGGACGGCACGACCGTGAGCGTCGGTGTGAGGGTAAAATTATGATGAAAAAGAAGTTGTCATTGAGGGCTTTGACCCGACAAGTTGCAAGGCTTGCATGTATTCCGCTGATTGCGCTTTCATTTTTTTCGCTCATCTCTTGTTCCAATGATGATGACGAAAGCGACAAAGTGACGGAATATGCGCTTTCCGATTTGTACGGATACACATTTCAAGGGAAAATTTCCGCCTCGTCGGGTAATACACTTACTCCGCAGCTGGTCATATACGATGAAAAACACCTTTCATGGAACATGAACACAAGCGGGATGAACGACAGCGCATTTTTTTACACGGCGGAGCAGACAAAGACGAACGTGTATTCCCTCTCTTGGTATTCAAGCGAGAGCGATTTCAATGCTAAAACGAATTCTGGAATGACCGTCACTCTCGGAATCAACAGCGCGACTTCCGTGACTGTCCTCGTGGTGTCGAATTCTACGGAAGGAACGAGCGGCGGCATGGCGGGAAAGCCTGTCCCGATGACTCGGACGAACGAGGCGAAAAAGACTTGGACTGAAAGCGGATTGTCGGAAAGCGGAAATGACAGCGCGATTCCCGAAATCGCTGTGGAAGGGGAAAGCGCGGAGTGGGCTGAGGAGAGCAGCGTCTACACGGGAAAAATGAAAGTCCTCGTTAGCGGAAGCAACTACGGAAACGACGACGCTCTTACAACGACAGTGACAAAGACCAGCGAAAACACAGTGACCGTGACGAATCCCGCGACTTCTGCCGGAATGGGCTCGTCCGCATTTGACATAGAAGGAATCAGCGTCACCAAAAGCGGCGATGTCTACTATCTTTCAAAAAAAGATTTTACTCTGACGGTCGGCACAACGACATACACTTGCGACTCATTCACTGGAAAACTTGAGGACGGCATTCTGACCTTCGTGTTCGTCTACACGCCGGGCGCAATGCCGATGTCGATTACGGAAGTATTCACTTCAACAAAATAAATTCATTCTGAATTTATTTCAGAATCTACCTGAGGTTATAACGCGGTCTTACCGCTTTATGCATGAGAACCGTATGGTTTTTCAAAAATAGAACCGGGAGAAAATCTCCCAAAAAGGAAAGTACTATGTTTAAAAAGTTTTTTCTTTCGATGATGGCGGTTGCTGTCATTTCACTTGGTTTCGTCTCATGTTCTGACGACGAAGACGATGATGATAAAATTTCACTTTCTGTTTCTGCTTCAACAGCTGCGGTTGGAAAATCTGTGATAATCACTGTAAGTCCATCTGACGCAAGCCTCTCAATTACAAGCGGCTCTGATTTTGCAACTCTTTCAGGCACGACACTTTCTGGAAAAGCTGAGGGAAAAGTTGTAGTAACCGCTGAAAAAGATGGTTTGGAATCTGCAAGTGTGGAAGTCGAGTTCAATTTTTCAAGCCTCTATAATGATTATTGGGGAACATGGTCTTTGATGGGAACAGATTATCCAATGTGGGCAGGCGTTACCGAGACGACTTTTTCTTGGGCTGCAAAAGGATACGGTACAACGAAGACAGAATATGAGTATGTCAAATGGACGACTGATGACGACGGAAACGCTGTCGTATACGGCTACCCCAGCGAAGAACGCTATACAGCTGATAATCCTGCCGCTTCTCTCACATTTGGTGAAAGCGTTTTGTTCGATGTGCCTTCTATGAAAAATAGTGCTTATGTTCAGAATTACACTTCTGCGACTCTTACTGCAGGAAAAGAATATGATAACAGCTATGAAGGTTATGCAGCATATTGGAGAAAATACACAGGTTCTCTTACTGTGCTGAATAATGATTACGATATAACTGTGACAATTGCCAATGGTTCATTCGCTTATTCATCCACGCAGATGAGCGGAGAGTATACAAACATAAAATGGGCTGCAACTACATCTGGACGGACAGTAACGAAATGGACACTTTCGGGATATGCTGACGGTGACAGTGAGCAAGCGACCGAAAAAGTTATTTTTGAAGTTGATTTGTCTGGCGAGTCTCCAGCATACACATTTACTGTCAATGTTGAAGCAATGGGAACTCCGAGCGCAACTCTCACAAAATCCGAGTAGTTCTCCTCATTAGTTTTGTTAAAAAGTCATGCAGATGTCCTCACATTCGGGCATCTGCCTTTCTTCGCTTTTGCAATTACGATGAAAACGACTTAAAACATCACTCTTTCAGAGTTATCTCTAAAAATTGCAATTTTTAGAGATTCCCATATCAATTTTCCCCATTTTTCCAGACTTTCTAAAAATCATTGAGAAAAATTTGACGCTGGATTATAATTATCAGTATCTTTATAGAAATTAATTTACAGGAATATTATGCTCTGCGATTTATGCGGTGAAAACGAGGCTGTTCTTTTTATAGAGCAGACCAATGCAAATAATAAACGAAAACTCAATCTCTGCGTGGACTGTGCCAGAAAAAACGGCGTTTCTCCAGATTCTAAGTCAATCGGCCGTTCTCTTGCCATGCTTTTTGATTCACTTCTCGGAAAAAATAAAGTCCAGAATCAAAAAGAAGATAACCGAGTCTGCCCCGTCTGCGGAAGCAGCGTAAAAGAAATCACCATGACCCGCCATGCCGGCTGTCCTGAGTGCTATTCCGTCTTTAAGAGCGAGGCTCAGGATTCTTTCAAAAAAATCGGCGTCATTCCTCCATACAAGGGCACTCTTCCCAAGCGGCTCAAGAATTTCCGCTCAGTCCTTACCGACAGAATCATCATTCAGGCAAAATTGGAAGAGTCATTAAAGCGGGAAGATTATGAGAAGGCGGCGGTCTACCGTGACTATCTCAAGGCTCTTGAAAAATCCCCGGTTTCAGGCGGAGAAGAATAATGGCAGAAAGCGAGACAAATCTCTCAAGCGACGCATGGTACGCCTTCAAGGGGCCTGAAAACGATGTTGTTCTCTCGACCAGGGTGCGCCTGGCACGAAATTTAGCGAATTTTCCCTTTCCCGGCAAATTCAAAGATGATGACGCTTTTCGCGTTCAGACTTTGGTTTTTGATTCTTTTTCTCACTGTCAGGAGCCTGACAAATATCAGGGAGTGGTGGCTTCGGAACTTGACGAACTGGGCTCCCTCATTCTGGAAGAGCGGGGCGTTCTGGACTCAGAAAGCGCAAAGGAAAAGGGCAGCGGAATCATCGTTCGCACCGACGGCAAAGTTTCCTGCGCCATAAATTCAAAAGACCATGTGCGCTTGTCTTCCTTTGTACCGGGCTTGGACGGCAACGAAGCCTTTTCTCTCTGCGCCAAAATCGACGACGAATTGCAGAACACGATGCAGTTTGCGGCTGACTACGAATTCGGCTATCTCACATCATCTTTGAACGATTGCGGAAGCGGCATGAAGGTCTCTTGCAGAGTTCACTTGCCATCTCTTTCATTTTCAGGCCGGCTTTTGGATTTGTTTTCATCCCTCAGCCAGAAAGAAATAATCGTCAGCGATTGCTTTGGCGCGGGAACTCTTCCTTCTTCTTCGCTAGGATTTTATTATCAGGTTTCAACGAAAGTTGCCGGGAACGGTAGCGAGCTTGACCAAATCGCCAGCCTTGTTTCTTCGGTAAAATATCTTGTTGAGAACGAGCGGCGGGAAAGAAATGTGGTCTTGCGCTCACGGCAGACTGAGCTCCGTAACCGCATTTACCGCTCTTACGCAAAAGTAAAATACGCCTCTCTGATAAGCGACCGGGAGGCAATCGAAATTATCTCTGACATCAAATGGGGAAAGAACCTTGGCTTTTTCGCCGGAATCGAAGATTCTGAGCTATGCGCCCTCTTGTACCGGGTGCAGAAAGGTCATCTTCAGTTCGTGCTGAAAAACCGGAAATTCAATTTCCCCGTGGACATTTCCGAAAGCAAATCTCTTAAGACGGACTATCTCAGGGCTCTTATTTTGCAGGAAGCATTTGAGAATATCAAACTGAATTAAAAGGATTTTTATATGAAAGGTCTCTCTCCAAAAGCACAAAGACTTCTTACAGAATATGCCCAGACTGAGGGGCGAAACTCAGGACTTACGGAACTTTTGCCTGAGCATGTGATTCTTGCCATGCTCAAATCTGCTGATTCAATGGGCTTTAACGCCCTTAAAGTCCTCAATATAAATGTACTTTCTTTCCAGCTTTTACTGGAGCAGAGCCTTTCCACTTTCCCCCGGCTGGCAAATCCCCCGGCTTTTTCCGCCCTGCCGCCCAGCCGACGGCTTCGCACTCTCCTTGATGTGGCGGTGATTGAGTCCCGCTCCCTCCGAAGCGAGTATGTGGGAACGGAGCATCTTTTGCTTGCCGCAATCCGTGAGGAAAATTCTGCCTGCTACCGCTTTTTTGAGCGGTGTTCCATTCAGCTTGAGACCGTGCGGAATGTAATCCGTGACTTACAGAACGAGAACGGCGGCGAGGACAACGGCGAAAATGGGGAGGCGGAATTTGCAAATGCCCGAAACAATGAGAACCCCAATCAGAAAAAACGCTCTTTCCTTGCGGAATTCAGCCGAGATTTAACCGAACTTGCAAAAAAAGGCGAGCTTGACCCGGTTATCGGACGCGCAAAAGAAATTGACCGGGTGGTTCAGATTTTAAGCCGAAGAACGAAAAACAACCCTATTCTGGTCGGTGAGCCTGGTGTGGGAAAAACTTCCGTGGCCGAGGGATTAGCCCAGAGGGTCGCCTCTGGTGAAGTTCCATACAATTTGCTTCAAAAACGAGTCCTTCTCCTGGACATCACGGCCATGGTGGCGGGAACGAAATACCGGGGTGACTTTGAAGAGCGAATGAAGCGAATGATGAAGGAAGTCAAGGAATCCGGCGACATCATTCTCTTTATCGATGAGATGCACATGATTATCGGCGCGGGAAGCCCTGACGGCACGATGGACGCCAGCAATATCTTAAAGCCAGCCCTTTCCAGTGGGGAGCTGCAGCTTGTGGGAGCCACAACTTTTAAAGAATACCGAAAATACATTGAAAAAGATTCCGCATTGGCACGAAGATTCCAGCTTGTAAAAATCGAAGAGCCCTCAACCGAAGAGACGATTCAGATTCTTGAAGGCCTGAAGCCAAAATACGAGGAATTCCACAATGTCACTTACGATGAAGGCTCAATCGAGGCAATCGTCAAGCTTTCATCCCGTTACATTCCTGAAAAATACCAGCCGGATAAGGCCATTGACCTCTTGGACGAGGCGGGAAGTGCCAAAAAAATCACTTCGGAGAGCCGGCCGGCAGAACTTGCCGAGCTTGAAAAATCCATCGAAAATTTGAGTCACGAAAAGGAAGCCCTTGTTGCAAATCAGGATTACGAGCGGGCCGCCATGATTCGTGATAAAGTCCGGGATTTAAAGCAAAAACTGGACGATTTCAACAATTACTGGAAGAACAATGCCGTCACCGTGCGAAAGCATGTCACAGTGACTGATGTGGCACAAATCATCTCGGATATGACAGGAATTCCTGCCACTCAGCTGGATTCTGCCGAAAGCGGACGCCTTTTGGACATGGAAAAGGAAATCCACAAGGATGTTATCGGTCAGGACGAGGCCGTAAAATATCTTTCAAGCGCAATCCGCCGAAGCCGGGCAGGGGTTTCTTCACCGAACCGGCCGCTGGGCTCTTTCATCTTTTTGGGCCCCACCGGAGTGGGAAAAACCCAGCTGGCCAAGGCAATGGCAAAATTCCTTTTCGGAACGGAAGAAGCCCTTATCCGAATCGACATGTCGGATTTCATGGAAAAGCACACTTCAAGCCGCCTTGTGGGCTCGGCTCCGGGCTATGTGGGCTACGAAGAGGGCGGTATGCTCACAAACAAGGTCTTACAGAAGCCATATTCCGTGGTTCTTTTTGACGAAATCGAAAAGGCTCACAACGAAGTCTTCAATCTTCTTTTACAGATTCTCGAAGAAGGCGAACTGAGCGACAACCTGGGGCACACAGTCAATTTCCGAAATACAGTGATTATCATGACCAGTAACGCCGGAGCCAGAAGCATCACCGCCGACAAAAAGCTTGGATTTGCCCAGCTGGACGACGGATTCTTGCCGCCCGAGGAAATCAAGGCCAACGCCATGGAAGAACTCAAGCGAATCATGGCGCCGGAGCTTATCAACCGAATCGACGATATCGTGGTTTTCAATCCCCTCAGAAGGGAAGAAATCTCAAAAATCCTCGACATTCAGATTGCAGAGCTTGAGGACAGGCTTTCTGAAAAAAACATTCATCTTTCAATCAAGCCAAAAGCAAGAGACTATCTCCTTGACCACGGCTACGAGCCAAGCATGGGAGCACGCCCCATGCGCCGCCTGATCCAGAACGAAATTGAAGACCAGCTTGCAAACCTCATTCTGAGCGGAAAAGTGGGCGAAAGCGGGGAAGTGGAAGTCGGCTTTGAGAAGGAAAAGCTTGTGGTTAGGGCGAAAAAAGAAAAGAAAACAGAGAAAGTCCTGATTGAGAACAAATTGGATTAAAAGGCAAAGACGAAACTAAAAAATGGGGGAAAAAATGAAAATCGCTTTTTTTGACACACATTCTTACGACAAAAATTCTTTTGAGCTTTCTAACGGCGAGTTTGGCTATGAAATTGACTTCCGCGATTACAAACTCAACGAAAACACGGCTCTGACGGCGAAAGGCTTCGATGCGGTGTGCGTTTTTGTGAACGATATTGTGAATGCGGCGGTCATTTCGATTCTGAAGGATTGCGGAGTAAAACTGATTGCCCTCCGTTGCGCGGGCTTCAACAATGTGGATTTGAAAGCCGCGAAAGAAGCCGGCATAAAAGTCGTCCGAGTTCCGGCTTATTCCCCTTATGCGGTTGCGGAGCATGGTCTTGCGCTTTTGATGTCGCTCACGAGGCACATTCCCCAGGCTTATCTTCGGACAAAAACCGCGAATTTCAGCATTGAGGGGCTTACCGGGCGTGATTTGCATGGTCTTACCGCAGGAATTTTGGGAACTGGCAAAATCGGGCAGATTATGGCTGGCATTCTCAAAGGTCTCGGAATGAAAATAATTGCCTATGATCCTTTTCCGAACGAGGATTGGGCGAGGGCAAGTGGCGCAGAATATGTCAGCCTCATCGAAATCTTCAAAAGAAGCGATGTCTTATCGCTCCATTGCCCGCTGACCGATCAGACAAAGCACATTGTGAATCATGACTCAATGAAAATGATGAAGCGTGACGCGATTATAATCAACACAGGGCGCGGCGCTCTTATAGACTCAAAGGCTCTTGTGCACGCGCTTAAGCATGGTCATATCGGCGGAATCGGAATGGATGTCTATGAGGAAGAAAGCAAGTATTTCTTTAATGATTGGTCAACTGACATAATGACAGACGATGTGCTTGCCCGACTTCTGACTTTTCCGAATGTAATCATAACGAGCCATCAGGCTTTCCTTACGACTAATGCGCTCAAAAATCTTGCCGACACCACGCTGGAGAACATAAAGGCGTTTGAAAACGGTGAGGACTTGGTAAATGAAGTCAAATGAAAAAATATGAACTTTTCGAGGAGCATTGAGGCAAGCGAAAAAGCAAATGCTTCCGTTCGTGCCGCATACGAGGATGTTTTTGGAAATCAATCAGTCCTCATGAATTTGTAACACGACGAATCACACTCGTTCCACCGTTCCGCTTGCCACAAGAATATACACCCACAGATTTGGCGCGGGGCGGTTGAAAAAGAAGTTTTGCCGACTTGCACGAAAAAAAGACACCCCCCCCCTTTCAACCACATCTGACGGTTTCAAACAGGGATATTCCCGCGGGCGTGATGACGAATGCGCTGAATCTTACAGAAGATTTTGCGGCGGATAACATCACGATTTTAGAAGCGGAGAGAAAGTGCTTGGGAAGCGGCGGTGAGGATGGGGTTGGACGGGGAAAATTTATGAATCTATCCGAAGCCGAAATTTTTCTGAGTTCTCTCCGTTGGCAATATGCCGTTTTCTTATAACTCGGAAGCGTGGCAGAAGAAAATTTCAATTTTGGATTACGCAAAGTTGGAAAAGGAAGTTCAGAATTTGAGTCTTGAAAAAATCTTTCAGGAAAATCTTGATTGCGTGTTTTTGGACGGCTGGACTTTGCGATGAGGCGGCGGTTCACTTTCAAGGAAATCACGGCGGAGAATTCAATGGAAATGTTGGATAGTTCTGATGCGTGGGAGAATGTTGATGTTTCAACTTTGCCGATTGACGAAATCAAAAACCGCATGAAAAATCTGAACGACGCGATTGTGAGCGAGGATGTCGCTCTTTCTTCTGCATATCAGATTGGTGCGGCGTATTTCTTGAAGTATGCGATGTACAAAGATGAGTCCGAGCCGTTTGAATGTCTTTGGAATTACAACCTTGAGCCGCTTTTGCAGGAATATCTACGCGGGCAGGGAGAATCGGTTGTGCGCGAAAAAATGAAGAAACTGAAAGCCGCTTATGACAATGAGGATTCTGTAATATGAAATGTGGCGGTTGAGCCTGTCGAAACCACAGTGTAAATGGTCATTCCGATGTTTCGACTGTACTCAACAAGCAAAGTCTCAATGACTGCTTCATAGAGAAAACAATGTTCGTCATCCAACTGAAAGACAATGATTTCAACGGCTCTCCTCTCAAAATCTTCCGTAGCGACGAAGAAGTGGATTTTGCCTCGCTATCCGCTGAAGAAAAATCCGCCGTCCGAAAGGCACTTGATTCAATCAACAATGTCTCTCTCAAAGATTTTGAATCGCGCGGGGCAATCGTGTTTCCGTCAAAATCTGTCGAAAGCGACTTGGGGGGCGACTCAAAAATTATCTTCACGGTGCAGAATCTTGAATCGGATGCGCCTGTAATAAAGACGACGAATGTGATGGGATTTTTCGCGATTTGCGGCGTTCACTTTGAAATCACTTCGCGCTTTGACAATGACGTGCGCCACTTTTTTCTTCACTACATGCTTCAAAAAGTCTGCGATGTTTCCCCGACCGTAGAGCTGACCCGTGCGAATAAAAATCCGTTCTACGAATTCCTCGTTTATCTGTTCCCCGCTTTTTTGAAAAAGGCTGTGGCGCAGGGGCTTTTCCGCTCATATATCAGCCGCGAATACAACGATTCCAATATCCGCGGCGTGATTGATTTTCCGCGTCACTTCCGATTCAACATCCCGTTCAACGGTAAGGTCGCCTACCGCATGCGCGAGTACAACCACGATAATTTCCTCACCCGGCTTGTACGCCACACGGTTGAATTCATCGCCGAAAACAAAAATCTTCGCGCTATTCTTTCGTGCGATGAGGAAACGCGGGATTCGGTCCAGAAAATCCGCTCCTGCACGGAATCTTACAGCCGCTTTTTACGCGAGCAAGTCATCAGCAAAAATCTGAAAACGCTTTCGCATCCTTATTACACCGAATACGAGCTTTTGCGAAAACTTTGTGTCGCGATTCTGACCCACGAAAAATTTTCCTACGGCACAGCGAACCCAAATCAGGTGAATGGCATTTTGTTTGATGGCGCATCTTTATGGGAGGAATATCTGAATGTCGTCCTCAAAGAAAACGCGAATCGCCTTGAAGCAAAAATCGAGCATCCGAACAACCGCACGAGAACAGGCGGAAAATGGCTTTTTGAGACTGAAGGAGGAAATCTCTGTGGCTTGATTTATCCCGATTTCATCTTAATATCCGCTGACGGAAAAAACACCCTCGCAATCTTTGACGCGAAATACAAGCACCTTGAAGAAGCAAACATCCCGCGTGAGGATTATTTTCAGGTTCTGGCATATATGTTTCGTTTTGACTGCAACAGGGGCGTTCTTGTGTACCCATACTGCAGGAGCGAAAAATTTTCAGATTCGGCTTATTTTTTTGAAAGACCACTCAAAAAAGATTTCATTTTTGACAAAAGGATTTGTGATACCCGAAAGTGCTTTTCCCGCTGATGAAAAGTCTGCGTATCAGGATTTTTTTAGCAAGATGAATGAAAGTGAGAGTGAGTTTATATCGTGGCTCGGAGAAAAATGCGGATGAAAAATGTTTTAATTACACCTGCGGGCGTAAAATTTTACGCTTGAAAATACGCTTGTTTTCGGGTATATTTTTTGTGTGAAAGAAACGCATAATCTTGAATACAAAGAGCAAATCACAAATTCTTTTCTCAAAACGGTGAGCGCATTCTCGAATTATGATGGCGGAAAAATCATTTTCGGGATTGCGGATGACGGAACGGAAAAGCCGTTGAGCGACCCCGTAAAAAACTGCCTTGCCATTGAAAACGCCATAAACGACAGCATTACGCCCCAGCCCGATTTTTCGCTTGCCGTGAACGAGGAAAAAGGCACGGTAACGCTGACTGTACACGAAGGTGTCGCAAAGCCGTACCTGTACAAATCGAAGGCGTACAAGCGGAACGATACCGCCACGATTGAAGTTGATTCGCTCGAATTCACGCGCCTTGCGCTGAAGGGCAAAAATCTGAAATACGAGGACTTGCCGGCGGAAAATCAGAATCTTACTTTTTCATTTTTGGAGAAGAAATTTCGGGAAATTGCGGGAGTGGAAGTTTTTGACGATAACATTCTCAAAACGCTTTCCCTGCGTTCTCAAAAAGATGGTTTCAACAATGCCGCCGCCCTGCTGTCTGACCAGAATGATTTTCCGGGAATTGATGTAGCGAAATTCGGCGAGAATATCAGCATCATAAAAAAACGCGCGACTTTTGAGCATCGCTCCGTCCTTGAATCCTACGAAAACGCGCTTTCTTTCTATAAGGATTTTTACGAGTACGAGGAGATAAAGGGCGCGGTCAGAAGCACGGTGCAGACCGTTCCAGAGGCGGCGTTCCGAGAGGCGGTTGCGAACGCGCTGATTCACCGCACTTGGGATGTCTCCTCCGCGATTCGCATTCTGATGTTCGACGACAAAATCCAAGTGATAAGTCCCGGCGGGCTTCCTTCGGGCTTGACGGAAGCGGAATATATGCAGGGAAAAATCTCCGTTTTGCGAAACCCGGTTCTTGCGAATGTGTTTTACCGGCTCGGAATCGTGGAGATTTTCGGAACGGGTGTCCTGCGGATTTTGGAAACTTACCGTCAGAGCCTTGTGAAGCCAAAGTTTGAAATCACCGACAACTCGATTTCGGTGGAGCTTCCCGTGGTGCAGACGGAGCTGAACCTTTCCGCCGACGAAAGAACTGTGTACGACGCGCTTTCAAAGAACATCAGAAAGTCGATAAGCGAAATCACCGCCGCCGTTCCGTTCGGAAAGTCCAAGACGGGCGAAATTCTGAATGCGCTCGCAGAATCGGGCTATGTCAGCGTGTCGGGGAACGGAAGGGGAACGAAGTATGCCCTGAGCTGAGGGGGGATTGCGAAACATTTTTGAGGAATAGAAATGAAAGAATCGAATGTATATAATTCGCTTTTATCTGCTGCATATAAAGATAATCAAAAACTCTTAGGCGATTTAGTTTCATTTCCGATTAACGATACGGAAAGTTTCTTGAATTTTTTAGACGCGCTTTGGCAAAAATTTAAAGGAAATTTTTATAGCGGTCGGCAACACATTCTAGCACAAAATATTGCTCAGCAAGAAAATACATTCGTTTATGATATTTTAGATAAGCTGGAAAATGACGACAGGGAGTTTTCGGATTCCTATCTATTTGAATGTGTTCGTCTTACACCTCATTTGGAATTAAGCGATAAATTAAAATTTTCATATCGATTTCTCAATTCAGAAGGCAAGCGTATCTTTGGACTTCTGCTGTTAAGTCATTGCCTAAAAAATGAAGAAATAAATGCTGCTGAAAAGGCGAAAGGTTTGCAAATATTATTGAAAAGCACGGAATCTGATAAGTCCGATGAAAAAACTAAGGCTGTATTTGAGTTTTGTGAACTGTCAGTTTCTTATTCATATTTGCGGGAAAAATTGTTAGAACTAAAAAGACGGGATGATTTTTTCATTGAGAATGCTATCTCACGCTTTTTATTGCTACATGAAAAAGATATTTTAGAAGATGAATTTTTTAAGACTTTGTTTTCGGAATTTTCTAATACAAAATGCAAATCCTCTGATGCGATTCAAAACATTGATGTCTGTCTGTATGATTTATGGAAAACAGACAAAAAATTTGTAATTTCATTTTTAATTCAATGGATAAAACATAGCGATTATCCTTTGCACTCTAAAAATTTTTGTAATATTTTTAGCTGTCTTTTTTCTGCTGTTGATAAATCAGATTTGTCATATATGGTGACGAAATTTTTTCTTGAGGATGATAGCGTGTATCATAAAGCGGCAAGCGATATACTGTATGAAGCCCACATTAAAAAAAGATTTGCTCCCAATAAATGAAGAAATTATAAAAGATTGCAATGCCGATGATATTGTATTCTTTTGCAGAAAAATTTTAGGCTATTTGTTTGAAATTGAGCAAATCTGCAAATTTTTCATTTCAATTGTAAAAGTAAAAATTGATGATAGTGAAATATGTAGAATAATGCTCCATACTTTTTGCGAAATATTAGTTCCCGATTATCCAAATTTTTTGGAAAACTTTTTTAAGAATGAAAAGAAAAATAATGTATGTAGTAATGAAATTTTATTTGATAGTTTTTGCAATAAGGTCTTGGATTATTGCCGCCAATATATAAATTTTATAGAACTTTCCAAATCTAATGAAAAATTCCCAGATATGCAGATTTCTTATGAAAATGCGATTGAATGGCGTAAAAGACAAATTGATTTTCAGGAAGAAATCAGAAAACAAAGTGAAGAGAAATCGATAATGTCTAAACTTGCAACGAATACTTTTATAAAATATGGAAAAGGTTGCTGTTTTTATGTTGAAGGACGGAATATGCCGACAAATCCATTCTGGGAATTTTCGGAGAAATTTTCTGTTCCTAACAAAGAAATATTTTGTCCTGTAGATAACGAAATGAAAAGATACCTTTTTAGGACTGCAAAAAGAGGTGAAAAATGAAGCTGGCGATAAAACAATATCTTTCTTCTCTAAAAGAATCAAAAGAATTGGATGCTATTTTGCCAGATTTGCTTCTTGCAATGGGAATTACAACGACAAGCAAACCTCAGAGTGGAAACAGACAGTACGGTGTTGATATAGAAGCAACCGGCGTTGACCCTGCTGATAAAAAGCGGAAGGTGTTTTTATTCGTCCTGAAGCAAGGTAATCTAGGAAGAAAAGATTGAAATGACAACGCGCAGTCAATCAGGCAAAGTTTGGACGAAATCATAGATGTTTATATTCAAAACTGTATTCAAGATTCATACAGAAAACTAAAGATAAAAATAGTGCTTGTAACGGGCGGTGATATGCAACAAGTCATTAGGCTGAATTGGACTAGCTATGTTGATAATCATACGACGGACAATATTGAATACGATTTTTGGGGAGGAGATGAACTTGCCGAATTGTATTACAAATATCTGTTAAATGAAAATTTATTACTTTGCGATTACCGACCGATGTTAAGAAAGACATTGGTTCTGCTTTCAGAGCCATCGTATAATCTAAATGAATATTATGTTCTTTTTTCAAAAATGTTGGATTCAATAAATAATAAAAAAGTGAAACAGCGCAACAAGCAGATAAAAGCCTGTATTCTTGTTCTGAAACTGGTTATACATTGGGCTATTGATGCAAATAATTACAAACATGCAATAAATATTGCTGAATATTCAGTGCTGTATTTTTGGAATTTTATTCGCCAAAATAATTTGTTTACGGATTCTGCAATAATGGAAAATTTTAAAATCATATACACGGAACTTTGTACTTTGTATATTAAAAATCACAATCGTTTTTATAATTTATACTGTTTTCCAGACGGAATGCATGGTTTTACAAACTCCGCCTCCCCTGAAGCAGAAGGAATTGCTGTTTTTGAACAAATGGGATTTCTTGCAATGGTAGGAATTTTTTCTATTTCAAATATGCTCCGCTCAAAGAATGAAAAAATTATATCAGATATAACGAATGTTTGTAAGAGTTTAAAGGTTCTGATAGAAAATCATCGCTCATTATTAAATCCATTATACGACAGTCATTGCATAGAAATATCTCTTGCCGCCATTGTACTTTATATGTGCAATGAAACAGACTTTTTATTTTCGTGGTTGTCGGAAATTTCAAATCATATTTTGTTTGCATATAAAATTTTAGGAAAGTATTTTCCTGTTGATAGTGACAGTTTCAGAGATTTAATCATGGAGAATAATAAAAATAAAGAAAATTTTTTAAGAAGTTCAAACTTGTTCTATTGGCTTTTGGAGTGGATGTCATTTTCTGAGAATGAAGATTTATATAAGGCTGTTTCTGAAAATTTAAGTGCGACATCTACAAATGTTTGTGTCCAGCAGTGGTTTCCTGATGAAGATTCAGAGAGCAAGATATATACAACAAACGCGGGTTTTGTAACAGGATATTCACAAGCGTTGCATACTTTTCCAAAAACTCTTTCGGAGATGAAGAAAGTGCTTGATACAAAAAGGGAAAAAGAATGTTCTTTGTCGGATTTTTCTTGTTTTCAATATGGTTTTCCAGAATTGCTTTTGCTTAGTTCAAGACATTTTAGGACACCTATTGTTCCTGATTATGTAAAGCAGTTTGTGAACGATATAAAAAGCGTGAACGAGGAATAAATACCTAAAGATTATCATGTTAATCATTTTATACCAAAAGGAATATTTAAAAATGAACATCCCGAATATTTTATCCGCCTAATGTTATTGCCACGACATAATAATTGTTCTTTTGGCAGTATAACTGAAAAACTAGAAGTATATTTTGAATCTCAAAAAATTCCAAATGGCGGTTACCATACTTCTTATATCAATATTGCAAAATTGTATGTTTTTTCGTTGTCAGGAAATAAATCAGATGAAGACTGAGAAGAAACGAAGCGAGCAGGCTCTCATTCAGGTCGTGCAGGAGTGCTGGCTTAACGGAGTCTCAACCCGCAAGATTGAGAAGATTGCGAAGCGCCTTGGAATAGAAAGCCTGAGCGCGTCCGAGGTCAGCGAGATAAACAACGGCCTTGACGAGATGGTCGATGAGTTCCGCACGAGGAAACTTGAGGCGGAATCACGGGGCTTGATTTTAAATATTTCGACACTTACATCGTTCTGATTACATACATTTACGGCAAGATGGCGCAAGGAACGAAAGAATGCAAGAGTTTTCTGCATGAATATCAGCGGATTTGTAAATTTTTGCAGAGCAACTTGGATTCAGAATATTTTTTCATTATTCACGGAACTAACCACGAGAGTATTTTGACCGAAATGGAAAATTATATAACTTTCGGGAAAAAATCTACAAAAAACTCTTGACGGATTTTTTTGTTTCACATTATCTTAAAAATGAATTGCGGGTGCGTCTCCTCGGAGTACACCCTAGGGCAACTTGATGCGTCGACTTGCTTTTTTTTATTTTAAAATAATCGTTTTTAGTTTACGAAATCTGTCAACTTTCCAAGATTAAATCACTAGTAAATAGTATAATCTACTTATATCAGAGGAATATTATGAGCGATTCACAATCAACGAGCCTTGCCGTTAGCGAGCGAATCAGAAAAATCATCGCGTTTATCAGTGAGGGGCTTAAAGAAAAGGACGAGGCTGTGCGGCTCTCTCTTCTTGCCGCCATTGCGGGCGAGAGTATCTTTTTGCTCGGACCACCAGGAACGGCGAAAAGTATGGTGAGCCGTCGCTTAAAATGCGCGTTCAAAGGTGCGGACGGAAAGCTTGTTAGTTATTTTGAGTATCTGATGAATCAGTTTTCAACGCCCGACGAACTTTTTGGACCTGTTTCACTCAAAAAACTGGAAGGCGATGTGTACGAGCGCATTACGGGCGGCTATCTGCCCGACGCGGTGGTGGCGTTTTTGGACGAAATTTGGAAGGCAAGCCCCGCGATTCAGAACACGCTCCTTACGATTATAAACGAAAAGAAATTCCACAACGGAAGCCATGTCATCGACCCTGTGCCGCTCAAAGTCCTTATTTCCGCGTCGAACGAACTTCCTGCCGAAAATCAGGGGCTTAAAGCCTTGTGGGACAGATTTTTGCTCCGACTTATGGTGAATCCGATTGAGGATGAAAAAACTTTCTTGCAGTTGGTGTGCGGAAAGCCCGTAAAGTCAGAAGTTATGCCGAGCGAGGAAATGACGGAACTTCTGCTTTCCGAAAAAGAACTTGACGAATGGAAAATCGCCATTCAGGACATTTCCGTTCCCGAAGAAGTGCAGGAAGTGCTTGCCGCGCTCAGAAGCAAACTGCGCGAGCTGCACAACGAAAAGCCCGAAAAGAGCCTGTACTACATTTCAGACCGCCGTTGGACAAAAATCGTCAACCTGCTCAGAACTTCGGCATTTTTGAACGGTCGCACCACCGTCGATTTAATGGACTGCTCGCTCATTTCCTACTGCATTTGGAACAGCGATGATTTGATTGACGAGATGAAACGGCTTGTGGACGACAGCATTGTTGAGGACGGACATGGCTTCGCCGATTCGGTTGATGAAATCCGCAAGCAGATAAAATCGCTCGATGACTTTGTAACGCAGAATTTCTTTGTTGACAGCGACTTTGAACCGCAGAAATTCAAAATGAAAGACGGCACTATGGCATACAAAATTGTAAAGCCACAAGAGATTTATTCTTATCAAAATTGCAGACCGTATTATATTTCGCCGAATTACAAACATCGAAGTTATAACCGTACTGGTGCATATTTTGATGACAAAGGTAATTTGATAGGTGATTATGATTACTATATTGAAGATAGCAGTTTTGAAATTAATGGCGACACAATAACTTGGACTGACGGTTACAGAGCAAATAACGGTTATTACGGCAAGCGAGATGCAACTTATTCTGCAAAAATTGTGACAAAGCCAACGAAGCGCAATAAAAAATCACCTGAATTGTATGGATATTATGCATCTGGCACGGCAAAAGTTTATACAATGACTAATGGCTCAAAAGCGTACAGAATCCTAAATCCACAAGAAATTTATTCTTATGATACTTGCAAGCCGTATTATATTTCTCCAAATTATACTCATCAGAGTTATAATCGCAAAGGTGCGTATTTTGATTACCAAGGAGATTTGATAGGTGATTATGATTATTACATTAAAGATGGAAGTTTTAACGCCAATGGGGATACCATAACTTGGAGAGATGGTTGTCGTGGCAGTAAGTATACTGTAAAGGTTGATATGAATCTTGATAAATTCATCAATGGCGACAAAAACAAACTGAATATGCTGACAAATCAAGCAAATGGTCAGTACAATAATGCACTTTCAAGAATACACTCTGAACTTTCCGCTATAAAAGAGTATATTTTTAAAAAAGAATCTCAGTACAAGTCAAATTTGTTCGCTGATTTGTCTTTCTGCGATGTCATTATGACAGAGGCAAAGAGGGCAAAAAGCGACCTCGAACTTGCCGAAGAGGAACTTGAAAAAGTAAAATTCAGATATGAGAATCTTCAACAAAGATTCAAATTTTCGTTAAAGAGAACTTTTTTAATTGAGAAACAGAAATGTGAGGTGAAATTTTCTGTATCTGGCACTGATTCGAGTGGAATAAAATCAGTTTCTCTTGCAGGGGATTTTAACGACTGGAATGTCAATAAAAATCCATTAAAACGCAATGCAGACGGTTCTTTTTCGTGTACTTTGGAACTCCAACTTTATAAGCGATATGAATTCAAATATTTCATCGATTCAGAGTGGGTTACTCCTGAAAATGCAGATGATTACAAGTGGGATGGAGTTTCAACAGAAAAAAATGCAATCGTTGACACTTCAATCAAATAGGCAAAAAATGACAGATAAAAATCAATTTCCTAAAGATTTGTTCGACAAAGAAACCGAGCAATATATTTTGGAGCACGCAGAACTTTCTTATCAGATTTTGGGCGAAGTGTCAAAACACGAGTCTGCTATTGCGGAACAAATTGCTTTGGAAAATCCGTTTGCGCAGGAAACTTCCTTTGTTCAGAATGTTGCGAAAAAAGAAAGCGGATATATTGCAAAAAATCTTTCTGAAATCGAGGTCGGCTACAAAAAAGTTGCGAAAAATTCCCATATCAGTTTTGATTTTTATGATTCAGAATTCAAAAAAGCGACGCAACTGAAAAATCAGACTTCACGAAAAGAAAAAGAAGCCGCCGCCGAAAAACTGCTCGTAAAAGAAATGCAGGAAAGCCTTTTGAACCGCAAAACCGCATGGGAAATGCGCTTGATTGAAGAATTACGGAAAAAATATCTTTACGAACTGCTCGAACGGCTCAAAAAGTTCAAGAAATTGGAACGATTGCTTTCGCCATTTTTCGGGCGGACGGGCTTGCTTTGGGATATGTCTGCGGGGCTTTTCCAAGAAAGCGGTTTTGAAATCCTTGAAACATACGCCGACTTATTGGAGCGCGACGAATCCTTGCAAGAACTTGCCCGCGTTTTGGGAAAGCACAGCCGAGCGCAAAAAGAATACGAAAAGGAAATGCGGGCAAAAACCGTGACAAGAATGGTGTGGAAGCCGCGACCTGCGTTCAAAGGGCAGGTAACGGGAATCCGCACATCGAACGACATTTCTTCCGCGCTTCCGAGCGAACTTGCCTTGTATAAAAACCCCGCGACAAAAATTTTGTTCGAGAAAAAGTTCGCGGAAAAAAGCCTGCTTTCTTTCAAATACGAAAATGTCATGCCCGAAGAAAAAACTGAAACGCAGATGGAGGAAGTTTCCAAAGAAAAAAAAGAGCAGAAAGGACCGATTATCATCTGCGTGGACACAAGCGGGTCGATGAACGGCACTCCCGAAAGCATCGCCAAGACCGCTACATTCGCGCTTTCAAAAATCGCCATTGAAGAAAAGCGCAAGTGTTACCTGATTTCGTTTTCAACGGGAATCGAAACGCTTGATTTGAGCGATTTTAAGTCGGGAAATGCGCTTGGCAAACTGATTCAGTTCTTGCGTATGAGCTTCAACGGCGGCACGGACGCGCTCCCCGCACTCATCGAAGCAATCAGAATGCTCCAAGAAGACGACTACAAGAACGCCGATGTGCTGATGATTTCAGATTTTGTGATGGGAAACTTGGGCAGCGACATGGAAGCGAAAATCAAGGAAGAACAGAAAAAGAAAACTGACTTCTACAGCCTTGTCATCGGTTCACGCGGAAACACAAGCACCATAGCCTGTTTTAATCACAACTGGAGTTATAATTTGTATGACCCGGACGCCAGCCGTCATTTGATTGAGCAGATTCAGGTGATAAGAAGAAAAGCTCAAAGCGGCACGGAAAGCATTTGAACCTGCTTGCGCAAAAATGGAATTCCAAGTGTCCTCAATCGTATGATTTTA
The DNA here is from genome assembly GCA_017469785.1 of Treponema sp. Taxonomy (GTDB): domain Bacteria; phylum Spirochaetota; class Spirochaetia; order Treponematales; family Treponemataceae; genus Treponema_D. The sequence goes on from JAFUFU010000062.1 coordinate 37,373, forward strand.
CCCGAATATTTTTTTGATAATTCTTTTTGCGTGGATTTATCTAGCCGTTTGATATTTTGTATTTTTGCCGCCCATATAAGCAGGAAATATAATTCTTTATCTGTAGCGGTTGGCATTTCAAGAAAATCCCGCAAGGTTTCAAAAATACCTTGCCGTCCGTGAGCACGGTCACCGAAAATATCAGTTCCTGTCTTTTTCCAGTATTCATAAGAAATAAAATACGGAATCAAAAATCCTTCAATATAATCTCCGATACATTTTGAGCGATGAAGTTTTGAAACCATATCGATTTCGGTGGCAAGGCATAAACTTCCGTCCGTATATTTGTGGTCATAAGTGATTCTGTTGTCAATGTCAAAAGTAACAGGCAATTCTTTCGGATAATTTTTGGGAAACTGAATTCGCAATCGTGGAGCAATATGAATTTCAAAATCACCATGCCGAGCCTCAATAACAAAGTGTCCTTCAAAAAATAATGTTTGAATTGCACTCCGTTATTGAAACTTCGGGGTAATTATTCTGAATGTAGGTTATGCTTACTTTTACAATCCCCACGGCTTAGCCCCTGCCGAATATGTCTTCACATTATCTGCATTCGTATCTTCGATAATCGGAAAACGCTCCCCGAATTGTTCCCGCAAAATAAGCGATGCTCTGTGAGTGGACGGTGCGTTGATTGCATTCTCAATATCATCTCGCAAATCTTTGAGTTTTTTGATTCGGGAATTTTTTTCTTGTTCGGAAAGTTCTTCCCATAAATCCTCAAACGGAGAAACTGGTTTATCAATTCTTTTTAACCATGAAAGATTTGAAATTATCGCATCCAAAGTGTTTTTCAAGGCAATTTCGTCATCATCATTTTGAATATGATGATTTGCAACGAGAATTGTTAATTCGATGCTCGCAAATTTAAAATCTTGAAAATCTCTCCACGCTTTTAAATAGCGGACAATGCGAGAAGTTTGCACATCCTTTCGAGTTCTAAGATACCAATCACTAAAATCCTTTGAATCGCTTGCTTCCCATTTATTTGTCTTTTTATTTGCAAGCAAAGCGTGTTCGCTGTTCATAATGTAAATCGGAATGTCCACATGGTAGTTCTTCCTGTAAATGACGCGCACACAAGAAGTCTTATCCTCGCAACCGTCCTGCGTATGACCTTCGAGTGCGTTCATAACCATAGAATGAATTTCTTTCGGTGTTGGCCATGTTGATTCATCATTCTCATCAACATTGTTCAGGTATAAGCCATAGTCAATGTCAACTTCTTTATCTGGCAGAGGATTGAGAGCCGTATTTATTGCAAATTAGCCTTGACGCATGAATTTTGGCTGGTTTTCATGCAATTCATCTTTGAAGTAGGTTCGTATTTTATCGCGGACGGCATCCCTGCTTCGTAAAATAGAATCTCTCTTGTTTTGAGAAATCTTTATGGTATCGTCAAATTTAATAAACGCCTCGTGTAAAGTCATAGCTCTTCCTCCTTGAAAAATTTTTGCAGTAAATGCTTGTTCTGATTGAAATCTTGAAAGCTTAACTCCTGCAATTTTTTATATGATTGGTCGTCCGCAGAATCAAGCTTCAGATTTTTATACTGTGCATCGGAAAATAAGTTGGAGCGGCAGAAGTCGCAAGGGCAATGTCAACAAGGAAAAATCTTCATCACGAGTTAAAGAGCCGTTGTTGTTCGTCTTGAAAATTATCGGCTGGCAGGTCGCCGCGTTTATGGACGGAATGCAGACCGCAGTTTTGCAATTTTTAATTCTTTGGTTGCCGAAGAATTCTTTTAGAGCATTTTTAAGACTTGCATTTGAATATTTTTGTTTGAAAACACCGGGCCTTTTTCGTCTGTTCTTTGGAAAAATTGATTCTCCATACCGAAGGTAAAATTCTTTTATCTGTTCCGCTGATTTTCCGATGGCAAGTCCCAATGCAATTATGCCGCCAGTGGAAGTCCCTGTTATCAGATTGAATTCTTGTGACAATATTCTGCCGTTGTAATATTCTTTTTGAATACGGTCAAGCACATCAACTGAATACAAACCGAGAATCCCGCCGCCATCAATGGATAGGATTTTAAAAGTCTTCTTGCCCGAGTTTCTCTCTTCTTCCATTACAATAAAAATAATAAAAACACATCGAAATCGGCAAGAAAATTTAAAAAAAATAAAGGAATCCGACTCATCAGATTCCCTCTAAGCTTTAGTCCGCAGACATAAGCCATAATCTATTTTTAATATATCGGAGTGAACGCGAAAAGTCAAGCGTTTTACGATGTTCGTTTTACAAATGCCCGCATCTTTTCAAGAACGCTTTTTTCCTGTGTGCCGACGATTTTGAAATAGACTTCCTGAGGGAAGTTCGCGGAGAGCATTTCGATTGTCTTTTCGTATTCGTTGATGAAACTCACGCAGTCTTTTGTTTCTTTGAGTGCTTTTAAAAGATAGACGATGAGCGCGACATACGACACAATGAACGAAAAATCGATGTTCTCAATTTCCATCTCAGTTTCGAGCAATTTTTTGACCCGCGGCTCAACTTTCTGCGTGGCAAATCTTGTGTCAAAAATCACGCCGTTGTGGGCGATTGCGTTACGCAGGTTTTTCAGGCAGAAAATGATGTCGGTGAGCAGTCCGCCGTCTGCGTTCAGGCTTTTGCGAAGCCCCAGCTGTTCGGAAACGGTCTTTTTTATCGCCATATTTGTGCAGGAAAAGAAAATGCCGAACTCGCCGAGCGTAAGGCTTTCAAACGCAGCCCAGAGCGGAACATCGCGGTCGTTGTCAAAGTAGTGGTTTTCGATGTCGCGCCCCTGCATATAGTCACGGATAAGCGCGGACGAGATTTTCATCTCCAAATCTTTTTTCTTCTTGAATTCCTGACGGTAGCGCGAGCGGTCATTCTGTGTCTGATTCGGATTTTTCGTTTTGAATTCCTGATAGTAGGTGAGAGACTTTTTGTAAATTTCCGAAAGATTTTCAGTGCCGCTGTCAGAAAGCACCACCTCAATTACACGGCTTTTGAGCGCATTCTCTAAGAACATAAGGCGCGGGTAGATAATCGTTTTGAGCCGCATATCAAATCTGTTGAGCGTAACGACTTGGCTGAAAGAAGTGAATGCGATTCGGTTCGATGATTTTCTGATGAAGCGGTAGCCCTTGTAGCCGTGGTAGTAGCCGATGTTGCGCAAGTCAGTTTCCTGATTTTTGTCAACATTCAGACCATGCGAATCTTTGAGATGTTTAGTAAGCCCGTCAAAATCCAGCATAGTCTTATGGTAGCAAAAGTAAGATGATTTTTCAATTCTTACAAAAATTTTCGCATTTTCTTCCAAAAATCTGTCAACTCCCCGCAAAAATATCCCTAGTAATAAGCAAGGAGTAAAACACTATGCACAACGATGAAATCAAAATCCGCTTGGACGAGTTTCAGAAGAAACTCGATGCTGTGACAGAACTTTATGAGAAAGATATTTCTCAGATTATGACTAAGACAGAGGGCCTCATCCGCGTTATGCAAACGGAATTTTCCGAAAGAATTTGCAGTATTTACGCTGAACTTGATTCACTTCGTGCCGAAGCCGAACGGGTGGTGCGCGAAGAGCGTGATTCTGTAAGAAATGCCCGCGAAGAAAAAGCCCGTGCAATTCTTGAAGAAGCGCAGAGAAAAGCAGAAGCCATTTTGTGCAGAGAATCTTAAAGGCAAAAAAAAACTTTCAGTGGAAAATATTCTCTGCTGAAAGTTTCACTCCTCAACATTCTACCCCTTCAAAGTTTTTCTTCCCAAAGCAAAAGAATCATCATTCGTGAAAGCGACATCGGCGGTAGCGTTAAATAAAAATTGGTTAAACTGTGAGGCACTTTCTATTCTTCGCCTTGTATTTTCTGAGATTTTATTTTTATAAATATACTAATCTACTTCTTTGTGCCATCGGCTGATTGGGTCTTCGTGTTTTAATTCAGCATTTGACAGCAAATCAATGTTTGTGTAAACGGTGCAAAACTCACGAGGTGATTTTTGAGTTAATCATTGGCATGGGGATGCCTCCTTTTAAATTGAATTTGCTTTATTATACAGAATTTTTACATATTATTGAACAGAATCCGAATCTCGGGTAAAATATGGAGCATGTTTAGAATGTTGTATCAGGCTTTTTACCGAAAAATCTTCAATTTCAGCTGACTTTGAATCGGCTTTCACAATAAAAATCACACAAAAGGAAAATAAAATGAACAAAGCACTTGAAACTTTAAAAGAACGCGGATTTTTTGCCCAGTGCACTGATGAACAGGGGCTTTCTGATTTGATGGACAAAGGCCCGGTTGCTTTTTATGTCGGTTGTGATCCCACAGGCCCAAGCCTCCATATCGGTCACATGGTTCCCTTCTTTGCCCTCCGCCATTTGCGCAAATTCGGCCATATCGGTATCGCTTTGATTGGCGGCGGCACTGCCCGAATCGGAGATCCTTCCGGCAAAACCGAAATGCGTAAGATGATTTCTTACGAGCAGATTGACCAGAATGTCGAGACAATCAAGGCTCAGCTGGATAAATTCATCGGCTTCGACAACAAGACGGCTTTTTCTGACAACAACAAGGACTGGCTCGCAGACCTCAACTACATCGACTTCTTGCGTGACATCGGCTCTTGCTTCTCCGTAAACAAAATGCTTTCTTACGAGGCTTACAAACAGCGATTGGAGCGTGGTCTTTCTTTCATCGAGTTCAACTACCAGCTTTTGCAGAGCTACGACTTCCTTCGATTGCACGAAAAACACAACGTTCAGCTTCAGATTGGCGGCGACGACCAGTGGGGCAACATTACTGCGGGCGTTGATTTGATTCGACGAAAGCTCGGTGGAACTGAGGAACTTAACGCTCAGCATAATGTTTTCGGCCTTACGTTCCCGCTTATTACCCGAAGCGACGGCAAAAAGATGGGTAAAACTGAGAAGGGTGCTATCTTCCTCGACGAGAACATGACCAGCGTCTACGACTTCTTCCAGTACTGGCGAAATGTCGCAGACCCTGATGTAGAGAAATTCTTCAAGCTCTTCACATTCCTTGAAATCCCGGAGATTAAGGAAATCTGTGCAGGCGACATCAATGCCGCAAAAGAGCGACTGGCTTACGAAGTTACCAAAGAAATACACGGCAAGGAAAAGGCTGATTCTGCTCTCGCGGGCGCGAAGGCGGCTTTCAGCGGCGAGGGCGACAAAACCCAGATGCCGACCGTTGAGCTTTCTAAAGGCGACCTTGAGGCTGGAATCGGTGTTCTTTCACTCTTCGTGAGCGCAAAACTCGCTTCTTCAAACGGAGATGCCCGAAGGTTGATTCAGGGTAACGGCGCTTCCTTAAACGGCGAGGCACTTTCTGACCCGACACTCAAAGTCACGGCGGCAAATCTTGACAAAGACGGCGAGCTTGTCCTGCGGGCAGGAAAGAAAAAGTTCTGCAGGGTTGTGTTCAAATAAAGGAAAATTTGATTTTTTGGGACCGTCAGTTTTGAAGTGCACTTCATTTGATATGTACCCCTTTTACTGGACAAAAGTAAAAGGGGTATTTTTATGCGCTATTCATTTGAATACAAAAAGAAATGTGTTGAATTGTATCGACAAGGAATCTGGGTTGAGACTCCAGATGGTTT
>JAFUFU010000009.1 GCA_017469785.1 Treponema sp.
AATCTGCCGCCAGACTCAGGAGAAATCGTCAAGGGCGAGAATACATTTTTCGGCTACTACCAGCAGAACCCGGTCTTCAAAGATTTGAGCCTTACCGTCCTGGAATACATCAAGGAAGCCGCCGACATCGTGCACATGAACGACGGCAAGACCCTGAGCGCAAGCCTTTTCTTAAATCAATTTGGTTTTGAAGGAAAAATCCAGCACTCCATGCTTTCAACATTAAGTGGCGGCGAGCGAAAGCGGGTTTTCCTGGTGCGCCTTCTGATTTCCAACCCCAACTTCCTGATTTTGGACGAGCCGACCAACGACTTCGACATCTTTACGATGAATATCCTCGAAGAATTCCTTTTGGGTTACAAAGGCTGCCTACTCATCGTTAGTCACGACCGCTATTTTATGGACAAAATCGCCGACACCATGTTTATTATGGAAGAAGACGGCGGAATTTCCGGCTTCGTGGGCAAATGCTCGGAATACATTGAATATCTGGAAGAGAAAGTTAGGAGTGAGGAGTTAGGAACTAGGAGTAATTCTTCTGAGAATAATACTAAGATAACGAACGGTAGTTCTAAAAAGGGGGATTTTAAGGTAGGGAGCGACGGCAAAGCCGGCAAAACCTGTGAGACAGGTTTTGAGCGAGTCTCGGTGAAGGCTGTGCCTGAACCGTGTCTTTTGAACGGGGCGTTGAAGTCGAGTTTGCAAAGCAAACTCGCAAGTGTCCCCGCAGAGGGGGTAGCGGAAAACGGTAGCGCAGCGGACGCTTGTAGCGAGGGGGAGACTTCCCCCTCTAACGGAACAAAACCCAAGGTTAGAAAAAAGACCTTCAAGGAACAGAAAGAATTTGAAAATCTTGAAAATGAAATCATGGAGCTGGAAGAAAAAAAATCTGCCCTTGAAAAGCAGATGTCTTCTTCCGATTTTGCCGTCGTGAAAAAGGCCGGCGAAGAATACAAATCAGTCGAAAAAAAGCTGACTGCTGATTACGCCCGCTGGGAAGAGCTTGCGGAACTGAGATAGGGGATGACCAATAAGTTCAAAAAGTGTCATTTCAAATTTGTTTTATACGGGCAAGATACACAAAGTGGGTATTTTAATTTTAATGGAAATTTCAAGGAAAAACAAATTTAAGAAAAGAGATAAAGAAGGCTTTCGCGAAATCTGAACATCACAAATTTATAACGATATTGTCCAAATAAATGAAGAATTTGTATGACTATAGTATGATTGAGGCAGAAATATCTTTAATTTAACTTTTGATTATGCTATAATCTTATGCTATGGATTCTATTCAGACCAAACCGGGAAGACCCATGAAACTGGGAACTCTCGTAACCCCACAGGGCGTGTATTTCACTGTATTCAGTCGGAATGCCAAAAAAATTTTTCTCGAGCTCTACAACTCTGCAGAAGATGCAGTTCCGTATCATACGGTTGAGCTGAATCCAGAAACAAACCGCACCGGCGATTTGTGGCATGTGTTTGTTGAAGGCCTTAAACCCGGTGATTTATATCTGTACCGAGTTGATGGTCCGTTCGCTCCCAGTAAAGGGCATCGTTTCGATAAAAACCAGTCTCTTTTCGACCCGCGGGCAAAAGCTTTCACCGAAGGATCCGTGTTCAAATATATGCTTCCTGGCAAGGACAAATACATGGAGCGTTTTCCTAAATGTGTAATTGTCAACGATGACGATTACGACTGGGAAGATGACAAGCCCCTTGCCATTCCACTGGAAAAATCCATCATCTACGAAATGCATCTCAAGGGATTTACGGCATCCCCCTCTTCTGAAGTAGAGCATCCCGGCACATACCGTGGTCTTATCGAAAAAATCCCTTATCTTCAGTCCCTGGGAATTTCAGCAGTTGAGCTGCTCCCCGTCATGGAATTTGACGAGTACGAAAACACAAATGTCAATCCGCGTACAGGCGCCCGTATGAAAAACTACTGGGGTTACAGCACGATTGGTTTTTTCGCCCCGAAATATTCTTACTCGAGCGACAAGACCCCAGGAGGCTGTGTACGTGAATTCAAAGACATGGTAAAAGCCTTGCACAGCGTTGGTATCGAAGTCATCCTCGATGTAGTTTTCAATCATACCGCCGAAGGCAACGAGAACGGCATTTCACTCAATTTCCGCGGCTTCGACAACAAAATCTTCTATCACCTTGTGCCAGACCACAAAGAATATTACATGAATTTTTCTGGCTGCGGTAATGCAGTCAACGCAAACCATCCGGTCGTTCAGGATTTTATCATCGACTGTCTCCATTATTGGGTTCTTGAAATGCACGTTGATGGATTCCGCTTCGATTTGGCAAGCGAACTGTGCCGCGATGAAAAAGGCTGCATCTGCGACAACGCTCCTCTTACAAAGCGAATCGCCGAAGACTCAGTTCTCCGGAACACAAAAATCATCGCCGAGCCCTGGGACTGCGGCGGCGGTTATCAAATCGGAAACTTCCCAGGTGGCCGCTGGTGCGAATGGAATGACCACTACCGCGATGGAATCCGCCGCTTTATCCGTGGCGATGAATTCATCGCCAACGAGGCCGCAACACGTATCGCCGGCTCAAACGACATTTATGCCCTGAGCGGCCGCGCCCCGATTCACTCAATCAACTTTATCACGGCCCATGACGGCTTCACGCTCAACGATTTGGTCACTTACAACCATAAGCACAACGAAGATAACGGCGAGGGAAACCGTGACGGAAACGACAACAACATAAGCTACAACTACGGCTACGAAGGTCCCACCGTCAATCCCAAAATCGAAAACCTGCGCAGCCAGCAAATACGTAATTTCTTCACTATGCTCATGATTTCTCAGGGCGTACCAATGTTCGTTGCCGGTGACGAAGTCCGCCGTACGCAAAACGGAAACAACAATGCATATTGTCAGGACAACGAGACATCATGGTTCAATTGGAACGATGTCAAGGACAATTCTCAAATGCTTGAATTCGTCCAGAAGCTCATTGCCCTGCGAAATCAGCACGTAGTTTTCCATCGCCGCAATTTCTTCGGCGGAGCTTCCACGAGCCAGTTCAACGAGCCGCCGGATATAAGCTGGTTCAATTTCGACGGAACTGTTCCTGACTGGAACAAAATGAACCGTTACCTTGGTCTCCGCCTCGGCGGAAAGGCGGCAGGTCTTCCCACAGATGACAATGATTTTTTCATCGCCATAAACATGGACATTCACGACATGACGATTACAGTTCCACGGCCATCAAACGGACGGAAGTGGTACCGGGCCGTGGACACGTCAATTTCCAACCGCACGGCTATTCTGCTCAGCGGTCAGGAAGAAACCTTAAATTCCCAAGAGCACTATGTCCTTGTGGCAAATAGTATCTTGGTTTTAATAAGCAAATAAAATGTGTAACGACGCTTCAGCGTAGTTAAAAAAGGAGAAAACACATGAAATTTGATGCAGAGAAATTCAGAGAGAATCTTTCCGCCCGTCTTCGCCGTCAGTACGGAAAGGATATTTCTCAGGCAAACAGTCATGACTTGTTCGATGCAGTTTCTGCTTCGGTACAGGAATTGATTATGCCGGCTTGGATGGCTACTCGCCATGAGTACGAGAAAAAGCCTACAAAGCAGTTATATTATCTTTCTGCCGAATTCCTGATGGGACGTGCTTTGAGCAACAACCTCATCAACCTCGGAATCAAGGAAGAGGTTAAAAAAGTTCTTAAAGATATGAACATCAACTTCAACCTTATCGAGGATGAAGAGCCGGATGCAGGTCTCGGAAACGGAGGCTTGGGACGACTCGCTGCGTGTTTCCTGGATTCTTTGGCTACACTGGATTATCCTGGACACGGATACGGTATCCGCTATCAGTACGGCATGTTTGAGCAGAAAATCGAAAACGGATATCAGGTTGAATACCCTGACAACTGGCTCAAACACCGCGATCCTTGGGAAATCAAACGCTCTGATTTGGCTGTTACGGTAAAATTCGGCGGCGAAATCAAATACGGCAAGACACCAGACGGTCAGGACCGCTTCTACATCGAAAACGCTGAGAATGTCACAGCAACTCCATACGATATTGCAATTGTTGGATACGACACCAATACTGTAAACACTCTCCGATTATGGCAGGCTTCTTCTCCTGACGGATTTGACTTGCAGCTTTTCAATGATATGCGCTACAACGAGGCTGTCGTACGACAGAACAGCGCAGAAAACGTTAGCCGCGTTCTTTATCCGAACGATTCAGGCCCGACAGGAAAAGCTCTCCGCCTCAAGCAGCAGTATTTCTTCACATCAGCTTCTTTGCAGGATTTGGTTCACCACTTTGTAGCTGATTACGGCACTGATTTCACAAAATTCCCAGAACTTCATGTCATTCAGCTCAACGATACACACCCAGTTGTCGCTATTCCTGAACTTATGCGCATCCTCATGGATGAATACGGCTTGGGCTGGAATCCGTCTTGGGATATCGTTCAGAAAACATTCGCTTATACAAACCACACAATCCTCGCTGAAGCTCTCGAAAAATGGGACATCTCAATTTTCCAGAGTCTCTTGCCGCGAATCTATCAGATTGTCGAAGAAATCAACCGCCGCTTCATGATTGAGCTTCGCGCAAAATATCCGAGCGACTATAACAAGCAGAATCACATGTCTATCATCCACGATGGAAAAGTCTACATGGCATGGCTTGCAATTCACGCAGGCTTCAGCGTAAACGGTGTTGCTGCCCTTCATACAGAACTTCTCAAAAATCAGGAGTTGAAGGACTGGTACGATTTGTATCCCAAAAAGTTCAACAACAAAACAAACGGTATCACACAGCGCCGCTGGCTTTTGTGCGCAAACCCTGAGCTTGCTGAATTCATCACAAAACGAATCGGACACGGCTGGGAAAAAGACCTCACAAAGCTCAAAGGTCTCGAAAAATTCGCTGATGATGACGCTTCTCTTGAAGAGCTCATTGCAATCAAACGCCACAACAAAGAGGCGCTGGTTGAGTATCTCAAACACAAGCAGAATGAATTCCTCGATCCTGATTCAATCTTTGATGTTCAGGTCAAACGTCTTCACGAATATAAACGTCAGCTCCTCAATGTGCTTCACATCATGTATCTTTACAACCGAATCATCGAGGATCCGACTTACAACGCCCCGAACCGCACATTCATCTTTGGTGCAAAGGCAGCTTCAGGCTATCGCCGCGCAAAGGCAATCATCAAGCTCATCAACACTGTCGCTGAGCGCGTGAACAACGACCGTCGCATCGGCGGAAAGCTCCGTGTCGTATTCATCGAGAACTACCGTGTTTCTGTAGCAGAAAAAATCTTCCCGGCAGCAGATGTCTCAGAGCAGATTTCAACCGCCGGTAAAGAGGCTTCTGGTACATCAAACATGAAGTTCATGGTCAACGGTGCGCTCACAATGGGTACGCTGGACGGCGCAAACATCGAGATTTTCGAGGAAGCTGGCAAAGAGAACGGATTCGTATTCGGTCTCACTACGCCGGAAATTCTCAAAATGGAAGAAGACCATTCTTACAACCCGCAGCAGTATCTCGAGCGAAACCCACGGCTTGAAAAGGTCGTAGAACAGCTTGTTGACGGCACATACGATCCTACACGCCAGATTTTCAAAGAGATTCATGATTCTTTGGTCTACGGTGTTGAAGGTCAGCGTCCAGACGTTTACTACGTTCTCGCAGACTTCGACAAATACTGCAAGGCTCAGGAAGCTCTTGCCAAAGCTTACACAGACAAGAAAGGCTGGGCAAAGAAAGCTCTAATCAACATTGCCAATGCAGGTAAATTCTCTAGTGACCGAACAATCGAGGATTATGTCCGCGACATTTGGCACTTGAAGAAAGTTGTCGTTGAAGACAGCGAAGTAAAATAATCGGCGTAAAACCGAAAATTCAAAAGCCCGCAATTCAGAGATGTTTCTGACATTGCGGGCTTTTTTTGTGTTATGCGTAAATGAAATTTGCTTTTTCTCAATATACTGTGTTAAATTGTATGCATATCTTAGGAGGCCGACATGAATCTTCCAAAAAGATTTTCTGAGCTTGATGATTTTTTCTTTGTCGCGCTTTTGATTGGCGTGTTTGGCGCAATCGGTGGATTTTTGTATGAGACCGTTTTTTATCGGCTTGCCTGGGGCTATTTCGTCAAGCGGGGAACAACTTTCGGCCCCTGGATCCCGATTTACGGTGCGGGCGCGATTTTTATGGCGGTTTCTGTCTGGCGATTCCACAAAAATCCTCTGGCGATTTTTTTACTCAGTTTCTTTGTGACAGGAATTTTGGAATTTTTGGTCGGATTTGTGCTTTTTCATTGTTTTGACGGACTTCGTCTCTGGGATTATTACACAGAACCCTGGAATTTCGGAAATATCGGCGGTTATGTCTGCTTGCGTTCGGTTGGAGTTTTCGGGATTTTTGGATTTTTACTTTTTTATGGCGTGATTCCTGTGATTCTTATGATTCAAAAAAAATTGCCGCGAACGGCATTCAGAATAATTTCCTGCTCGCTCGCGGCTTTGTTTGTTTGCGACATTATCCTCCACATGATTACGCATGGCTTGAACCATGGGATTTAATGGAAGACTTTCAGTCAGCCTTTAAGATTTATCTCAAGGCTTCTTTCAAAACTTCAAGATTCTTTTCCATTGCGCCGAGATAGGTCGCGCCTTTTTTAATCTGCTTGGCCGTCGTTGACTGGAGAGAATCAAGTGTAAGGACTTTCGCCTTTCTGTTCTTGCTGTTTGAAATAACGGTCTTTGCGATTTTTCCGTTACCGCTTTCAATCTGGCAGACAGAATTCAGGCCAAGCTCATTCACTTTCTCAGAAAGGAAAACGATTGTCTTGAAGCTGGCCTCGCTTTCGGCAGAACATCCGCTGAATGCCGCGAAATATTTTAAGCCGTAGTCGTCCACAAGATAGCGGAATGGGAAGCGGTCGCCGAACAGGAGCGTATCCTTGCTTGCTGCCTTTACGGCAGCCTCATATTTTGCGTCCAAATCGGCGAGTTTTTTATTGTAAGAAACGAGATTTTTCTTGTAAGTGGCTGCATTTTTTGAATCAGCCTGGCAAAGAGCGTCACAAATCGCACTCGTGAGAATCTGGGCGTTTTTGAGAGAAAGCCAGACATGCTCATCAAGTTCTTCCTCATGGTCGTGATGATGTTCGTCGTGTCCGTGCTCAGCGTGTTCGTCATGTTTGTGATGGCCAGAAAGATGCTCGCCAATTTCATGAGCCGACATTGAGGCCGGGAAGAATGTAGGCCAGTATTTTTCAGGATCCACAATTGCATCAAAACTTTCATTACTCATGCGAAGATGGAAATGCTCAGCCTTTGCAGGTTCAATCATGTGGTCATTGATTTCAATGAATTTTGGAGCGTCAGATTTTTTGTCAGTTCGCTCAAAACGATACATTGCACCTTTTGTTCCGCCAGACCAAAGCTGAATAAAGTAGCCAACATATTTGTATTTTGCGCTGACAGTCTTTCCGTTGTCATATTTATATGTGATTTTGTCACCTTTAATCGATACAGAAGCAATGTCAGTTTTATAGCCGGTTTTGTAATACTCTTTGTATTCTGCGGCTGTCTTTTTTCCGTCCTCAGCTTTTTCTTCCCAGGCTTCATCAAGACTTCCGTCAAGAACAAATAGATATGGAGACTGCCATTCGCCAGCCCAGTCAGAAAGGCTTCTGTCTTTTACATCATGATCCTCAAAAGTCTTAACTTCTTTTCCGTGATGCTCGTGTTCCTCATGGTCGTAGCCATGCTCGTCGTGATGGTCTCCGTCATGGTCGTCGTGGTCATGCTCGTCATCATCGTGATCATGCCCGTGATGGTGCTCATGCTCCATTCCCTCAACAATTTCCTCTGCCTTAACCCCGTCGCCTAAGACCTCAAGCAAATTGATTACTTTCTGATTGGGGGATTTGACATTCTTCAGAACATCGTCCACCCATTCATCGCTTTCGCCGCCCACATAAACAAAAATGTCCGCCTCCTGAATCTTTGCGATGTCCTTTACGCTGGGCTGGTAAGAGTGCAGGTCCACGCCGTTATTCAAGAGCAGGGTCAGCTCCACTTCCGCAGCCTTTTCACCGACGATTTCCTTTACCCAGTCATATTCCGGGAAAATCGTAGTCACGACTTTAACTTTATTCTCGTCCGAAGCCTTTTTCGCAAAAGCCGAACCCATTCCAAGGGCAAGCAAAAGACCTACAAATGCAAGTAATTTTTTCATTTTAATTTCCTCTATATTTTTTACGCTATTGCCTTTTCGTCCAGGCATTTTTCCAATTCTCGTTTGATTTCTTCCTGATTGTAGCCTTTTCCGATAAAGACAATCTGATTCTCTCTGTCGCCGAATTCAGGATCCCAGTTTTCCTTCATGTCGGGATTGTTGGCGAGGATTTCATTTTTCTGCTCGTCCACCAGAGCGTCCACCCAGTAAGAGACTTCCATGACCGAAGAATTCCGCCCCGCCTGCTCGAAAAGCTGCACATCCTGGTCAGCATCAGAAAACCAGATGTAGCCTTTTGCCCGAATCAGCGACTTGGGATATTTTTCATTCACGAAAGCCGTGAAGCGTTCCCGGTTGAAAGGCCGTTTTTCCTCGTAAACAAAGGAAGTGATTCCGTACTCGTCGGTGCAGCCCTTCGTTCCGTTCAAAGAATTGATTGCCTTCTGGATTGCCGAAGAAGAATCAATCTGCTCAAAGTCAAAAGGTTCGTGCGTCTCTATCTTCTCAAGCTCGATAGAACCGTTTACGCTGTGGAAAATCGGTGCCTTGGGCTGGAACTGGCGGACAATATTGTGAACTTCCTCAAGCTGCCCGTCGTTCAGCAAATCGCACTTGTTCAGGATGATAAAATTGCAGAATTCAATCTGATCTACGATTAAAGTTGAGATTTCTTCCGTCGTAAGATTGTTTTCGTCAGTTTTTTCTTCATCCCGCTTTTTAAGCTCGTCTTTAAGGTCGCTCAGGAATTCGCGGTAAATTCGGTCTGCGTCAACCACAGTAACAACCGAAGTCAGCTGAACATTCGTGTCGGGATTTTCGTCCTCGTAGGCAAGGAAACTGGCCGAAACCGCCCCAGGATCAGAAATTCCAGAAGCCTCAACAAAAACCACCTCAACCGAATCAATCTCAGAGATTTTTTCCAGCTGCTTGATAAACTCGTCTCGCAATGTACAACAGATGCATCCGTTCTGAAGCTCGTACATGGGGCACTCCGCAACATTGGCCCCTTCTTTTTTGAGGATTTCAGCGTCCACATTGATTGAGCCCATATCGTTGACAATCAAAGCCACGCGACGCTTCTCCTGCTTCAAAAGATTATTCAAAAGAGTCGTTTTGCCCGAACCCAGGTAGCCCGTAATCAGCACGACAGGCTTTTTTTTAAGATTTTTCATTTTTTATTTCCTTTTTTTTAGCGCACATTTATCGGCTACGGCCCTTCCGCAGCTCAGTAGCCCTCGGTCCCCTGCTGCCGCAGGCGACTGGCTTCGCCACTGCTACACGGCCGGCGCGGCATTATCTGTAAAATCGAGAATCATCAGTTATTGAGACGGGTTTTTTCTGAAACCGGCGTTTTTGATACACGAATCGCATTCACCGCAAAAAGCGAGAGCGCGACAAAATAAATGCGTTCATTCTGAATGGAAATCTGGGGAACGGAATTGAGATTCTGGAAATTCGTCCTTGCCATCTGAATGACAGCGCAAACCGGGCAATCCTCGCCAGAGCAGTCATGGTCAAAATCCGCATGAACAAAAAAGACAGAAAGGCAAAGTGACGCAAGCAGCAGGAGTGCCAGCCAAAGCGAAACTTTTTCCTTCTGTCCTTTTAAAATGAATTTCATGCAACCTCACCGCCTCAAATTTGAGAATGAATCTCAAATTACACGAGAGCGATGATTTTGTCAATATGAGAACGAATCTCAAATTATGTTTTTTATGTATATTTTCTGCCGATTTTAGTCTGCTAAGTTCTTGTAATTGTCATACTCTTTGAGCATCTCGGCGTCTTTGTTTTTGTCGAGGATTGAAACCAGTACGCTGAAAACCAGACAAATAACGAAGCCCGGAAGAATTTCGTAAAGGCCGAAAATCGGGTGTACGCTTGCAGAAAGATTGTGCCACAAAACAACCGCCGCAAATCCCGTGACGAGACCCGCAATGGCTCCTTTTGCCGTCATGCCCCGCCAGTAAAGGGCCAGCAAAACGAGCGGTCCGAAAGTCGCGCCGAATCCTGCCCAAGCATAAGAGACGAGACCGAAAATAGAAGAATTCGGATTGAGTGAGAGGAAAAGGGCAACCAAGGCGATGATGAAGACTGTGAAGCGGCTCACATTCAAGACCGTTTTTTCGTCCGCGTTTTTGTTGATGATTCCCTTGTAAATATCCTGACCAACCGCGCTGGAAGCCGCCAAAAGCTGACTGTCTGCCGTTGACATTGAGGCCGCAAGAATCGCGCAGAGGAAGATTCCGCCGATGAAAGCCGGGTACATTTTGAGCATTGTCGCGCTGAATACAGTCTCCGCGTCTCCGAATTCAGTAACGCCCTCTACGACCACATTTTCAGCTCCTGTTCCCAAAAGAACGCCGTGCTTCAAGAGGTAGGCCGTTCCCAAAGTTCCGATGAGGAAAGTTCCGATGTAAGAAATGACCATCCAGACCGTGCCGATTCGGCGGGCTTTTTTGATTTCGTCATTTGAGCGGATTCCCATGAATCGGACAATGATATGGGGCATTCCGAAGTAGCCCAAGCCCCAGGCGAGAGCCGAAGCGATGGACATTCCCTTGTAAGAGGCGTTGCCCTCAAAAGCCTTGCGGATATTCTCGCCGAAGTCGTTCGCAAGGGCGCGGGCATCGAATGACTGAACATGAGCGATTGCCTCGCCAGGTCCTCCCAAAGCGAATACCGCAATTGTAGCAGAAATCACGAATGCGACGAAAATCAGAGTTCCCTGAACGAAGTCCGTGGTACAGACCGCAGTGTAGCCGCCTGTAATCGTATAGCAGAGGATTACCAGAAGCCCGATTGCAAGCCCCGCATGATAGGGAAGACCGAAAACCGAATTGAAGAGCTTTGCGCAGGCAACGAAGCCTGAAGCCGTATAAATCGTAAAGAAGAAGACGATGAAAATCACCGACAAAACAGAAAGAATGTGAGATTTGTCCTTGAATCGGTTGGTGAAGAATTCCGGAATCGTGATAGAGTCACCGAAAGAAATAGAGCATTTGCGCAGGGGTTTTGCCACGAAAAGCCAGTTGAGGTAAGTTCCCACGATAAGACCCAGAGCCGTCCAGAAAGTCTCTTTGACGCCGCCCAAGTAACACAAGCCGGGCAAGCCCATCAAGAGCCAGGCCGAAGAATCCGAAGCCTCTGCCGAAAGAGCCGTGACCCAGGGACCGACCTTGCGGCCGCCCAAGAAAAAGTCCGATGAGTTGTTGTTTTTGCTCGCGTTGCGCAGTCCGATGTAAATCATAAATCCGAGATACAAAACGAACGCGATGATTTTTGCGATTAACGCTGAATCCATTTTTTTCTCCTAACTTTTTATTTTGAAAGAGATTGTAAAGGAAAGAAAAGAAATTTTAAAGTGGAGGGGAGAAGTCTCTCCCCTCGCGGGCACTCTGTTGCCCGCTCCCCACTCTCCTAGGGGAGAGTCGCTCAAAACTTGCCTCGCAAGTTTTGCCCCTAACGGGTCGTTCCCTACCCCTAAAACCCCGAAGGATTCCGCGAGTTTTGCATGAAAAACCCGGCAGTGAGCGTAGCGAACGGACAAAGCCCTCAGAACTTATTTCAAATCGCTTGCGGTAAGTTTTCCGACACCTGCGTTTGACTGAACATAGGTTTTGGCTTCACTTGCAGATTTTGGAGTCCAGTTGTACGGAGGTTTGTATGATGTCGATGATGACACAACTGTGTTTGTGCAGCTATTAAATTCATTGTTTTCATTGACCCAATTTCCAGTTTTGCTTGCAGATTCATCATTATAATAGCCGATAGGAGTCTTAATATTTTCAAAAGTGTTATTGTCAATGTAGATTTCGCTTCCAGCACGGCAGTTTATGCCAGTTGACTTACCTGACATTTCGCTACTTTCAGAAACAAAATAGCTGTTGAAAATATGAGCTTTTCCCCATCTGAACAGAGGCTGGCGAGCATTTATGTTTTTCCAATAGTTGTTGTAGAAAGTGATTCGCATGTCGGTATCTGTTGCGCCTGTTGTCGTATTTTTATTAGGTGCTGCATCACCAGAAGCACACAGACAAGCTTTCCAATGGTCATGGAAGTAGCAGTTGGAGATTGTAATCCAAGTTGAGCCGTTCTTGATGTCCAGCAAGCCGTCGTAGAAATCTTTCGCCCAATCTTCATCTGTTGAGTAATAATTATGTCCGGAAGTAATCTCATTTCCGTCCAAATCCTGCGGTGTCAAATGAGACTGGAATTCGCAGTGGTCAACCCAAACATGTGTCGCACCGTTCAAGGAAAGGGCATCGTCCGCGCCGCTCTTCGTGTAGCCGTCCCAGCTGATTACTTCACCGAACATCATATTGCGGATAATCACATTTTCACCATCAACGACGAATTCGATGTTCTGCAATCGGCCTTGACTTGAAGTGTCGCCGTAAATTGTTGAATTTGAGCCGATTGTGTATTTTTCGCTCAAAAGCGGGTTTGCATTGTCTTTTGTCGAGATTGTTCCGCTGATTGTGATGATTTTTGGCTCGTCAGATGAGAGAAGGTCTTTTTTGGCAACCAAGTCTGCATAACTTGCGATAGTTACCGTGTTAGCCGAGCTTGCTCCCGCACCGCCAGTGATTGTGTATCCGTTGCCTGCGTCAGTCGTAACGCTTGCGTATCCCACCAATCCGCTTGGGGCAGTGTAGTTTTCCGGAATGAAGTGGGCGAAAATGTATGTCGCTGATGAAACGGTAATCGTGTGAGGATTTTCTTTTGAGCCGTCAGACCAGCAATCGAATTTCCAGCCAGCATTTGGACTTGCTTTGAGAGTGACTTCTGAATTTTCAGCGACACTTGAATCAGAAGCCGTACTTTCTACAGAACCCGCCGTCTCATTTTCAGAAGCGCACGAGAATGAGATGTATTTTGTTGTGTCCGTTCCGTAAGAAATGCCTTTGCCGACAACGATGAGATAATCCACATAATTAAGACACCCCTTTTGATCGTCAGCAATAGTAATAGGTTCTCCGCCAACAGCGGTATATGTTCCTGCAGGCGCGCCTGTGATGATAATTGAGTTAGAACCGGCTTTAAGAGAGACATTCTCAAGATAGGCTGTGTCAACCCAGCGTTTCGCCACAGTTTCTTCCGTCGCATCTGTTTTGTTTCCCTTGAACGTATAGGTCATAGCAAATGGATTTTCGCTGTTTATTAAAGAACCATTCACTGAAACCAAGGCACCTCGTACACGACTTGCTTCCGTATTGCAATAATGAATGGCGATTTTTGCATTTGAGATAGCTTCTTTTGCAGAAACCGTATAAACGATATTTCCGCCATCGGAAATACCATCAATATAGCCGGTGCCTGTCCAACCAGCATATTCTGTTTTTACTTCACCCGTCGAGCTGACAAATCCGCTTCCCCCCTCCTCAATTTTGAGCGTCACTATTTCTTCGGAATTATCTCCACTACCGCCGTCCGAACAACTCATGGATCCAATTAACAGAAATATTCCTGCAAAAACGGACATAAATCTCACTTTTTTCATCTTTTGCTCCTTTTTCTTTCAAGTCTGAAAAGTCCTATAACACTGACCATTTGACTTTTTCAGCACAAAGTCCAATATATCACCTCGCCTGTAAATCGGAAATTGACAAAAGATAATAAAATTTGAAATCCACCGAATTCGACAAAATCATATCTTTATTTTTTCTTTTTATTTTCATAATTCATGTTTATACTTATCTATATTTTTACTTTCATGGAGAAATGAAATGAAAAAAATCCTTTTTGCCAGCCTCGCTTTATTGACGGGGCTTTCACTCTCTGTTTTTGCTCAGGATGCCGCAACAGCAAAACTTGAAAAAACAGAAGCCGTTGTTGCTAAAAACATCTCCGTTCCTGACACGGCGGGCCTGTCACGAATTTTCATTGTCGGCGACTCAACTGCCTCTCCCTTCAATGATCCGTACTATATTCCGCGCTACGGTTTTGGCACAAAGCTTCAGGATTACCTTGATTCGTCAAAAGCTGCAGTCGTAAACCTCGCTGTCAGCGGTCGCTCATCAATCAGCTTCATCTCTGATTCAGGCTCAGCCGTAAACTACGACCTTCTCAAGAAGAATATCCGCAAGGGAGATTACCTTATCATCGCTTTCGGTCATAACGACGAAAAACTCGAAACAGAGCGATACACCGACCCGAACATGGGAAAAGATGATGCCGGCTCCTTCCAGAATTCTCTTTACTACAATTACATCAAACTCGCTCAAGATGCAGGCGCAACCCCGGTTCTTGCAACCCCAATCGTCCGCTACAATAAAAGTGGCGAATACACTGGTTCTGTCGTCCATATCACTAAAGGCGATGAAAAATTTCCAGGTGGCGATTATCCAGAAGCAATCCGCGATTTGGGAAAAGAAGTCAATGTGCTCGTCGTCGACCAGACTGAAAACACAAAGGCACTTTACGAGCAGCTTGGCGAAGACGCAACAAAATTGCACGCAATGACAGGCTCAAAAGAAGCTTCCCTTGACTCAACCCACTTGAATGCATACGGAGCTGCAGTTGTCGCAAAAATGCTCGCTGAAGGAATCGCCGCAAAAGACGCAACTTTCAAGGGATTCCTCGTTGCAAACCTTCCTGAACCGACATACAGCCTCGATGCCCTTAAAAATCCTTCCTATATTGAGCCAGGATTCGGCGCCCCCACAGAAAAAAGCTCAATTTTCACTACAAAAGAACCTTGGTGGGGCTCAGCTTTCGGAAACATCGGTGGAAGCGGAAAGGCTGCCGACAAGAATCTCTTTGAAATCATCGAAACAGAAAACGGAGTCACCATGCACTCCGGTGAGAAGAACGGTGGCAAAGATTCCGGCAAAATCGCATCTTCAGAAGACGGAATTCTGTTCTATTTCCAGAAACTGCCCATCGACAAAGACTTCACTCTCAAAGCAACCGCAAAAGTCCTCAACATCAAGTCAAACAATCAGGTTTCCTTCGGTCTCATGGCACGCGACAACGTCATCATCGATGACAGCATCGCCGGCATGAACAGCAACTACGTCGCTGCAGCCCCACTCAAAATCAAGAATGCAGGCTGGTCAGCAGGGTTTGCAAGAATTGACAGCGTCTTGAACGAAAACGAACATGTTGTTGAATCAGTTCCTGCAAAAGACACAGTTGTCAACCTGTCAATCGTCAAAAAAGGAGAGGAATTCACCGTTACATACGGAAAAGAAGAACCAGTCACATACACTGTTAATCTCGGCGAGTATGACAAAGACAACATGTATGTCGGTACATTTACTTCTCGAAACGCTTACGTTGAATTCACAAACCTCAGCCTCTCGTACCCAGGAGCGGCTTCAGCTGGTGGCTCAAGCGCTTTACCAGTTGCAATCATCGTTTTGATTCTTGCACTTGCGGCGGCCGTTGTTTGCGTTATCCTCAAAAAGAAAAAGAACGCATAATCGCTTTCGTCTAGTTGCCTTATCCGGACGATAAACATTTCATAAAGCCGCATTCCCGCTGAATGCGGCTTTTTCTTTTCATTGAAACATACTTTATTTTCTGCTATAATCATTGCGTTTGTGTGCATATCGTTATTCTCGCGGCTGTCGCGGGAATCTTTGCGCAAATCCAATTTGGGGGCTTTTATGAAGGTCGTTGTTATCGGCGCTCAGTGGGGCGACGAAGGAAAAGGAAAGATTGTTGATTACTTGGCCGAAGATGCCAAATATGTTGTTCGTTATGCAGGCGGTCCCAACGCTGGTCACACAATTGTCGTAGACGGCAAGCAGTTTGCGCTTCATCAGGTTCCGTCTGGAATCCTCTATCCCAACAAATCAGTTTTCCTGGGTGCCGGCATGGTTATCGACCCGGAGGCTCTTTTCAACGAGCTTCAGATGCTCAAAGACAACGGAATCGACTGGGAAGGCCGTGTTTTCATTTCTGACCGTGCCCACATAATCCTTCCGGGCTACCGCCAGATGGACAAAGACCGTGACGCTGCCCGCAAACGCCCGATTGGCACAACCGGCCGCGGAATCGGCATTGCTTATTCAGAAAAGGCTCACCGCGACGGTCTCCGCCTGGCAGATTTGGACTGGCCGGAAAAAATGGCCGAATTCGACGGCGAAAACCTCGAATATCTCAACAAGTACAAAGACAAGCTTATCGAGATGCGGGTCGATTTGACTTCAAAAATGTACGAATACCGCGCTGAAAACATCTTGTTTGAAGGCGCGCAGGGCGCAATGCTGGACATCGATTCCGGCACTTATCCTTACGTTTCTTCCGGAGCTTCTTGCTCGGCAGGTGCGGCTACTGGCTGCGGAATCGGCCCGAAGAACATCGACAAAATCCTTGGCGTTTTCAAGGCTTACCAGACTCGCGTTGGAAACGGCCCGATGCCAACAGAATTCAACAACGAGAGCGAAGGCGAGCTTTGCGAGTATGTGCGAAAAACCGGCCGCGAATACGGTGTTACGACTGGCCGCGCCCGCCGCTGTGGTTACCTTGACTTGGTGGCTCTCCGCTACGCTTGCATCACAAACTCAATCGATTCTTTGGTTCTCACCCACTTGGACATTTACGACACCTTTGACGAAATCGAAGCCTGTGTCGCTTACGAAATCGACGGTAAGACGGTCGTTGACTTCCCGGCAAGCGTTCCCGCAATGGAAAAGGCTAAGCCAGTCCTCAAAAAGTTCAAGGGCTGGAAGAAAAGCCTGAAAGAATGCCGCTCTTATGAGGAGTTGCCAAAGGAAGCCCGCGACTATGTTGAGTTCATCGAAGACTACTGCAAGACTGAGGTCGGTATCATCTCAGTTGGTTACGAGCGAAACGAGACATTCATCCGTAAGAACCCTTGGAGCAAATAAGTTAAAATAAAAGCAAAAGGCGCACCTCAGATTCGGGGTGCGTTTTTTTTGCGCTAAGGATTGTAGCCGCGCCGCAGGCGTTCCAGAGGAATGAAGTGCGTTAGCACGGAACGGCGGAAAGCCTGACCCGAAGGGGAGCGCCCTTTTATTCATAATTCTTCTCAAAATGCCGAAAATAATTGCATGAAATTGTATTCGCCTTTTTTTGTTGCCATTGCCACGCTGGGAATTGTCTGCTTTTCTTGTTCAAAAAATACGGAGGTCGCCAAGACAGGAGAAATCGAACTGGAGGAACCGATTCCCGTAGAGACATTTGTAAGCGGAAAAATTCTAAACAAATCCGCTTCACTCTTTCTCTTGGGCCGAGATTCTCAGATGCATTCACTGATAAAGCTTTATGCCGGCGCAGAAATTTCTGTCCTTGAACTTGACGGTGTGGTTGATACAATATTCATCCCCGATGAAAAAGAAAATGAAAGTCTCCCTAAAACAGAAAAACAAACTAACGATAGTTCCGAATTTTCCGATTATATAGACCAGACTCCGCTAGACGGCACAGAATATGTACATGTTGTACACGATAACCTTGATTTTTGGCTCGAAAGTTCTGTCTTTGCCTTAAATTGCGAAAATGCTGTGGCAATCGAAAAAACTTTCCTCTATTCAGATGAGGCACTTTTAAATAAAATTGATTCTCCCCAAAATCCGCTCAAATTTGCTGCCCGAATCGCGAAATCTAATACCACGGTAACTTCTGAATCCGAAAATCTTTCTGACAATCAAAAAAGCATAAAATCCACGAAAATTTTTTATTATGACACAGCTGCAAAATCTGTCAAAGAAGCTTTTGTCGATTCCGCTTCAATCAGCACGCGAATTGACGACATAGTTGTGAGTCAGGTTGCCGAAGAATTGAAGGTCACAAAACGAGCCGCCCCCCGTAATGAGTTGTTTGCAAAAGCCGCCAGATATAAACCTTGCCAGAAAGTACTCCTAGCCCTAAATGCGCAGAAGACAGACAAGGTGGTCAATAATTATCAGGAAGTCCTGAAATCAATGCAGCGTATGTCTTTCGGAGTGAATGTTGACGAGCTTTTGACCGTTGATCAGTCAAAGGACCCCTTCAAGTAATTCATAATGCAAAATGCAGAATTCAAAATGAAAAAACTTGTTTCTTTTCTCGCCGCACTCTGCCTTTTCCTAGCAACAATCGAAAATGCTATTCCTAAGCCTTTGCCGTTTTTACGTCTCGGACTTGCAAATCTGCCAGTGCTTCTTGCACTTTATCTGCTTCCCCGGCGAAATATTTTGCAACTGGTGCTTTTCAAAGTTGTAGCGCAGGGAATCATTTCAGGAACCTTGTTTTCCTATGTGTTTCTTTTTTCTGCAGCAGGTTCTTTTTCATCAGCGCTTGCCATGATTATTCTGTATGAGCTTTTTGGGCGACGTTCTACAACAGAAATTACTAACAAACGGAAGTTATTTTCAGTATCAGCCATTGGAATCAGTCTTTTCGGCTCCCTTGCAAGCACTTTCGCCCAGCTAGCTATGGCGCGATTTATTCTCTTTGGCTCTAATACAAAATACATTGCGCCGATTCTCTTCGTCTCTGGCCTAGTCACAGGTCTTCTTCTAGGAATCTTTGCGGAACTCTTCATGCAAAAATCAGTCTGGTTTTCAGAATTGGAGAAATCAAATTGAACAGTGGAATTATTTTGACAGCAACAGTCTGGCTTTTCGTACTGATTTTTTTTATTATCGCCTTAGTGAAACACCGCCGAGTCCGCATTCTTCCATCGCTTTATATCGTGATTTTTGTGACATTTTTTTCTCTTCTGACACCGGCCGGAGAAGTTTTATTAACACTCAATAGTTTTAGAATCACCCTTGATTCTTTACTTTTAGGCCTGCGCCGAAGCGGAATTCTCGTAGGAATGGTTTTTCTCTCACGAATCGTCATAAACTCGCCTGATAAAGTGAAAGATAAATCAAAAAACAAACTAACGGAAGTTTTTTATTATTTAAATCTTCTCACAGAAAAGAAAATCAGCTTCAAAAAAGGACATATTATCGAAGCCATCGATGAGAGACTTTGTGAAATCTGGGAAAAAGAATCTACTACTTGTTGATGAGCCAAAGCCCTGCCAGACATAAAAGAATTCCCGCGATTTTAGTCAGAGAAATTGCCTCGTGATAGCCAATCATGGCCACAAAAATCAGAGCGATGGCGACAAGCCCGTTTGCCACAGTTGAAAGAGTGCTTACTTTCCAGCCGGCCTTGTAGGCGAAGATAAAGCCCACTTCAAGCCCGGTGATGACGATTCCAAGAACGACGGTCGCCCAGTTTGCCAGGCTGAATTCCTTGAGAAGATTCCCGCCCTTTGACGTGGCGAAAAAAGCCAGCGCAGAAAAAAGAGTCACCACGCCGTAAGTCACGGTCATGGAAGCGTAAGTGTTCATCTGCGGCGGAATTCCCTTGGCGCAAATCTGATAAAGTGTGTTTGAAAAAACGATGACGGCAAGCGGCCAGATGTAGTGAAACATGGTGAATCTCCTGTAAAAATTGAATTGCGTGAGGCTGTATTTCCCAACTTAGTCAACCAGCATTTCTTTTATAACTCTTTTTACCTCTGAAACTTCTTTGAGTTTGAATCGCAGAATATCAAAAATTTCTCGTCTGTGCTATACTTTTTTCCATGCCTGAATTTTTCCTCGCTTACGAAAAACTTTCTTCTCTCCCGATTTCGCCTTTTCTGCCTAAAATTTGCGCTGCCCTCAAATCTTCTGAATCCCGCTTTCTCGTGCTGACCGCTGAGACTGCCGCAGGAAAATCCACTGCCGTACCGATTGCCTTGCTGGAGCATTTTGAGGGAAAAATCCTTATGCTGGAGCCTCGTCGCCTTGCGGCCTCTGCTATTGCTGACAGGCTTTCTGATTTGCTTGGCGAGGAGACTGGCGGGACTGTGGGCTATCGCCTTCATCTTGATTCAAAAGTTTCGGAAAAAACGCGGCTTGAAGTGATTACCGAGGCGATTTTGACTCGCCGTCTTCAGGCGGATCCGCTCCTTGAAGATGTGAATGTGATTGTGCTGGACGAATTTCACGAGCGGTCGATTCATTCTGATTTGGCGCTTGCTTTCCTAAAAGAGACTATGCTTCTCAGGGAAGATTTATTTGTGATTGTGATGAGCGCGACAATAGACTACCGCTCGATAGCCGAATATCTGGGGAGTAAAGAAAATCCCGCCCCGGTCATGCAGATTCCAGGCCGCCAGTTCCCGGTTGAGATTGAATATAAGCCGAATGTAAGCGTAGCCAGGGCGATTTTTGAAGAATTGGGGAAAGATTCTCGGCATGGACGCAAGAAAGAAGAAAATAAAACTAACGATAGTTTTGTAAACAATCAAAGAAGCGACACGATTCTGGCGTTCTTGCCGGGAATCTCTGAAATCAAAAAGACAAAATCCGAGCTTGAAAACTACCTTTCGAAAGCAAATTTTGACTGCGAGATTCTGATTTTACATTCTTCTGTGCCGGTTTCCGAGCAGCGGAAGGTTCTCCGGCCTTGTGATTCTGATTCTCCGCGGCGGATTATTCTTTCTTCTGCCATTGCGGAAACATCTCTTACGGTGCCAGGCGTCACGCTGGTCATTGATTCAGGCTTGTGCCGGGTCAATAAAATGAATGTCGCTTTGGGAATGGAACATCTCGTGACCGAAAATGAAAGCCTCTTCAGTGCGGCACAAAGGGCTGGCCGTGCTGGTCGTTTGGCAGCGGGAAGATGCGTCCGTCTCTGGAGCGAGCATGACGCACGAGTTCAGCAGAATCCTCCCGAAATTCTTCGCGCCGACTTAACCCAGCTGGTGCTTGAATGTGCCGCATGGGGAGCCAATGATATAAATAAGCTGAACTGGCTCACTCCGCCGCCACTCTCTGCATGGAATGCCGCCAGCGATTTGCTAGAAAAACTGGACTGCCTTGAATCCCAGACTAGCGCAAATCGCATTGAAACAAGACAAATCACGGAAAAAGGGAAAACAGTCCTTCAGCTCGGCCTTCATCCCAGACTTGCCTGCGTTGCTCTCGCTGGCGGAGCAGATTCTGTTCTGCCTTATTCTGAATACGCCGACGCAAGCCCTGAAAGGCAAAAAATTTTTGTAAACGATTTGAAGAGACGATTTAGAGATTGCCGGCTCAATTCAAACAATGATAACGATCATAACAAAAGCCGCGACGACATCCCGCCCTTCCCTTGCTTAGCACGGGAAACCTCCATCCTGAAAGGCTTTCCAGACCGCCTTGCTCGTCTCTCTCCTGACTCAGGGGCAAATGAAGATCGGGCGGAATATCAGTTTCCATCAGGGCGAAAGGCATTCTTATTCAGGGAATTGTTGTGCTCCCATTCTCTTTCCTCGTTTCCCATCTGGCTTGTAGCTCCCGAAGTTGACGCTGGTGAGCGAACTGGAAAAATCTATTCCTTTGAAGCTCTGACAGAAAGTCAAGCAGAAGAATTTTTAGAAAAACATGCAAAAACAGAAATCAAGACGGAATTTGCAGGAGAAGCCAACAATGGCGACTTCAAAAATCTTTCGGTTCAAAAACTGGAAGTTTTATCCTATGGTGCTATTATCCTAAAAGAAAAGAAAATGCCTGCTGAAAGTGAGGATTTTGCGTTGGCGCTTTGTGACCTTGTGGATAAAAAAGGCTTAAAATCGCTACCGCTCGATAGCAAAATTGAGAATTT
This sequence comes from Treponema sp., assembly GCA_017469785.1. Lineage (GTDB taxonomy): Bacteria > Spirochaetota > Spirochaetia > Treponematales > Treponemataceae > Treponema_D. The sequence continues at coordinate 21,840 of JAFUFU010000009.1, forward strand.
CTTGCTCAGGGTGGAGTTTTATATCAAAAATCAGCCTCAAAATGGTCAAACAGGGCTTCTTTCAATATCCGAATTGCAAAAAAAGTTCGATTTTCTTGAAAAAAATGCGGAAGAATGGTTACGACCGTTCGTTAAGTCACAAAAAATCAACGCTCAGGATATTTATGATGCTCTTTATTGGTATCTTGATGGAAGCAAAATTGATGAAAAAGTTCCCTTGCAAATTACTTTGGCTAACGGTCGAAAGCGAAAAATCAAATACGAAAAAAAAGCTGATGGGAAAATTCAACCGAGCCTTGAAGTCATAATTCAGCAGATTTTCGGCTGCTTCGAGACTCCTAAAATTCTGGGAGTGCCGGTTCTACTCAAATTACTTTCACCAGCCAGTCGCCCCTTGCAAATAACCGCCGATTTAGAACATTTCTGGACTGGTGCCTGGGTCGAAATCTGCAAGGAAATGAAAGGTCGCTACCCCAAGCATAATTGGGATTACCGGCTTGTCACTGAATAATCAATATCCCCTACCCTGCACGCTAAGAGCTATACTTAAAAAAAAGGATATCCAAACGGATATCCTTTTGCATCTTAAAAAACTAACTAGCAGATAACAACTGAGTTGTCTGTTGAGCTGAATGGCGCAGGAATATATTTGTCTGCAGCCCAGTCATTTTCCCAACGTGCACCGTCAAGGAGATATCGGAACTGGTATTCTTTGCCAGCGTCAAGAGCAAGCTTGACTGAGAAAGAACCATCCTTTCCCTTTTTAAGTGGAGTTTCAGTTGAGCTCCAGCTATTGAAATCTCCAGCTATTGTTACTGTTTTAGCACCCTGTGCTGCTTCTGGAGACACGGTAAATGTTACATTGCAAGTTTTTTTGTCTTTAGAATAAGATTTTTTCAAAGCCATGTTAAAGCCCCTTTTTGAATAAGTAATTATATAGTATCGTAAAAGAGTTTTATATGCAAGTAAAACTTCATTTTATCTTAAAAAGACAAATTTATTTCTTTTTATTCTTGATTTTCGGAGCTTTTCCCGTCACAAGCCAGTTCTGCGTAAAATACGTATCGGAAATCTCTTCATCAAAGACAAAATCTTTTACGGTTGCAAAAGTCTTTCGTCCTGTTTCAAGATTGGTAATGCAATTTGAGCGGCGGAGAGGATATTCAATCCCTGTTACACCTTTGACCATATCAATTTTAAGACACTCATAAAGCTTTATCATCTTATCATGGGTGTCGTAAAACTCGATTCTGACGGGAATATAAGTCTTTTTGTCAAACCATGAAATTCTATAATGATACTCAACTTCACTCTTTTTATATGGCGTTGATTTGATTTTCCAGCAGGTATAGGACGTTCCCCTAACAGTGACTTTTGACGAATCTTCAATCATGACATTGTCGTCTTCATCTTCATTTCTGATAGTCATATCATTGTAGGTGAATTCCGTGCCACCAAAAGATTTTGTTCGATCTGCCATAGGAATACGACGAGCCTGACGTAATTGTGGCATATAAACAAATCTGTCGTCTGCTTTTTTAATCTTTTCAAGCTGAAGAACACGCATCCCTTTTACATTTGCAGGTGATCTAAAATCAAAAGCAACGTTTTTGAGACCGTTGTCAACACCGCTTCCATACTGATTTATTTCGATGAGCTCTGACTTACCATTTTTGTCTATATTTTCGAGAATCAAAGTTGAATAGTTATAATCTGGAACCCGGTCCAAATCACAAAAAACTTTAATGACATCTTTTGCAGTTTCTGCAGACAACACAAACGATGCTAGCAGAAGAGAAATAATAACGATTTTTTTCTTCATTCTATGCTCCGATAAATAAATTTTTCTAGAATTATTCTAATATAATTTCAAAAAAATTCAATATTAAGATTCTTTAAATCAATTTGCTTTTATCACCAGGGCATTTTTCAAAATACTCGCGGATTCTCGCACGCGCGTCATCATTGTCCTTCGCGTTGAGCATTTGGGTCTGAAAATAATGCCCGAAACTGAAATTAAGGCAGTAAAAAGCAAAAAATCGCTGGAGCCGGGTTTTCCAAAATTCCTGCGGCTGAAATCTCTCCACATCATCGATAAAACGAAGAGCAAGCTCCTCTGCATCAAATGTCATTGTCGCTTTTGACCCCACAATCTCCCTGAAAACCCAGGGCTTTTGTGCCGCCGCCGTGGCAATCATGATTCCCTGAGCGTGGGGAGCCGTTTTTTGCGCCAAGTCAAATGTCTCCCGGTCTTTTACGTCGCCGTTGAGAATCACAGGAATTTGGGGAAATCTCAAGGCCAGATGCTCCACAGCCTGCCAGTCCGAGTGCCTTGAATGTTTTTGCTTTTGAGTGCGGGCATGAAGGGTAATCATCTGAACCCCTTCTTCTATTAACATGGCGCAAAATGAATGTAATTTTTCTTCGGTGTATTTTTCGTCTCCCAAACGGAGCTTGACCGAAAGCCTTTTAGAAGCCCTGCCGTCCTTTGCCCCGTTTTCAAGAGCCGATTTTACTGCGCCAACCATAGCCGCCGTTTCTTCAACAGGCTTCAGCATCCACGCGATTCCCGCGCCGGTTTTCGCAATCTGAGGAGCCGAGCAGCCCATGTTCAAGTCAATTCCGATTCCAGACCTCTCTGCCAGAAGAGAAGCCGCCTGAGCCATTTTCTCGCCGTTTTTGTCAGTAAGCTGCCAGACCAGCTTTTCAGGCTCCGGTCCGTCAAGAAGGTAAAATTTCTCCCAGGAACCACCTGCAAGCAGGGAGGAAGCGTTAATCATCTCGTTAAAATATTCGTCACAGCCGCCAAAGCGGGCCACAAGATTTCTGAATGCCTGATGAGTTATGGCATCCATTGGAGCTAGAAAGAGTTTCATAATCTATTCGGAGCGTTGCGGGAACTCCCAATTCTTAATTCAGGGTATCTCTAAAAACTCGCCATTGGCGATTTTTTAGAGAACCCGACGAGTTTTAACTCTTGAAAATAGCAAGAATTAAAACATCGCATTTTCAAAGTTATCTCTAAAAATTGCAATTTTTAGAGATTCCCTTCATCATTACTCATTGATAATTTCTAATTGCTTTACCGCCGCATCCAAAAATTCTGCGTCCAGCGTCTCTACGTCACCCTCATCTACAGCTTTGGAAATATCCTCGCTCATGGGGATTCTCGCCAGAACCGGGATTCCGTAGTCTTTTGCGATTCCGTTGATGTTGCTTTCGCCGAAGACAGAGATTTCCTGACCGCAATCAGGGCACTTCACATAGCTCATGTTCTCAACCAGTCCGACAATCGGAACTTTCATCATGTTTGCCATTTTGACAGCCTTTTCCACAATCACGCGGACAAGCTGCTGAGGAGACGACACAACGATAATTCCGTCAATGGGAAGAGATTGGAAAACCGTGAGGGGAACATCGCCCGTTCCCGGAGGCATGTCAACGAACATATAATCCACATCGTTCCAGACAACATCCGTCCAGAACTGTTTGACCGCGCCAGCAATTACAGGACCGCGCCACAAAACAGGGTCGGTCTCTTTTTCGAGGAGAAAATTCATGCTCATAAGCTGGATGCCAGATTCCGTTTTGACAGGATAAATCGCACCAGACTTGTCGCCCATTGCTTTTTGGTCAGCAAGGCCGAAACTGGTAGGAATTGAAGGCCCGGTAATGTCAGCGTCCAAAACCGCCGTCTTGAAACCGTTTTTCTTCATTTTTGAAGCCAGCAAAGCCGTCACGAGGGATTTTCCAACCCCGCCCTTTCCAGAAACAATTCCGATTACCTTTTTGACACAGCTTCCCTCGCGGAGAGTCGCCCGCAAGTCCTTTGACTTGCAATTTGAGCCGCAGCTTGAACAATCATGCGTGCAATCTTCAGCCATTTTAGTACCTCTGTTTCAGATTCATTTCTTCTATAAAGATAATTAAAATACCGCCATAAGTCAAAGAAAAGTAGAACAAAAAAGTAGCTATAAATTTGACAGAGTAGCCACCTAGGCTTATAATAAAACTGAGGTGCGAATATGAACAGCGTTGCGGTCAAAGAGGCAAAAAATAATTTCACTCAGTTACTCCATCTGGTCGAAAAAGACGAGCCAGTTCAAATATCAAGGCACGGAAAGACTGTCGCCGTTCTCAGCTCTGTCGAATATTTTGAAAATGCCAGTAAATCCTCTCCCTTCGCAGAAAGCCTCGATTCATGGCAAAAAAAATCCGCAGCCATTCTCTCAAACGAAGACATCGACTCAGTTTTCAATAGCGAGCGGAAAATCGAATCATCAAGTCGCGCAAATGAATTCTCAAATATCGCCGATTTATGGGATGCAAAATGAGCAAAATTTACCTTCTCGACACAAACATCTACTCAGAAATCGCCCGTCCTCAGCCCAATCCTTCCGTTCGCGAAAAACTCATTCAAAATCAAAAGCTGTCCGCAATTTCCGTCGTTTCATGGTCAGAATCATTGTATGGCGTCAAAAGGCTGCCGGAGGGAGCCAAAAAAGAGCGTCTCGAAGATTTTTTATTAAATACGATTCAAAGCTACTTTGAGATTTTACCTTTCGACCAAAATTGCGCCTGGATTTACACGGATTTAAAAGTCCGCCTTGAAAAACGAGGACACCCCATGCCTGACGCTGATTTAAGAATCGCCGCAACTGCAATTTCAAACGGAATGATTTTGGTCACCCGTAATACAAAAGATTTTGACGCCCTGAAAGAATGCAGCACCCTCTCCCTTTTAAATTGGTTTGCATGAGTCAAAAAGAGTAGCACATCGGCTCTTCATCGCTTATAATTTAAGCATGAAAAAAAATCGTTACATCGCCGCCATCGTAGGCACAGGCAGAATCGGATTCACGCTGGGATTTGACAAAAAAAGGGAGCAGCCCGCAAGCCACACAATGGCACTTTTAGGCAACAAGCGAATCAATCTGATTGCCGCAGCCGACTCGAACAAAGAGAATCTTGAAAACTGGCGTAAATATGTCCGAAAGCATAACGGCAAAAAAGATTTCACGCTCGTTTTTCCGACAAGCAAGGAACTCTACGAAAATGTCACCTGCCTCGACATAATCACCGTGGCGGTAAACGAGGACAACCATCTCCAAGAATGTATCAAGGCCATTGAATATAAGCCCAAGCTGGTGATTCTGGAAAAGCCAGTCGCCCTCAACACAGAAGAAGCCGAAAAAATCCGTGACAAGGCTCTGGAATGTGGAGTGCCAGTCATGGTAAACCATGAGCGACGCTTTGCAAAAGACTATCTTTCGGTAGTCAAAATGATAGGGCAAATCGGGGACATCCAATCGGTAGTAGGAGAGCTGGACTCAGGCCTCCGCATTTACGGTGAGGAATTTGAAAAAGACGGAACTTATTCGCTCTTGCACGACGGCACCCATCTGGTGGATATAATTCAGTTTTTGCTGGGAGGGAATCTCGCCAAAGATGATAAAACTAACGACCATTCGGAAGAAAAAGAGCAATTTTCAGAAAGAAAAGCAGATTCAGCTTCAAGCAAAGAAAGTCCTTGCCGAATCCTGAAAAATCCTCTCGTCACAGGCGTTTTTAAGGACGAAAAAGGAATCGTGCGGAATTTTTCGGCACACTATCAATCGGTAGTCACTTCTTTTGGCACAATCCCCGAAGTCACAATCAAAATGAGCGGTCGCAGTAAATTCTTTGAATTTAGAATTGAAATTTTAGGCACGCTGGGTAAAATCTACATCGGAAACGGCTTTGCAGAACTCTTCCTTCGAAAAGAATCAAAACTTTACACAGGCTTTTACTCCCTTACCAAGCAAAAACTCAAGCTGCCCAAAAAGACCGGCTATTTTTCAGGCATGATTCAGAACGCAGTGGATTTTTTGGACGGTCAAAGCGAGCTTGTCTCGCCGCTGGAAGATGCGATTTCGGATTTAAAAGTGCTTGAAGAAATAAAGGCGTGGTTTTAAATTCAATTTATGGAAAATCTTTTTGTTAACGGCAGAGAATATAAAATCATCAAACTTCTTGGTCACGGAAAAGGCGGCTATTCATATCTCGCTGAAAAGTCCCGAACTTTAGTCGTCTTGAAGCAGATTCACCATGAGCCTTGCGATTATTATCAGTTCGGAAACAAAATTGAAGCCGAGCAAAGAGATTACGGCCGACTCTCCGCCGCTCGGATTAAAATCCCCAAAATGCTCGACATCGATCTTCAGAACGAAAGAATCGTGAAAGATTATATAGAAGGAAATACGATTTTCGAGCTTGTAAAAAACGATGCGATGAAAGGTGAATATCTTGCTCAAGTCAGAAAAATGGCTGAGAAAGCGGAAAATGCTGGAATCAACATCGACTACTTTCCGACAAATTTCGTTGTCCACAAAAATCCCGAAAACGGCGAAGAAGAACTTTTTTACATCGATTACGAGTGCAACGACTATATGGAAAAATGGAACTTTGAGAACTGGGGAATAAAATATTGGTCAAAGACGAAGGAATTTTTGGAATATCTTGGAAAATTCTGCTAAACTTAAGTTATGAACGTCCTGATTCTCCAGCCGCCAATCGTGCAGCTGAATACGGCTTACCCCAGCGGTGCCTATCTCTCTGCCTTTTTCAAGTCTCTCGGTCACAAGACCCGTTGGCTCGATTTGAGCCTGGAGCTTTACTACGAGATTTTTTCCCGCGCCGGGCTGACCAGGCTTTTTTCCCTTTGTTCAGAGAAAGCCCTGATCCTGGCGGACAAGGCGGAGAAATCTGGAGACGAGGCGACGGCCTTCAATCTGCGCCGCTATGTCTCCCAAAAAGATTTATGGATTAACTGGATTGATTTTATCACGGCGATTCTGCGTCCGGGCAAGCATGATTCCTTTTCTTCGGGCTACGAAAATGCCCACCGCTTTGTCTTTGGGGCTCATGTTCCTCGCGGCTCCCGAATGGAAAATTACCTTGCTAATCTTGACCACGATTTGACCACAGACGATGCCCGCTCCCTAGCCAGTTTTGCCCTAGCTGACCTTGCGGATTTTATCGCCGTAGCCTTTGACAAGAATTTTTCCCTGGTACGCTATGCCGAAAGCCTTACCGTAAGCGAGTCGAGTTTTTCTGAGGTCGAAAAAGGAGCGGATTCCCCGATTCTAAAGGAATTTTACGAGCCCTTGTTGCAGCGATTTTTTATGGAAGGGGAAAGCCTTCCCCTCGCTACAGCCGCTTTCGCGTCTTCCGCTACCCCTTCTGCTAAGGAGCAAACGGTTCAGGCCCAGCCTTCACCGAGACTCGCGCGAGCTGAGCGAAGAAACTCACCTCGTGAGTTTTGCCCCGCAAGCGGGTCGCTCCCTACCCGCAACGCCCCGAAAAAATTCCTTATCCTCATTTCGATTCCTTTTGCGGGAACATTTGCGGCCGCCCTTGCCACAGGGCGTTTTTTCAAACAGAACTTTTGCGACGCAGCTTATGTCTGTTTCGGCGGCGGCTTCGTGAACACAGAATTACAAGATACAAACGAACGAAAGTTAGCTGATTATTGCGACGCAATCTGCTACGACAGAGGCTACGCTTCCTATAAAGAATTAGTAACGGGGAATGAGAAATTAGGAATTGAAGCCCCCCCTGCAATTTACAAACTCCGGCAATTTGTCCGTCATCCGGAGCTTGTCTCAGGATCCCAAAAACTAACGGACGGTAGCATTTCTGTCATTGAACCGCTTTCTGACCAAAATTCCGAAGAATACAAACGAGCATTAGCTTACGAAAAAGAAGTCACTATGTCCTTAATCCCGGACTTTTCTGACATCGACTTTTCCCAGTATCCCCGGCTGATTGACGACACAAATCCCATGCACAGGCTCTGGTCTGACGGCAGCTGGATCAAGGCTTACATGGCTCACGGCTGCTACTGGCACAAGTGCGCTTTCTGCGATGTCACCCTGGATTATGTAAAAGGATACTGCCCAACGAACGTTAGTATGTTATATAGAGGTTTACTAGCCCAGTGCAAGGAAAAGGGCGTCTACGGCATTCATTTTGTTGATGAAGCCATGCCTCCCGCCATGATGATTGCCTTTGCCAGGGAAAATATCGCCCACGGCTCGCCCATAACTTGGTGGGGAAACGTGCGCTTTGAAAAATCTTTTACCCGCGATGTGGCGGACTTCCTCGCTTACGGAGGCTTAATCGGAGTCTCTGCAGGTCTTGAATCTGCCACTGGAAACGGCCTAGCCGCCATTCATAAGGGCACAGATTTGGAATCAATCGTGGGAGCCTGCTGTGCCTTCAAGGAAGCGGGCATTCTCGTTCACGCCTACATGATTTACGGCTACTGGTGGGAAAAGCCGGAAGATTTAATCAACTGCATGGAAACCCTGCGGCAATTCTACGCCAACGGCCTTCTTGACTCCTGCTTCTGGCACAAATTCGTTCTCACCCGCCATTCCCGCGTCTACAAAGAATGGAAGGAAGGAAAAATCCCCGATTTAAAGCCCATCGACCCTCAGGAAAAACAGAACGCCCCTCTTTTTGCCAAAAACGGCCTTCACTTCGAGGGCGAGAAAAAATCAGAAAAATACGGAGCCGCCCTGGATTTTTCCCTAAACCAGTGGATGCACGGCGAAGGTCTGGAAAAACCAGTTCAAAAATGGTTTGATTTTTCAGTTCCTCACCCGACCGTACCAAAAAACTTCATCGAAAATCTGATTGCAAAATACGAAGCCAAGCGGGACCAAGAATTCAAAGAGATTCCCGTGTCAAAGCACGGGAATGACCGGGGCGATAACAATGTGTCATTGTCGGGCTCGACCCGACAATCTTACTGGCTGGGCGGCGAAAAAATCCCCCTGAGTGACGGCAAAATCGGCTGGTTCTACATGGGCGAATTCCACACAGCCAAAAAAAATGCCCCGGAATCAGCTTTCCGAGGCAAGGGATTGTGCGTATTACCGTAAATTCATATGAAAAGAAAAACCGAGTTCAGATGTAGTAAATTTGAAATAAGTGCCTTCAAAAATGAGCCGTCCTTTCTGAAGGAAAGCCTTTTTGTTGACCACAAAGAAAGTTAATGATATTGGATGCGTATCAGTTATGACTTCAAATCCATAGTTAATGAACTGCATCTTGCTCTTGGTGTAATTTTCAAAAACAATCGGTGAATACGAGAAAAAAAAACTTTCCGAAAAAACTTTACTCATCCGATATTCCAAACTCATACCAACAACCATGCTGTTATACATAACAGAATTTCCATTTGAACTGACAAAATTATCTTCGTAAGAATAATCAATAAAGGAATAGCCGACATAAGGAGAAAAACTCAGGGAATAAAAAAAACGATATGGAAACAGCGTCTGAATATCAAACTCTATACACTCAAGACTTTCATTCAGGCGTTTTTCTGTATGATGAAAATCAGGTTTGTCCGTCCACAAAAAATTCTGTTTTGATTCAAATCCTAGGTTCAGCTGTGACTTTAGAGTCTGAATATTTCGCCAAAATGAATGGAAAAGAATCCCCTTGAAAGTCAGACCTTTCTGAATCTGTGAACTTCCACCGTCTTCCTTGGAAACAAGAAGATTCGTAATATTTTGCCATCCGCTCGTCGTTTCGAGCTTCCATGTGATATCATCCGTAACAGTGATTGGCTTCAACTCAAGCGAAACGACGGGAAAAGGCAAAAAAGAGAGAAAAATAACAAAAAATGTAAAACATATGCTTCGTTTCAATTTTCCTCTCTTTGAAATGGCTCTTAGATTCTTGCAAGTCCTGCTTTGCGGGCTTCCTCCGCAACGGCTTTTGCGACTGTAGGAGCAACCCGCTCGTCAAAGGCACTAGGAATTACCAGCTCCGGTGCAAGCTCTGAATCGCTGATGAGGGAAGCCAAACCTCTGGCGGCCGCAATCTTCATCTCTTCTGTGATTTTTCGTGAACGGCAGTCGAGTGCACCGCGGAAAAGTCCCGGGAAAGCCAGAACGTTGTTAATCTGATTTGGATAGTCGCTTCGGCCAGTTCCGACGATGTAGGCTCCGGCGGCCTTTGCCTTTTCGTAAGTGATTTCAGGCTCCGGGTTTGCCATGGGGAGAACGATTGATTTTGGAGCCATTGATTTGACCATCTCTTCTGTGACGACGCCGGGAACGGAAACGCCCACGAAAATGTCAGCGCCCTTCATTGCCTCGGCGAGGGTGTAGCGTTTGTTCTCAGGATTCGTGAATTCGGTGATTTCTTTTTTAAGGAAGTCGTATTTGTCGTAGTCTTCCTTGAGGATGATGCCCTTGCTTCCGAAGCCGTAGATTTTGCGGATTCCGAGATTGTAAAGCATCCGCATGATTGAAGAGCCGGCAGCCCCAACGCCAGAGACGACAACTTTGCAGTCCTCGGCCTTTTTGCCAGTTAGCTTGAGGGAGTTGATTACGGCGGCTGTGACTACGATAGCAGTTCCGTGCTGGTCATCGTGGAAAACCGGGATGTCCAAATCGCGAATCAAGGCGCGCTCGATTTCAACGCATCGGGGAGCAGAAATGTCCTCCAGGTTGATTCCGCCGAAAGTGGGGGCAATCTGTTTGCAGAACTTGATTATTTCCTGCGGGTCCTTTGTATCGATACAAAGAGGAACGGCGTCAACTCCGCCGAATTTCTTGAAAAGGACACATTTTCCTTCCATTACGGGCAAGCCACCGGCAGGCCCAATGTCGCCCAAGCCCAAAACGGCGGTTCCGTCCGAAACCACGGCGATTGTGTTGCCCTTCCAAGTGTATTTGTATACGTCATCTGGATTTTTATGAATCTGGCGGCAGGGTTCTGCGACTCCGGGTGTGTAAGCCACAGAAAGGTCGTCCCTATTTTCCAAAGGCATTTTCAATTCTGTTGAAATTTTGCCTTTCCATTCCACGTGTTTTTCAAGTGCTTTGTCGTAAATTGTACTCATACTGGTCATTATAGTGCAAAAACTTCGATTGATAAATGGTAAAAATGATATATAATGGAAAATACATTGATTTTAAAGGAGATAAAATAATGAAATATCTTGAAACACTTAAAAAGGAACGCTCTATTGACCGCTTTATCTTTCTCGCAGGAATGATTCTTGCTTTTATCGGCTTTATCATTCCAACTTTCATCCTGAAAGACAGCGACGGAACAGTCTTAAAGAATGTTTTTGGAGCAGCATCATATTTTAACAAAGCACCCTCTGCATACAATGCGACTTTCATCGTCATTGTATGGCTTTGCTCTATCGCCGGAATCGTACTCTTTTTCATCACAAAAACAATCATCGGCGACATCATCGTGACTTTGCTTGCCCTTGCCTTTGAAATCGCTTCCGTCGTCTCAATCGCACCTTCACTTTCAGACATCTTCGGCGCATACTCAAGCTTTTATCCTCAGCCAGTCCTTCCCTTCTTCGGCTACACAAGCGTCGGAGGATACTTGGTTCTGCTCGGAATTATAGTTGCAATCGTCGGCTCAGTTTTGGGAGCAGCCCACATCCAGCACCCAAGTCAGACAAAAGCAGCTGCCTAAGCATAATCTGCCAAAGGCATAAAAAATCCCGTCTGTTAAAAAAGCAGGCGGGATTTTTGTTTTTAAATCGGGCGCTACCCCGCAAGCGGGGTCGGGTCTTTCGCCCTTACGCCTTCACAGCAAAGCTGTTCGGAGAATCGCTCAAAACCTGTCTCACAGGTTTTGCCCCTATGTGGGTCGCTCCCTACGCTCACGCTCATTCCTACACTCAGTCATTCCGACGAAAGTCGGAATCCCTTCGCTTCGGAACGCCTTCGGCGGGGCTACACCCCCTAGCGTGTCAGCTTTCTGTACACTGTCTTGTGCGGAACATCGTCGTCGATTCCAAGAACATTTTTTCTCCATTCAACATAATCAGACCAGCTGCCTTCCACGAAGTGAACTTCTGAGTTGTTCTCGAAGGCCAGAATGTGGGTACAGATTCGGTCAAGGAAGTAGCGGTCGTGGCTGATTACCATGACGACGCCAGCAAATGAATTGATTGCCTCTTCAAGAGAACGGGTCGTGGTGATGTCCAAATCGTTGGTCGGCTCGTCAAGAAGGAGCACGTTTCCAGCCTCTTTGAACATCATGCCCATGTTGAGGCGGTTCTTTTCACCGCCGGAAAGCACGGAGATTTTTTTGTTCTGCTCGGCTGAGTTGAAGTTGAACCATGAGCAGTAAGCGTGGGCGTTGATTTCGCGGACAGCTCCGTTTACAGGGCGGCCTTTCTCGTCCACCGCGCCGAGCTTAACCAGATCGCTTCCGCCAGAAAGCATTTCGTAAACGGTCTTGTTTGGGTCGAGCTTTGAACGCATTTGGTCAACATATACGAGTTTAACTGTGTCGCCCACTTTTATGCTTCCTGAATCCGGCGTTTCCTTGCCCATTTTGCCGTCAGGAAGCTCGATTTCCTGACCTGCGGCAGAAGCAATCATTTTGAAAAGAGTAGTTTTACCGGCACCGTTGGGGCCGACAATTCCCACTACGCTGCCCGCCGGTATATGGAAGTCAAGGTTCTCAAAAAGAAGTTTGTCGTCAAATGACTTTGTGAGCTTTTCGGCATCGATGACAAGGCTTCCCAAGCGGGGACCTGCGGGAATTGAAATCTGAGAGTCTTTAAGCTGGATTCGCTTTGACTCTTCTGCAAGAAGAGCCTCGTACTTGGTGATATGCTCCTTGTGCTTTGCCTGACGGCCTTTTGCCCCGGCGTGAATCCATTCCAATTCTTCCTGCATTTCACGGCGGCGGGTTGAGGCCTGTTTTTCTTCAAGGGCAAGGCGTTTTTCCTTTGCCTCAAGCCATTCCGAGTAATTTCCCTTGAAAGGATAGCCTTCGCCTCGATCCATTTCCAGAATCCAGCCTGCGACATTGTCCAAAAAGTAGCGGTCATGGGTGATTGCGATGATTGTGCCGGGGTAGTCTTTTAAATGCCGCTCAAGCCAGGCTACTGTCTCTGCGTCAAGGTGGTTGGTCGGCTCGTCCAAAAGAAGGATGTCGGGCTTCTGCAAAAGCAAGCGGCACAATGCAACACGGCGGCGCTCACCACCGGAAAGAACATCGACCACCTGGTCGCCCGGCGGACAGCGGAGAGCGTCCATTGCAAGCTCCAGGTTTGCGTCCAAATTCCATGCGTCGGCTGCGTCCAGCTTTTCCTGAATCTCGGCCTGACGGGCGCAGAGCTTGTCAAAATCAGCGTCGGGGTCGCCGAAAGCCTCGTTTACCTTGTCGAATTCGGCCAAAAGGTCAGTAATCGGCTTGACGCCCTCTTTTACCACTTCGAGAACGGTTTTTCCTGGCTCCAGGTAAGGCTCCTGCTCAAGGTAGCCCATTGAATAGCCCGGAAGGAGTTTTGTTTCGCCAGTGTAGTCTTTGTCGATTCCTGCAAAAATCTTGAAAAGAGAGGATTTACCGGCACCGTTTTCACCGATAACTCCGATTTTTGCCCCGTAATAATAAGAAATGGAAATGTCTTTTAAAACAACTTTTGTTCCATACGCGCGGGAAACGCGATCCATAGTGTAAATGATTTTTTTGTCGTCGAATGTCTTTGCCATTCTTTTATTATATATGAGACAGCAAGTTTTGTCTTTAGATGAATCAAATCAGACGACCTGAAAATCAATGGCTTCAGCGGCTGGAATCGGCTTAGAGAAGAAGTATCCCTGAATCGTATCCGCCCCGAATTCTCGTAGCTTTCTGAACTGATGCTCTTCCTCGACACCTTCGATAATCATGTCTTTATCCAAGTCATGCATGAGATGAATGATATTCTTGATGAATGAATCCTTTCCATCAACAAGATAAGTGTCAACCAATGATTTGTCGAGCTTTATAACATCGACCGGAATATACGTGAGGTAGCCCAAAGACGAATATCCAGTTCCGAAATCATCCATAAGCAGGCGAATTCCCAGATTCTTGAAGCGTTTGAAAATATCATCGGCAAGGGCACTCTTTTCAAGGAAAAGGCCTTCCGTGATTTCGATTTCAAGATACTGCGGCGGAATATTGTATTTTTTTAGCAAATCTTCAACAAAATCAACATAACCGTGGTCATTAAGCTGATTGCTGGAAAAATTCACAGAGACAGGGTGAAGCATTTTTCCCTGATTGCGCCATTCCGCAAGCTGCTTTATGACAAGTTCCGTGGTAATTCGGCCGATTTTCCAAATCCATCCGCTACGCTCTGCAACAGGAATAAACTGACCAGGATAAATACCCGGCTCCTTCATGCGGACAAGAGCCTCGTATCCGCTGACCTGTTTTGTCTGGACATCAATCTGCGGCTGATAAAGCATGAAGAATCCATCGTTGTCAAAGGCTGACTGTAGCTTTTCCTTGATACGAATTTCCTCGAGAGCCTTTTCTTTCATTTTATCATCATAGATGACGATTCCATTCTTTCCACGGATTTTCGCCTCGTACATTGCCGTTTCAGCATTGATTATGTGCTGCTCAGGAGGTGTAATTCCGTCAGCGCAAGACGCTCCCATACTTGCCGTAATAGCGAGAGTTTCATCTCCGAGAGGAATCGGCGCACGAATCGCAGCAAACAGCATCTGCACGATATTTGATTCCATCGTAAGGATTTCATCAGGGATGACAACAAGAAGCTCGTCACCGCCAAAACGTGCCATCTTCCAGCCGCCTTCCTCAACCATGCCCTTCAGTAATGCGACCAGATATTGCAGAATACTATCTGCCATTGAGTGCCCGTAATTTTCATTGAGCATCTTGAAATCATCAATGTCAATGATAACAACCGAATAGATGCTTTTTTCGTACATCGTGTTTCTGAGCCATTCAGTTATTGTACGACGATTGTACACATCAAGAACCTCGTCATACTCAGCCTGATAACGAAGCTGCTCCTGAGAAGCAATAAGATTTTTTTGCGACTCCTTCAATTCACTGATATAGCTTAAGGATATAGTCTTTCCGAGCTTTGAATAAATCAAGAATACAACAAGCGTAATGAAAAGCATGATGAGTGACGGAAAGAGCTTGCCGTAATGGTCGACAAAGCTATCCGGCTTATTGTAAAAAACCGTTCCTTCTGGTAAGAGGGAAAAATTCAGATTGAATGACTTCATGAGTGAATAATCAACCGAAGTACTGCTTGAAGTATAGTCCACAAAGGGAATTTCTGAAACCGAGCCCTTCAAGGCCTTTACAAGCATATTACCGGCATTTTCACAGTGCTCTTCAAAATTCATGTGGATTCCGCCAAGGATTCCATCACCCTCACCGCCAATATAATTCCTGAAAATCGGGACTTTTGCCGAACGTACGATTGTTCCCGTGCGAGCGAGCATAGAATAGACATTGCTCTGCTTGTCAGAGTAACATGTCATGTAGAAAAGCATTGAATCGCTGGGAAGTTCTGCAAGCAGAAAAACCAAATCATTCTGTGAAAGAAGCGACGCATCCAAATCAACAAAAGCGTAATCCTTGAATTTTTCACGGAGCGACCAGAAAACCTCGATGTCCTCGCGGCCGGCGACTGAATGATCATGCAGACCTATCAGAGTTTTTCTTTCAGGGAACAGTTTAACGGCAAGATTGATAGTTTCTTCAAGGTAGTTGTTTTCGTAAAGACCCGTGATGTAGGGATTTTCAGATGCCTGTTTTGCAAGCTGATAATCATTTACACCAAAGAATACCATTGGAATTTTCGGAAAAAGCTCATCCTGATATTTGATGGCGAATTCGAGCGCGACATCATCACCAAGAAGGATAGCTTCATATTTTTTAGCGCCTGAAAGCCTTTTCTTGAGAAAGTCATAGAACAAATCAATGGAAGCTTCTCCGCGGGCTTCGGAGTACATATATACAACATCATACTCGATGCCATTCGGATACAAGGCCTTCTCAAGACCGCGAACCTGTGCGTCATACGTAAAATAAATCGGATCGTATGAACTGATAAAGAGCACACGGTGATATAACTCAGCAGGAGGATGCGGCTTACCATTTTTTTCGATACCAGTCGTAATGAAACGCAAAAAAAATGCAAAAAGGAGAAAAAGACAGAGGATGCTGACCAGTAATGAAAAATTTCGGAAAAAAATAAGTATCTTTCGGTTTTTCATATTCTACCTTAATCTAAAACGCTTTATACTATTATATATCATACTATCCTAATTTCAAAGCAGATTTTCGATAGATGCAATTATTTTAAAGGAGAAATTTAAATGGACGCTTACGCATTTGATGCCGAAAAAATCGCGGCAGAAGTCATTTCATGGATTCAGAAATGGGTATCTGAAAACGGCAATGAGCAGACTAAAGTTGTTGTCGGTGTTTCGGGCGGTAAAGACTCTTCCGTCGTATCAGCGCTTTTAGTTAAGGCTCTTGGAAAAGACAGGGTTATCGGCGTGATGATGCCAAACGGCGAGCAAAAAGACATCTCTGACTCACAAACGCTAGTTAGTTACCTTGGAATCAAACATTTCACGGTAAATATAGCAAAAGCCTATGAAGGAATCCAGAAATCTTTCGCTGATGCAGGTGTAATTGTAAAAAAGGAAAATGTAACAGAAAAGCAAACTAACGATAGTTTATTAGATTCATTTTCCGCTGTTTTCAAAACAAATACACCTGCCCGGCTTCGAATGGTCACACTCTACGGAATCGGTGCACAAATCGGCAACTGCCGCGTAGTAAACACATGCAATCTGAGCGAAGACCTTGTTGGGTATTCAACCTTCTATGGAGACGCAGCCGGAGATTTCGCACCAATCAACAAACTCACAACCGAAGAAGTCGTTGCAATCGGTGACTATCTCGGTCTTCCCTCATCGCTTACACATAAAGCACCCAGCGATGGAATGTGCGGAAAAACCGATGAGGACAATCTTGGCTTTACCTACCATGAAGTCAACGAAATTGCTCGAAAAAATGAAAAAGGCCCAAACTACGATAAAATCATTGCCAAATACAAGGCAAACCTCTTCAAGGTCAAGATTATTGCCCTGCCCTGCTACAAACCGAATCTTCCCCTTTTTCTCGATATTTAAGATTCTGTAAATAAAGTTGAATTTCATTTTTCTTCACGTTAAAATCAAAGAAACAAAATCAGGAGGATTTCCAATGAAAAAAATCACTTTAATTCTTGCATCGATGATTGTCGCTTTTGGTATGATTTCTTGTACATCTACAAGCACCATGGATGATGCGGCTCGTGCAAAAAAACAGGCGGCTATCAACCAGTCTTTTGAAAAAGTTTACAGCAGCTACTATGATGCACTTGTTCTTGACGGGGCTGAAACTTACGAAGTTCAGTCTGGAGACACTCTTACGGCAATTACAAAAACATTCTATGCCGGCAAAGACGAAAACGGATATTATTTCCCGCTTATCATGCTTGCATCTCACAATGTTGTCAAAGACCCTGAACTTATCACACCAGGAATGAAACTCACGATTCCGAATTTTGATAAGAACATCAACGACAAGCCTGTGGCAAAAAAGCTCAGCCCCTACTTCAAGGATTTGGCCGGCGTCTACAAACAGAAGGCAACCCCTGCAGCAGAGGATATCCGTCCGCATCTTCTTGAAATTTCTGACCTGCTTGGAAGAGAAACAGTTTCTCTTGAAGCTGAACCGGCAGTAAACTAGAAGATTTTCAGATTTTTCCGTCGCTCTTCAAATGAAGGGCGATTTTTTTTTCATTTTCAAAAGAATTTCTAAAAAAGTTAAAAATTGCAAAAAACTATATTGAATTCAACAGATTTTTCTTTCCTTTTTATTTTTTTTGTAGTATATTTACTGTGTTGGAAGGGGCATGACAAAAGCCGGGCAGAAAAATGTCTCCCCTTTTTATCTTACAAATATAGGAGAATTTTATGGAAATTACGCTTACAGAATCAAATTTTGAGACAGAAGTCCTCAAATCAGATAAACCAGTGCTCGTAGATTTCTGGGCATCTTGGTGCGGTCCTTGCAAAATGCTTGCCCCAACAATCGAGCAGATTGCAAACGAAAATGACACAATCAAAGTTGGAAAAGTGAATGTTGATGACGAGGCTGACTTGGCACAGAAATACGGCATCGTAAGCATTCCGACTGTTATCCTGTTCAAGAACGGCGAGCCGGTAAAAACTTCAACAGGCTTCGTTCCAAAAGAAACGCTTGAGGCTATGTTCCGCCAATAAAAATACTTCTTTACTTTTACCCCGCGTTTAAGTGCGCTTCACTTCAACGCGGGGCTTTTTTTTCAAACATGCTAATCGAAAACTTATTTAAAAATAAAAAAAACTTCCGTGCGGTACGGAAGTTTTATGGAGACGATCGGACTTGAACCGACTACCTCTACAATGCCATTGTAGCGCTCTAGCCAGGTGAGCTACGCCCCCGAATGAATACAGTATGACAGATTCTTGAAATAAATTCTAGATGTCGGAAACAAAAAGATACAATTTCTTGAATTTTCATAAACTTCCAATTAGACTAAAAACATGAAATACAGAAGAAAAGAAATCATTGAAGCCCTTCAATGGAGTGGAAAAAATCAGACAGAAGTAAAAGCATTTGCAAGTCAGTTCGCCATGTTCGATTATGCAGACATGGACAAAGACGGTTCCCTTGATGCAGTCCTAAAAGTCAAGAATTCCGAAAAGATTGAAGTCGCTCACACAGGAGATTACATAGTCCGCGGCAAAAAGGGCGATTTTTTCATAATGAAGCAGAAAGAATTTGATGCGTTGTATGAGGAAGTTAAGTAAAAAATTTCTAGCCGATTACGCGAAATTTTATTATCTTTATTAAAAATATGTAAATTTTTTATAGGACTGATGGCTGAAAATCAGCTGATATTGTCAAAAAATGGTTGGAGTTGGCGTTCTGGCACGAACTCGCTTGAGCTTTGCTCACCGCGATGTTCGGGACAGGTTGCCAACGGAAAACCATTTTTTGTATTTAGCAAGTTAGATTCACTCATCAGTACAAGGAGTATAAAAAATCATGGCAGAGTACCAGTTTCAAACAGAAGTAAATCAGCTTCTTAAACTTATCATTCATTCAATGTATTCAAACAAGGACATTTTCCTTCGCGAAATCGTTTCTAACGCTTCGGATGCCCTGGACAAGCTCAACTACCTCAAAGTTTCGGACGAGGCTTACAAAGGCGTTAAGAGCGAGCCTAGAATCGACATCACTTTTGATGACCCGAACAAAATCCTCACTGTTCAGGATTCTGGTATCGGTATGAGCGAGGAAGATTTGAACAACAACCTGGGTACAATCGCTCGCTCTGGAACAAAGGCTTTCATCGAAAAAATTGCAGAAGATAAAAACGCCGGAGAATCAAACCTTATCGGTCAGTTCGGTGTCGGTTTCTACTCTGCTTTCATGGCTGCAAAAAGAATCAATGTTTACACACGAAAGGCCGCAAGCGACAAAATCTACAAATGGTCTAGCGACGGTACAAACAGCTACACAATCGAAGAAATCAAGGCAGACAGCGACGAGGCTAAAAAATATGGCTTCGACAAGGCCGAGACTTGCGGTTCTGCAATCGAAATGCTCTTGAACGATGATTCAAAAGAGTACGCTTCACGATGGAAGATTGAAGAGCTTATCAAACGATACAGCGACCACATCGCTTTCCCGATTTACCTTCACTACACACAGAACAAATATGACGACAAGGGCAACATCACAGGAAGCGAGGACAAGGTTGACCAGGTAAACTCAGCTTCTGCCCTTTGGAAGAGAAGCAAGAGCGAGCTTAAAAAGGAAGATTACGACAACTTCTACAAGACAATCAGCCACGACGGTCAGGAGCCGCTTCACTATGTTCACACCCACGCCGAAGGAACTCAGGAATACACAACACTTTTCTATGTTCCACAGAATGCTCCTTTCGACATGTATCAGGCTGACTATCAGAGCGGCGTAAAACTTTATGTAAAACGAGTTTTCATCACAGATGACGACCGTGAACTTTTGCCGGCTTATTTGCGATTCGTACGCGGTATCATCGACAGCGAGGATTTGCCTCTCAACGTAAGCCGTGAGATTTTGCAGCAGAACCGGATTCTTGAAACAATCAAGAGCGCAAGCGTAAAGAAATTGCTCAGCGAGTTCAAGAAAATGGGAGAGGCCGCTGACAAGGCAAAGAAAACTGAGGAAAGCAAGCGAAGCGACGAGGAAAAGGCCGCAATCACAAAGTGGAACACATTCGTCAAGAATTTCAACCGCCCGATGAAGGAAGGTCTTTACTCAGACTACGCAAACCGTGAAGAAATCTCAGAAATCGTCCGATTCAAGAGCACTGACGCAGCAGGAACCGGCGACGACAACTGGACAAGCTTTGCCGACTATGTTCAGCGAATGAAGCCTGAGCAGAAGGCAATCTACTATATTACAGGCACTGACGAAAAGAACTTGCGCGCTTCACCACTCCTCGAAGCATACAAAAAGAAGGGCTTTGAAGTCCTGATTATGGCAGATGAAATCGACGACATCGTAATTCCGTCACTCATGAAATACAAGGACTTCGACCTTAAGGCCGTAAACCGAGCCGGAAGCGATGACGAGCTTGGAGTAGACAAGGACGAGGCCAAAAAGAAGGAAGAAGCCTTCAAGCCAGTCCAGGAGAAAATCAAGAAGGCATTGGGCGACCGCGTAAAGGATGTAGTCCTTTCAAAACGACTTTCTGACTCACCGAGCTGTATCGTAGTTGACGAGAACGATCCCGGAATCCAGATGGAGCGCATGATGCGGGCAATGGGTCAGGCAGGACCTGGAATCAAGCCGATTCTCGAAATCAACGGCGACCACGCAATCGTCAAGACGCTGGAATCTTGCAGCGATGAGAGCTACATCGCAGACGTGAGTGAAGTTTTGTTCGATCAGGCATTGCTTGTAAGCGGAGCCGAGCTTAAGGACCCGATGGAGTTCGTCAAGGCTGTGAATAAACTGCTGAGCAGGTAGAATTACAAATTAAGGCACTGTCTTTTCTGATATGTACCCCTTTTACTGGACAAAAGTAAAAGGGGTATTTTTATGCGCTATTCATTTGAATACAAAAAGAAATGTGTTGAATTGTATCGACAAGG
>JAFUFU010000010.1 GCA_017469785.1 Treponema sp.
CGGCAGTTCTGTCTGTGCATTTAATGTCTATGGAAGTCTGGAATTCGTGAGATGATTTTTCAGCCTTTTCAAAAACAGGCAATAATTCCTTCTCGTCAAGAGTGTTTTCAAAATGAAAGTCAAACCAGTCTTTCTTGCCGAGTACATGTTCTGGAGAAGACTCTTCGGACGGCTTTTCTGTCTTGGCAAGGATGCGGGAAAGGTCAAGCAGGTTTGCGCGGGAAAATCCCTGCTTTTTCTTTAGGCAAAGCAAATCCGTCCTGCCGCACATCTCGTCAATGGAGCGCAGACCCAGCCTGGCCATGTATTCGCGAAGCTCCTGGGCGATGAAGCGCATGAAATTCTCGACGTACTCGGGCTTTCCTGCAAAACGTGAGCGAAGTTTTTCATTCTGCGTTGCGATTCCGAAGGGGCAGGTGTCGCTCTGGCAGGCCCTCATCATGCGGCAGCCCATGGTGACGAGCGGGGCAGTGGCAAATCCGAATTCTTCAGCCCCGAGAAGACAGGCGATGGCGACATCCCGGCCGCTCATAAGTTTTCCGTCGGTCTCAATAATGACCTTGTGGCGCAGCCCGTTCTGAATCAAAGTCTGGTGGGCTTCCGAAAGTCCCAGCTCCCATGGGAGACCCGCATTGTGGATTGATGAAATCGGGGCCGCTCCCGTGCCACCGTCGTGACCAGAAATCAAAATCACGTTGGCGCCGGCTTTTGCCACTCCCGCCGCAATCGTTCCGACGCCGGCCTCACTGACAAGTTTCACGCTGATGCGGGCCTTCCTGTTCGCGTTCTTCAAATCGTAGATAAGTTCGGCCAAATCTTCTATAGAATATATGTCGTGGTGGGGCGGAGGAGAAATCAGGGAAACTCCGGGCGTCGCGTATCTGGTCCGGGCAATCCACGGATAGACTTTTGTTCCAGGAAGGTGGCCGCCTTCGCCCGGTTTTGCCCCCTGAGCCATCTTAATCTGAATTTCTTTTGCCGAAAGGAGGTATTCTTCTGTGACTCCGAATCGTCCTGAGGCGACTTGCTTGATAGCCGAATTGAACTTTGTTCCCAGCCGCTCAGGATTTTCACCGCCCTCACCGGAATTCGATTTTCCTTGCAGGTGGTTCATTGCTTCTGCCATGCACTTGTGGGCTTCCTCTGAGATTGAGCCATAGCTCATGGCACCGGTCTTGAATCTTTGAACGATTTTCTCCACGCTTTCGACTTCCTCGATGGGAATGCCTCCCTTTTCGTCAAAATTGAAATCAAGCATTGCCCTGAGAGTGTGGGGATGATCGTCCGCGTCGACAAGGGAAGTGTATTCTTTGAATCTCTTGTAGTCTCCGTTGCGGCTTGCTTCCTGAAGGGCGATTATGGTCTCGGGATTGTAGAGATGGTCTTCCGCATTGGGACCGCGGCGCATCTTATGGTATCCAACGGAATCCAGATGGGTGTTTTCTGTAAGCCCCTTGGGAGACCACGCCTGATTGTGGTGATAGATGATATCTTCTTCGATTTCCTTGAGTCCGATTCCTCCGATTCTGGAAACTGTGTTGGTGAAATATTTGTCGGTGACTTCCTTTGAAATTCCAACGGCTTCAAAAATCTGTGCCGACTGATATGACTGGACTGTGCTGATTCCCATCTTTGCGGCGATTTTTACGATTCCGTTGATTACGCCTTTGTTGAAATCTTCGATTGCCGTGTGATAGTCCTTGTCCAGAAGTTTCTGGTCAATCAGCTCGGAGATGGCTTCATGGGCGAGGTAAGGATTTACTGCCCGCGCACCGTAGCCCAGACACATGGCCGCCTGATGAACGTTTCGTACTTCCGCGCTCTCGAGGATAATCGAGACCTTTGTGCGCTTTTTCGTGCGGATAAGATACTGCTCAACGGCCGAGACTGCCAGCAGGGAAGGTATGGCCGCATGAGTCTCGTCCACGCCCCGGTCGGAAAGCACGATGATGTTGTAGCCTTCGCTGTAAGCCTTGTCGATTTGCGCAAAAAGTGAATCCAGCGCCAGCTCAAGTGTTTTTGGTGCTGTGTCCATGTCTGGCAGAGTTCCCTTCATCTCCGTGTTTTCGACTTCCAGTTTACCGTTTTCGATTTTAAGGAGCAGGGAAAGTGTTTTTGTTTTAAGGCCGCTCTGATTCAGGGATTTGATTTTCATCATGTCAACGCCGGTGAGGATTGGATTGTGGATTTCAAGCACCCGGCAGTTTTTGCCCTTGCAATGCAGGATATCGCCGTCTGACCCGACATAAACCGTGGTGTCAGTGACGATTTTTTCGCGGAGTGAATCAATAGGCGGATTCGTGACCTGTGCAAAGAGCTGCTTGAAATATTCAAAGAGGCTGGGATGCCTTTTGCTCATTGCAGCAAGGGGAATGTCCACGCCCATGGAGCCAATGGGTTCAACTCCTGTGCGGGCCATTGGAAGAATCATTTCGTTCACGTCCTCGTAATTGTAGCCGAAAGCCCGGTAAAGCCTGTTCCTCTCCTCCTGACTTGAGACTGGGATTTTTTTGTTGGGGATTTTGACAGAAGAGAGCTGGACGAGATTCTGGCTCAGCCATTCGCCGTAAGGATGCTCGCCCGCATATTTGGACTTGATTTCTTCGTCCGAGATTAGCTTTTTTGCCTTTGTATCTACGAGAAGCATTTTTCCCGGCATGAGGCGGCTCTTCCTGATGATTTTTTCCTCCGGAATCTCAAGGACTCCCACCTCACTTGCCAAAATAAGCATATTGTCGCTGGTGATGTAGTATCGGCTCGGTCTCAGTCCGTTTCTGTCCAGCGTCGCGCCAAGAAGGTCTCCGTCGCTGAATAGAATCGCCGCCGGCCCGTCCCAGGGCTCCATCATCGTGGCCCAGTAGTGGTAAAAATCCTTCGTTTCTTCGCTGATAGTGTCATCGTGTTTCCATGCCTGTGGAATCAAGATCATGACGGCCAGCGGCAGGGAAAGACCATTCATCACATAGTATTGGAGCGTGTTGTCCAGCATGGCAGAATCGCTTCCAGAGGTGTCAACTTCGCCTTCCCGGGCAATCATGCGGTCAACGTTTCCACGGATCGTGTTGATTTCGCCGTTGTGGGCGATGAATCTGTTGGGATGGGCACGCTGCCAGCTTGGATTCGTGTTTGTGCTGAATCGGGAGTGAACGATTCCCAGAGATGAATCATAATCCTCTGATTGTAAGTCGCTGTAGAAAGTGCGGAGCTGCTGGACGAGGAACATGCCTTTGTAGACTATTGTGCGGCTGCTCAAAGAGCAAATGTATGTGGAAAGTGAAAATTGTGCAAAGGAAAGTTGCAGCTTGTAGAGCAGCTTGTCGAATTCCAGTCCTTTCTCGCAATTGGCGGGCCGGGCGATGAAGCCTTGCCAGATCCCAGGCATACAGTCCCGGGCTTTTTTACCAAGAATGCTTTCGTTTACGGGCACTTTTCTCCAGCCCAAGAATTCCAGGCTCTCTTTCGCGCAGGCTTTCTCAAAACGTTTCTTTTCGGATTCTGCATCCTCTTCATTTTTGGGGAAAAAGAACATTCCGATGCCGTAGTCTCGCTCTTCCTTTCCGTCCACAATGTCCGCGGCTTCCTTTTTGAAGAATTTGTGGGAAATCTGGAGAAGGATGCCGACTCCGTCGCCCGTCTCGCCGGAAGCGTCCTTGCCAGCCCTGTGCTCCAGTTTTTCAACGATGGAAAGCGCATTGTCTACGATTTCGTGGGATTTTTTTCCATCGATGCTCACAACAGCACCGATTCCGCAGTTGTCGTGCTCGAAGGAAGGTTCATACAAAGTCTGAGCGTTCATTCTGTTCTCCTGTCAAAAAAAAAGCCGCGGAGACAGAAAATCTGAAACCGCGACCTCTTTGTCGTTTTTGTGGGGGCAATAAAAAAACGCCGCAGATAAACCTTTTGAAAAAGATTTACTGCGGCGTCATTGCCTTATTGAACTAAAGTTTACCGAAATGAAAATCTACTGTCAATAAAAATTGCAAAGTATTTTACTCTTTTTTCATTCATGGGCCTTAATCCTGCAGAGCATCATACCCTTCCTCTCCGGTGCGGACTTTGATTACATTCTCCACATCGTAGACGAAGATTTTGCCGTCGCCGATGTGACCGGTGTAGAGCACTTCTTTTGCGGCCGCTACTACCAGATCGACAGGGACTTCGCTCACGACGATTTCAACCTTGATTTTCGGCAAAAGGGTCATGTCGATTTGGGCACCCCGGTAGAATTCGCCGGCTCCGTGCTGGACTCCGCAGCCCAAAACATTGGTTACGGTCATGCCGGTCACGCCGATGTCGTTCATGGCCGCCTTGATTTCGTCGAACTTTGTCTGGCGGGTCACGATGACGACTTTGTGGAACTTGGCATCCGGCTTACTTGACGGCACCTTGACCACTGGAACAGCCGCTTCTTCCGGGATTTTAACTCCGTCCCTCTTTGCCGCCGCAACTTCCGCGCTGGAATAGTTCTGGGCGATGTCGAATCCTGCGTAGCTTGAGTCCAGACCGTGCTCGATCTTGTCCAAGCCGATGATTTCTTCTTCTGTAGAAACGCGTAAGCCGTGAAGCTTTTTAATCACAGTGAAGACAATCAAAATCGTCACCACAGTCCAGGCGATAATCACGAACATGCCGCCCAACTGTTTAATGAGCTGACCAAATCCGCCGCCGTAGAAAAGACCTTCTGCAATTCCAGCCGTCTCAAAACCGGGGGCAGATTTTGTGGCGAAAAGTCCCACGGCAATTGTTCCCCAGATTCCGTTCATCATGTGGACTGCCACCGCGCCTACCGGGTCATCAATGTGGAGCTTGTAGTCCAAGAGCCAGATTCCGAATACGACGAGTAAGCCCGCCACCGCGCCAATGATTGCCGCTCCCGCACAGTCTGTCACATCACAGGGAGCCGTGATTGCCACCAGACCCGCAAGGGAAGCGTTGAGACACATGGAAACATCAGGTTTTCCGTACTTAATCCATGTGAAAATCATGGTGACGACAGTCGCCACAGCCGGAGCAACCGTTGTCGTAAGGAAAACGCTTCCCAAAGTCGGAACATCAGTTGCCGCCGCACCGTTGAAGCCGTACCAGCCCAGCCAGAGGATGAAAACGCCCAGCGCGCCGATAGTCAGGTTGTGGCCTGGGAAAGCCTTGACCTTTACGACCTTGCCGCCAGCATCCCTGGTGAATTTTCCGATTCTAGGGCCGACCATAGCCGCACCAATCAGGGCGCAGATTCCGCCTACCATGTGGATACAAGCCGAGCCTGCGTAGTCGTGGAAGCCCCACTGTGCCAGAAATCCGCCACCCCAAGTCCAGTGAGCCTCAATCGGATAGATGATTCCCGAAATGATTGCCGAATAAATGCAGTAAGAGCTGAATTTCGTTCGCTCAGCCATGGCGCCGGAAACGATTGTTGCCGTCGTGGCGCAGAAGACCAGGTTGAAGACAAAGTTCGAGAAATCAAAGTGGGCATAATCCGTGAAGACCGAAAATCCCGGCTTTCCGAAGACGCTCCAGATTCCCCTGCTCACTTCGCCCGTTGCCGGGTCTGTGAAAGAGAGCATGAAAGACGCTCCGATCAAAAACCACATGACTGTGCCGATGCAGAAGTCCATCAGGTTTTTCATTATGATGTTGCCCGCGTTTTTCGCCCGGGTAAATCCCGTTTCCACCATGGCGAATCCGGCCTGCATCCAGAAGACGAAAGCCGCGCCGATTAAAAACCAAACGCTCCATAAATCTTGCATAAATACCTCCTAAAGTTGTCACACGGATTCGATTTTGCTAACGCAAAATCCTTTAAAGAAAAATCGTTAGATTTTTCCAATCCGTGTGACATAAAAAAAGGCGATGAAATCAGACACTGCGCACATGCCCGACGTCATCGCCGAATAAAAAAAAGGCCGCAACTCCTGAAAAAAGAAATCGCGGCCTCTTTGCCAAAAAAAAAGGTCACAGAGAATACCCTGTGACCTCGTTGTCAGTTGATAGAACTTTTATACACCAAATAAAAAAAATTGTCAACAATGAGCGGATTTTTTCATTCCTTTCTGCTACACTTGTTCCATGGATTTTTCAAAGCATCCCTTAAAGATTTTCTTTTCTTATTACAGACCGCACCTGCGCCTTTTCATTGCCGACATGATGTGTGCGTTTTTCATTGCCGCGATTGATGTTGCTTTCCCCATGTTCTCCCGCTTTGCTCTTTATACCCTCATTCCTGACCACAGGATGCGCACTTTTCTGATTTTGACAGGACTTCTTCTCCTTGGTTTTGCCTTCCGCTGGCTCTGCAACTGGTTCGTGAACTATTGGGGACACGTCTTCGGAAACAGAATCGAGCAGGATATGCGCCGTGATGTATTCGAGCATCTGGAGAATCTTCCTTTCAGCTTTTATGACACACATCGCACCGGTAAAATTATGTCACGGGCCACCACCGATCTTTTTGAGATTACGGAACTGGCTCATCATGGCCCTGAGGATTTTTCAATCGCCGTCCTTACGATTTTGGGTTCCTTCTTTTTTCTTCTGACAATCCGCTGGGAACTTGCCCTCATCGTCATAATCGCGCTTCCCATTATGATTTTCATAGTTATTGCTTCTCGAAGGAGCCTTTCCCTCAGTTCAATTTCCGTAAAGGAGACCACGGCCGAGATAAATGCCGGCCTTGAGTCCAGCATTTCTGGGATCCGTGTCACGAAGGAATTTTGCAACGAGGAATTTGAAAAGGAGCGCTTTGCCCGGCACAACAGGGATTACAGCAGGGCGAAACAGATTCGATTCAAATTCATGGCTTACTTTCATTCAAACATCGAGCCTTGCAACAATCTTCTTTCCCTCATCGTTCTGGCTGCAGGCGGCTATTTCATTATGGAGGGAAAAATGACGCTTCCTGATTTAATTGCCGCCAATCTCTTCATCGCCACATTTACCGCTCCCATAAGAAAACTGACAAATTTCGTAGAGCAGTTTGCTACTGGAATGGCAGGATTCCAGCGTTTCCTTGAAATCATGCGTACGGAAGAAGAAAAGCCTGACAGGACTGGCGCAGTGGAAATCCTTTCGGCCCGGGGAAATATATCCTTTAAAAATGTGGATTTTTCTTATACCAAAGATTTTCCTGTTCTCAGAGGCTTGACTTTTGACATTCATGCAGGGGAAAAATTTGCCTTTGTGGGAGCCAGCGGAGGCGGAAAATCCACCATCTGCAATCTCATTCCCAGATTCTACGAGATTTCCGGAGGAGAAATCTTCCTTGACGGAATCGACATTCAGGACATCAAAAAAACTTCTCTCAGGGCGCAGATCGGCATCGTTCAGCAGGATGTCTTCCTGTTCGCAGGCTCAATCCGCGAGAACATAGCGTACGGAAAGCCTGATGCCACCGACAGGGAAATTGAGGAAGCCGCCCGCCGGGCTGAAATCCACGATGACATAATGAAAATGCCTAAGGGCTACGATTCTGTTGTGGGGGAGAGGGGCATAAAACTTTCCGGCGGACAGAAGCAGCGGGTCTCAATCGCCAGATGTTTCCTGAAAAATCCCCCGATTCTGATTCTTGATGAGGCGACTTCCGCCCTGGACACAGCCACAGAACTAAAAATCCAGCACGCTTTCGATGAGCTTTCAAAGGGACGAACTACCCTTGTAATCGCCCACCGCCTTTCCACAATCAAGAACGCCGACAAAATTGCCGTGGTAAACGACAGGGGCATCGCGGAAATCGGCACTCACGACGAGCTGATGGCAAAACGGGGAGAATATTACAGGCTCAGGACGGCAGATTGAAAGTAACTGGATTTTCCGTGGTCTTTTCTTTCCAAAAATGATATATTCATTTTATGCCGTCCCATTCATCACAGGCCCGTTATCATCTTCCCGGACTTTTCGAATTTTATGATCTCTATAAAGTCTTTCTTAGCCTCTGGCGCGAAAAGCGGGACTGGTTTTACCCCTGGTGCGAAATCGCCTCGATTTACGGCGCTCCTTCTGACTGCCTCTGGGGCGGGGGCAGGACTGGTTCCGGGGATGCCGATGCCGAGATGGTGCTTGCGCTTTTATCGGAATTCGGAATCTCAGGCCGGCTCACATTCAGCAATTCACTCTTAAAAAGCGAGCATCTTTCTGACAAAAAATGCAACGATTTGTGCAGGAAATTTTCCAGAAGAGGAAAAGCGCGGAACGGTGTCATCGTCCATTCGGATTTGCTCTGCGACTATATCCAAAAAAATTATCAGGACTTGTATCTTGTTTCCTCTACCACAAAAGTTCTCACGGATTTTTCTGACTTTGAGAAGGAACTGAAGCGCCCGGAATTCGATTTCGTGGTTCCTGATTTCCGCCTGAACAAGAATCTTGGAAGACTTGCCGGCCTTTCATGGGAGCAAAAAGACAAGGTTGAATTCCTTTGCAACGAGTGCTGTGACTTTTCCTGCAAAAGCCGGAAGAAATGTTACGAAAGCGTCAGCCTGAAAAATCTCGGTGAAGAGGCGAATCACAAATGTACTTCAGCCGATGCCGCCGGTGGCTACCGGTTTTCCCGAGCGATGAAAAATCCGGCCTTTATCGGCCTCCATGATATACTGGAATGTTATCTTCCCATGGGCTTTTCCAATTTTAAAATCGAGGGCAGGGGGCTTGGAAGCGCAGTTGTGCTTGAGTTTCTTCTATATTATTTGACAAAAAACGAGCATCAGCTTGAAGTCCGTGAGGCAATCTATCTGGACTCTATGCTGGATTTGTTTTAGTGATGCGTTTTTGACTCTGTTCCGCGTAGCTTCAAGGTGACTCAAAACGTCCTTATGGCATTCGGCCAAATTATTTGTTATAATCTAATCATGGAATTGAAAGAAATCATGGAACAAGGCTCTTTTGCTGTGGCAGGGGACACTCTTAACGAAGAAAAATATGCTTTTAAAATCAAGCAGGGGCTTTTAGAGCACGGATACACTGTCTACGCCGTGGGAAAGGAACTTTCAAGTTTCAACGACATTCCGGATGAAATCGACATCATCGACCTGTGCATAAATCCCGTAAAAGGAATTGCCCTCATCAAGGACTGCAAAAAGCCATTCAAGTGCATCGTGATTCAGCCTGGAGCTGAGAGTGAGGAACTGCTTTCCTATTTAGACGAAAATAACATTCCCTATATTCAGGGCTGCCTGCTCGTGGGACTGAGCGTATATGCGAAAGGAAAGCATTAGGCCGTCACAACCGTCAATGAATGCTTTCTGATTCCAACTTGTTTACAGAATCTTTCTTGTGGCTTTTGCGACCTCTTCTTTAAGTTCTGGCGGATTTAAAACCTTTGCCCCTCCGCCAGCATAACTTGGCCCATAAAATAAGCCTTGTCCGCTGCGACAGGCCGTTTGGTATAATATTGTGGAAAATCAGGTCAGTTTATGGTATTCTATGACGATGGAGTTTACCGCCTTTGCGAGCGATTTATTGAGAGAAGATGACCCTGTCACACTTGACAATATTGACTAGATTGATTAGTAAATGATTAGCATTTGACGAAGTTTTTGTATGCAGGAAGATGAAAGCACCGAATTTAAGGAAAGTGTCGTTGATGGCATAAAAAAAGAAGTCGTTTCATTTGCAAATACAAGGGGCGGAACTCTTGATGACAGACAGATTCTTGCAATTCATGTTGAAGAAGGCACTAATAAACCCTATTACCTTGCAAAAAACGGACTTAAACCTTCCGGCGTGTTCGTGCGGCAGGGGGCTTCTTCTGTTCCTGCTTCTGAAGAGCAAATCCGCAGGATGATTCGAGAAACAGGCGGAGATTGCTTTGAAAAAATGCGCTCCCTGAATCAGAGCCTGACCTTTGATTCAGCGGAAAAGCTTTTTAAGAGCCAGAATCTTGATTTTGGAGACACGCAGAAACGGACTCTCGGGCTTTATGATGATGCAGGACTTTTTACAAACACTGCGCTTTTGATTTCTGAACAGAATCCTTTTACAATAAAATGTGCCGTATTTTCAAATGAAGAGCAGACGGAATTCAAGGACAGAAAGGAAGTTTCAGGCTCACTGTTCGCTCAGCTTTCAGAAGTTTACAACTATATCGACCGTTATAACAACCTAAATTCAAAATTTGAAGGGCTTCACAGAATTGACAGCCGTGATTACCCGGAAAGTGCAATCAGAGAAGCGCTTTTAAACAGTCTTGTCCACCGCGATTATTCTTACAGCGCAAGCACCCTTATAAGCATTTACTCAGACCGAATTGAAATTGTTTCCATTGGCGGACTTTTACAGTGGTTTTCGCTTGAGGATGTAAAAATGGGGCTTTCGGTATGCCGCAACAAAAACCTTGCAGACATTTTTTACCGCCTCACGCTGATAGAATCATACGGCACCGGATTAAGAAAAATCATGAATTCTTACAGCAGCTGCGAAAAAAAACCGGAGATGCTGGTCACTCAGAACGCATTTAAAATAATCCTTCCGAACAAAAATTCAGCCGTTCAGAAAACTGCCGAATCTGGATTTATTACTAATGAAGAACTGATTTTAAGATATGCGGGGGCACACGAATCGTTCAGTCGGCCAGAAATTGACGCTTTGCTCAAAACAAGTCCTGCCACATCAAACAGAATGTTAAAGAAACTCCTTGCAGAAAACAAACTGCTTGCACGGGGGAATGGCAAGGCATTAAGATATTTTATTGAGAGAAGGTGATTATGGGCCACACTCAAACAGTAGAAAAGCTAAAAGGACTCTAACGAATATCTTGTTTATACAATTCGAGGTCAGGAAGAAGAAAGGGCAAGAATATCGAGGGAACTTCACGACACTGTTGCACAGGATTTGCGTTACTGCAAAAATCTTCTTGAAAAAGATGAAGCGGCTGTAAACATAAGCGAGGCAGTTCAAATTCTTGAAAAGTCATTATCCTTTATTCTATAATGTATCCAATGAACATATACGTTGATTTTGATGACTGCCTGTGCGAGACAGCTCGGTATTTTTCGTCGCTTGTAAAAGACATGTTTTCCCTTGATGTTCCCTACGAAAAAATCAGGTATTTTAATCTGCAAAAGTCTTTTTCTTTGTCCGATGAAGATTATGACAAAATGATGATTCATGCCCACAAGCCGGAGATTCTTTTGTCTTATGAGGAAACTCCGGGGGCGGCTCTGACGATTAACAAATGGCTGGACGCCGGTCACGATGTAAAAATAATTACAGGGCGGCCTTCAAGTGCCTATGACGCGTCACGACAGTGGCTTGATGAACATGGTCTTGGACGGCTTCCTCTTTTTTGCCTGAACAAATACGGCCGTGACAATTTCATCAAGGGCAGTTCTTTTAATCTTGAGCTGGAAGATTACTATAAAATGCATTTTGATTTTGCCGTGGAAGATTCACCCCATGCCTTTAAATTTTTTGAGCATCTGCCTCATCTTAAAGTCCTTGTCTTTGACCGCCCCTGGAATCAGGACTGCGACTTTCCCAATCAGAATTACAAGAGATGTTCCGACTGGAATGTGATTGGGAAAAGTGTTCGTCTTCCCATGTAATTTTTCTTGCATCTGTGCTATAATCTCCCCATGATTCAAATCTTCGGCACAAACAAAAACTTTGACTGCAAGGCGGCCCAGCGTTTCTTTAAGGAGCGGCGCGTTCCCTTTCAGTTTATCGACCTTAAAGAAAAAGAAATGTCCTCAGGCGAGTTTGACTCCGTTCTTTCTGCCCTTGCAAAATCTGAGGGAAGCCGGGCGGCGGCAATCGAGGCTCTGACCGACACAAAATCAAAGGATTACTCAAGCATAGCCTACCTTGACGACAGCGAAAAAGAAGAAAAACTGTTTGAAAACAAGTCCAAACTCTTAAAGCAGCCCGTCTGTCGCAACGGAAAAACCGAAGCCACTGTTGGCATGGCGCAGAAAGTGTGGGAAGGCTGGAAGTAGAAATCTGGGCGCATCCGCTGCTTGGTTCGACTTCGCTCACCAACCAGCGGTCGGGCTTTGCGGGGCTACGGCTTTCGCCTCCGACCACGCTTCGCGTGTTTTCGCTTACGCTCACCCCTCCAATCCCTTGCGCAAAGCCGAATATGCTTCAATCAGCCTGTCCAGTGACCATGCGGCATTTGCGGGGCTGGTGCTGGGAAGGCACTCGCTTGTAAGATTGAATCGTTTCTCGTAGCGGCCGGCGCAGTGCTTCTGCCAAAGGGCAAAGGCGGTCTTTCCCGTGCAGAAAACGCGGCGGATTTTGCTCTGCTCAAAAATCTCAGTAAAATCATTGGGCGTGGCGTTTTTAATACTTGCGTCCGCCGCTCCTTCTATCTCGCAGCTGGCAAGTACATCCCAGAGGGCGATGCGGTGGCGAATCAGAAAATCCCGCCTTTCTTTAATCGTTGCGGCAAGGTCGGCTCTTTCCTGCTCATCCGCCTGTGTTGTAAAAAATCCCTTGTTCGTGTAGGTCAGCTCCTCGCCAAAGACCGCAAAAAGGACGCGCCAGAACCTGTTCTGTCCGTGCATGTAGAAAAATCCCGCATTCCGGCTGGCGGGGGAGGGCATGGTTCCAAGCAAAAGAATCCGGCTTTCACTGTTCCACACTGGCGGAATGGGGTGGATTATCATCTTGTTAGTTTGCATTCCGCTAAAAAGTATAGCACGGCTTTGCCCGAGTATGCTACAATACGGAAGGACACGGAACTGTTTTAGGAGAAAAAACAATAAATGGACTTCTCTTACATCTTTCGCTCTGCAAAACTCATTCCCGAAAATCTTGAAAAGACGGGCTTCTCAAAAAAAACAATTTCCACAAGCGGGCAGGGAAGTGAATTGCACTCATATACGCTCCGCCGTGACATCTGTGGCGGTGACTTTTACGCAGTCATAGAATTAAATCAGAGTGAGGAAACGCTGACCGCGCAGGTTTTTGACAGTGAAACGAAAGAAAAATACACGCTTTTTGACTCCCCCCGCTCGCACGGCTCTTTTGTCGCTTCCATGCGTGAGGAAGTGCAGAATATCATAAAAGAAATCCGTGCCGCATGTTTTGCTTCCGCTGATTTAAAGGAGAAGTATATTGCTTTTTTGAAGGAGCGTTTCGGCTCAGAAGCTGATTTTCCCTGGGAGGACACTCCTGATTTCTGTGTTTTCCGCTGTGAGAATCAAAAGTGGTTTGCGCTCATTATGAAAATCAAATACAGGCAGCTCTCTCTTACAGGCGATGAGGAAGTGTGGGTTGTGGATTTAAAGGCGGATTCAGGGGAAATCGAATCGCTCATCGACAGAAAATCAATTTTTCCCGCCTGGCACATGAACAAAAAACACTGGATTACAGTTCTGCTCTCCGCCGTCACGGATTTTGACCGCCTTTGCGCGCTTACTGAGCGGAGCTTTAATCTGGTGCGTTAATGCATATTACCTCATTAACCGAAATGGCAGCGGCGTAGATTCTTTCTGCGGGGCTTTTACTTTCCATGGAAAGGGTATAGTACAAGAGACTTGTTTTTTCTTTCTTACAGGCTTATAATAAAAACCATAAATGAAAAAAGTATTTCCTAAAATCTTGTTTTGTCAGAAAACCATTGACAAAAGAAAGAAGGCCGATACAATCCTTCGGGCTTCTTATATCCTATGTAATTCTTGCATGTCCTGTGTCACTCATACGCTTGACACACAATCCCCTTACAACGATAGACCTCGATTCATCTGTCTGCTGGCAGTCAGAAGGCAGACAATGATGGTGAGAAATCCGCTTACACTTTTATTCTCAATCAAAAGGATGTGTAACCAATCATGAAAAACAAATATGCGCTCACTACGCTCACGGTGATTTTTGGCGTGGCGGTCATGTTTCTTTTTACGAAAGTTTTTTCTGCTGATGAGGATTCTAAAATCCTGAAAATCGGTTTTGTCTACAATGCGGACAGGGCAACGGCCTACACGATAAATTTCTTTCGTGCCCAGACAGAGCTTGAAGATGCTTTTGGCGACCGGGTGCAGGTTTTTGCTAAGTATAATGTGGGTGAAAGCGGCGGGCCTTGCGAAAAAGCCATTGAAGATTTGGCGGAAGAAGGCTGCCGTCTTATTTTTGCGGTGAGTTACGGACACGGAGAGACGGTTAAGAAAAAGGCGGCAAAATATCCCGAAATTCAGTTCTGTCATGCCACCGGCGACCTTGCAGACCAGGAGCCTGTTCTTCCAAATTATCACACCTTTATGGGAACAATCCACGAAGGCCGTTATGTCTGCGGAATAATCGCGGGAATGAAGCTTGCAGAGCTGATTTCCAAAGGCAAAATAAAGCGGAGTCAGGCAAAAGTCGGCTATGTAGGAGCCTTTTCTTACGCGGAAGTTATTTCCGGCTATACGGCGTTTTTCTTGGGCGTGCGCAGCATCGTTCCTGAAGCAGAGATGTTTGTCCGCTACACAAATACCTGGAGTAACCATGTAATCGAAAAGAAAACCGCGGAAGAGCTGATTAACGAAGGTTGCGTTATCATAAGCCAGCACTCCGACACGGCGGGGCCTGCCATTGCCTGCGAGGAAGCCAGCGTCAAACGGGGAAAAACGGTCTTCCATGTGGGCTACAATCAGAGCATGACGGATGTTGCCCCTACCACTTCCCTTGTTTCAAGCAGAATTGACTGGAATCCCTACATTTTGGATGCGGCAAAGGCTGTTCTTTCCGGAAAATCCATCGAGAAAGTCGTAAAAAGTCCTTACAAAAACAATGACGCTGCGGCAGGATTTGACCGGGGCTGGATTGAGATTGTGGGCTTAAACCGCCATATCCTTGCTCCCGGCACGGAGGAAGCCCTTGAAAAAACAGTGCGTCTCTTTAAGGGCGGAAACATAACGGTCTTTCAGGGAAATTATTTGGGAGTGAATCCCTTTGACGAAAATGATGTTTGGGATTTACGAAAGCCTTTCATCGAATGTGAGAAGCGCAGCGCGCCTGGTTTCTGCTATGTCCTGAAAGACGTGATTACGGTGGAGCAGTGAAAAAAAGTACATCCGTGTACT
Organism: Treponema sp.; assembly: GCA_017469785.1. Classification (GTDB taxonomy): domain Bacteria; phylum Spirochaetota; class Spirochaetia; order Treponematales; family Treponemataceae; genus Treponema_D. Next base: position 14,991 of record JAFUFU010000010.1, read on the forward strand.
TTTTTTCACCTGCAGATTTTGCCGTTGGCAAAACTGCTGTTTCGTGCATCCTGCACGACCGCTAACGCGGAGTTTTTATTGGAGGAGTAAATGCTGGGTATCGTCCTGAACCTGATTCTGATTTCACTTGCCGTTCTTGCCCTTGCGGCGGGAACCTCTTTTTATGTACTGGAAAAGGAAGCCGGTTTTGTCCGGGGCTACACGCACCTTTTTTCCATAGCAGTTTTCTTCATCTGTGCAGGCTATGGCATTATGGGCTTTCTGCCCTATGTGAAGTACGCCTTTATTCCCCGTCTGGTGGGGCTTTACGGAATAGATGTTTTCCTTCTCATGGAGCTTTCCTTTCTTACTATGGAATTAAAGAGGAAGCCTGGAATCCGCGGAGTCATCATCGGTATTTTTGCCCTTTATGTGCTTTTGGATCTGCTTATTTTCGGACGGCCTTCCGCCCTCAATTATGTCCGCTATGATTTTCACACAGCCTACGAAAACAAGATGACAGGAGCCTTCTTTTTTCATTACTCTTTCATCATTGTCATCTGCCTTGTGCTTTTGTATCACGGAATAAAATGGTACAAAAGTCAGAAAAACAAAAGGGACAGAATCTTCGTGGTGGAAATCATTCTGGCGAATTTTGTCCTCCTCTTTGCCGCCCTGCCCGACATGTTCAACCTTCCCTTTGCGAAGAAATACCCGGCATTTTTCTACAGTCTGGCCTTTTCAATCGTTTATTTCTCTTACTGGATGGCAATAAGGTATCACATGACTTTTACCCCTACCGTAAAAAATGTGAGTCAGGAAATTTTCTATTCGATAGATGTTCCCGTGCTGATTTTTGACCTTGAAGGTGCGGTAAGCCTCTTTAACCCTGCGGCAGAAGAAAAATGCGCCATAAAAGACGGCAGGAAGGCAACAATCAGAAGCCTTTTCACCCTGACTGATGTAGAAACCCTGCGCCTGCTGTCAAAGGCAAGGCGTGGAATCTCTGAAAAACTCGAAACAAAAATCAAGTCAAATCAAAAGCCCTGCAGCATTCACTGCACAATCCGCATGGACTACACGGGCGAACCTTTCTGCATCATCGGCACTGTGCTGATGAAGGACATTCAGAACAGTGAGGAGACCGAAAAATGACGAACAATTCCCAGAATCCCTACAAGCCCTGTCAGATAATAATTCTCGTCCTCTTCTGCATGGTGACGAATGTGGGTGGCCGTGTTATTGCAGACAGTCTGACCCTGCCTCTGTGGGCGGACTGCTTCGGAACTTTTCTTGCCGCCTATGCCTTGGGGCCGGTCTGCGGTGCCATTGTCGGACTTTCGGGAAACATCCTCCACGGACTCATCAATCCAATCTCCTTTGTCTACGCCCTCACAAGCGTCTTTATTGCCGTCATCGTCGGTGTCATGGCGCGGCGGGGCTGGCTGGAAACCCTTCTTAAAACCATGAGTCTTTCCGTGCTCGTCACCCTTGTCTGCACTTTCATTTCCGTGGTGCTCAACATAACTTTCTATGGCGGAGACGTTGGGAACGACTGGGGAAACGGCATCGTGGAACTTTTCACCATATGGGGACTGCCGCATCCGGTCTGCATCGTACTGGGCCAGTTTTATGTGGACTTTCTGGACAAGGTGTTCACACTGGTTCTGCTTTTTCTTTTTCTGCGGGCTTACCGCGGGCTAAAGCCATTTTTGCCGGAGATTCTTCGTCTTTCTGATTCTAAGGGCGTTACCGCCGCCCATCGACTTCGCTCAGGGGACGGCGGTCGGGCTTTGCGCGAGTTTGCAGGGCAAACTCGTTACGAGAACATAGATGTTCTCGCCGCTTCCGCTGACGCTCCATTGCCTGACGGCAACGCCTCCGGCGGCGCTCCAATCCCTAACGCAAAATCTACTACGCTTTTAATTCTTTTTCTATTTCTTGTTCCAATTTTTTCTCCCCAGGAGGCTTCCGCTCAAACCCGAAATTATAACGCCTTTGCCCACACTGTCTATAACAAGGAAAACGGACTTTCAGGCGGCAAGGCCAACGACATTGCCTCCACCAACGACGGTATTCTCTGGATTGGAACTTACGAAGGCCTTTACCGCCACAACGGACACGAATTCCGCCTGATGAACGAATTTGACTCAATCAAGGCGGTGCGGACTCTTTATGTGGACGATGAAGGACGGCTTTTTGTCGGCACAAACGACAACGGCCTTTCCATCATTATCAACGAAACGGTTACGAATGTTCTGGAAGAAAAGGACGGTCTTCCGGCAGATGCCGTGCGCAGCATCACCCGCTCTTCTGACGGCCTTTACTATGTGGGTACGGCAGAAGATCTTGCAGTGCTGACCATTGCCGACGGACTCAAGGTTGTGGAGACCCTTCCCCGTATTCAGACCGCCCTTTCTTTGAGTGCGGATGAAAACGGCCACATTGCGGCGGTAACGGCAGGGGGAGAATTTTTCCTACTCGACGGCTCAAAAATAATGTGGGAGGCCTCTGCCACAGGCGAAAAATTTACCGCCACAAGTTTTGCCCCGGACGGCAGGCTCTACGCTTCCACAGAATCCGGCAAAATGCTTTCTTTTTCGCTGACGGAAGATGAGGTTGTTTTAGAGAAGACCCTTTCCTGTAAAAATTTCCGCCATATAAATTCACTGGAATTCCACGATGACCTGCTTTTTCTCTGTGCGGACAACGGTGCCGGCTACCTGGAGGACGGCGTTTTTTACACGATTGAAACAGGCTCTTTCAACAACTCAATCGACAACATGACAGAAGACTATCAGGGAAATCTCTGGTTCACTTCATCACGATTAGGTCTTTTAAAAATGTGCGAGACTTCCTTTTCAGAAATCTACGCCTCGGCGGGGCTTCCAGTTTCCGTTGTCAATTCCACGGCCCGCTTTGGGGCTGACCTTTATTTTGCCACCGACGACGGACTTTTCGCCATAAAGGGAGATACAGGCCTTCCTTTGAAAAATGCCCTCACCAATTATCTTTCAGGGACTCGAATCCGCTGCCTTTGCCCCGCTCAGGACGGCTCTCTCTGGATTGCCACAAAATCACGGGGGCTGGTTCAGGCTTCTGCGGACGGAAAAATCTCTTCTTTGGGGCAGACTCATCAGTTCCGTGTGGTGACCGCCCTTTCTGACGGCACGATTGCGGCTGGTACAAGTGACGGTCTTGCCTTTGTCCGGGATGGAAAAATCCTGCAGTGGCTGGGAGAAAGTGACGGTTTTGAAAACCCCATGATTCTTTCTCTGGGAGAGACGGCTGGCGGGCTTGTACTTGCAGGCACTGACGGCGGCGGACTTGCACTAATCAGTAAATCGGAATCCCGATTCAAAATCATCCGCTTCATAAAGCGTAGTGACGGTCTTTCCTCAAATGTCATCCTCCGCACCGTGAATGACTACGACGAGGAAAATCCCACAGGCAGCGTCTTTGTGGTCACGAGCAACGGCTTATGCTACATCAGTTTTTCAGACACAGACGGCAGCCGCTTTACAGGCAAAAGTGACGGAATCTCTGTCAGAAGACTGACTAACTTTCCCTACGCCAACAACTACGACCTCGTGGTATGGAAAAACAAAAACATCTTCGTCACTTCAAGCGCGGGAATCTTCGTGGTCAACAGGGACGAGCTTCTTTCCGGGGGAAAACTTGACCATGAGCTTCTGGACTTGAAAAAAGGCTTACGAGGCTCCTTCACGGCAAATTCTTGGAATCATCTGGACGAAAACGGCGACCTCTACCTTTCCTGCGACACGGGTGCGTCAAAAATCAATCTGAACACCTACGACAAGGCGGAACATTCCTACCGAATCCAGCTGAAATCAGTGCTGCTTGACGGACGGCGGCACATCGTACAAAAGGACATTCCCTTTGTCATTCCGGCGGAAACCGACACGGTTGAAATCGTTCCTGAAATCATCAATTATTCCATAAACACGCCTTACATCAGTGTCTTTCTTGAAGGAGTGGACGAAAAGCCCCAGGTTTATCTGCAGAACGGCCTTTCCAGCGTAATCTACACGAACCTCAGGGCGGGGGACTACCGCTTCCATATCGCCGTGCTGGACTTGAAAGGCCGGGAAATTGTGGAGGAATCGGTCTACACCCTCACAAAGACATCTAAAATCTACAACAAGTGGTATTTCATGCTCTACACCGTGGGCGTGGCGGCACTGGCCATTATCTGGCTCACCTGGTATGTCACGGCAAGCGTGCAGGGACGGCGGGCAGAAAAACAGAAGAGGGAAATCGAAGCAATCAGGCAGCAGGTCCGCATGGGAAACGAGACGATTTTCGCTATCGCAAACGCGGTCGAAGCCAGGGACAAGAGTACGGGACGGCACTCCTTCCGCGTCTCAGAATATGCGGTGATGATTGCAAGGGAACTGGGCTTTGACGAAAGCGAACTGGAGCAAATCAGAAAGACAGGCCTTCTGCACGACATCGGAAAAATCGGCGTACCAGACTCAATCCTGAACAAGCCCGCCCGGCTGACCGACGAGGAATACGAAGTGATGAAAACCCACACGAGCATTGGCGGCGATATTTTAAAGGACTTCACCCTCATTCCCCATGTAGACGAGGGGGCGAAATTCCATCACGAACGCTACGACGGAACGGGCTATCCAAACGGCTTGAAGGGCGAGGAAATCCCCCTGAACGCGAGAATCATCGGAATAGCGGACGCTTTCGACGCAATGACCGCAAACCGCGTCTACCGCAAGGCACTGGACATGGACTTTGTGAAAGCCGAGCTGAAACGCTGTGCAGGCAGCCAGTTCGACCCCACGCTGGTGGAAATCATGCTGGAGCTGATTGAAAGCGGCGAGGTGAACGTATCGCGGACGGTGGAAGAAAGCAAATAGTCATTATCGGGCAATGACAGGTTGTCAAGTGCGGCAATGACTGGGGGTGAGTAGGACAGAGCAATTCTGTCACTATCAGGCTGTTTTTTACTTTTTACCCCACATACTCCGCCACGATGCTCTGTACTGGATTCAAGTAACTCTCGCCGAACATATTCAGATGGTTCAAAAGGTGGTAGAGATTGTAGAGGTCACGGCGGTCTTCATAGCCAGCCTGCATTTTGTAGGCTTCCTTGTAGGCATCGTAGAATGAAGGGGGAAAGCCGCCGAAAAGTTCCGTCATGGCAATATCTGCCTCAGCGTGCCCCACATAGGCGGCGCTGTCAATCAGAATCGCCTTGCCGTCTTTGTCTGCCAGCACATTTCCGCCCCACAAGTCACCGTGGAGCAGGCTGGGCTTTTCCGGCTCGGTTAAGAATTTTTCCAGATTGTCGAGCAGTTTTGTGTTCTGGCTGCGGTCGCTGTCCGAAAAATAGCGGTCAGCGGCCTTGAACTGAGGAAGAAGCCGGCTTTCCCTGAAAAAGGAAATCCAGCTGTCTTTCGGAGTGTTTTCCTGAGGTCTTGCTCCGATAAAATTGTCCTGAAAAAAGCCGAAGCGGTTTTTGCCGTCTGTCTCTGAGTCGGCCTGAATAAGAAATGATTCTGTGTCAGCCTTGTGCATGGCGGCAAGTTCCCGCCCCAAGGTCTCAAAATAGTCGTTTCTTTTTTTGCCGCTTTCGATATATTCCAATAGAAGAAAACTGTAGCCCACTTCTTCGCCGTCGTCCGTTCCCGTGCATAAAATCCGGGGCGTGCCGATTGTGCCTGTTTCTGCTATGGCGGAAAGGCAAGCGGCCTCGGCGGTAAAAAAGGCGGCGTTTTCCTTCGCGTTTGCCTTCATAAAAATGCGGTCGCCTGTTGTCAGCGTGAGGGCATAGGCCTTGTTGATGTCGCCGCCTGAAACTCGGTCAGTGCGGGCTATTTTTACCGAAGTGCCAAAAAGCGAGACAAGAGCATTTGCCAGTGAAGTGTAGTGGGGAATTGATGCGAGATTCATATCTGTATGGTAGCGTTTTTTGCGGGATTTGTCAGGGGCTTTCTCCCTTGCTCTTTTCCTCTCTCTGCGTCACAATACTCAGGCAAGGAAATAAAATGAACGCACGCGAACTGCATGAATCAATCGTCAATAATACTCAGGTGACTTTTTCCCGGAGCGGGGGAAAGGGCGGGCAGAATGTGAACAAGGTGAACACCAAGGTGCATCTTTCCCTGCCGCTCAGCTTTGTGGGCGGACTGACTGATGAGGAGCGGAATCGGCTGCGTCTCAAACTGAGTGCGATTATCAACGGCGAGGACTGCATTTTTCTTTCGGTTGATGATGAGCGCTTTCAGGAATCAAACCGGAAGATTGCCTTTGCCCGGCTGGAAAGTCGGATTGTGAATGCCCTTTACGTTCCCAAAAAGCGGAAAAAGACAAAGCCGACCAAGGCCAGCAAGGAGCGAAAACTTAAATTAAAGAAGATTCGGAGCGAGATTAAGAAAAACAGGGCAAAGATTTTTTAGGATATTTGCATTGTCTTTTGCGTAATTGGGGCAACGGACTACAACAAAGCGATAAAATCTGCTAGAATCCTTACATGAAATTGTCATTCGGTTCTGCCTGCATGTTTTTTGTGCTTTTTGTAATGCTTCTGACAGCGAAAGTGACCGGCGAAGCGGAAATTATATTCCCGGAGGTGGCGGCTCTTTCCTGCGGCTGTTTTTTGACACCCCGGCTTGTCTGGCGGACGAGTTCTTTCCGCATGATTTTCTGCATTGCATTTTGCGCGGTATCTGGCGTGGCTATCGTGCGATTTCTGCCCCTTCCTCTTTGGGCGCAGTTTTCACTGGCTTTTCTTACGGGGCAGCTTGTGCTGCTTTTTTCTGGAACGACTTTTGCGCCCCTCATTTCGGCAATTGCCCTTCCTGTACTGATTCAGACCCGAAGCCCAGTCTACATTTTGGCAGCCGTGCTTCTTACTACGCTAGTCTGCCTGTTGCGCGCTTTTCTTGTACGGGCGGGAAAATCTGAACAAGCGGACTTCTCACCGGTGGCTTTTTCGGAGAGACCATTCCCTGCATTTCTTGCCGCCTTACTTTTCAGGACAGCTTTTCTTGCTTTGCTGGCTTTTTTCTGTATCCGCGCGGGACTTCGCTTTTGTGTGGCACCGCCGCTCCTTGTGGCTTTCACTGAGCTTACAGGAAAGGAAAGCCGGTCTGCAAAACGATTCTGGGCTGTGATTCTTCTTGTCTCGCTTTGTGCTCTTTTTGGGGCAGCGTCAAGGCTCCTTATCTCTGTGACGCTGGGGCTGCCCCTTACGCTGAGCGGTCTTGTTGCCGGAGCCGGCGTGATTCTCCTTGTTAAAATCTTCGCTTTTCCTTTCCCGCCAGCTGCCGCAATGGCTGTCCTTGCCATGCTGATTCCCAAAGACGCGCTTTTTTTGTATCCTCTTGAAGTAGCCGCCGGAATTTTTTTGCTTTCCCTAGCGGCTCGCTTCTGGCGTCACTGATTTTTTAATCAGAGTGTCGAGTTTCAGCAGATGAAAGCATGTTTTATTTTAGCTGTCATACTGGAACTCGAAAGCCTTTCCTTTACTTCACGCTGAAAAGCAATTCGCCGTAGCTTGGAACCGGCCAGTCGCTTGCCGGAATGAATCCTTCAAGCTCGTCCACGGCTTCCCGCAGCTTTCCCATGGCGCTGAACACTTCTCTTCTATAATAAAGGGCGTTTTCTTCGGCGTCTGAGACCTTTGCCGCTCCGTCCACGGCTTTTTCAAGGGCCTGAACCTGCTCGTAAATCTTTGCCGTGAGCGCGCTGACTTTTTTGAGAGAGTCGGCTTCGTAGCTGTCGTCCGCGCCAAGAGTCTTTTTGACCGAAACAGAGTCGGCGAGGAATTTTGCGTATTTTGCTCCGGCCGGGAGGTAAAGCTTTTTGGCCATGTCCAGCATGGTGAGGGCTTCGATGTTAATCACTTTCGAGTAGTTCTCGTAGTGAATCTCGTTGCGGCTTGTAAGCTCAACCTTTGAGTAAACCCCGTGCTTTTCAAAGAGGGCGATGTTCTTTTCGTCCAGTGTGTGCTGCAAGGCTTCAGGCGTGCTTTTAAGATTCAAGAGTCCCCGTTTTTCGGCTTCCTTGACCCATGAATCATCGTAGCCGTTTCCGTTGAAGATGATTCTCTTGTGCTCCTTGATTGTCTTCAGAATCAAGTCGTGGAGGTCGCTCTTGAAGTTAGCCGAGTGCTCCAAAAGGTCTGCGAATTGAGAAAGTTCCTCCGCCACTGCCGTGTTCAAGAAGACATTGGCGCAGGAAATTGACTCGCTACTTCCCAGCATACGGAATTCGAATTTGTTGCCGGTGAACGCGAAGGGGCTGGTGCGGTTTCGGTCGGTGGTGTCCTTGTTGAAGTCGGGCAAAACAGTGACTCCAATCTGCATCTTCTCCTTTTCGTGGCTTCCGTAAGGCTTTCCCTCTTCAAGACAGTCCAAGATTTCCGAAAGCTCGTCGCCAAGGAACATTGAGACGATTGCCGGTGGCGCCTCGTTTGCTCCCAGGCGGTGGTCGTTTCCGGCGGAAGCCACGGAGATTCTCAGCAAATCCTGATACTCGTCCACGGCCTTAATCACAGCGCACAAGAATAGGAGAAATTGCGCGTTGCTTTGGGGCGTGGCACCGGGATCAAGAAGGTTCTTTCCAGTGTTGGTGGAAATGGACCAGTTGTTATGTTTACCGCTTCCGTTTACGCCCGCGAAAGGCTTTTCGTGAAGCAAACATACCATTCCATGCTTTGCCGCGACTTTTTTCATCATTTCCATAGTAAGCTGGTTGTGGTCACAGGCAATGTTTGTGGTGGTGAAAATGGGGGCAAGCTCGTGCTGGGCCGGGGCGACTTCGTTGTGCTCGGTCTTTGCAAGGATTCCCAGCTTCCAAAGCTCTTCGTTCAAGTCTTTCATAAATGCCTGAACGCGGGGCTTAATCATGCCGAAGTAGTGGTCTTCAAGCTCCTGACCTTTGGGAGATTTCGCGCCGAAGAGGGTGCGTCCGCAGAAAATCAAATCCTCCCGCTTTTCCCATGCTGCCTTGTCTACCAGAAAATATTCCTGCTCAGGGCCAACAGTGGTCTTTACACTGGTAACTTCATTGTTTCCGAAAAGATGAAGCACACGCACGGCCTGTTTTGAAATCGCTTCCATTGAGCGGAGAAGGGGAGTCTTTTTGTCCAGAGCCTCGCCTGTGTAAGAGCAGAAGGCCGTCGGAATGCATAGAACGCCGTCCTTGATGAAAGCGTAGGAAGTCGGATCCCAAGCAGTGTAGCCTCGCGCCTCGAATGTTGCCCGGATTCCGCCAGAAGGGAAAGAAGAAGCGTCAGGCTCGCCCTGAACCAGCTCCTTGCCCGAAAATTCCATGATGACCTTTCCTTCGCTTGAAGGCGTGATAAATGAGTCGTGCTTTTCGGCTGTTGTGCCTGTGAGCGGCTGGAACCAGTGGGTAAAATGCGTGACGCCTTTTTCGATTGCCCAGTCCTTCATTGCGTTCGCTACGACATTTGCCACCGTGGGGCTGAGTTTTTCGCCGTCATCAATGGTCTTCATCAACTGCTTGAAAGTCTCTTTCGGAAGCCGGGCTTTCATCACAGTCTCGTTAAAAACATTCTCTCCGAAAATTGAAGTAACACTGTCCATATTTTTCTCCATATTTTTGAAAAGCAAAAAACGCCGCATTCTCCAGACCGTTGTACACCAGTCAGAAAATGCGGCGTCTTTGCCGATTTAAAAACAGAAAAGGTCGCAAAGCGTGAACTCTGCGACCTCATTGCCGTTTGATGGTTTAGTTATAGCGTGAAGGAAATTTTTTGTCAAGAACCCTGCGCAGAAAACAAAATATTCACATTTTTATAAAAAAATGCTATACTGTTGATAATGAAAAACTTAGTGGTTTTGTACGGTGCGGAGCTGAGCCTTCACGCTTTTGAAAAATCATTCGGCTCACAAAATGCTTTCCAGCGCGTCTTGGATTGGGCAGCTCTTTTTGGCGAAAAGATTGTTCTTTTCGTAAACGATTCATCACCTGTTTTCAGTCAGATTTCCGCCACTGTTTCTCAAAATCCCAAAGTTGACTTTATCACCCATGAAGTCTGGTCAAAATCGCTTTTCATTTCAGAAATTTCTTCCGTCCTCAAAAAATACGGGGCTGCAAACGCCATTGTCTCTTACGCCGACACGCCGTTTTTAAACAAAAAGCTAACCGAGGAGCTTTTGGACATGCACACGAAATATTCCGCCGAATATTCCTTTGCAGACGGCTTTCCCTACGGGCTCGTGCCGGAGGTAATCGAAGCTGGCACTGCCGCCATTCTTTCTGAACTTTCCAAAGACACTCTCAAATCCGAGGGCGAAAAGCCGCTTGACCGCGAGGCGATTTTTTCCGTAATGAAGGGCGACATCAATTCCTTTGAAATCGAAACCCTCATTTCTGACGTCGATTACCGTTTGCTCCGCTTTAATTTTGAGTCAAGCACAAAAATCAACGCTCTTTCCTGTAAAAATCTCTTTGATGCGGCCCGGCGTCAAAAAATCGACCTCGAAGACCCTTACGCCCTTTCGGATTTGGCCTCAAAAACTGCTTCCGTCTGCCAGACCATTCCTGCTTTCTACAATATTCAGATTTCATCAAAATACGCCCACAAGTGTTCTTATTCACTTTCTTCTATTGGGATGAATCCATGTCCAAAGGAGTTCATGCCGCTTTCTGATATCAAGAAAATCCTGGCCCGTATCCGTGATTTTTCAGAGAACGCGGTCATTTCCCTTTCAGCTTTTGGCGAGCCTCTTTTGCATCCGGATTTTCTTGAAGCCGCCCTTGAAGTCATCAATCAAAACGACGAAAATCACAAAATCTCCCTTTTAATCGAAACAGACGGTCTTTTGGTAACCGAAGAAATATCCCAAAAAATCTCCGCTCAAGCTTCCTCAAAAAATGCTGAGGTCAACTGGATTGTATTCATTGATGCGGTCGAAAAGTCAATGTACGCAAATATTCACGGTTGCGGCGACTCTGACTTCGAAAAGGCTCTTGCCTCTGTACCACTGCTCGAAAAATCCTTCCCCCATCATGTCTACCCCCAGTTCATGCGCATGAAAACAAACGAAGCCCAGCTTGAGGCCTTTTACCGCTTCTGGAAAGAAAAATCTTCTCCGTCCCAGGGAGAGCTTATCATCCAAAAATACAATTCTTTCTGCGGAATTCTGCCGGATTTAAAATCTGCGGATCTCTCGCCTGTAAACCGTCTTCCCTGCTGGCATTTGCGCCGTGACATGACGATTCTTTCTGACGGCACGGTTCCCCTCTGTTTCCAGCATCCGGAAACTCCCCTTGGAAATCTCCTTTCAGGAGATATCGGCAAGGCATGGTCAAGTATCATGGAAATGCTTGCCCGCCACATAAATAAAAATTACACTGCTGAGTGTGAAGCCTGTGATGAGTCCTATACCTTTAATTTTTAATCAGAATCAAATTAATATGACTGTTCTCGGCGGAAAGGAAGCTGTTCCCAATATTAAGATGAATATAACAGCTCTCATAATCAATAAGGGCTGGTCATCTTTCCGTTCCAAAATGATTGAGAACCTTATCCGCTGCGGTTTTGCGGAAATTATCTCTATCGAGGCGAATTCCGAAAACTATAGCATTGAGGATTTTTCACGCAAATTTCCCTTTGTAAAAATTATTATTCCACAGGGCGAGGTCAGCGAAGGTGATATTATCAACATCGGAATAGGGGAGTCCTCTTCCGAATATGTTCTGGTGCTTCGGGATTCCCTTGATTTTTCCCAGGATATCCTCATGCCTACCCTTGCCGCCAAGCTCACCGAAAACAACACTTTCTGCATTACTCCGAGGCTTTTAGGAAAAGGCGGCCTTGCATTTCCGGTGCTTTTTACTCCATCTATCCGCCGGGCTTCACTTAATGTGCTTTCAACATCTGTCGTTTCTGACGGAGTGTCAAACCTCTTTCCCTTTGATTATATCGGGCTTTACAACCGCAAAAAATTCATGGATTTAGGCGGATTCGACTATACGATTCTTTCCGAATATTGGCAGAACCTTGATTTTGCTTTCCGGGCCTGGCTCTGGGGCGAAAAAATCACTTTCTCAACGGCTTTCAGTCTCTCATACACCACCGATGTTCCGATCCTTGACAATTCGCCCAGCCAGTTCTCCAACCGCTTTTACCTGAAAAACCTTGTTCCCCGCATTGATAAAAAACACGCAGATCACGCTCTTATTCCGTCGTCATCCTTTTTTGCCTTTTGGGGCAGTTCTTCCTGCGGATTTTTCGAAGCACGGGCGCGTTTCAACGAAGCCAGGGAATGGGTTGAGCAGAACAAATACCGCTTCAAGCATGATGCCCTTGATTTGGTAGAAAACTGGGAAAACAATGTGTGATTTTTATCTCTGTTGAATCTCCATGCCGCAAAATGTATAATAAGGGAATCTCTGAAAATTGCAATTTTTAGGGAACCCATAAACTTTGATTACAGAACGAACGGGTTTTTATAAATGACAATTATAGCAGTACAATGCAGACTTTCTTCTACGCGCCTCCCGTCAAAGGCTCTCCTTCCTCTTGGCGGCAAAACTGTCCTCGACTGGACTCTTTCTGCCATGAAAAAGGTCAAGGCGGATGACTATTATGTGGCGACAGACTCATCTTCCTATGAGGCATTAAAGCCAGTCTGCGAGCGAAACGGATTTAAAATCTTTGAAGGCCCCCTTGAGGATGTCCTTGCGCGCTATTGCGCCCTCATCGAGGAGTCGAATTGCGATGTGGTGCTCCGCGCCACGGCTGACAATCCCTTTTTGTTTTATGAAGCCGCCCAGTCCTTGCTGGACGAATTTGAATCCCGCTCCAAAAACGAGGATTTTGATTACATAACATATACCGGTCTCCCTCATGGAAGCGGAATTGAGGTTTTCAAGGCTGCTTCCCTGCTTAAAGCCAGGGCGCTGACAAACCTTGCTTACGACCATGAGCATGTCGGGCCCAGCCTCTACAACCATCCGGAACATTTCAAGTCTCTTTTCCTTCCTTCTCCGGCTCAGTGGTATTATCCTTCATTGCGCACGACTATCGACACCATCACTGACTACAAACGCGCCGAGTCTGCCGTAAAAATCATCTCGGGCTCCGTCAGCGAGCAGGAGCCCGTAAAGGAACCGTACACTACTGAGCAGATCCTTTCTGCCTTTGAGAGCCCGGATTTATACAGACCGATTCTCACGGTTCCCTGCGTCAAAAAAGGAAAGGGAACGGGGCATCTCCGCCGTTGCCTCAAAATTGCTCTTGAAACCGGCGCGAATGTCTACATCGGCGAAGATGCCGGGCTCGAAGAAAAGGACGAGCTGATCGAGGACGCAAAGAAAAACGGCCTTTCAGACGAACAGATTGTAAGCCACCTGCCCGAAAAAAACGAGTATGAGTTGATTGTCACCGATGCCTTTACCCTTGACAGGGAGCTTGCCCTGCAGCTTTCAAAGGCCGCGCCTCTCCTCGCGATTGATGAGGGCTCACTTAATGCGAATCTCTGTGACTGTCTCCTCGATATAATTCCTTCATATGGCCTTGAGCGTCCTGCGAATTTTTCAGACCCATCATTCGTCTCCCTGCCTGAGCATCGCCGAAGCGCAAAAAAGCCTGAAAACTTTGATGAGATAAAGTCCGTCCTTGTTACCGTCGGAGGTGAGGATCCCGGCGATTTGGTTGTTCCGTCGGCAATTGCCTTTGCCGCAAGCGGCAAGAAAATCACAGCAATCGTGCAAAGCCCCGAGGAGGCAGAGCTTCGTGTGCCGGAAGATATCCGCAAAAAAATCTCATTTATCCGGCCTGTCCACAACCTCAAGGAGCAGCTTTCTTCTTATGATGTTGTTGTCACCCATTACGGTTTTACCGCTTTTGAGGCCCTTGCCGCAGGTTGCGGGGTCATCCTCCTGGGAACAACTCCGCTTCATGTAAATCTCGCTCAAAAATACGGTTTCGCAAGCCTCTCACAGCCCCAGATTTCTTCTGACAACGCGCTTTCTTATCTCAAAAACATTTCTTCGCTTTATCCTGATTCTCCTTTCATTAAGGAAGGGGCAGGCAAAAAAAGTCTCGGAGATTTTATAAAGCTCCTCTCCTGCGGAAAAAGAAATCCATGCCCTGTATGCCGTGATGATGACGCTTCCCATGAGAATCCCATTGTGGCCCGCACGTCCCTTCACACATTCCGCCGTTGCAAAACTTGCGGAATGCTCTACATGTCTTGGACTCATGCCAGCGACAAAAATTACAATTCCTATTATTTCTTCGAGGATTACAAAAAACAATACGGAAAGACTTATCTGGACGATTTCAAGAATATCAAAAAACAGTGCGTGCGTCGTACAAGCGTGGTGGATATGCTTTACCGAAGCGACCACAAGGCCGTCACTCCGGCTGTCTTGGACATAGGCTGCGCTTTCGGGCCTTACCTTGACGCGGCCAATGATGCGGGCTGGCAGGTCTTCGGCACGGATATTTCCAAGGAGGCCGTGGATTATGTCCAGAATTCCCTTCATTATCCGGCTGCCGTCGCCTCCTTCCCTGACTTTGACCCGGTTTCTGAATTCGGCGTGAAGAATTTTGACGCGGTGACCATGTGGTATGTCATCGAGCATTTTCAGGACTTGGATTCAGTTTTGCGCGGAGTTTCAAAAATCCTTAAAAACGGAGGCATTTTTGCCTTCTCAACGCCATCTGCAAGCGGTGTTTCGGGCAGGTTCAACACCCAGTCTTTCTTCCAGAATTCCCCCACAGATCATTTTACCCTCTGGGAGCCGGGCAGGGCTGCCTCAATCCTCAAGCGATATGGCTTTAAGGTCTGCAAAATGGTCTCAACCGGTCACCACCCTGAGCGATTTCCAAATCTCAAAGGGCAAAAATCAACCAGCCTGAAATTCGCCCTTTATTCCACAGCCAGCCACTTCTTCGGTCTCGGGGATACATTCGAGGTCTACTGCAAAAAAGAAAAAGACTGTTAATATGAGCCAAACGATTACATCTTCTGTAAAAACATCAGATTCAGAACTTCCTTATGCACAGTTCGGAAGCGGCAAAAAGACTCTTGTCATTCTTCCAGGCCTCTATACAAAAAGTCTCATGCCTTTGGCCGAGACTGTTGCCAATCAGTACCAGCGATTTATCAGCGAATATAAAGTCTTTCTCTTTGACCGCGTGACTAAACCTCTCCAAGGCTATTCTGCCTATGACATGGCTGAAGACACAATTTGCGCCATGGATTCTCTTTCCCTAAAAGATTGCTATGTGCTTGGAGTTTCTGCAGGCGGCATTGTGGGGCAGATTATCGCAGCCAGGCGGCCTGATTTGGTAAAAAAACTTGCCTTGTCTTCAACAAGCGCAAAAGAAACGGCTCTCAGCAAAAAAATCTTTGAGGAATGGCGGGCACTGGCTCAGTCTGGCAATCAGTCTGCCCTGAATGAGTCATTTGCAAGGAACGTCTACACAGGCACTTTCTATCAAAAATATAAAGAAGCGATTCTTTCTTCCCTTGATGGTGCTACGAACGAAGACTTGGAGCGATTTGCCATTTTCGTCTCATCTCTTTTAGGCATTGATGTTACTAAAGAATGTTCCTCAATCTCATGCCCGCTTCTTGCTGTAGGGGCGGAAGAAGACAATGTTTTCGGCTATGAGGCAGCTCAGGAGCTTTCAGAGAGAAGTCATGGTAAATACATTCTTTTCAAAGGCTACGGACACGCCGTTTACGACGAAGCCCCGGATTTCCTCGATAAAATTCAGGCCTTTTTTGTGAGCCGGTGATTCTTTAAGTCAATTCCTGCGTGAGGCCGGACTCTCGCACAAATGAACAGGCTCATGCCCTGCTTGAAAAAGAGAAGGGCTCGTGCATTCAGGAAGTCAACTTGCAGAAAGAAAGCATTTCTTTCCTTGAAAAAGATAAATGCTTAAATTATAATTAAAATTAAGGAGCTGTTAATTATGAAAAAGACAAATAAATCATTCTTTGTGCTTGCACTTCTTTCGCTTGCACTTCTTTCTTGCAGTCGTGCGCCGGAAAACGCAAAAAAGAAAAATCCCCTTTCCCTCTGGAACGACGATGCGGCTTCAAAAAATGCTCTTATTGACTATGTAAAGGCTGTCACCGATGAAAAATCCCCGGATTTTATTCCCGTAAAAGACCGAATCGCCACATTCGACATGGACGGAACTTTTGTCGCTGAGTTGTACCCAAGCTATTTTGAGTACAATATGCTGGAATACCGCGTTTTGGACGATCCTTCATACAAGGACATCGCTCCCGCAGACGTAAAGGAAACTGCCCAGAATATCCGCGACTTTGTCCGAAATGGCACAAAGCTTCCTGACCACTTCGATATGAAGCACGCATATGCCGCCGCAAAAGCATATTCTGGCATGACCATTGCTGAATTCGACGCTTATGTGAAAGATTTCGGCAAAAAAGCCGCTAACGGCTTTAAGGGAATGATTTACGGGGAAAGCTTCTACAAGCCAATGCTTGAAGTCTTCGATTATCTCAATGAAAACGGCTTTACCTGCTATGTAGTCTCTGGCTCTGACCGCTTTATCTGCCGCGCTTTGACAGAGTCTATCGGCATTGAGCCGAACCGGGTAATCGGCATGGATGTAGTTCTTAAATCAAGCAATCAGGGAGATGCCGAAGGCGTAGATTACACAATGGCTAAGGGCGAGGACATCTTCCGAACTGACGAGCTTATCATCAAAAACCTCAAGACTAATAAGGTTAAGCAGATTACCCAGGAAATCGGAAAAGTTCCGGTCCTTTCTTTCGGAAACAGTGGCGGCGACTCAGCTATGCACAACTTTGCCCTGAGCAACAAAAAATACAAGAGTGCGGCCTTCATGCTCATCGCAGATGACGATGCAAAAGATCACGCTAACAGAGAAAAGGCTCTTAAACTCGGAAAAGACTGGAAAGATGCCGGCTATGTCGTAATTTCAATGCGCGACGACTGGAAAACGATTTACGGAAATGGAGTCGAAAAAACAGATTTCTCTTTCTAGGATGGACGCATAATTCCTGCGGGAAATGCAATGTCATGAAAAAAATATTCACAGCATTTTCTTTTTTTTTGCAATCTCTTTGATGACGGCAATTTCCTTCTCTTCCTGCAAAAGCGCGGGAGTGGAGCGGGTCGTCCTCGGTGACGAGCAGGAGCAGGCCTGTCTTCCTCTTTTAAAAGGCAGGCGGGTCGCCCTTTTTTCAAATCACACTGGAATCGTCGGGGATAAAATAATCCTTGCGGACGGTCCTGTCCATTATGGCGGAAATGATTTGTACGGAAAAGACGATGAAGGAAGCCTACGAAAGCAAATCTTCGAAGGAAAATCTGCGGCTGAAATCAAAAAAGAATGGCAGGTTGAGACAGAGGCTTTTAAAAATCAGCGGAAAAAATATCTTCTCTATAAAGAATCTTAAAGGGAATCTCTAAAAATTGCAATTTTTAGAGATTCCATAAATTGTTTCAAAGCAAGTAATGTATTATAATAGCAAGGATAGGAGCCTCTTGTGAAAAAATCTTTTCCATTCCTTGTCTTTTCTTTTTGCTGTTCCATCGTTTTTTTGGGCTGCCATAATGACAAAGCGCCAGCTATTATTTCAAAATTAGTGACGGATGGGCTGGGCGTTAACGATAAATCCTACAATGCGAGTGCATGGGAAGGGCTCTTGCGCTTTTACGGAGACTCTGTTGGGGAGGAAGAGCATTTCGGTACTCTTTACGATGTGGCGATTTGCAACGATAGCGGAAAATATTTTTCTGATTTGAGGGCTATTTCTGAAGAGAAGCCTGACCTCGTTATTATAACAGGATTTGTCCTTACTGATGCGATCCGGAGTGTCTCTCTTGTCTACCCGGAGCAAAAATTCCTTATGATTGACGGCATCAATCTCTCAAATGATAATGTTCAGAATTATCTTTTTGCCTCAGAAGAAGGTTCCTATCTTGTCGGTATGTTAGCCGCAGAGCAGTCAATCAAAGAGGGGGTGCGAAATCCCCGCTTTGGTTTTATAGGCGGAATGGAAAGCGATTCAATAATTGATTTTGAGATTGGTTATGCGCAGGGGATCCGTGCCGTCCTTCCGGACGCAGAGGTGCTTTCTTTCTATACCGATGACTGGAGCAGGCCTGCACTGGCGGCTTCAAAGGCCAAAGTTTGGTATGACAATGGAGTCTATGCGATTTATACGGCTGCCGGCATGTGCGGGAACGGTACGATTGCAGAAGCCGTTTCTCACCGCAAGGTCGGCAAAAATGTTTGGGCTATTGGCGTAGATCAGGATCAGTTCGTTGAGGGCGTCTACGGTGTGGGAAAATCCGCCGTCCTTACTTCAATGATAAAAAGGGTGGATAATGCTGTGGAAATCGGCTTGAATTCTGTCCGTACGGGCACTTTTAAGGGTGGCTCAAGAATCCTGTCCCTGAAAGACAAATCTGTGGGCTTTTCGACCACCAATACAGAATTAGATCCGGAAGCAATTAAGCAGGTGCAGGCCGTGCAGGCTGAAATAATATCCGGTAAGCGCGATGTCATCGCAACTTATAAAGACCGGGCTGCCGCTGAATCGATTTTGAGGACGATAAAAAGATAAGCGGAAGGAATGATTCATGAGTCAAAAATCCCAGCCTAAACAGAGCCATATTTCTCCGCTGGCAATTAAATTGCTTCTTGCCGCTGTCGCATTTGGTTTGCTTTTGTTTTTAATCATCGTTTACATGGGCTATAAACATTTTTCCAGTGTGTTCACCAACCAATACACCAGCATGACGGAGCAGTTTGCTCATATCTCAGCTTCATATATTTCCGGTGAGCAGATTAGCCGTTATGGCACAAGAGCAATTGCAGATGATGAGTATAACGGAATCTATCAAAAATTAATGGAGATAACCAATGTCGCGGATTTGGACAGCATTGCCGTTACGGTGCCAGAGGCAATCCGATATGAAACTCAAAACTATATCTTCCATACGGTAAATGCCCGCTATTCAGATCGTATACAAACTTACTCGCTAGGCTCTCCTGAATATCTCCTGGCAAAGAGCAAAAAATCAATCATAAACATGAAAAGGCTCATGCAGCTGGGAAAGCAATATACTGAATATAATTATTCGAGAAATGAAAAAGGGCAGAGAACTGGAACCGTAATGACGGCCCTGCCGCTCCGTGACCAGTACAACAATATCGTCGCCATGCTCTCTGTCACCAAGTCCGTAGATGAGATGATTGCCGTGCAAATGCTCTACTTCAGGCGCATTTTCATGGTCGCCCTTATCGTAACTTTGGTCTTTATCTTTCTTTACGGTATTTCTCTCTGGCGGATGATTATTCATCCTATTCTTTTGATAAAAAATGAAACCTCATTCTTTGCCTCAAACAACAAGCTTTCAGGGCTTCTTAAAAAAATCAAAAATCATGACGAAATCGGTTCCCTTTCCCATGCATTCGAGGATATGAGCGAGCAGATTAACCGTTATATTTCTGAGGTCACGTCGATTACCGCCGAAAAGGAAAGAATCTCCACTGAATTGAACCTTGCGGCAAAAATCCAGCTTGAATCCCTTCCCAAAGGATACCCTGCTTTTCCTGAGCGCAAGGACTTTGATCTTTTTGCTTCCATGTCTCCTGCAAAGGAAGTCGGCGGTGACCTTTATGATTACATGCTGCTAGACGATGACCATCTCATGCTCGTTGTGGGCGATGTTTCGGGCAAGGGAGTCCCTGCCGCTCTTTTCATGATGACTGCAAAAACCCTCCTTGATTCAGGCGCAAAACATTGCCTCTCTCCAAAAGAAATCTTTGAGGCTACGAACAACCAGCTCTGCAAGGGAAACGAAAGCGATTTGTTCGTCACCTGCTGGCTGGGCATCCTTGCTTTCAGTACAGGTGAGCTTCGCTTCGTGAACGCCGGACATCCCTATCCCGTGTTGTGTCACGAAGGCGATTTCAGTTATGTAAAAACAAGTCCGAATTTTGTCCTGGGCGGAATGGAAGGCATTCCTTACAAAGAACATTCAATAAAGCTTGTAAAAGGAGACCGGCTTTTTGTGTACACGGACGGAGTGACCGAAGCTACGGATGCGAACAAAGAGCTGTTCGGAGAAGCCCGCCTGCTTGCAGCAATGGAAAAAACAGGAAGTATGAATGCGCCCGACACTCTTACCAGTGTCCGAAAGGATATTGATGATTTTGCCGGTGAGGCAGAGCAGTTTGATGATATTACGATGTTGCAATTCATTTGGTAATGTCCTAAAATGCCAAAAGGGTAATTTCTTATAATGATTGGACTGTCGAATAACAATAAAATTTTGATTCTTGGCGCGGGCCTCATGCAAAAGCCCGCGATTCTTGCCGCAAAGCACTTAGGCTTTAAGGCAATTGTCGTTGATGCAAACAAAAATGCTGTCGCCGTTCCCTCGGCCGATGAATTTTTCCCGGTTGATTTAAAAGACAGATCCGCATTGCTTGAGCTTGCAAAAAAACTGAACGAGAAGGGGGAGCTAAAAGGCGTTTTTACAGCCGGCACCGATTTTTCCGCCAGCGTTTCCTTCGTCGCTGAGAATTTAGGCCTTCCCGCCCACTCGTTTGAAGCCGCCCTCAACGCCAGCGACAAAGTGCGTATGCGGGCCTGCTTTGAAAAATCAGGCGTTCCCAGCCCAAAATTCCAGGAATTAAGCGAAAATCAAATCTGTGCAAATCTGTGTAAAACTGAGGATTACCCTAAAGTCGTAAAACCATGCGACAATATGGGAGGCCGTGGCTGCCGCTTAATCCGGAATCAAAATGAATTTCTTCCCGCAGTCACCAATGCGATTCAGAATTCCCGCAGTCACCGGGCAATTTTTGAGGATTACATGGAAGGCGCTGAGTTTTCAATCGACTCTATCGTCTACAATGGCACTCTCACCATTACGGGCTTTGCCGACCGCCATATTTTCTATCCACCATACTTCATTGAGATGGGCCATTCTCTTCCCTCAAAAGCTGACCTAAAAATCAAAAACGAGCTTATCGCTACCTTTGCCCTGGGAATCAAGGCTCTGGGGCTCACTTGCGGCGTTGCCAAGGCTGACATCAAATACACGAAAAACGGTCCTATGATTGGCGAGATTGCGGCCCGTCTTTCAGGCGGCTACATGTCCGGCTGGACTTTCCCTTACGCCAGCGGCATGAACCTCACCGAAGAGGCAATGAAAATCGCTGTAGGAAAAGAGCCTGATTATCTCCTTTCAAACCGGGTTTCTCTTCCCTGGCAGCCCCACGAGTCTGTTAAAGGAAAGAAACAACCATTTGAATTATATGAGATTACCAGCACTCTGGTGAGCGCCGAGCGTGCCTGGCTTTCCATTCCCGGCAAGGTCTCAAAAATCTACGGACTGTCAGAAGTCAAGCAGATTTACGGAGTGAGGGATGTGCTTCCCCGGTCAAAAGAAGGCGACAGCGTGAACTTTCCCCGCAACAATGTGGAGAAATGCGGAAATATCATCGCCGTTGGCATAAACCACGAGCAGGCCTACAAGTCAGCTGAAGAGGCGGTTTCAGAAATTGTCCTCCGCTTGGAGCCGAATAATCCCCAAACAGAGGCTTTCCTTTCCGGCAGATGCGAAATAGACGAAGAGGGCTTCCCGGTCTCAGCTTTTACATTTTGCCCCAACAAGGAAAATTCAATCACAGTAGGCGAGGGGACAAAAATCCCCGCAAAGGCAAAGGTTATCGATTTTCTTCCCGAAAGCCTGATTCCACTGGCCGACTCATTAAAAGACTGGAACCACCGCACTTTGCGGAAAACTCTGGAAAAATTCGATGAAATCTGCCCCGAGCACGGCGAGCTGGATGGAAAATCTTTCTGGCAGGCTGTCCTTCGCGGCGGAATTCAGGGCGCGCTTTATGTTGCCGATAATATAAATAATGTATAATGCATGATTTTTAACTCATAATTATTGAAGCGTAAAAACTAAGCGTTCATCATTATGGATTGAGAATTATTATGCATTATGAATTGTGCATTTTATGAAGAAAGCATTTCTATTTTTAACACTTTTATTTTCTCTCTTTGCGATACACGCTCAGTCAGCAAATCTGAATTTAATCACTGAGTCAGAAAAACTTGGTGCTACGGTTTACTGGGATTCTTTGAGCGGCTCTGGTCTTCTTGAAAAAAACGGCCATCAGGTTTCTTTTAGGGCAGGGGACGGCTTTGTCTTGCAGGATTACAAAAAACTCGCCCTTACGGACGCTCCCGTGGTAAAAGACGGTGTTCTTTATGTCACAAAAGCCTTCCTTGACAGTGCCAACAAACTCTTCAAAACAGAGACAAACGAAAACAACGGCTTCAAAATCGGGGCTATTCTCATCGATCCCGGTCACGGCGGAAAAGACCCTGGCGCCCAGATGACTCACAAAATCAAAGGGAAAAATGTAACAGTCCGTGAAAAAGATGTGAATCTTGCGGTGGGTAAAATGCTTTACTCCAGACTAAAGGCCGCTTATCCAGACAAAAAAATCCTTATGACCCGCAATACTGATATCTTCCTTTCGCTGGCAGAACGCACGGAAATAGCAAATTCTGTCAAACTTGGAGAAAAAGAAGCAATCCTTTATGTTTCCGTGCATGTTAATTCTTCCCTGGACAAAAAGGCTTCCGGTTACGAGACATGGTATCTTTCTCCGGGCTACCGCCGCACTGTCCTTGAAAAAACAGGTGATGTGGATAACAATCTTTTTAATGTAATGAATTCCATGATGGAAGAGGAATACACCACCGAAAGCATTCTCATCGCAAAATTCATCATGGACGGAATCGCCGCTCAGGTAGGAAATCTTTCGACTCCCCGGGGAATCAAGGCTGAGGAATGGTTTGTCGTAAAGAATTCAAACATGCCGGCTGTCCTCGTCGAAGTCGGCTTCCTGTCAAACGAAAAAGAGGCCGTTCTGCTGTCTGATAATTCCTACTTGCAAAAAATGTCTCTCGGAATATATAATGGCTTGTCGGCTTTTGTTACCCATTTCGAGCGGTCGAGGGGCTTTACCGGACATTAAACGGAATTTTAAAAGATGAAATTTGATAATTGTATAAATTTTCTGCAGAAAAACAGGCTGAAAATCGCGCTTATCGTCGGCGCAGTCGTCATTTTTTTTGCCGCACTGTATTTTGTTTCGCATTTAGGCATGGACAGGCGCGTGTTTTATTTCCCGGTTTCAGGTTCATCACGCAACCAAAAGGAAATTCGCTATCTTGATTCTCACCCCGTTCAGGGAAAACTGGCTTATTATGTCGATGAGCTGATTTTAGGCCCATCTTTTTATCGTGGACGCCCGCTTTTCACTCCTGGAACGGCCGTTGACTATTGCTTTGTAAAAGAAAAAACTCTCTATGTCGGACTTTCTGCTGAGGCCGCACTTCAGGAGGGCGGCGCATTTTCCGTCGAAGAAGGATCGGCTCTTTTTAAAAAAAACATCAAAAAGAATTTTACAGGCATCAAAAATATAGAACTTTTTATAGATGGAAATTTTATCGCTGACTGAAAATCGCTTTAAAT
Organism: Treponema sp.; assembly: GCA_017469785.1. Classification (GTDB taxonomy): domain Bacteria; phylum Spirochaetota; class Spirochaetia; order Treponematales; family Treponemataceae; genus Treponema_D. Next base: position 38,514 of record JAFUFU010000010.1, read on the forward strand.
TTTTATTGACAAAATGTTTTAGATATAAGATACTGTAGAATATACAAGGCTACATCAATTGAGTAAAAAGGAGCTTCGAAAAATGAAGAAAACTTTAGTTTTATCGGCAGCATTGATGACTCTCGTGGGACTTTCTTCTTTCGCAGAAGAAAGAACTCTCATCGACTTCACAACGCTTAGTGCAGACATCGCCGTTTATCCACAGGATTATGACGGAGAGAAAACAAATAACCAGAACAAGCGTACTGTTATGGATTACGCTACCGCAGCTGGTGCATCTTTCAGCTCTGAGCAGAAAGAACTTATGAAATCTTCTCTCGCTCTCGGTGAATGGGAAGTTGTTCTTAACAGTTCTGCACGCAATGTCAGCAGCTTGGCTCAGTCTCAGGTAAAGGCTGCTCCTGTCAGCGGCAATTCAAAACAGCCGTTTGCTGGTTCAGAAGTTATGGGCGTTCGCGTCGTGTTCCCAACTGGTGCTTATAACGCAAATGCAAAAATTGTTCCGCCATTCGTAATTCCGGCTTATGAGCCATATTCACAGGCTGACGACAATGGTGATCGACAGCCAGCAGCAGCTTCTGAAGGCGAGTCTTCAGGACCAAAATGGTTGTTCGAAGCTGATGATCCATCAGACAAAGCATCACCGGCTTACGGTCTTGTTAAAAATGTTGGCACTCTCAAAAAGATTGCAGTTACAACAATGGGTATGAACTTCCCACACGCACTTTATGTTCTTCTCAGCGATACTGACGGTGTTACACGCCGCTACTTCATGGGTTATCTTGGATTCGATGGCTGGAAGACTCTCGAATGGAACAACCCGGAGTACATCACAGAAGTTCGCACTCGTGAAATCCGTGTTTACCCAATCTATCCGCGTGGCGAGCCATTCGTAAAATTCGAAGGTTTCCAGATTTGCCGTGATGCAGCTCACGTTGGTGATGACTTCATCGGTTACTTCAAAGACGTAAAGATTATCTACGACAAAGCTAACCTTACTTCAGAGCGTGATATTGCTGATGAAGACCTTTGGGGAATCATCGGACGCAAAGAATCTGCTCGTCAGGCTCTCGAGATGTCTCGCTTCGGTAACAAACAGGTTAACCGCTATGTCGAGCGACAGAAGATGGCTACAGAGGAGAACTTCACATCTTCTCTCAGCCAGGACGGAGATTCTAACGCTCAGTCAAATGGCGGTCAGTCAGCTGACGCAAAATAATAACTAGTTTCCTAGTTGAACCGCTTGCGTATGCAAGCGGTTTTTTTCTTTAAAAGATTATGCTTGCTTTAATGTAATTTTATGTTAAAATTCATCCTATGGATAACTTTGTAAATTCACTTCCCAGTAAAAACAACATAAAAGCGACCTACGAGTCTTATAAGCCTGTTTTCGCAGAAATTGTTACAAATGTGGAAAACAAGTTGCGGAAAACACTTCATCTTTCTTCTAATCCAACCTACAAATCCAGGGTAAAATCTTTTAATAGTTATTACCGTAAGGTTCTCCGCTTGAAAGGAGAAGAGGCCGAAAGAAATAATTTTGTTGAACTCACTGATATGATGGGTATCCGAGTAATTTGTGCCTTCCTTGAGGATTTAAGTGAGGTTGAGCATCAGATAAAAAATAATTTCGTCGTCAAGGAAGTGGAGTACAAGGGTGCCCAGCAGTCTTTCCGTGAATTTGGCTACGAGTCCGTGCATGTCCTTGTCTCGATTCCAAAAGACTGTATGCCCAAAAAGACAGAGCTTCCGCTTCCTGAGACTCTTGTGTGTGAGATTCAGATCCGTACGATTCTGCAGGATGCATGGGCTGAAGTTGAGCACGAGCTTATTTACAAGTCAGAATTCACTCCTTTTGACATGCCCCTTCGTCGTAAGCTAGCCTCTATGAACGCAAGCCTTACTCTGGCGGATATTATCTTTCAGGAAATCCGCGATTATCAGAAAAAGCTGCAAGGGGAGGTGGAGGCTCGCCGGGCTTCATTCTACGAAAAGGCGGACGAACTTACTCTTTCTTCAAATGGCAAGAAAATTGAAAATCTTGAGCCTAAGAACATTAACCGGGTCTCACCCTACGTGCACGGAACTATTGATGACATGATTCTTGAGGCAATCCAGTCCCATAACCATGGCGACTTGGATAAAGCCGTGGAGATTTACTCAATCATCATTAATTCAGAGCCGACGCCGCCTGCTCCTGTTCTTGCTGTCATTCACAAGCACCGGGGCATGGCATATTTCTCCCAGAACAATTACACGGCCTCCCTTGAGGATTTCCAGAAGAGCGTAATTTATGACCCCAATGCTTTCCGCTCATACTATTACATTGGAATCGTTTTGAGCATCATGAACAAGCATGAAGAGGCTGTTGCCGCATACAGTGAGTCAATACGAATCAACGAATACCAGTCTCACGCCCATTTCAGACGGGCAGTTTCCTATTATAAGCTGGGAGATTTCGACAATGCCTTGAAAGACGTGACTGACGCCCAAAGTTTAGGCCTGAACGACACCGAGACGGAATCCCTGCATGCCAAACTGATGGAAAAATTCGAAATGAAAATGTAGTTTCATTTGCGGCTATGCGTTGCCTGTTATGGGGCGCAGACACAAGCAGTCTGAATAAAAAAATAGATTTTTTCCGTGATTTTTGGTAGGATTTTATGTTATGGAAATTAATCGTCGTTTTTCCCTTGAAGTCCGCCAGGAGATGAAACGCCAGATTGAGATGGCGGGCGGAAACGAAGTTTTTTTTGCAGGTATTATAAACGCTGAGGGCGTCGTTATTTCTGTTCAGGCGGGAAGTCGGGGAAATTCTGATTCTGTCCCTGTTAATTTTTCCTTTGCCCGGGAGGCCTCTGTTTTAATCCACAATCATCCTTCGGGAAATCTTCATCCTTCTGACGCTGACTTGATGGTGGCAAGTGATGCCTCAGAAAAGGCACAGGGCTTTTATATCGTCAACAACGACGTTAGCGAGGTTTATGTGGTCATGGAGCCGATTAAGCCTGTGGTTACGAAAAAACTTGATTGCGACGAAACGGCTCTTTATCTTTCTTCTTCCGGCCCCCTTGCGAAAATCTCCCCTTATTTTGAGGAGCGGCCCAGTCAGATTGAGCTTGTCAAAGAAATCTCTTCGGCCTTTAATGATGAGTCTGTGGGTGTTTTTGAGGCAGGAACTGGTGTCGGTAAGTCCTTTGCCTATCTTATTCCCTCCATGCTCTGGGCGATTAATAATAAAGAGCGGGTGGTGATTTCCACTGGAACCATAAATCTTCAGCAGCAGCTTTCCGAAAAAGACATCCCGCAGGCAGAAAAAATCATAGGCAAGAAGGTCAAGTCCATCCTCGTAAAGGGGCGGCAGAATTATGTCTGCCTGCGCCGCCTTTCTGAAGTCGGAAATGAGCGGGATTTGTTCAGCGATGAGACGGAAATCTTTGATAAAATCGCATCTTGGGCAAAGGAGAGCAAGACTGGCAGCAAGAGCGACTTGTCTTTTATGCCCCCGGAAAATCTCTGGCAGCGGGTAAACTCCGAGGCGGACGCCTGCATGGGAATGAGGTGCAAGTTTCGGGAAAAGTGCTTTGTCATGAAGGTTCGGAAGGAAGCGGCTGACGCGAACATTCTCGTTGTAAACCATCACATGCTTTTTGCTGACATTGAAAGCCGCATGAACGGGGCGGGCTACGATGACACGGCGGTGCTTCCTCCTTACAAGCGAATTGTTTTTGACGAGGCCCACGGAATCGAAGACGCGGCCACGAGTTTTTTCTCAAATTCCCTGAATCGATTCAGGATTTTAAAGCAGCTTAATCTGCTCTACCGTCAACGGAAGGCAAGTTCCACGGGTTACATTTTCACTCTTTCGGCTCTGTCAAATATCGAGGATAAATCAGACCTCGTAAAAAGCGAAATCGAACGGGCTAAAGAGTCTATTGCAAATCTCGAGGAGAGTGCAGCGGAACTCTTGGCCCGGGAATTCAATATTAGGCTTTTTTCAGGAAGTGCTCAGCGCTTCTCCGAGCTTATCAGAAAAATCACCGTCCTTCAAAAAAATATTGCCGCTGTCTGTGGAATTACTCGTGAAATTATTGATGGGATTTCGGAGGATGACCTTGACGATTCTGTTATTTACGAAGCAAAAGCCGTGTTAAGACGGCTGGATTCTATGGTCGAGACGGCTCAGAATTTCGTTTCATGGGAAGAGCATCCTGAAAACGTTTTCTGGGTGGCAGCAAAGAGGCTTCCTCCATCCATGGCAAAAAATTTTGATAATCCGTTTTATTATGAATTCAACGAGACTCCTCTGGATATCGCGTCCCTAATGAACAAGGGCGTTTATGAACCGATGAAAAGTATTGTCTGCACATCGGCAACGCTTTCAATCAGCAGGACTTTTGATTTCTGGAAAAAGCGGGTAGGAATAAACTTCATTGAAAAAGAGCGGGTAAAAAGCGGTGAATTCCTTTCTCCTTTCCCTTATGAAAAGAATATGGTTTTCGCAGTCCCCAGTGATGCTCCATTCCCTGACAGCGAGAATTTTCAGGCTTTCGTTGAGAATGCCCTTGTCCAGATGATAGAGGCTGCCGGCGGGAAAACACTGGTACTCTTTACGGCCTATGATTCCCTTCGCCATGCCTGCGATACAGTACGTACAAGACTCCGTTCCTCAGGAATAACTGTTTTGAAGCAGGGGGATGATGACCGCTTCAGGCTTCTGTCCCAGTTCAAGGACGAGGTGACGAGTTGCCTTTTTGCCACTGATTCTTTCTGGGAAGGCGTTGACGTCCCTGGTGAATCCCTTTCTCTTGTAATCATCGTGAAAATGCCTTTCGGAGTGCCTTCTGACCCTGTATTTGCGGCCCGCAGTGAGGAAATTTCAAAGAAAGGTGGTTTTCCCTTTATGGAGCTGAGCGTGCCTCAGGCCGTCATAAAATTCCGGCAGGGCTTCGGCCGCCTTATTCGCAGAGGTGACGATAGGGGAGCGGTTGTGGCATTGGACAGGCGCATCATCGAAAAATCCTACGGAAGAATGTTTACCCAAAGTATCCCCGAAACACCTCTTGTCTACAAGCCGCTCTCGGAAGTAATTTCCGAAGTCAGAAAGTATTGTAAATAGTGCAGGTAAAAGGATTCGTTTGTTGCCACGTGTTTTGTTTTGAATCTTTGGATTTCTTTTAAAATTATTTATATTTAAACAAAAAAAAACTTGCCCGTAAAGCAAGTTTATTAGTCGGGATGACAGGATTCGAACCTGCGACATCTTGGTCCCAAACCAAGCGCGCTACCAGCTGCGCTACATCCCGGAGAGTGGGCAGTGAGAGACTCGAACTCCCGACAACCTGGGTGTAAACCAGGGGCTCTACCAACTGAGCTAACTGCCCGAATGTGTTTCACAATGTTTCAATACTATATCAGAGAAACTAAAAAGAATCAAGTGCTTGTAGGGAATAAAATGAATTTTTTTCAAATTTTCATGAATTAATTTCTGAGTAAAAAAAAATCCCCATTTCTTCAAAGTGCACTCATGAAGAAAAGGGGATTTTATGTCTGCAAGATTCCAATTATTATCTGAAATCTTTTGGTCGTCGCTCAACGCGTTTGCATTTCTGGCATTCGGCGTAGTTCTTGAGTCTGCCGTTTTCGAGCTTTGTTTTCATTTCGACTTCGCCACCGCATGTGCAGTTGAATTTCTGTGTTGCAACGGTAGTACGAGAGTTCTTTGATGCACCAGCCATTTCTAGCCTCCCTATAGATAATCGATTATTTACATATATTAGCAAATCTGAAAAAGACTGTCAATATTTTAATATCGCTTCGGTATGGACTGCGAACTTTTATAAATGTCTAATCGTTTTTTTCTGAATTTATTTGCAATTCATGAAAAATGGATTATAATTTAAGAATAATTTATCTTATAAATAAGAGAGGTTTGCATGGACATCCAGGTACAGGATTTAATCGAAAAGATTAAAAAAGACGGTGTCGCTGCTGCCGAAAAATCTGCTTCTGAAGTAAAAGCTCAGGCTCAATCTGAGGCTGAGAGAATCATCGCAAATGCGAAAGAAGAAGCTGATAAAATCATCAAAGCAGCAAAAGATGAAACAGCGCGAATGGAAAAGGCAAGCGAAGACGCAATTCGTCAGGCTAGCCGGAACCTCGTGCTCTCATTTAGAGACAGCATCACAAAGGAACTTTCTGCAATCATCACCGCAGAATCAGAAAAAGCTTATTCTTCTGACTTGCTCTCAAAACTCATCCCGGAAACGGTTAAGGCTTGGACGGCAAATACAGAGGCAAGCGAAGTCTCCGTTCTTCTGAACGAAAAAGATTTGAAAGCTCTGGAATCAAATCTTAAAGCAGCCCTCAAAGCCGAAATCTCAAAAGGTCTCACGCTCAAGGTTGACTCTTCAATCAATTCTGGATTCCGTGTCGGCGTAAAAGACGGTGCGGCTTTCTACGACTTCTCTGCGGAAGCTGTCGCTGAGCTTTTCAGCGCATATTTGAATCCGCGGGTTGCCAGCATCATGAAAGAAGCTGCTAAATCTGAGTAGGATAAACGGGGGTAGAGTATGAGTAATCAATATTACCTTGTATCCCAGCTTCCCGGCTTTACGGTGAGCGATGATAAGGCGGTTCCAATTACTTATGAATACTATTACGACCTCTGTTCACGCTTTCTTAGCAAAAACGAAATGAAGATTCTTGACGGTCTTTCTTTGGAACCACCGCTGGAAGATTCAAAAACTGGCTCGTCATTCGTTGACACTTGGAATTACAAGGAAAAGAGCCTCCGTCTGGCCCTGGCTCAAATTCGTGCCCTCCGCATGAAAAAGAAGTTCAGCGCCGGCAATGAGTCGATTGCTCCTGACGCGGTTCAGGCGGCACGCACTGCGAGCGGTATGGACAGTCCTTTGGCTGCCGAGCAATACCTCAACCAGTACAGGCTCACTGTTATTGAAAGCATGCGTCCGACAGATGGATTTTCACTTGATGCCGTCTTCAGTTACGGTCTCAAGCTCAAGCTTGCCACCCGAATGAAAAAGTTCGACGAGGCAAACGGTTTGGCTTCTTACAAGAAGATTTATACAAGAATTCTTGAAGATAAATAGTCTTGAAGATTTATAGATGGAGAATTAAATGACGGATACAAAAGGAAAGGTAGTCGGAGTTAATGGAAACATGGTTTCTGTCGAATTTGACGGAAATGTTTCTATGAACGAAGTTGCCTATGTTAAAGTTGAGGACTCAAGCTTAAAGAGCGAAGTTATCCGTATCCGCGGAAATGTAGCTCAGCTTCAGGTCTACGAAATGACAAAAGGAATCAAGGCGGGGGATGTCGTTGAATTCACAGGCGACCTTCTTTCTGCCGAGCTTGGTCCAGGTCTTTTGGGACAGGTTTATGATGGTTTGCAGAACCCTCTTCCTTTGCTTGCCGAAAAGGCAGGCTGGTTCCTTGAGAAGGGTATTTATGTTGACCCTCTCGACAAAGAAAAACAGTGGGAATTCACACCGACTGCAAAAGTTGGCGACGTTCTCAAAGCCGGAGAATATGTGGGAACTGTTCCGGAAGGACCTTTCACCCACAAAATCTTCGTGCCATTCTATCTGCTTGGCACATACACGGTAAAATCTATCAAAGAAAAGGGTTCTTACACCCTCAAAGACAAGATTGCCGTTCTCACCGACGAAAAGGGCAACGATGTTGAAATCGGTCTCTCATTCAAATGGCCGGTCAAACGTGCCGTAAACTGCTATGCAGAGCGCCTGGCTCCAACAGAGACAATGGTCACAAAAGTCCGACTTATCGATACTTTCTTCCCTGTTGCACGAGGCGGTACATATTGTATCCCGGGTCCATTCGGTGCCGGTAAAACAGTATTGCAGCACACCACTTCAAAATACGCTGACGTTGACATCGTAATCATCGCGGCTTGTGGTGAGCGAGCAGGTGAGGTCGTCGAGACTTTGACTGAGTTCCCTGAACTCAAAGACCCGAAAACAGGCAAATCTTTGATGGAGCGAACAATCATCATTTGTAACACTTCATCAATGCCGGTCGCTTCACGAGAAGCTTCGGTTTACACATCGGTAACACTGGCTGAATACTACCGACAGATGGGCTTGAATGTCCTTCTTCTTGCTGACTCAACATCCCGCTGGGCACAGGCTTTGCGAGAAATGTCAGGCCGCTTGGAAGAGATTCCTGGCGAGGAAGCTTTCCCGGCTTACATGGAGTCTTACATCGCAGCATTCTACGAGCGCGCCGGTCAGGTTCGTTTGAGCGACGGAAGCAAAGGCTCTGTCACAATCGGCGGTACAGTTTCTCCTGCTGGCGGTAACTTCGAGGAACCTGTCACACAGGCAACTCTTAAGGTCGTCGGAGCCTTCCACGGTCTTAGCCGCGCCCGATCAGACGCACGAAAATATCCTGCAATCGACCCGATTCAGTCTTGGTCAAAATACCACGGTATCATCGCTCAGGACAAAGTTGACTTCTGTTTCAATGTCCTCAAAAAGGGCGTAGACGTAGGCTCAATGATGAAGGTCGTCGGTGAGGAAGGTACGTCTCTTGATGACTACCTCGTATATCTTAAGGAAGAGATGCTTGATGCGGTTTACTTCCAGCAGAACTCATTCGACGCAATCGACGCTAACGCAACGGTTGAGCGACAGAAATACGATCTTGACAAGCTGATCAAGATTCTCGGTTCTGATTTTACACTTTCAGACAAGGATGAAGCCCGAACTTACTTCAACCAGCTCCGCCAGAAGTTCCTCGACTGGAACTACACTGAGTTTGAGAGCGATGACTTCAAGAAACTCGAAAAAGAAATCGATGATTTGTATGCTTCAAAATCAGGCAAACTGAACGCAGAAGCAGAGAATCTTCTCAAAGCATAGGGGACGGTGAATAGATATGAATAAGGTATACAATAAAATCGAATCTATTACAGGTTCCGTAATTACAGTAAAAGCAGAGGGCGTTAAATACAACGAACTTGCAGAAATCACCACACGGTTCGGAAAATCTCTCGCTGAGGTCAACAAAATCGACGGTGACACAGTTTCACTGCAGGTTTTCGCAGGCGGACGAGGTGTCTCTACAGGTGACCAGATCCGCTTCCTCGGAAACGAAATGCGCGTTTCTTTCGGCGACGATTTGATGGGACGAATCTTCAACGGTTCGGGTGAGCCTCGCGACAACGGACCGGCTCTTACAGAGAACATGAAGCCAATCGGCGGTCCTTCTGTAAACCCTTCAAAGCGTATCCTCGCTGAGCGAATGATGCGTACCAACATTCCGATGATTGATATGTTCAACACTCTGGTCGTTTCTCAGAAACTTCCAATCTTCTCTATCTCCGGTGAACCTTATAACCAGCTCCTTGCACGAATCGCTATGCAGGCTGAGGCTGATGTAATCGTTCTCGGCGGTATGGGTCTTAAATACGACGACTTCCTTTACTTCAAGAAGACTCTGGAAGACGGCGGCTCTTTGAGCAAGACAGTCATGTTCATCCACACGGCTGCTGACCCAACCGTAGAATGTATCAAAATCCCTGATATGTCTCTGGCAGTAGCAGAGCAGTTCGCCTTGCAGAACAAGGACGTTCTCGTTCTTCTTACCGACATGACTTCTTATGCAGACGCCATGAAGGAAATCGCTATCACACAGGAGCAGGTTCCTTCAAACCGTGGTTATCCTGGAGACCTTTACTCACAGCTGGCTGCCCGCTACGAAAAGGCAGTTGACTTCAAGGGTAGCGGCTCAGTAACAGTTCTTGCTGTAACAACAATGCCTGGCGACGACGTTACTCACCCGGTTCCGGATAACACTGGTTACATCACCGAAGGTCAGTATTATCTTAAGGGCGGCCGTATCGAGCCATTCGGTTCTCTTTCACGACTCAAGCAGAACGTAAACGGCAAGACTCGTAAAGATCACCGTGCCCTCATGGACGCTATGATTCGTCTTTATTCTTCTTATAAAGACACCCTGGAAAAGAAATCAATGGGCTTCATGATGAGTAAGTGGGACGAAAAGCTCCTTAAATACGGTGAAATGTTCGAGAAAGAGATGATGGACTTGTCCGTCAACATTTCTCTTGAAGGCGCTCTTGATCTTGGTTGGAAAATCCTCGCTGATTGTTTCGACAAAGACGAGACGGGTATTAAGTCTGAATTGATTAGCGAATTCTGGCCGAATAAATAGTTTTGCGGAGTAGATTGCATGGCAAAAATTAAGCTGACTAAAAATGAACAGAAAGCTCAGAAAGACGCGCTGAAAATGTACCAGCGTTATCTTCCTACGCTTACGCTCAAAAAACAGCAGCTTCAATCTGAAATCAGAACTATCGAGCAGAAGGCAAACGAAGTCCGTGCACAGCGGGTCGCCCTTGAACAGGAGTTTAAGGTCTGGATCAGCGTGTTCGGCGAAGAAGAGGCCTTCAAGCCCGGCATGGTTACTGTCCGCAATATAAAGAAAGGTGTCGGCAACATAGCCGGCGTTACGATTCCAGTGTATGAGGGAGCCGAATTCGGGCGGGGTGACTACGATTTGTATGAGACACCGCTCTGGATTGACTTGGCTGCCGACCGCATGGAAAAGGCACTTTCTTTAGATTTGGAAGCCAGCGTTCTTGATGAGCAGGTAAGGCTGCTTTCTCAGGAACTGCGCACTACAAGCCAGCGCGTAAACCTCTTTGAGAAGGTTAAGATTCCTGAGGCAAAGGCAAACATCAAAAAGATTTCGGTTTATCTTGGCGACCAGCAGGTTAGTGCGGTTGTAATCTCTAAGGTCTCTAAAAAGAAGATTGATCAGAGAAATGCTGCTGCCGCTGCCGCTAAGATTGCCGAAGAAGCAAAGGGGGCTCGCTCATGATAGTCCCAATGAAAAAAATCTCCCTTGTTGTTCTAGAAAATGAGCGCAAGGAAGCATTAAAGGCATTGCGAAAGCTTGGCGTTCTTCATGTCGAGGAAGTCCAGGGTTCAAGTGAGGAGCTTGCTTCTTACAAAGACCAGAATTCCAAGATTGAGAAGGCTCTGGCCATTCTCACGGAAATCAAGCTGGGCAAAAAAGAAACGCCCAAGCAGACTCTCGTGGGAAAAGAAGCTGCTTTCGACATCGCAAAGAATATTCTCGCCCTCACAGATGAAAAGAAATCTTGCTTTGACCGCATCACCAATGATTCGGTTGAGCTTGAGCGATTCGCAAAGTGGGGTGGAGTAAACCCGGCGGATTTTGCCGAGCTTTCAGAAGAGAATATTCATCTCGCTTTGTATGAAATTCCGTCAGACAAATACGCTCTGATTGGAGAAGAAGCAAAGACCGTGATTGTCTCAAAAGACAAGTCGCAGACAAGATTCGTTTTGGTAAGCGAAAAGCCTTTCGTCGTCAATGAGCGACCGGAAGGGCTTCCTGCCGAAGCATATCAGGTCGTGCTTCCCCGCATTTCAACAGATGCCTTAAAGAAGGAAATTTCTGATTCAAAGGCACGCATTGCTGAAATCGAAAATGAGATTAAGGCAAGCGTCCAGTACAAGAACGCGCTCAAAGATTCTGTCAGCGTTATCGCAAAGGACATTGAGCTTGAAAATTTGTATTCGGGCATGGGAATCGAAGAAAATCTGTCTTGGATTACAGGCTTCGTTCCTGTGGATTCAATGGCAAAATTCGAGTCTTTCGCAAAAGAACAGAAATGGGCTTTTGCCTCAAGCGACCCAAGCGACGATGATGCCGTTCCGACAAAACTCAAGAACAACAAGCTCGTAAGTTTGATTTATCCGCTTACGGACTTCTTGGGAACTGTTCCTGGCTATCACGAATACGATATTTCAGGCTGGTTCCTGGCTTTCTTCACAATCTTCTTCGGAATGATTTTCGGAGACGGTGGATACGGTGCATTGGTCACTGCCGTCGCGCTTATCTTCATTTTGAAGAGCGTTTTCGGTGGCAAAAAAGTTTCTCCGATGCTTGGTCTTGTCCTTCTTTTGGGCGTGGCTACCATGGTTTGGGGTGCTGTTACTTGCACTTGGTTCGGCTTAAAGCCAGAGCAGCTTCCTGACTGGATTGTCTCGCTCTCGGTTCCGCCGATTTCAAATGCCTACGAGAATGTTCAGTGGCTTCCTTTCTGGACAACTGACGCCTCGGCTGGCACGCTTAATACGGCTCAAAACCTTCAGATTTTCTGTTTCACTCTGGCTCTTATCCAGCTTTGTGTGGCACATCTTAAGGGAATGGGGCGATACATCAAGGACAAAGCTCACCGGCTTAAATTCTTGGGTGAATTCGGTTCATTCGTGCAGCTTATCGGTATGTACTGGGTCGTACTTTCTATGGTCGTTGACGGAAATGTCTTCCCCCTTATGGGCGGAGATGTTTACGGTCTTCCCTGGGGAACGATTTCAATCGCGATGGTCGGCGGTGGATTTGCATTCAGCTTCGTTTTCGCAAACTACGAAGGAAGCGTCGCTAAGTCAATCCTTGAGAGCGTAAAGAACATCATCTCGGTTTTGCTGGGAGTTGTTAACGTATTCTCGGACATCGTCTCATACATCCGATTGTGGGCTGTAGGTCTGGCAGGAGCCGCAATTTCAGGCACGGTAAACACATTCGCAGGTCCTTTGGTAGGTCACGCGGCTTTGTTCATCGTCCTTATCGTATTGCTTGTTTTTGGTCATGGCTTGAACATGATTTTGAACTTGCTTTCGGTCATAGTCCACGGCGTTCGTTTGAACACCCTTGAGTTCTCAAATCACTTGGGAATGAGTTGGGCTGGCTTTAAGTATGAACCGCTCAAAGAGTAGGGCGATTTATATAGAATAAAAAGTGATTTTGCTTTTTGATTGAGGCATAATCACAGCAAAAAGAAAATTCTTTCATAGGAGAAAAATATGAATTTTGGAATGATTGGTGCAGGTCTTGTAATGGGTATTGCGGCTATTGGCTCAGCAATTGGTATCGGAATCGCTGGACAGGGTGCTATTGGTGCTTGGAAACGCTGTTTCATGGCTAATAAACCGGCTCCATTTATCTTGACAGTCTTCGCAGGTGCTCCACTTACACAGACAATCTACGGCTTCCTTCTCATGCAGCAGATGGCAGGATCTGCAAAAATCGCTGAGAATCCGCTTTTCTTCCTCGGTTTGGGAATTGCGGCAGGTCTTGCAATGTGTTTCTCTGCTATCGCTCAGGGAAAAGCTGGTGCGGCAGGCAGCGACGCTCTCGGTGAGACTGGAAAAGGCTTCTCTAACTACATCATGGTTGTCGGTCTTTGCGAAACTGTAGCTTTGTTCGCAATGGTATTCGGAATGATCCAGTGCTAAGGTAGACTGAATAATACAAAAAAACGGGCTCTCGGTGTGAACCTGCCAAGCGCCCCGCGGTGAACAAGTTCAAGCGGGGCTTTGTCAGAACCACACCTACGCCCGTCTTTTTTTGCTTTTTCGGGCATTTTGTAGCACTGTATCATTTACAGAAGAACTGGTATAGTTTTTGCCAGAACCCCGACTCCAGCCGCTATTTTTTTTGCTCAACTCGCAATGCTAGCATTGTATTATTCACAGAATAGCTGGCATAGATGGAGATTTACTCCTTCAGCTTGTACACCATTACCCCCGCAAACACCGCGCCCAAAATCACAAGCCCTTCTGTGACGGCGGCTTTTCGCCAAAATGAGCGGCTTTCAAACAACTTTTCGCTTTCCCTCGCAAACTGTGCACTCAAATCCGCGTACTGCTCTTCAAGTGCCTCGCTTACTGTCTCTTCAAGAATCTTGTCGAGTTCGCCGACGAGCGCGTCATAATCAATGAAATCAGCCATTTTCTGATTCTGACTTTGCTCTCTCAACGGCTTCTCTGATTTTACGCTTTCCGTTTTCGATGGCGCGTTTGCCCGAATCGGAAGGTTTAGAGACAGCGCGAGAAGTACGCTGATTGTAATTTGCAGTTTTTTCATTTCTATATTCTCCATTACTCATTGATACGAATTCCGAAATTGAACTTCCGAAATTCCCGACCGCTTTCGGCAAAACCGCACCGCACAGGGCGGAGATTATAACTGAAGCCCATGCCACCTCGCCGACATAGCCCGCGCGGAGAAGCACTGTCGCCACAAGCACGGCAAAGCCCTTGTAGCCCGCTAATTTTCCCGCGAGAAGCAGAAAACGCTTTACGATGTTAGTTATAAGCTCGCGGTATGAAAAATCAATCGTCGTCATACTCTCATCCCCCTCTTTACCATTTTAAGATGCGGATAAATGCGAAGTAGTTCCGCTCCCGTTCGAAAAATTCCCGCCTCGTTCGGCTCACATCGCGAAACATTCATATATTTTCCCTCGCACCAGCCCGCGACATGGACTGCCTTACCGCTCCCATCAAGGAAAAATGCGGCGTAAAGAAGATTTTTGTCCGAAAAATTCGTAACATTCTCAGTGAAAAATCCCCTGTAAAGCGCGTCCGCCGTCACTCTTACAGCCTGCCCGGTCGCAAGGCTCACCGCCGTGCAAACGCTGCCCGAACAGTCGCTTCCTTCTGGAGACTGACCGCCCCAGACATAGGGAGTTCCGTAAAATTCCATGAGGATGTATTTGTAAACTTCCGACCCATTAAGCCCGCAGTCAAAAAGTTCAGCCGCATACTCGCCAAGTTGCTTCATATTCTTTTTCATACAACGCCCCCGTTTTCAAGGAATTTTGAAAGAACCGTGTAGGCTGCAGACACGAGGGCGACAAGCCCCGTCGCGAGTGACACGAGACGGCATAATCTTGCCGCCCGCTCAACGGAACTTTGCTTGAAGTTCCCCTCCAGTTCTTCAAGCCGTTCAAGCGTTCGTCTCTTGAACTCAGACATCTCGCCCCTAAGCGAGCAGAACTCGCCATAGATTTTCGTAAGCATCTCGTTTTCCATACCGAGACCTCCTTTTTTGGAAAGCAGGACTTTCCGTGAGTTAGATGTCTGAAATATACAGCCGTTCTCGTGCTGAAAAATGATTATATTTCCAATCAACTTTGCGTAATAAAATATCATCATCTCTGCGCTTTCTTTCTGCGGTATATTGAACACAATAAAAGGCAGAACGAAGAGCCGCGTTGCGGAGAGTTCGCCGAAATCAAAATTAAGGAGTTCTATATGCTTAAAATCTTTTTAAGACAGAACATGACAGCCCATGCAAAGGCAAAGTACAATTTCCGCTCTGAGAACGAGGCGGAAATCACATTCGAGAATCTCGTTGATGAGATGGCGGCAAACAACACCACCGTCACCAAAGCCGACATCACTGGCGTGATGGATGTATACAAGTCGGTCGTTCTCCGCTACACGCAACTCGGCTACACCGTGCGCGGTCCGCTCGGCTTGCTTTTTGTGACCGCGGGCGGAACGACTGACGACAAACTAGCCTCATTCCAGCCGAACATTTCCACGAACGATCACAATCTCAACCTCAGATTCCTCGCCGACACAGCGATTTCACGCTCAATCCTTGCGAACACGAAAACCGTGCGGGTGAGCAACAGACTCAAGATGATTCCGAGCATTGAAGATGTTCTTAACGCCGACGGAAACGACGAGAACACAATCAAGGCGGGCGACACAATCCGCGTTCTCGGAGACTATCTCAAGTTCGACCCGTCCGACGGGACACAGGGAATTTTTCTTGAAAAGGAAGGCGTTTCGACACGCCTCGATTACTATGCATGGAACACGAACAAGCGGATTGACACGAGAATTCCGAGCGACTGCGCGGTGGGCAAGTACACGCTCAAAATAAGCGCGAAGCCCTGCACGATTCAGTACACGGAAGCCTTTTCTGAGGAAATCGTGATAAGCTAGAAAATCTGACAAAAGAATTTGCCGTGCCTTCAATTTTGGTACGGCATTTTTTTGTCATTTTTGTGTTAAAGTCCTATGAGTTTCGGGCTAAAGTCCTATGAACTTTCGCCTAAAGTTCATAGGACTACGAGCAAAACTCAGTTGAACTTTAGTCCGTAGTTCTGCTGACTTTGGGACGAAGTTCGACTGACTTTTCTTAAAAGTTCCACCGACTTTGCCGTTAATAAAAATATGAATAAAGTTCTAGTGATAAATTTCTCGCCGTCGGAGTATGCTATGCATACCCCCGTGTTCAAGGCTCTCTTTCCCTCCTCGCCGTTTGAATTTTGTAACAACAACGCTTTGTATGACAAGGAGATTTCATCAGATGACCGTGCATTAGTCGGATGCAATGCCGATGAAAACTCGGCTATGAACGCAATCTTTTATCTGAAAGAAAAACGGTGTCCTGTAACGCTTTTCTGCGAGCGGAAGCCCAGCGTGCTTTTCTTGAATTTCGTTCGCAAGCAGGAATATTTGTCCTTGCTTTTATGTCCTGAGAGCATTGACGAGGTGAGGCAGTGCGGCGAGTGCATCGCTCGTGGCAATCGTTATGTTTCAAAAGTCGCACAGGACAACGCATCGGTTCGCTCACTTGGAAGATTCCTAGATTACGAGTCGCTGAGCGAGATGAACAAGGAGCTTATGTTCTCTGTTTTTGAGGGGCTTTCGCTCAAAGAGACCGCCAGCCTCACAAGGAAAAGCGTGCCTTATGTTCAGACGAGCCTTTCTCGCCTGAAAGAAAAATTCGGCGTGCTTGAAAAGCGAGAGTTATTCGTTGCGATGATGAAATGGATTGGGGTGAGCGACAGAATTTCTCAGAGCGGGTAGGCGACGGTCGCCGAAAGCGTTCCGCAAAGTGTTCTCCAAACGGGAATAACGACGGAAATTCCTTTAAGGGCGTGTCGGTAAAGAACGGGCGCAAGCTCCGAGAAAATCTCCACCTTAGAAATATTTCCGCCTTTTCTCACGGTCAAAAGACAACCAAGTTCCTTTTCCGAGCTGAGAATAGGCTCGGCATCTTTCTCCAAAATTCCTGTCAGAATGAATGTCTCTTGTTTTTTTACGCTCATAAACATCTCCGTTTGATTTATTTTCGGCGGAAAATGGTAGTGAAAACACCTTTTTATTTGTATTGATAATGGGGAGTATGTCGATAATAGCGATGTTCCGCTTGCTCCTGGAGGCGGATTTCCTTATGGTCTCAATCTGCTCGTGTCCGCAAGGCTAATGTCGCATCCTATGTTCTTCTCATAGAATGTCAGCACGGAATTGTAATATTCCTCAGTCCGCTTCGAGCAGCCCTCAATCCTCTTTGCGTTCAAGAATTGCTTGACAAGGTTCTTCTTGCTTGCAGGCTTTCCGCAAGTTCCTTAACTTTGTCTTTTCGGCAAGAAGTTTGCTGTTCATTTCGTCTGGATTTATGCACGAGAACTTGTCGCCGCTCTTCATCGTTTTGTTTGTTCATGGCTAAAATATAGCCGAAAATGGCAGGGGAGTCTACGGTTTCTTCTAAGATTGCTACTCCCACAAACCCCTATTTGTGGGAGTGGCAAACAGAAATTTTGAATGGGCGGGGTACGCTATATGTAGCGTAGGGTATTTTTGCTTACTTATCAAAACATAATTGAACTCTGCATGGTTTTGATAAAAATTTTTCGTTTTGTAAATTTTTCAGAACTTTTTGGTAATTAGGAAAAAGCATAGGAAACAGAATCCTATATGTCAAAACAACATTCTTCATGCTTTTGTTTAATTTATAAGTATAGTTTTCCCCATCCTTAATAAAGATATATCTGTATTCTCCTGTAAGTTTTCCATCTATCCGTATTTCATGAAAATCTAATTCATAAAATATTTTTTTATTTTTTGAAAGAATTGTCCGTGTATTCGTATCTTGTATATATTCGACAAAACCTATAAATCGTTCTGAAGGTAGAGTTTCACCATCAACGGTTATGCTTTCAATCACTACCGCCAAAGATATGTTCTCCATAAAATAACGGAAATGCCATTTTTCATAGGCACACGGCAGCTGAAAACTCAGATGATCATTAAATTTGCTAGAGTTGTAGATTTTCTCAACGTCGGCTGAATATAGACAACCGATTTGGAAAAAGAGAAAAAACATTATAAAATATGATTTTAAGGTCGCCATTCGCTTGTTTTTCCCGTGAATTTATTCTTTAAATTCCATGTTTTTGTCTCAAAATTATATATAGGCATATTCCATTTAGCACCGAATGATGATGTATAGATTTTTCTTTGCCCACTTAATCCTAAATAAGCTCTATATTCATTTTGCATGGCAACGGCAACTGTTTCATCTAATTCGGATAGCATATTTCTTATATTACTGTTTTTCCCGTGTAGAAAAACAGCCCGACCTTTATAACATTCATACGAGTGTCCTGATAATTCATGTGCGATAATTTCGCCAAGACTTGTTTTTACACCATCAAGTTTTTTATTTTCTTGGGCTAAAGATATTGTAATGTTGCTTCCACAACCGTTACCATCGCTCGCAGACTCCTCATTTGCTGGCTCAACATTTGAACCACCAGTATTAGAGACATTTATAAAAATTTTTATTTTTTTAGAGTCGGCAAGTTCTTTAGCTCTGTTTCCAGCAACAGTTCCTGAATTCTGAAGTTTGGCTGTTTCTTTTTGAACTCTTTTTAAATCAACTTCGGAAACATCGTCATCTTTTGACCATATTAATTCTCTACCTGTGGGGTCTACATATGTTACAGGGTTGTTGCCCGCGTAGTGATACAAATTGCCATTGATGTGACTTGAGCGCATCAGAAAAATCTGGCGAGAGAAACTGTAATTGTAGGGGTGGTTATATACAGACATTTGAAAAACACTATACTACAACAGAAAAAAAAGCAAGATTAGTGAAAAAAACGAATAAATTTTGAAAAATTCATAGAAATTCTGTTTAAAAAAGTTTTGCAAAGTGAGAGAATAGCCGGCAATGAAGTTCATTCAGTTTGTCGAGAGTATTTCACAGAACGGCGTTGATACGGATGTCTATGAGGGCAGGGCAGGCTATATCAAAGCCACTCAGACAAAGGAATGGGAAGAGGACTGCAACGGAAACAGAATTGATTATTTATATGATGAATGGCAGAGACCGAAGAGCATAAGAACATCTTACGACTCAGTTTCATGTCCTGCCGTGAGCTATGAGTATTCTTGTCCTGCTCCTGATATGCTCGGAAAACATGAAATGTGGTATGCCGTGACAACGAATAAGGTGACATTTGACAGAGATGATAAGTCTGTGATGAAAACTGTCGTTCAGATAGATGGTGTCGGGCGTGCTGTCCGAACGGCGAAATCAGGTCTTGTTTATAATACTGACAGAAAAACAAAGGTAAGTGGTTGGAATGTCTCTGGTGCGGTTGAGTATGACCGTAAGGGAAGAGCCGTTGCCGAAAGCATGACGGACTTTATTCCAGGTGATTTATCTGCTCTGCTTGGAACTTTCCCAAAAATTGGCAGATATTACAATGAATATACTTACGATGAAAAAGACAGGAAGATTAAAACTGTGCTTCCAGACGGTTCGGTTCAGACAGAAGAATTCTTTGTCCGTGACGGAAATAGCGTGAATGAAAGCCGTGATCCGCTTGGAAGAATTACCCGTCGGACAAGCGACAGCAGGGGAAATATACTTGAGGTGCTTAAGCTGGACAATGATGCTGCTGGAAGCGTTCTGACAAGAGTTTCCTATGAGTATAACGGCATCGGAGAGATGGTGGCCGCCTATGATGCCGAAAACCATCCTATAACTGTTGAATATGACCTTCTCGGACGAAAGACCGCGCTTTGCAGCATTGATTCAGGCAGACAGGAATTTGAGTATGACGAATGCTCAAACCTCATAAGGGAAACAAACAGCGTACTTCGTGAGAACGGAAAGCAAATATATTATGAATATGATGGACTCAATCGTCTTGTACTTGTAGATTATCCAGATACAGTTGATACAGAATATACTTACGGTACGAGTTCAGACCGAAACATTCATGCAGCTGGAAAAATTCTCAGCAGACGTGATTCTGGTGGAACAGTGTCCTATGAGTATGGCTGTCTCGGAGAAGTTACAAAAGAAATCCGAACACTGACGGCACATCTTAACGGTCAAAGTGATACTGAAACTGCCGTTATGGAGTATAGAAGCGATTATCTTGGTCGTATGCAGTATATAGTGTACCCTGACGGCGAGAAAATCGTTTACGGCTATGATGACGGCGGACAGGTCGTGAGCGTTACAGGTACTCATTTTAATGAAGAATTCAAATATGTTTCTGACATTGGTTATGATGAATACGGACAGAGACTGTACATCGACTACGGAAACGGCGTTCATACGGATTATAATTACAACAAGGAACGCCGTTGGCTTGACTCAATAGGAACTAAGAACAAGTGGGGCGTGGTGCTTCAGAACATCAGCTACAGTTTTGACCGAGTTGGCAATGTCAGCGGCTACACGAATGTCTGCACCGGTGAAGTCAACGGAAGTTACAGCACCAAGCAAAATTATTCTTATGACGGACTCTACCAGCTTGTGCTTGCGGAGGGTGAGACTGTTTACAATCCAAACAAGTCCGTGAACCCTGAGTTTACATCGACATACAGGCAGGAATTCTCGTTCGACCAGTATGGTCTCGGCAACATGACGGCTAAGAAAAGCTCTGAGACCGTCTCTCCAAATAAGAAAATCGGTGATGATCTGAACTACACCTTCAAATATGTATATGATTATAGCTTCGCGCACAGGCTCGTGAGCATAGGAAACAGGTACTATCAATATGACTCAAACGAAAATGTCACGGTCGAGCAAGACGGAAGTTTTGACGAGGAGACATCTTCATATATCCGCACTGTCGAGACTGATGACAGGGGCGTTAAATCCACTGATTACGGCTGGGGCTTGTTCAAGGACACAAAAGCTGCGAGCGAAAGCGAGAGATACAAGCGCGTTTATACTTGGGACGAGAAAAACCGCCTTATAGCGAGCGCGGATTCTTCGTATACGGTTAGCTATGTTTACTCAGAAGACGGAGAGCGAACGAACAAATACACTCTTTCAAGCGAGACTCTTTACTTCAACAAAATGTGGACTCTCCACACAGACGCGGGCAACGCGACCGAAGGCGGGCAGACATCGAAGCACATCTACCTAGGCGACACCCGTATCGTCACCAAGCTAAACAGCGGTACTAATCCGACTTACAGCGAGGAGTACAACAGACAGTATTATTACCATGCCGACCACCTCGGAAGCGCGCACCTCATAACTGACAAGGACGGAAATGAGTACCAGAGGCTTGAGTACACGCCTTACGGTGAAATCTGGGTGGAGAAGACAAGCAACACCGGACTGGAGTACCTTCCGTACAAGTTCACTGGCAAGGAGATGGACAGCGAGACAGGGCTGTATTACTATGGAGCGCGATACCTCGACCCGAAATATTCACGATGGCTCTCAACCGACCCTGCATTGGGCGATTATATCCCGCAGGCTCCGATTAGCGATGAGGCGAAGAAGCACAACCAAAATTTGCCCGGCATGGGCGGTGTGTTCAATCACATCAATGGCAATTTGTATCACTACGGGGCGAACAATCCTGTCAAGTATACAGACCCTGACGGAGAATTTATTTCAGTATTCATTGGTTGTGCTATTGCAGTCGGTATTTTTATGCTTCCTAGGCGACATGATGAAGGCTATCTCTATTTTGACAACTGGCAGCCACAACGAATGGGCGGTTATTATAATCCATATGAGTTTTTTACTTCCAACAATGTTTGTTGTAATATAGACAGCCTTAGAACTGATTTTACCAATTCAAAAGAAAAGAGTTCATCGATTTGGCTTTGGAAAGGCAATTATAATATGGTTTTCAATGGCGGATGGCATACAGGGGCTGAAATCGGAGCATACGGACCTAACGGCGGTGCTGATGACAGTATGCTGGCTTCCGTAAGTTTTGAATTAAAGAATAAGAAGACTGGAGAAACTGTCTCAAGAATTGTTAATGGCCAATATTGGACAAACAGATTTGACAAGGGAGAATGCACTCCTTCCGACCTTGTACTAACAGGGACTCTGAATTTCAAGAATGAGAAAGATGCAAAATCGTATTGTGATGCGGTGAATAACCGTAATAGCAATCAATATTTTAATTCTAAAGGAAGAGAACCAGATTCTTATAATGCTAAAGCCACATGCTCTGAAAAAACTGTTACCGTAATTTTTGAATAGGATGTGGAAAATGAAGAAAATTTTAATTATTTCAACTTTAAGCTTATTATTTTTATCATGCGGAGAACGAAAAATGTTTAGAAGTCCGACTCCTGGTTTTGGTTTTACCTCAAAGACCTATAATGTAGACGAAACTTCTCTTGAATATCAGATGCAATTGGCGCTTTTAACCACGGATGCCGACGAGTGTTATCGGAAAGTTGAGGAACTGCTGAAAAAAGGTGCAAACCCCAATAAAAAAACAGGTCAATTCAAATGGGTTGATACGAATCCCCTTTGGAATTGTTGCTGGGATAAAAATTTGCTTAGCTTATTTGTTTCTTATGGAGCGGATGTAAAAAAAAGACCATATATAGCAAAAGCTATATCAGGAAGAATTGCTGTCTCTAAAGAACAGTTTGACGAATGGAAAAAGGAAGGGTATGTATGCACAGGTTTTGAAGACTCTCTTATAGAATCTGTAAAAATCTTATTGCAAAATGGAGCTGACCCGAATCTAAAATGGATTGGTGGAGAAAAAGTTCTCATTCCTGCGACCGATTGGAATTATCTTCGTTATTTTAAAAAACATGGAAAACTTCCTGTAAATAATGCGATAAAGTATAACGCAATGAAACTTGCAGCATTATTGCTCGAGAATGGAGCAATACTTGATGAAGACTCATTGAAACTCGCCAGAGAAACTACGGAGCGCACAGGCTCAAACGAGATGGAAGAGCTTGTGAAAAAGCACTGGAATTTGCAAAATAATTCTGTATAGTTTTTTTTAAATCTTTCTGTATAGTGGAATTTTCGCCCTTCTTTGTTCCCACAAATAGGGGTTTGTAGGACTTTGGAAGCGAAAGTGGAAAAAAGTTCGGAATTTTACAAGAATATGTGATATAATAGAGCAAAAATGAGAAACGCAGAGAGAAAATTTTACACACAAAATTCTCACAACTGGCTTTTTGCTGTAAAATTCACCGAAACTCGCAGAAAATTGCGACTTGTGCCTACAAATGGCAATTTGTATCACTACGCGGGCAACAACCCTGTCAAGTATACAGACCCGGATGGAAGCCAGTCTATTCCGTTCAGCTTCAAGGATTTTTTAAATTTAACTAATGATCCACATGTAAAATTATATAATGAAATGCTCGCTGCGGATACTGGAGATAAAAATGCACAGGCTCGGTTAAAATATGTCTTCTATGAAGCTGGAAGAGAAACATTAAAACAAACATCTTCAACATTGAATGACATGGCATTAGTTAGTCTCTGCATCGGTTTTCCAGAAGGTGCAGGTGTTTTTGGAACTGCAGCAAATGTATGTGATTTTGCATTGCTATTAGATGATGCTTTTGTAAATAAGAGTTCGACGGTTAAGAAGGATGCAGTTTTGTTTATTGCTGGCATTGTTTACTCAAAAGGTGCAGAGTTTGGAACAAAAACAATATCTAAATCAATAAATATAACCATAGGAAAGACGAGAAGATTTTATGAATTAGGTCATAAAGGGGCAATAAAATCAGAAAAAGCACTGCGAAAACAACTTTTAAAAGATATTTCATCAGGATATTTTGGAAGTGCAATTATTCCAAGTGCAAATTCTATAATAGATGAAACCGTAAAGGCTTATCGAAAACTAACGGAAAATGAAAATGAATAATAAATATCATATATACCTTCTGTTTTTGGGATTAATCATTTTTGTAATAACAGTGTTTGTAGTATTATTTTACGAAAGTGTACCTGATATTGTTGTTGCATTTCTTTGTTTTTTATCTCTTGTATTAATGCTCCCTAATGTTCTTTTCAGCGTTAGAACGGAACAAGAGCCAACGGCAATAACTTGGAAAATTTCCATTTCAATAATTATAGCGACTGTGTTTTCGATTTTATGGCTAGTAATATGCATTCTTAGATTTTTCAATCTTGTATAGCCTTTTCCAAAATTCCTAGTATAGTGGAATTTTCGCCCTTCTTTGTTCCCACAAATAGGGGTTTGTGGGAGTTGGGGAGAAAGCACGGAATTTGTTCGGAATATTGCAAAAAAATTAGGGTAGGGGAGTGAATTATAAATTCTAAATGCTTGTGTTTTTTTTTAAGACAAAAACGACCGACCCCTAAAAGCATATTTTTTAGGAGTTCAAAAAGAGAAAAAATTAAAATCTAAAAGATTCTTCGCTATAAAAAAGCCTTTAGCAGATGAATTTTTGGTGCGAGTATCTCACATTCGCTTGCTGAACATTGGCATAGCGAAGCGTTGTGTCTATTTTCGTGTGCCCTAGCAAGAACTGAACTTGCTCTATCGGCATTCCTTTATCTATGGCATTTGTTGCCAAAGTTCTTCGGAAGCGGTGGGGATGAACATTTTCTATATTCGTTTTTATGCCAATATCTCTTATCATTTTTTCGATTGAGTTCACGGTAAGCCTTGTATAAGAGCCATTTTTACTTTTTCTTCGCGAGCAGACGAAAAGAGCGTTGTTCTTGTCCTTCCTTGTTTTGAGGTAATTTTCTAGTTCAATCTTCGTTCTGACATCGAAATAAGTCAGTCTTTGCTTCGCGCCCTTTCCGAAAACCGTGCAAGTTCTCGTGTTAAGGTTTATGGACGAGCGGTTAAGGCGAACCAATTCGCTCACACGGATTCCAGACGAGAGAAGTATGTCGATAATAGCGATGTTCCGTTTGCTCTTGGAGGCGGATTTCCTTATG
Source organism: Treponema sp. (assembly GCA_017469785.1). GTDB lineage: Bacteria > Spirochaetota > Spirochaetia > Treponematales > Treponemataceae > Treponema_D. Next base: position 63,367 of record JAFUFU010000010.1, read on the forward strand.
GTCTCAACCTGCTCGTCGGAGAAGGCGGGCTTTATAACAATCGGCGCTTTTATCCTGTGAATCCGCTTCATCGGGCTTTTTAGGATAAAATCTTCTTCCTCAAGCCATTTGTAAAAACTTGACAATATTCGTCTTACTGTGTCAAGCGTGACATTTGAGCAGTTGTTTATTTTCTGGTAGTCTGTCAGGTATTCTCGGATTTTGTTTGTGTCCGCAAGGCAGATATCACAACCTATGTTTTTCTTGTAGAAAGCAAGGACTGAGTTATAATATTCCTCAGTCCTTTTTGAGCAGCCTTCAATTCTTTTTGCCGTAAGGAACTGCTTGACGAGGTTCTTTTTGCTTCTCCGAGGAAGTGCACCGTTTGCTGATGTTTCATAAAGAATTTCTGTCAGCACATTCTCTAAATTTTTCATTTGGCTTGGAGAAAGCTCGTTTTCCATCCGCACCTTGATTCTGTTGATAGTCTCTGCGTTCATAATAACTCCTGATATAGAATTTTTATATCAGTATTAGCAGAGAAAAGGGGAAATTAAAATAGAGCCGTCGGCCTTTATCTCGCTATTGCTTGCAGACTTTCCGCAAGTTCCTTAACTTTGTTCTCGGAGAGTTTTGAAATTTCTGCAATTCTTGGAATAGGATATGCTCCGTCTTCTAATAATTCAGTTGCTATTTGAATTTTTAGTTCTTCTTTTTCTTCCCTTGCGAAATCTTCCATAATTTTGCACATACGCTTTACCCCCTTTTCATCTTTCTTGAAATATCTTGTCTTTTCGGCAAGAAGTTTGCTGTTCATTTCATCGGGATTTATGCACGAGAAGTCGTGCATAAGTTTTCCGATTTCATCTTCCCCGCGAAATTCACCGTTCACATATATTATATTCGATTCGTCGCAAAATGTCATTCCGTTTTCTTTGATTGTTCGGTTTATGTGATACAGCGGAAGCCCGCCTTTCAGCACATCGTGTTCGGTTATGAAGATGATGTAGGTTTCGGGCAAGTCCTTGAAGTTCTGTCGGGGGAGAAGCGTGTTCGCATCGAGAATCGCACTGTAATATCTCGCCCGCTTCTCGTCAGCCCCTTCGTCCGCCCTCTGGACTTCGATGTTATAAACTTTCCCTGTCTTGTCCTTTGCCTTGATGTCGAGCCGGACGGAGCGACCGAGCAAGTTTTTGATTGTGACCTGTCCTTTGGATTCCATCACTTTCAAATCATCTCTTTGCAAAATGACTTTTAACAGGAATTCCGTCGCCTCAATGTCGTCTTCAAAGACTTTCGACATAAAATCGTCGTCGAAAAGTCGGAACTGTGCGATTTTCGACAGGAGAAGTTGCTGCCGTTCTTCATCGTTTTGTTTGTTCATGGCTAAAATATAGACGAAAAGGACAGGGGTGTCTATAGTTTTCTTCTATTTCCTTACTCCCACAAATCCGTATTTGTGGGAGATATTTTTCTATCCTAAATATGTAAGACCTGCTCCACATATTTAGGGTTTGCGGCAACTATTTTAAGAAGGGTAAGAGCCGCTCCGTCTGGTTTTCTTCTTCCCTGCTCCCAGTTTCGGAGAGTTCCGACTTTTACTCCTATCATATTTGCGAATTCTTCTTGATTCTTATTCGTCTTTTCTCTTACTTCCTTTACATTGATTGGGGAAAAAACGAACACTCTTGACGGCTGCATTTCGCCTTTTGAGATTGCCACAGCCTGTTTCATGCTTTCCATAAGCTCGTTGAAATCAAATTCCTTTTCGTTCATCTTGCAAACTCCTTGGCTATTTCGCCGAATAATTTCTTTTCCTGTTCAGACAAATCAGATTTCTTCTTTTTGGTGCATGCATAGATCAAGAAAATCTGATTGTTAACTACCTTGTAATAATAAATAACTCTTATGCTTCCGCTTTTCCCGCGGCCTGCAAGATTCCATCTGATTTTGCGGATCCCAGAGCCGCCTTTTATGACATCACCGCTTTCAGGATTCTCAATGAGGTATTTCTGAAAATCAGAATACTCATCGTCCGAAAGAAGCTTGGTTATCGTTTTTGTGAAAATCGGCGTTTCTATGAATTCCATATTTATATATTACGCCATTGGCGCAATTTTGTCAACAAAAGAAAGTTTTTTTAATTTTACCTGCGGTTTGCACCCCAGCAACTTTCTGCTATTATATTGGAAGATTTTATAACACATTTTCGTCTGCTTCCATGAAAACGGCTGGGGCAAGCTTTAATTTAAATTTACAATGACTTCTTTTTTGTTACAATAAAATCAAATTAAACTAGTGTGACATTCTCCATGAAAGTGTCTTTTTTAGTTCTTTGACAGACAGGAAAAAAGGGAGGCTCAGAAAATCATGGGCTTTTGAGCCGTAAAGAAAACACATTTTTTACAAAGAATAAGTGTGTTTCTTTTACGGAAATGCCTTTATAAGCAAATCGTGTAGAAATTGTAGCATCTGCGAACCAGTACGACAATTGAGCAGGACGCCCCGATAGAGGCTCTTGCCGACACGAGCGTTCTGGCTCCGATTTTCTCAGAGAGAGTCGGAAAAGATGTCTACAAGGAAGATTACGGCTGGGCTGTATCGAATCCCGACAGGGGCAAGAAAAAGAAGAGTGCGGAAAGCACATTGAACAGCGGCATTTACCAGCGGAAATTCAGCTGGGACGAGCGGAACATGCTGATCCAAAGCTCGGATGCCCTGCACACCGTCAGATAAAAACGGAATAATGCAAATCTTCCAGGCATGGGTGGCTTGTTCAATCCAATCAATGGCAATTAAGGTAAGAAGACATTACTGAAATGCGTAATATCATTATTTCACTTTCCAGCCCAAAAGACCTTTGCCCTCGCTTGAAAAGACGAGCGCGATTTTGTGCATTGCCTTTCCGCTCACGGCGAATCGGTCTGAGTAGCCTTTCTCGTCAATTTGAGCCAATCCTTCCTCGGCTTCCTCGGCGACTTCTTCAAAAGCCCTGCCTTTGTCCATTTTCAGCTCGAAAATGTAGACAGCGTTCGGCAGCGTCACAATTACATCGCTTCTGCCGTACTGATTCTGCAGCTCGCTCACTACATCGAAGCCCGTCATTCGGAACATCACATGCGTGACGGACTCGTAATAATTTTCGCACATATTTTTCTGAATGACCGTGGGCAAGTCGGCGATTGCGGCTTGGATTATACGAAGCGCACGGTCGATGTTATTTTCGGTCAAAGCGATGCACAAATTGTCGATTGCAAGCCCCAGGTCGTCATCGGGAACTTTGACGAATTTTTTGAGGACTGCGTTCAGAAAACCTTTTTCAATCTCTTCGTTCGGAAAACCGAGCGTGTAAATTCTCCGCTCTTTCTGAAAATCTTTTATCGTAAGATAGCCACTCTGGTAAATCACTGGGAGCATATTTTTTGATTCTGGGTCGTAGTTCTTGAACTGCTCTTCGGTCGCCTTTCTTCCGTTCAAGATTGACTGCAACTGCAAGGGCTGATTCTGCAAGGTTTTCACCAAGAATGACGGCGTTCCGCTTTCAAACCAGTACGAGCCGAAATCACTATCATTCAAACATTTTAAAAGGCAGAAAGGATTGTAAACTCCTTCTGATTCCGGGGAAAAATGATAGCCGTCGTATATTTTTGCAAGTTTTTGCTTCGCTTCCTCAACGGTCATTTTCTGTTCAGAAGCCAGACACGCGATTTCAGGCTGAAAATATTCTTCGAGTTCCGTTTCAGAAATTCCGCAGATTGTGGAGTATTTATTTGTCAAACTGATGTCGTCAAGCTGATTCAAGCCGCTGAAAATGTTCACATTGCTCACTTTTGTGATTCCTGTGATGAACAAAAAACGCAGTGAATCTTCATTATCTTTCAGCGGACTGTAAAAATCCCGTAAGATACTTCGATTTTTTTCTTCGTACTCGGAATAAACCGCGTCAAGAATCGGCTTGTCATATTCATCGATTAAGACCACAACTTGTTTGCCGGTTTTTTCTTGGGCAACATTCATTAAGGTTTCTAATCGTCCGCTGTAATTTTCTATATCATAATCAGAAATTGAAATTTCATATTTTTTTTCAAATTCAGAAAGAACGCGATTTAAATATTTTTTTAAGTGCGCATCATCTTCAAATCCGCCACCTCCAAAGCTGATTCTGAACACAGGGTATTCCACCCAGTCCTTCTCAAGCTCGCCAAGCGCAAGCCCCTCAAAAAGTTCTTTCTGCCCCAAAAAATAATAATACATCGTTGAAAGCAAAAGGCTCTTCCCGAATCGGCGAGGGCGCGACAAAAAATAGGGATGATTGTCATTAGCCATTTCGTAGACGAAGCGAGTTTTATCCACATAAACGCAGTTGCGGGTTCTTACATTCTTGAAATCCTGCAAGCCGATTGGCAAGTGTCTTCTGCTTTCCATAAGATGATTATAGCACGGAAATTGATTTTCTGAAAGATAAAAAAAATCACTACATAGGAGTCTCCCGAAGAGCTGTGCTGCGAAGGGCGGGGGGCAGAACCTTGACTCCAGCCACTCATAAAATAGGCAGGGAGGGGGAAAAAAGAGATAAAAAAGGTGTCCTTTGAAGTGCACTTCATTCACAAGCTGCACTCCTCGGGCCACCCCTTTTTTATTCGTTTAGATTATACCGTGAACAGGTCAATCTGACCGCCAATCTGATCTACGGCAGCTTCTACGCTGTCAGCAATTTCGTTGAGGGAGTCGCTTGATGTTCTGATGTTGTCGGCGCTTTTGGAAATCTTGTCCATACTCTGCCTGATTACGTCTGTCGTATCACGAAGCTGGTCAACTTCCACGAGGATTGCCTTGTTTCCTTCTGCCATTTCATGGGATGCGGCACGAACTTCGGTTGTGTTGTCGTTCATGACTTTGAGGGCGTCACCAATCTGGCGTGAACCTTCCTGTTGCTCTTCCATTGCTGACTTTATCTGAAGGACAAGCTGCTGGGTCGATGTGATGGATTCGTTGACCGCCGTGAAGGCATCGCTTGAAGCCTGAGATGCATTTACTACATCATTGATGGATTTCTGGATTTTTTTCAGTTCCTCGCCGATTGTCTTTGACTGAATGCTTGAAGTCTCGGAAAGTTTTCTGATTTCTTCTGCGACGACGCTGAATCCCTGACCTGCGACGCCTGCATGGGCCGCTTCGATTGCGGCGTTCATAGCAAGAAGATTTGTCTCGCTTGCGATGCTGCTGATTGTCTTGTTTGCATTCTGGAGTGCCTTTGACTGTTCCTCGATTGCGCGAATACGCTCGTTTACGTCGCTCTGCCGGCGAATTCCGTCTTCAGCGTTGCTGATGAGTCCTTCAAATGACTCTGCCATGTGGGTGACGGAAGTGTTTACGCTCCTGATATTTCCAATCATTTCTTCAACAGCGGCGCTCGCCTGGCTGACACCCGATGACTGAGTCTCAATCATGTGCTCAAGGGATTCTATGTTCTTTGAGATTTCCTCTACGGCGCTTGCTGTCTGGGAAACGCTTGAAGCCTGATTCTGAACCTGTGACTCGATGTTGTTTAAGTCCGTGATTATTTCCCCGATTGATTGTCCGTTCTCTTCGATTCGTTTTTGCAAGCCTACATTGACGTCACCAAGAGTTTCCTCTGAATCCTTTACACCACTGATAATCGTGCGGAGTTTTTCCATGAAGGCGTTGAATCCGTCACCCAAGGCGCCGATTTCGTTCCGGCTTTTTACGGCAATCTGCTGCGTGAGATCCGCGTCTCCGGACGCAATCTGATGAATTGATGACTGCACGACCCTGAGAGGCTTGACGGCCACAATTAGAATTACTGAACATGCGGCCGAAATGATGATTCCTGCCAAAACACAGATAATGATAATGACTTTTTGCAGGGAGTTTCCCGCTGCATCAATCTGGCTTTGCGGAATGGTAAGAATCGCTGACCATGGAGTACCAGACACCGGAGCAAACGAAGCGAATGTCTTTGTTCCATTTTGATCTATGTAGTAGCCTTCGCCGACCTGACCTGTGCAGGCTTTCTTTGCTATCTCATCAAGGCCTTTGTAGCCTGCCTTGTCGCTGTATGACAAGTCCATGTATTTGCTCATGCCGCGAATATGTGAGATGAGTACGCCGTTTGAGCCGACCAGAATGGCTTTTCCGGCTTTTCCCATGGTAAGCTCACCAAGCATTTTATCGATTTCGTCGAGTTTCACGGCTCCGGCGAAAACACCAATAAGTTTCCCTTTTCCGTCGTAAGCCGGGCGGGCGATATAGTAGCACACCGAGCCGTCTGTCTGAAAGTCAATATTGGATACATAAAGGGCTTTCTTGTCGTTCATAATCGAGCGGAAGAAGGGTTTTGATATTACGGTGAGAATCTTTCCGTCGCTTGAGTGTCCGACTCCGTCAGGCGTGCAGAACATCACGTAATTGAAGAGCTTGTTTCGGATTGATTCATGACTCAAAAGCCAGTCGATGATATCCGACGGATTCCCGGCTTTTGTCACGTCGTTGTCAGAATAGATTCGGAGATCGTTGACAAGGACTTCGTTCCAGTATTGTATTTTTCCGGCGTCTTCCGCAATGACTTTTTCGCTGAAAGATGAATAGTCTTCCTTTGAAAATGCCTTTACATTGTGGACGATAATCAGGTTCAGTCCGACAAATGCAACGATAAGGATTCCCAATATGTAGGTTGAAAATTCTGCCGCCAGGTGAGAGTATTTTTTCGTTCCGTTTTCTTGTGTGTTCATACAGACTGCTCCTATTTAGACGTTGTCTTGTAGATTCGATTGATGGCAACAGCGTGGAAAGCTATGTTTTTGACATTGCTTTTTATCAGGTTCGCATTGCATTTCTGATAAATCGGTGAAATGACCGCATCTTCCATAATCATGCCTTCTGCCTTTTTAAGGGCAAGCCACCGTTCATTGATTTTTGTACACAAATCACCGTCGGTACAGCTTGCAATCAGGGCGTTATAAACCGGATTGAAATAATTTCCCTGATTGTTGTCGTTGCCGGTGACCCACATGGCAAGATATGTCATTGGATCGGCATAATCAGGCCCCCAGTTGTTCAGGCCGAATTGGAAGGCTCCTGAACTCATGATTTTTCGGCGCTCGCTTTTGGGAACTGCTTTTACCGTGATATGAACCTCTGGGAACAAATCTTCAATCTGACTTTTGATTGAATTTGATGCGATGACTTGTGTCTCTCCGTCGGCTGTCAAAAGCTCAAGGTCAAGGCGTTTTATCCCCAGCTCACTTAAGGCATTCCTGAAGAAAATCTTGGCCTGCTGGGGGTTATATGCGCATGAGTCAGGGAATTCTATGCCTTTAGGGGTAAAATCGGAGCCTGACTGGGAAAAGGCAAAGCCACGGGGGATGGCTCCGTAAGCTGCTGCCGAGCCGTCAGCCATCTCTGTTACGACTCGCTCCCGGTCAATCGCAAGACTGAATGCCCGGCGCAGGTTCTTGTTTGCAAAATTGCTGTCATCGAAGTTGTATGTGATATAATACAAGAATCCTGAATCAACCGGACGGAACTCAGGATCCTGCTTCATTTTTTCAACGGCATCGCCTGAAAGTTCGACGAAATCAAGCTGTCCGCTCTTATACTTCTGAAGGGCCTGGTTACCGTCATTCAGGACTTCATAATGGATGCCTCCGAGCTTGACCTTTGCCGCGTCGTAATATGCCGTGTTCTTTATGAAAGAAATTGATTTTCCGTTCATACTGTATTCGGTAAGAATGAATGCGCCGTTTGCAAGACAGGTATCGGGACTTGTTGCATATTTGTCGCCGCATTTTTCGACGAAAGCCTTGTTTGCCGGATAGAAAGTACAGAAATAGAGAAGCTGGTCAAAATAAGAGACTGGGACTTGCAGCTCCACCTCAAAAGTGAATTCATCGACTGCCCGTACGCCAAGCTGGTTCGGTTCCATCTGTCCCGCCTGAATTGCGGTGGCGTTTTTGATTTGGGCGATGTCGCTTATCATGAATGCATATTCTGAATTCGTGGCAGGATCAATGGCCCTCTGCCAGCCATAGACAAAGTCGTAGGCCGTAACCTGTTCCCCGTTTGACCAATAAACATCGTCACGGAGCTTGAAAGTGTAGTGAAGGCCGTCAGCTGAGACTGTTTCTTCCTTGCAGATTGCTTTCTGAACCGAGCCGTCATCAGCCATCTGCATGAGGCCGTCAATCATGTTACCGATAAGCTCAAAAGACGTGGCGAATACGGCCGTCTGCTGGTCAAGAGCTTCGTTTGCAGCTTCGATTGATACATTAAGGACAGAACCCCGCACTGATTTGTCAGGGAGTGGCCCTTTTAAAGCCTTGTGCTGTTTTTTCTCACAACCAGAAAGAAGTATGGCAACGCCGAACAGAAGGGACGCCGCTAGTTTTAGAAAGTGTTTGTTCATTTAGAACTCCTAAAGTATAGAAAAATCTTTCCCTATAATGATACTCACGAAATACTTTGATTTCAATATAAATCCCTTTTTTTTTGTGAGCGCTTGCAATATAATAGGAAACATGCATAAGGAATTTTTCACGCCCCGCGAGGTTACTGTGGGCGGATTTGGAAATGTTGATAAAATCATCGTTGGCGGCGCAAATCCTGTCACGATTCAGACTATGTGGAAAGAGGGGATTATCGGTGTAAAGGATAATCCTGAAAAACTTGAGGAAATCCGGAATAAAATCGCCTCGCTTAAAATGCTGGGCTGTGACATTATCCGCTTTGCAGTTCCAGACATGGAAAGCGCGGAAAGTTTTATCGAAATCTGTAAATCTACTTCCATGCCGCTGGTTGCGGACATTCACTTTGATTACCGCTTGGCTTTGAAATGCCTTGAAGGACCTGTGGCGGCAATCCGAATCAATCCTGGCAATATTGGCGCCCGCGACCGCGTTGAGGCCGTCGTGAATGGCTGCCGCGAGAAAGGCGTCGCTATCCGAATCGGCGTGAATTCCGGCTCTCTTCCCCATGATTTAAGGGAAATGGTTGAGTCCGGCAAAATGAGCCGGGCTGTGGCTTTGAGTGAGACCGCTGCCCGTGAGTCCGCTGTCTTTGACGAGCTTAATTTTGACCAGTTTGTGGTGAGCATGAAGGCAAGTTCCGTCGCTGAGACAATCGAAGCCAACGAGGATTTTGCCTCAAAGTACGACATTCCCCTTCATGTGGGCGTTACGGAAGCCGGGCCTTTAATCACAGGAGTCGTAAAATCTACCCTTGCTTTCAGCCATCTTTTGAATGAGGGAATCGGCTCTACAATCCGCGTTTCCCTTTCTTCCGCTCCAGAAAACGAGGTCATCACCGGCCTTGAGATTTTGCGTGAGTGCGGAAAGAGGCAGGGTGGAGTGACCCTCGTAAGCTGCCCCCGCTGTGGCAGGCAGGGCTTTGATGTCCACGCATTTATGGACAGGTGGCAGAATAAGCTCCTTTCAATGAAGAAAAACATCACTGTTGCCGTGATGGGCTGTGTGGTGAACGGGCCTGGAGAGGGAAAGCACGCTGACATAGGAATCGCCGGGGCTGGCGGAAAGGCAATTATCTTTAAAAAAGGCCAAATTGTACGAACGGTTGACGAAAAAGATGCCGATAATGTATTTGAGGAAATGTTACAGAGCATGTAAAATTACATTTCCCGTCGAGGAAGCAGCTACCTTATGAAAAAGATATTTCTTTCAGCATTTTTGCTTTTTATATTCTCTTCTCTCTTTGCTCAGGTTATGCCCAAAAAGCCTGAGCCGAATGAGTTCTCATGGCGTATTTTGCAGGATGCTCAGTTCGCCTTTGACAAGGGGAGTTTTTCATCGGCTATGAACCTCGCCAATAAAGCAAAGGCAAACCGCGTTGCTGAAAGTGACTACGAGGTCTATATCCTTGACGTTGCCCTTTCTCCTCTTGCTGTCCGACGTGCGGGAGAAGATTTTGATGCTGTTCTTTCCGTGCTTGCTGAGCGAGACCAGACAGAAGCGATTACAATCATAAAAAGATATCTCGAGCTCTATGGCGCAGGCTTCTTCCATTATTCAGTTCACGGCATGGAGGACTGGGTTGAAGCAAAACGAGTCTATCCTGAAGCGGATTTTCTGATTGGGAAAATCTACCGTCTTGAAGGTGAGTATTCGACAGCCATTGATTTTTATGAGAAAGCCCGGATGAACAGTGGTTTTCTTGATATTCCTGAACAGGAATATGACATTCTGTATGAAATGGCGGACCTGCTGCGACATCAGCAGGAAAACGAAAAGTACAGGCAGGCACTTCTTTTAATTTTGGACAAGGATCCCAATTACAAAGATTCGGTCCTGCGCAGGGCTATGCTCAAGATAATTGATGCCGACAAAGTGACGAATGTGGATCGTTTCTTTGATTTGTTCCGCGCTTCCTCGCCGAAGACTTTGAATGCGCTTTACAATATAAGCGTCATTTTTTCCGAGGATGGCGAGGCCGAGAATTCTTTGTTTGCATCCGCCTTGGGCAGCGTGGAGTCATTCAGCCATATAATGAATTCAATTTCTGGCCGGGACTCAAGCTACGAATATAAGGACCTTGCAGGCTTCCTCAAAAAAATCGCCGAATACGAGGATATCGTTCAGTGGTGCGACAAGAATCATTTCTGGGACAATTTAATCGATTTTTGCAGGAAGGTTTCTCTTCGCGGAAACATCTTGTATGCAAATGCCATGCTTGATGTCATTGCCGACTATTCACCGGATTCCTACGCTCGGGCCGCGGCAAAGGCCAGCATAGTCCGCTGACGGCTTAATAATGTAATCCGATACCCGCGAAAATCTCGTATTTTTTTATATCCTCGCGCCAGCTCATGTCCAGTTTTTCAGGATATTTTTTTGCGATAAGGACTCTTCCCATGTCAATGCCGAGGCTTGCGCGCAAAACGATTCCTTTCCAATTCTCCGGAAAAACAAGAAATTCAAGGCCTCCTGTGTACCATCCGTCTTTCAGTGAAAAAAGCCGGCCGGTCGCTTCATTCTTTGTCAGGGCAAAATCCATGAAAGGAGACATCTGAAGCTCAAAATTGAATTTGCCGGTCCATGCAAAGCGCCTTGAGAACCATGAATCTTCTCCAAAAATCGCTTCTGACCAGGAAAGCCAGTCTGTGGTAATGACGTGAATCGGAATGTCGATGTTGATTGCAATGGCGGAAGGAGCTTTCAGCGCCCTATAGGTGAACAAGTCCTTTCCTGTGACGTATAACTGTTTGTCCCTTACGCCACGGATAAGGTTTCCGACGTATTCCCTGTTTGAATTTGTGTGGAAGAAGGTAAAACGCGTGTTGAGGGCAATGTGAGAAAATGCCTTGAATCCCTGAAGCTCACCGTATATTTTAGGTTCGGTTTCTTCCTGTTGGAAATCATAGCCCATAGAATGTCCGATTTTCAGCGAAAGTCCGTTCCTGAAGTTCCCGTACCAGTTAATTCTTTCCGTCGAGACAGACTGACCTATGGAAAGAACCGGACTTGCCAAGTCATCGTTATCTATATTGATTTTGTCCCTGTCATAGCTGACTTTTCCCTCCGTAAAAGGTGTCCAAAACACATAGCCCCAGTTCTCTATGTCAAGGATTTTTACGGGAAGAGAAAGATTGACGTCACTCGTAAAATACTGCTCGTCTTTGAGAGCCTCATACTCAAGGTCCCGGTTTGCTTCTTCGCTGGCTGTAAGCACAAGGGAAAATCTTTGAAACGGAAGCTCAAATGTAAAGCCTGTGCCTGTCCAGAATTCAAGTTCATTGACACCACGGGTATAAACCGCGTCAAGGGAATTATTCCATGAACAGATGAACGGACCGATTTGAAAAGGATAGCTGTATTTGAATTCCGCTCCGAAAGTGAGGTTCTGATTGCCGGTGGAGGTATCTTCCTTTAGCCCTGCGAACACTCCTGCATCAAGCGTATTCATGGTTCCGAGAAAATTGACATCCTTGACTTTGATTTTGAAGATAAGCCCGTCATTGGAATCATACTTTGGATAGGGAAGGATAAGAAGATGCCTGGTGTCCTTTGCGTCAATGTGAATCGAAAGCTGAGTGATTTCAGTGGAATCAGACTCTGAGTCAGCTTTTGGTTCTGAAAGTGAACTGTCTTTGATTTCTACGCTCTGGAATGCCCTTGTGTTTAAAAGCCGCTGGTTCAGGTCTGAAAGATATTCATCGAGCTCATCTCTGTCTTCAAAAATACGCTCCGTATCAATGGAAACAGTCCGCCGCAGGTCCCTTTCCCGTGTTTTTTCCAGCGCATAGGTGACATCAGAGATTTTATATTTTTCTGAAAAAGTCTGGAAATTTACGAAGCAAAAAACTTGAATGACTACAAGAAGAGCCCGTGAAAGTCCTGCAGGAGTCTTAATAGGCACCTTTTCCTCGGAGAACGACATAAACGGTTTTGATGATAATCCAGATATCAAGCCAGACAGACCAGTTTTGGATGTAATAAGAATCGAGTGTGACACGCTCTTCGTATCCGGTATCGCTGCGGCCTGAAATCTGCCACATTCCGCTTAAACCCGGCTGGACAGACAGAATGAACCGGGCTTTGTTGCCGTATTTTATTAGTTCCGGTTCTGTTACCGGGCGGGGACCGATGAAACTCATTTCGCCTGTGAGTATATTGAAAAATTGGGGAATTTCATCAATGCTTGTTTTTCGGAGAAATTTTCCGATTTTCGTGACCCTCGGATCATTCGTGAATTTACGTTCTTTTTCCCATTCTGCTCGCATCTCGGGATTTTCAGCCAGAATCTTTTCGAGCTGCTTGTCTGCGTCCACTACCATGGAACGGAACTTCCAGCATTTGAATTCCTTGCCCTTCTTGCCGATGCGTTTATGTCCGTAAAACACAGGCCCCGGACTTGTTATTTTGATAAGAATTGTAACAAGCGCCACGACAGGCAGCGTAACCGGAGATGAGAGAAGTAATAGAAAGATGTCTATAAAGCGCTTCCAGAACAAGCTGATCGGCTTTGTGAGGTTGTGGGTAGATGAAAAACCGAGGATGCCGCCAAAATCCCTGACGTTTGTGCTTATGGTTGAAATGTCATTGATTTTCGGAACCTGAATTGTGTACCGGAAATATGAATTGATATAGGTTGTGTCCCGGTCGTAATCACAAAGAATGGCAACTTTTATGCCGAAAGATTTTATCAACTCGGATGTTTTTTCTGACGGCGGATAGACAGGAATCCCCATTTTTGTGGAAGGAATGAGGGCCTTGCTGTCAACAATCATGCCGGGCTTGTATCCCAAATCAGGCCGTTTCAAAAGACGCGTGATTATGACGTCACCTGATGCGCCGGAAACATAGATTACTGCCGGAACCCCGAAAAATTTGCAGCGTGAAAAAACGCGCCGGGCAAGTTCCCTTGCGGCCGGGAGCATGATAAGGGCGAAAGGCGTCGCGAGGACAAAAGCGATTACCAGGGGCCATTTGTCGTCAGCCTCCTCAACCGTGATTGACAGCGCGATTCCCACAAAAACAAAGAAGGAGCAGATGGCGAATTTTTTTACTTCATCGGCTGGAGGATATACAAGACCCGGATACAGGCCGGCTGCGTAAAAGACTGCCATCATCGGCGGCAGATAAACCCAATAGGTGATGAAGGAGCGGAAATTAATCCATGAGTGATTCAGGAAATTGATAATGAAAAACGAAATACCGATGCTGAGCATTACACCGATACAATCAATGAGCATAAGCACGGCCCCTGATGTGAAAGAACTCGTGCGCCAGAAATTTTTTTTGAAAAAAACTTTGTATTCGTCGTTTGTCATCGTCTTATTCGTTACTTTTGGATTATTTTACACCAGATAGCATGAAAAGTCTAGTTTTCGCACTGATTTCCAAATCCGGAAAGCGTTTTGATGATAATCTCGGCCGAACGCTTGTAGGAGTAAAGTTCCGTCAGCGATGATATGTCTATGCGCTCCGGCAGATTCTTAGAGACAGCCAGAAGCTTTTCGCATAAATCTTCGGCATTTCCCGCTTCAAAGAATGAAACCGGAAGCTGACCGTAAATTTCCTTGAAAACGGGAATGTCTGATATGAGGACTGGCGTTCCGACGGTCATTGCTTCCAATGGCGGCATTCCGAATCCCTCGTAGAGAGAGGGCTGGACCAGCAACTTTGATTCTGCATAGAGATATTTCAGCCTTTCATTGGATATTTTTCCGGTGAATTCAATGAATCCGTCTGATGCAGAAAGCCTGGAAATCCGCGAGACAGTCTCCTCGTCTCCGGTCCTGAAATTCTCTGCATTTCCGACAATGACAAGCTTCGACTGGAATGATGAATCTGATTTTCTGGCCGCTTCAAAGGCATCGAGAAGGTATTTCAGCCCCTTGTGCTTCTTTATGTTTCCGACGAAGAGAATCTGATCTTTTTTTGCCGGCTTGCCGTTCGGGAAATCCTCCGTAAGATATTTTGGGGCGGCATTGTAAACAATTTCAATATTTTTCTTGCATTTGAGGTGATGAATAATCCTCTCTTTTGAGAATTCCGAAACCGTGAAAATGGCATCCGAGTAATTTATGGCCCTCTTATAGAAGATTTTTCGCGCAAAGCGACCTAAGAATCCGGTCATTCCATCCACGTCAAGGAATACGACATCATGAATAACTGAGAAAGTCGGAAGATTCAGGCCGCCTGGAATATTGCAGTATGGCGTAAAATAATAATCATACTGGTGTATTTTTTCCAGGACATTGGGGGGAAAGAAAAATGTTTCCCTAAAAGAGAAGGGCTTTACATCACAGAAACAGAATTCTGTGTTGGGCATCCGTACGTAGTCCGAGCATTGCTCGTGTGTTCCAATCAAAAGGCACTCGTTCTCCGCGAGAAAATAGGGAAGAAGCTCGGAGATAAAGGAGCCAATCCCGCCTGAGCCAATCATGCGGCAGTCTATAGCAATTTTTATCATTTTTTGCTCGTTTCTTCGTCCAGTCTGATAATCGTATTGTCGATGCACTCTTTTATTTGCCGGGCAAAACGCTCTGATGAGAATGTCCGCGCGTGCTGGGAAATAAAATCTGTGTCGAAAGCGCCGCTCTTTTCCAGCTCTTCAAACCTGTTGATTGCCCTCTCGACAGAATCGCTCGTTGCATGGCTGAAAAATGTTCCCGTCTTTCCGTTGATGACTGTTTCCAATGCGCCGCCTTTTCCGAATGCGATTACAGGACGACCGCAGCATTGGGCTTCAACCGGAATTATTCCAAAATCTTCCTCGGCGCAGAAAATTAGGGCACGGCACCGCTGCAAATAACTCATGACTTCCTTGTCAGAAATCCGGCCCGTAAATGTGATGTCGGCGTCCTTGTAGCTTGATGCAAGACGCTTGAGGGATTTTTCCTGGCTTCCGCTTCCGATGACGACAAGCTTTTTTTTGAGATTTCCGCAGGCCTGAATCGCAAGGTCTATCCGCTTGTAAGGAACAAAACGCGAGAACACGACAAAAAAATCCTCATGAGGCTTGTAGTTCGGTACGAGCCTGTCAGTATCCACAGGGGGATAAACGACGGACGAGTCACGGTTCCAGTATTTTTTTATGCGTCTGGATATATATTTAGAATTTGCGATAAGAGTATCGACGCGCTGGCTTGAGACATAATCCCAAAGCCTGATTTTGTTCATCCACTTTTCCATGAAAAAACGGGTCAGGCAGCCGCTTCGGGACTTATACTCAAAATATTTATCCCAGGCATAGCGCATGGGAGTATGGATGTAAGCTATATGAGGAACGAGGGGAGGAGTAATCACACCTTTTGCACAGCTTGAAGAAGAACAGATAACCAGTTTATAGGATGACAAATCGAAGCTCTCAAAGGCTTTCGGCATAAAAGCGAGGAATTTCGTGTATAGTTTTGTGGCGCATGGCCAGTTTTGAATGAAAGAGGTGTGAACCTTTTCTTTCGGGAAGATTTTTCCCATTTTCTTTTCATCATAAACTAAGGTGAAAATATCAGCTTCCGGGTAGATTTTCAAAAGCTCTTCAACGACTCTTTCCGCCCCACCGTAGTTTACCAGCCAGTCATGTACGATTGCAACTTTTTTCATAATTTATTCCTCCCCATATTGAACAAGAATTTCATATAATCTTTCTGCAGCATTACGATACGTATATTTTTTCAGGACTTTTTCCACAGCCTCTTTTGAAACGGTTTTTTCTGATAATTCCAAAAGCGAGCAGTCTGTATTATAGGGATTGATATAGGCGGCCGCCTCTCCGTAAATCTCTGGCAGGCTCGCGCTGTCAGAGACAATGATTTTTGCCCCTGTTGAAAGAGCCTCTAAAGGAGGAATACCGAATCCTTCATAATATGAAGGAAAGACAAAAGCCGCGCAATTTTTCATCAGGGCCTTGACCTCTCCGTCAGAAACATAGCCCAAAAAAACAATATTGCTCAGCTTTTTCAAATCCGAAAGCTCCCCTGACTGCATTCCGCCTATGGGTTTGCCTGAAATCGCAAAAATCTGCTCAGGATTTTTTGATGCATAGTCCAAAATCCAGCGGAGGTTTTTCCGTTTTTGAAGGCTGCCCAAGGTGAAAAAAAATTTTTTTTCTGAAAGCTGGGGAACCCTGTCAAAAATTGAAGGGTCTTCTTGAACCGTATTGAAATGTTCCCAGCCATTTGGCAGCACATGGATTTTGCTTTCGTCCGTAGGGTAGGCATTCAGAATCTGATGCTTGCTGAATTCTGAGACTGTGAGAATGCAGAGCGCATTTTTCGCGATATTCCTATAATGAAAGCAGCTGTAGATTCTTATGAGCCTGTCTTTTAATGTCACGAAATCTTCTGGAAAATCCTTGGCATAAATATCATGAAGAAAAGAGATTCCGCAGTTTTTTCCTAAGGGTGCTGTGTTTGAAAAATTCAAGGGAATGGCCTTGTTCCGCTCTGCTTCTTTTTTGACCGTAATCATATCCCATTTAGGAAAGCTTTTCAGGGCTGTTTTGCTTACTATAGGATGAATATTCGTGAAATCCGGAAAGATTCTTGCATTTGGAGGAATTAAAATTGAAACGTTCAGCCCTGATTCTTTTTTTTCTGACAAAAGTAAATCAAGCTGACGGCAGGTCTCAAATGCGAACCGTTCGATTCCAGTGAGATTCCTGCATAAAAAATTTCCATTGATAAGAATCATGTTTCTATTATAAACAGAAAAAAGAAAAATGAAAGCGGAAAACTTGTGGCTAGGTCTAAAAAGTTCAAAAAATGCCAAAGCCAGAACGAAACTTTTGTCCTTAGGCGGCAATGACAAATTCTTTTTGGACAAGCCCTTATTTTTCTATTCCGAATTCCTTATCGAACCAGTCAGCCCGAGCCTTAATCCAGCTTTTCAGGTAATCTACTTCTGCCCTGTAAGTTTTTCTTTCTTTGTAACCAGGGGCGTTTGGCCACTGCCGGAAGCCGAATCGCTGCCAGATTTTGTCTTCCAAATTTGCATCATCTTCAAGGCAGTCCGCCATGAAAGCAAGCCAATAAAAGCTGCTCCTGACGGAATCTCTGACCTCTGCCCACCTGTCTCGGACTTTTTCCCTGAAAAAAAAATCTTCCCACAGCCTTGCATACCAATGCCTGCTCTGGATGAACAGTCCTTCAGGATCAGCGCATTCCCCCTTGTTGTTTCCGCAGGAAATGTCAAAATCCCAAAGAGGCCCCATGCGGATTTTTTTATCGGCGGAAGAGTAGGTAAGAAAGCAGGAATCTTGAAAGGCCGCGTCATGATTCTTTGTAAATTCATTAACCAGATACCAGTCCACGAAAGTGTCAATGTCGATATATGGGCGGTAGCCTTTAATCGGATCTGAAAAATCCTCACTGAAGAGGACATTCTCAAAATCCTTAAGGATTTTTTCTGCATTTCTGTAATACTCGTTACCGGCATTTTCTTTTTCCCTGATACTTAAATTAACGCCCCTGTCACTTTTGAAATTCCAGGCCCGGTTCAGGCGGGAATTTACCTCTGCAAAAAAGGAATCATCGTTTTCACCAAAGGGTAGCTCTATCCGTGAGTCTGCGACCTCAGCTTTTTCCATAAAAGCGTACAGGCCAAGGTATTTGTCATTCACAAACAAGTGAACGAATTGAGTTCTTGGAGTCCAACCGACTTTTTTGAAAATAGAACGTCCCAGAAAATAAGCGTAGACATTCCTCAAAGAAGTTTTGTCTGTCAGATTGGCTTGTAAAATCCATTTGCGCGCGGCGGGAAGCCCGAACATGGAATGCGTCTCATCAAATTTAAGCAGATATGAACGCTTGCTTTGATCGAAGCTCACCCATGTGGAATTTCCCCTTCCTCGGATTTTTCCGGTGAAATGAATCATATTGTAAGAATCGGTCTTGTTCTGAAATGCAAGGAAGGTCTTATGCGCCCTGTCAAAATTATCGAAAACATAAAAATCAGCTTTTTTATAGTCTTCCTTTGATTTTATAGGCTTCATTCCCTTGGTTTTCACTGAGATAATGGGCAGGCGGGAGCCTTTTAAATCGTAGAAAGTATTGATTTTTGCCTCTGAGGAATTCTTAAAGGTAAAAAAAATGGAAATTGTGAAAAGCACAAAGAGAAAAAGAAAAGAAAAATTCAAGCGTCTCACTCTCATGCTTGACAAGTTACCGAATGTTCGGTATCTTGTCAAGTAAATTATGAAGAATGACAAATGGCGACATGAATTCAAGTATCTTTCTCCTGAGTATATCCTAAAAGAGCTGGAGCTTCGGCTTGGCTCACTTATGCTCCACGACAAGCATACAGGGCAGGGCGGAAGCTATGCGATTCGCTCAATTTATTTTGATGACATATATAACACCTGTTACTTTGAAAATGAGTCAGGAACAGACCCCAGGGAGAAATTCAGAATCAGAATTTATAACTGTTCCAGCGAAAGGATTTCCCTTGAATTAAAACAAAGGGAAAAGGGAAAATGCCATAAGATTTCAACTCCCATTTCAAAAGAAACATGCGAGGAAATAATGGCAGGAAAAATCCCGAAGGTTCAAAATGAATACCCCTTTCTTTTGAAAAAACTAATCGCGCAGATGCTTTGCCGTGGCCTAAAGCCAGTTTGCATCGTAGCCTACGAGCGGGTTCCTTTGATTTGGGAGGAAGGAAATGTGAGAGTCACATTTGACAGGAATATCAGGAGCAGCAATGATATAAGACATTTTTTTGATAAGGAAATAGCTTTCAGGCCGATTTTAGGTCTAAATACAAATATGATAGAGGTGAAATTTGACGAATTCCTGCCAGACTTTATAAATGAAGTCTTGCAGACAGGCCGGCTTTCACAGACATCATTTTCAAAATATTATCTTTGCCGAAAATACAATTTGGCGGCAGAGACATTATAAGGAGTTACGCATGAGTTTCAAGGACATCTTCAAAAAATCTTTTCTGGAAGGATTTTCGCGCTATGACATGTCACCGACAAATATCATCATTGTCATGACAATATCAACCGCCTTTGCCTTTTACATCTTTATGGCATATCGTTTTCTGACCAGAAAAACTTTTTATTCAAAAAGCTTTAACATTTCCCTGGCGGCAGTGACAGTCATTACGACAGGAATCATCCTAACCATTCAGTCAAGCGTAGTGATTTCATTGGGTATGGTCGGTGCGCTTTCAATCGTTCGCTTCAGGACTGCCGTAAAGGACCCCATGGATTTAGCTTTTTTATTTTGGGCCATAAGTACGGGAATTATATGTGGAGCTGGATTGGCAGAAATCGCCTGTGTACTCGCTTTTGTACTTTCCATCGGATTATTTCTTCTTGACAGAATCCCTGTAGGCAGGGCACCGCAAATCTTGATGGTAAGTGCAAGAGGCTATGATGCGGAAAAGGCTGTTATGGAAGCCGTAAAAAAATACAGTGCCGCTTCAACGGTCAAAAGCAGGCGCCTCTCAAACGATCAGTCAGATTTTGTAATCGAACTCAGAACCTTAAAGTTTGCAGAGCCAAAGCTAATTCAAGAAGTAGCTTCTTTGGAATGTGTGATTTCTTCAAGCCTGCTTAGGCATGATGGGGAAGTGACATATTGAGTAAAGATTAAACATTGCACTAGTCCGAAATCCAAAGACCTACGGTCTAGTGCAGGGAAATATTGATTTTTCGCATCCACGCGCTAATCTTCAACTATTCAAGCTTTCCGCAATTTCTTGTGACAGGAAAGCTTGATATTGCTGGCTATTTTGCAGTAATTTTTGAAATTTTACTCAGCTCAATCTTTTCAAGGGTTGAAATCATGTAATCTGCCGTGCGTTTGCCGGCCTCGCCTATATGCTGCCATGCCTCTGCCTTGTAGTGGGCGCGCTTTGCGGCCAGTTCAGGGCTGTCGCTTGCATTTTTGATTACCTCGGCTATGCGGGGAAAATCCTCTTCCTTAATGGGAATGCCGATTTCCTGCAGGGTCGTAACCGCCCAAGGCTCATGCCCGGTGTCGTAAATGTCGTAGGGAAGTAAGTCCATCTCGGCATTGGCATACATGACAGGCTTATCGCAAAGGAAGGTGTAGTCGTAGACGATACCCGAAAAGTCTGAAATCATGATGTCGGCTTTTTTGAGGGAGTAGATGTTGTCACGCTCGTTGTCCCAGGAAAGGTTCGCATTATCCTTGTAACGCTCAACCAGGCGGTCGAGCATTTCCTTTTCGGAGATTCGGCTCTGGGGGTGGGGGCGGACGATAATCTTCATGCCGCTTTTTACCAGCGGGTCAAGGAGTTTTTCGCCGTAAAGACCTAAAAGCGCGCTCTTTCCCCATGAAGGAGAGACCAGAACCGTGAATTCGTGCTTTTCTTCGGCCGGAATCGAAGCTATTTTATCTTTAAGGACGTCAAGGTAGGTGCATCCCACGGTGACAAGCTCTTTTGCAGGCAGATCACGCTGTTTTTCGAGCAGACGGATATCGTCAGCCTGATAGTCGCCGGTCATGAGCACAGAATCGAAGTAATCAAGGCCAAAGAGACGGTACATTGTGGAATCGGTGCAGGAGTGGAAGATATGGCTGTAATGCTTTACGTTCTTGCTGCGCTTGAGCTGGTAGACCTGT
This sequence comes from Treponema sp., assembly GCA_017469785.1. Classification (GTDB taxonomy): domain Bacteria; phylum Spirochaetota; class Spirochaetia; order Treponematales; family Treponemataceae; genus Treponema_D. The sequence continues at coordinate 84,419 of JAFUFU010000010.1, forward strand.
AAGCCAGGAGTTGTCATTAAAACAATGCCTGCGGAAAGCATGTTGAGTTTTGCATAGGCAACATTACCAGTTCCTATGCACTCAGCTTTTACGAAAGAAAAATTCTTCTCGTAAATCGGGTCGTCTTCAGTTCCTGTATAATAGGTCAGCTCGATGCCGCGTTTTTCAAATTCCTCCGCCACGGGAAGAAAAACCGTGAAATACCGCTTGTCCTCGCAGTAAATCACGTATTTTTTGTAGGATTTATCTTCCTGCACGCCCTTTTTCCCTGCAAAAACCAGCTTGAGCTTGAGCCAAAGAGCCTTCGCAAGAAAAAACAAAGTGGCGGCGGCACCAATCAGAATCGAAAAGAGCATTGAGCCCGTGCCGGGGTCTATGTAGAGCGGTAAAATCGTCATTCTCTTATCCTATTTGCTTACAAATTCCTTGATTAAGCCCAGAACCTTGTCCATGTCGCTCTGCGGGGCGACCGTGATTCGCATTGAAAGATGGCTTCCCTCTGTCCACAGGCGGGTGAGGTAGCCGTTTTCAGCGAGGTAGTCCTTCAAGGCCTGAACGTCGATTTCCTTGTCGTTTTCACCCAGATTCTCGTTGAAGCGGATGAAGATGAAGTTGGCGGCAGACTTGTATGCCTTGATGCCCTTAATCTTGTTGATTTCGGAGATGAAATCATCCTTGAGCTTGATGATAGTCTTGGTGAGATTGTTGTAATAAGCCTTGTCGCGGAGGGCTGCGATACAGACCTTGCGGCCGATGTTTGACACGCGGAAGGGATTCAAATCCAGCTTGAAGACCTGTTTTGCCATAGGAGTGCAGAGACCGTAGCCCATGCGGATTCCGGCTAAGCCGTAAAGCTTAGAGAAGGTGCGGCAGAAGACCACGTTGTTGTATGAGTTCAAAAGATACTTCGCGTCGTAGGTGACTGTAGAAAGGCCGAGATATGCCTCGTCAACGATTACAAGGGAAGTGGGGTTCTCCTTGATGACTTTTTCAAGGTCGTTCCGGCTGATTACTGCTCCCGTGGGGTTGTGGGGGGTGGTGATTACGATGATCCTCGGCTTTGTCTTCTTTGCCTCTGAAAGAAGGTTTTTGATGTCGAATTCGTAAGCGTCTTTTCCGGGCTTTACATCGTAGTAGGCTGCCTTTGCGTGGCGGAGCTCACAGACTGACTTGTAGTAGTTCCAGGCCGGATTTGAAATAAGAACTGTGTCGTCCTTGTTCAAGACAATGGTCATAATCGTCTTTATGACATCTGAAGAGCCTGAGTGGATGAAAATCGAATCCGTAGAGATTTCCGTTGCCTTCGAGACTTCGATTGCCAAATCATCCTCGCGGGTAAGGTCATAGAGGTATAAGTCTTCCATGGTGGCATTGTGAAGGACTTCAAGGCATTTGGGGCTGGGGCCAAAGAGATTTTCGTTTACATGCATACGGCCGGTAAGCTGCTCCGTCGCCACGACAGAATACTGCTTGGTGTCAGAATAGTTTGAAAGGTATGAGATTCGCTGGGTTGAGTTAATCAGCTCGTCTTCCTGAAAAAACTGGTCGATGAACTCCTTAAAGTTCGGGTAGAACTGGAGAATATCGTCGGTTGTGTCGAATTCCTTGCACTCAGCGTCATCATAACGCTTGATTTTCATCAGAAGCTCGGTGATGTGCTTAATCTGGAAGTCGTCCCAGAGCATATATTTCATTTCCGGGTCGTAGTATTCTTTTACCATGAGGTCAACGAATTTTTCGCTGAATGATTTTGAGAAAAAGGCTTCGCCGATGGTGTACCAGGATTTTTCGCCGCCTTTTTTCACTTCTGTCATGTAGCCCCGGTCGTCCAGGCCTTTGACGCAGTATTCGTTGCAGAATTCGTCTGAGTAAAGGCAGCCGTAGTATGAGTCATAAACATAGTCTCGGTAGACATTGTGGGCAAACCAGTTGTCAGAGCAGCAGATGTAGCTTGCCTTGATGTAGTCTTTTGCGGCGTAGAGGGAAGACATGTTGTTCTTTTCTTCCCATTCGGTGTTGTCGATAACAATAAGCTCCGGGTATTTTTTTGCCATCTCGTAGTAGCGCTCTTTAAGGTAGCCCACAACGAGAACGATTTCCTTGATTCCGGCATCGTGGAGCTGTTTAATCTGCCGTTCCACCATTGTATCGCCCTTGATTTCAAAGAGTCCTTTTGGCAGGTAGTTTGAAAGGGGCATACAGCGGCGGCTGCGGCCTGCTGCCATGATGATTGCGTTGTCAACCTTGTATGGGGCAAGGGCTTCCATACCCTCATCAGTGACTTTATTGTTTTTTACCCAGCCTGCCTTAGTGCAGGAAAGGGCTGTATCTTTTGAAAATCCTGAGACATCTTCTTTGCGGCGGATTGCCATGATGTAATCGAATTCATTCTCTGTCATTGTAAATCTCCTGTCATTATCATTTTTGTAAAACGTAGAAACAGTGTTCCTAGTCTAATACTAATTAACAAACATTTCAATCTTCAACGATTTCTTGGCTCCAGCTTGAAGCCTTGAATATGCTGTCTTTTACACGCCACCACTGGTCTTTGCGGATAGGGTAGGTGTAAAGATTTTTGTAAAGCCATGCCTGATGGACATCGTTTGAAGTAACGATTACTCCGTCTTTTTTGATTTCGCTTGTATCAAGGGGAATAGATTTACCTGTGAATGGGTTTACGGGATTTTCGACAATTCCTTTCAAGGCAAGGCTGGGAACATCGCCGTTTGTCATGAAAGTCATGTCTTCTTTTAACTCTCCTGTTGCCCCGAAATCCTTCATCATTAAAAGGGGATGAAAATGTCCTCTGCCTCGGTAGTTGTCCCCAGCTATCTTATTGTCTAAATCAATGTTTTCCTCAATACAACTTTCGCTTGTCGCACGGCTATGATCCGCAACGAGAATAATTCTTGTATTGTCATAGATATCGTTTTCTTTGAGAAAGTTAATCCACGAGGCAAGCCGTTTGAAAGCAGAAATATTCGTGTGATATGCTTCCTCTTTACTAAACACAGAAGAACCATAATCAGTTACATTTTGAACAGGTTTGTAGTCTGGAGCCTGCATATAAATACTTGAATGTGTAAGCTCGTTTACCATGCAGATGTAAGAGCCTTCTTCACTTTCTGAAATATCCGTGAGTTCTGTAAGAAAATCCAGTGGGGCATAGTTATTGATTACATTTGTGAAGGATGTAAGATTGCCGTTTGAATTCCAATATTTTCCTTTAAGATAAATCATTTCCCTTAGGATGACAGGACTTTCGCGGAAAATGCTGAAAATAATAAGATTATGCTTTAGCAAAGCATCTGTATTGTCCAGGCTTTCTCCGTTACTGTGCTGTTTGTACCATGCGGTCGAGTATTTTCCGATAGTCTGGTAACCGTCGATTTTAGGATAGTCGTCCGTAATGCTTAAATCTGCGTAAGCGGAATAATTTGACCATGAAGGGTCTGTAATTGTGGCATGAAAATCAGCCTGTTCAGTAAAAATGCGGGGAAGCAAGAGAAGGGCTTCGTTAGTCTTTTTGTAAAGCAACTCGTCCTTTAGTTTGTTCATTTCAAGGGGCTGATACTCATATCCTCCGTAAATAAGGGGAGCGCCCATCATGGTGTGACCGTTGAAAGAGACCGTGTTCGGATAAAAGGTGAATCCGGTGAAAATATCGTTGAATTCACTTGCTTCTTTGAACATTTCTTCGACATACTGGCTTTCCGCTCGGTCGAGCATGAAGAGAACAACATTCCGCGCGTTCTTTGAGAGATGAAAAATCGGCTCAATATCAACTTCATTAAGGTTGCCGTTTGCGACAAATGCCTTGTATTCTTTTTTTATGGTGGAAATATTCATTACGCCAAGGGCAATCATTGCAAATGTAATAATCGCGAAAGAGTAACTGAAAATTTTTCCTTCCTTTTTTGAAATCGTGAGTGTGACAAGCACAAAAACAAGGGCAAGCAGGATAAGGTTCAGGAATGAAACAAAAGAAACGGTCTTGAAATTTACAGAATTAAGGAATGTTAGCGTAGCTGAAATATCTCCGTAACCAAGCATGAATACGAAAGAGTTGAGCAGCGCGGAAATGGATAGAAAGGCCATGAAAAGCGTGAGCACCGACTGAACCTTCTTATTGAAAAGAAAGTACACGCAGACAGGCCAGAAAATAAAGAATCCTGCAGCCTGCATGACTGTAAGCGAGACATAGCCCAGAGGATTCGGACTGGAGCCAATGCCGGAAAATTCAATGGGTGAGGAAGCGATTAGAGAGGTTGGGATTGTAAGACCGCTGAGAATGAAAAGCAGTACGCATGAAAGCAGGTAAATAGTGCTTCGGGTTTTGTTGTGCTCAAAGAGGGGAATAAGAAGATTATGGAAGATTTTACGTACAAGCGAAAGTATAAGGGGCAGCAGATAGACGATGGCAACAAGTGCGGCAAAAATTGCTTTATAGGCGGCTTTTGTCTTGAATCCGAACAAGACGAAGAGCAGCATCAGTGTACAGGCAATACAGCCGAAAATCCAGAATGACTTGAGGGGGTTCCTGAGCTTATAGAAAACATTTTTTACGAGAGAGAATATATTGTTGAAAGTCCAGTAAAGGACAAGGCCTGCCGGAGAGTTGTAGAGCACCACGAGAAAAACAGCCGCCATGACGAAAATCTGTATTTTTTCGCGGATTCCGTGGCCTTTTGAGTAGATAATGCCTGACGTGCAGTTTATAAGCGTCATTGCGATTGGCAGAATATTGACCGTGAATGAGCCGATTGAAAACAAGGCGTCTGGATTCCCCATGTCGCGGATAAAGAGGAATTTCACGCCCTGAAGATCCGGGAGGTGCGAAAGAAAAGCGTAGGCCGCGAGAAAAAAGGGAATCTGGATCAGGAGGCCAAAAGAGCTTCTAAGGGCCATAATCGGATTATAGCGGTGCTGGCGGTAGAAGGTTGTCGTCATCATGTAGCGCTCGTCACCGGAGAATGCCTTTTTAATTCGGTCAAGCCCGCTTTTCATTTTGTCCTGCTTTTCGCGTTCGACTTCCTGCCAGTGTTCGGCTACGGCATAAAGGGGGAGACAGAGCAGGGTGATTGCAACGCTCACGCCTATTACAGAAATACCCTCATTGTGGGTAATTTTATCCACAAGAGTGTAAGCAACTTCAATAATCGTGTAGAGCGGATAAATAATCAATGTATAGAGAAAATCCATTTGTTAAGCTCCATTTTCGTGTAAGTCATATATAGCTTTGTCCATCCAGACGAAGCGTTTTTTAAGCCAGTCGGTCATGTATTGTACTTCAGATTCGTAAGTTTTTCTAGTTTTCCAGCCGGGGGCGTGCGGCCACTGCCTGTGACCGATATTCTTCCACACCGCATCGTTGAGAAGGACCGCGTCATTGAGTTCTTTTGATGCGGACTGGAGCCATTCAAATGATTCTGTAATCTCGTTTTTTTTCTGATTCCAGCGATTTATGACAAGAGAGGCGAATTCCTCTCTTTCAAGAAGCCTTTTTATCCATACAGCGTCTTTTATCCAAAAGCCGACCGGGTTATCGCAGTCATTCCAGCTGATGTTTCCGCATGAAATGTCAAAATCCCAGACAGGTCCCATAAACACCTTGTTTTCCTGCGCATCGTAATAAAGATAGCAGGAGAACTTGAATTGGGCATCGTGATTCTTCGTAAGCTCGTTTATAAGATACCAGTCCGAAAAAGACTGAAAATCCAGGAGAACACTTTTTTCTGACTCATTTTTCGCATTTTCGAGATGAAAAATTTCGTTTTCGGCGGCTTGAATTATTTCTTTACGTCTTTCAAGTTCTTCGTCAGTAAGTATCTCCAGATTCGTTTTTATAGAAAAAGGAACGCCATGACTTGTCCTGAAGTTATAGTCGCCGTCCATTCTCTGGTTTACTTCAAAGACGAAAGATCCGTCTTCCTCACTCACAGGAATCCTTCCCCTTACTGCCTCGATTTTTTCGGTAAGGGCATAAAGTCCTTCGTATTTTCCGTTGACAAAAAGCGATATGAATCTAGAGCCTGGTGTCCATCGGAAATTTGAGAAGATGTCTTTTGCAAGATGCTCCGCATAGAAATTGCGGATTTGCGTTTTGTCGGCGGTGTTGGCCATGAGAACCCATTTTCTTGCGGCTGGAAGGGAGAAAAGTGAACTTTCTGTGTCAAGTTTTAGAAGGTAAGGCTTTTTGTAAAGTTCCCTCGTTTCCCATGTCGTGTTTCCACGGCCTCTGATTTTGCAGCTTCCGGTCTCTGACAGGCCGTTTTTTTCAATTGCAAAGTATTCGGCCTTCAGGTAATGCTCCCTGGATTTTATTTTCTTTGCTCCCTCAGTCTCGATTGTCAGCACCGGCAAATCAAGCTCAAGGCAGTCTTCGATTGAAATTGATGAGTCAAAACTCAGGTAAGCCACGAGAGCCGAAAGAATGGTCAGAAAAGAGAAAATCACAAGAAAAAAAGGCGAATGTCTGCGGATTTCCATTAGTCTTGAGCCTTATTCCCCGAACGGATAAATCTGCTTCCAGTTTTCGTCCTTTGTTATGTCGCCGGAAACAGTCCACCAGACATCGTTCGGAATCCTGTATTTTTTATTGAACCTGTTCCTTGTGCTCTCAGCTTCCGGGAGCGAAATCTTTACGAAATCAGATTTGTCAGAAATCTCATAGGGAAGGAGGGTGAAGGGATTCTTTGCGTTCTCAATGATTCCCTTTGTCGCTATCGCGGGAGTGTCGCAGTTGGTCATAAAGGTCATGTCTTTTTTGAGGTGGATTCCGTCGGGGCTTGGGCTTCTGTCTCCGAAATCCTTTACCAGCAAACTTGCCGTTACCTGCTCTTTGAGGAATGGAGTTTTCCCGGCCTCAAATTTTTCTGTCGAAATTCCTGTTCCGTGATCCGAGACGATTATGATTCTTGTGTTGTCGTACAAATCATTTTCTTTGAGCCAGTCAAAGAAGCGGGCATAGCAGCGGAAAACGCCCGCCTGCGTGTTGTACTGAGAATTTCGGGACCATTTTGTCGGACCGAACTGAGTTACCTCGCGGACAGGAACATAATCCGGATATTGAAGCATTGTCGGCTCGTGAGTCGCCAGGTTGTCAATCATTATGAACGAGCCTTTCTCAGACTCCGAAGAGTCTTCCGCAGAGAAAAGCCTGTCAAGATAAATCAGGCAGGAGTAGTTGTCGATGAACTGGCTGAACTGGTCTTTTCTTCCTGCGACATTCCACCAGCGGGCATGATGAACCAGCCGTCGCAAAATCGGCGGGAAGGTCTTGAAAATGCCGAACATGATGAAGTTGTGCTTTATGCTTGAGCTTGTGTAATGCGTCTTTTCGATACCGTTTTCCTTGTACCAGTAATCTGAATAAATCCCATGAGTCCAGAGCCTGTTGATGTAAGGATAATCCTTGTACATGTCGGTCAGAGGCTCTTTGTCAAAATTCTCGTATGGCATGTCAGAGACCGTCACTTTGAATCCTGCCTCATGGAAATTTACCGGCATGGAAAGAAGTGCCTCGTTGTGCTTTTTCTGAAGGGTTTCTGTATCACGCTTGTTTAGCTCGCCCGGAGTATAGCTGTAGCCTCCGAAAATGCCGATGACGCCGGTCATGGTTCGCGGTCCCATGGAAACCGTGTTTGGATAAAAAGTGAAGCCGTCGAAGTGAGCTGCAAGCCCAGGCTTTTCCTCAAAAACTTCGTCAACCAGCGGCGAAAAAAGCCTGTCCTGCATGAATACGATTACGTTTTTGCCGGTTTTTGAAAGAGAATAAATCGGAGAGATGCTGGTCTGAATCTGGGGCGGAGTCATCTTTGCGTATTGCCGTGAAATAATTGAAATGTTCCTGACAGATACGACAGATAGACCGAAAACCAGGATAAGCGAGTAGGGAATGAGAAGACTTGATTTTTTCTGGAGAATCAGAGAAATCAGGGCGAATGAAAGTGCTGCAAGTATCAGATTCAAGACAATCCTGAAAGGCGTGTCGGAGAAAAACTGAGCCTCCATAAAGTCAAGGTTAGGCTGCAATGGTCCGTAGCTTCCCGTAAAGGCGAAGTTGTTTATGAGCGCGTATGTCGCAAGGAAAGCGGCTCCCAGAGTCAGGATTTTTTTGATTCTGAGACCAAAGAGAGCGTAGAAGCAGACCGGCCAGAAAACATAAAGCCCCAGAGCCTGGAAAAATGGCGTCCACAAGAAAATGAATGGTGAAGAATACTCATCGACGAAGCAGAATTCCTGAGGCTCGCTTTCGATAAGCATTGAAGGAATGGTAAGGCCTGTCAGAAGTGCGATCAGGAGCGCAGAAAACACGAAAACCAGACACCTTGACTTTGTGTTTTTTGTGATGTCAGTAAGGAAAGTGTCCAGAAAGAAAGTTACAAGCCTTACTATGAGCGGGGATGCGATTATCAAAAGACAGAGAAGGGCTAGCATGGCCCGGAGCTCGACCTTTGTTCCTCCCATGAAAAAAACTGCGATTAAAATTCCTGCAAGACCTGCCAGGGCAGAAATATAATAAAGAATTCGGATTGGATTTTTGAATTTGTAGAAGACATTTTTTACCAGGGAGAGAAGGTTGTTCATCGTCCAGTAGATTACAAGGCCTGCAGGGGAATCATACAAAAGCACCAAAAAAAGAAGGGCAGAGACATAAATCTGAATTTTCTCGCGGACTGATTCATGTCCCCTCATGTAGATTGCGCCAGAGACACAGTTTATCAATGTCATTGCTATCGGAAGCACGTTGACTGAAAAAGAGCCGATTTTAAACATTGAGTCCGGCTGGCCGAGGTTTTTTACGAAAAGGAAGGAGATTCCGTTCAAATTCTGAAGGTGAGACAAAAATGAATAGGCCGCGATAAAAAACGGAATCTGAATCAGAAGCCCGAAGCTTGAGCGCAGGGCCATCATGGGGTGGTAGTGGTTCTGCCTGTAATATGTCGAGAGCATCATGTACTGCTCATCGCCCTTAAAGGCCTTTTTTATCCTTTGGACTCGGTCTTTCATCTGCTTCTGGATGAGGCGCTCTTTTTCCTGCCATTGCTCCGCGACTATGTAAAGGGGAAGGCAGCAGAGCGTAACCACGAAACTTAATCCGATAACCGATATGCCGGGGCTGTTCGTAAGCTCATAAAAGAAAATATAGAAAATTTCAAGCAGCTGCTTGATGGGATGGATAATCAGATTATATAGAAACATACTTTACGATATTATCGTTTTTTGTCTGTTTGGACTAGAGGAAGGAAAAAATTTAACAATGGACACAGTGCATGATTTTTTGTATAGTATCTTTTTACTTGGGGATTATTTTATATGAAAAAATTATGTCTCTTGATAAAAATATTTCTGTTTGTCCTTGTTTTTTTCTTGATTTCACTTCCGCTTTCTTTTATTCTCAAGGATGATGCCAAGTCTTACGCCAGAATCCTTTTCCATGAATTCTACAATCAGGATAACATAGAATATCTTTTGTGCGGGGCGAGCCATGTCTCCCATGGAGTTGACGGACAGAGGGCCTCTGAGATTTTTGGGAAAAATGTTTTCAGCACCGGGACATCCCAGCAGCAGATTGACGGAACCTATGCCGTTTTGAGGCAGGCTGTCAAGCTGTATAAGATTGAAAAGGTCTTTCTTGAGCTGGATTTTGCAATAACCTGCGCTCCGGCTTTTTCACAGAGAAAAGGGTTTTCCGCAGAATACATAGTGTCTGACAATTTAAGGGATTTCCGCATAAAAAGCCAATATCTTCTGGAATGTTCCTCTCCAAAATATTATCTGAATGCCTTCCTTCCAATCGGAAAGGACAAGATGCTTACGCTGAACCCTAAAAAACTGGCGTATAAGATGAAGTCAATTTTCAGCGGTGACTATTTTAAATACACTTACACTGACGAAAAGCTTGAGTATGCGGGAAAGGGTTGCGTTATGGATTCGGATTTTATTCCTGACGGTTCCTTTTCGGATAACAAATTCGAGTCTGCAATCAATGTTTCAGGAATCACTGATGACTGGAAAAATACCGTTGATAAAATCATCACGCTGTGCCGTGAGAATGGCATTGAGCTGATTTTCTACTCAATGCCCGGAAGCGATTTCTATCTGAATCAGAAAGGAAATTATGATGAATATTATTCTTTTTGCCGGGATTTTACCGCGCAACACGGTTTTGCCTACTACGACTTTAATCTTGCAAAGCCGGAAGTGCTTTCATTAAAAGACTCGGATTTTTGCGATGACAACCACCTGAGCAAAAATGGCGTTTACAAGTGGACGGACACATTCTGCGATTTCTTTTCGGAAAAATACAAAGAGGAAGATACCCTGGAAAAATATTTTTATGCTTCTTATGACGAAAAAATGAAAAGCATTGGTGAGAGGATTTTCGGCCTTTACATGATTACAAGCGATGACAAAAAGACCCTTGAAATCACTCCAGTCACGAATCTTTCCGACACCAAGCGCATCACCTACGATGTTTACGCAATCACCGGCAGTGAGGAAATGCTTCTCGCAAAAGATTCCATAAACAACACCGTCGCCCTTCCGGCAGGTAAATCTGGCAAAATCCGCGTCGTGAGCTACATAGACGGTGTGCAGGAAAACGACTGCAGGGAAAATTTCGCGTCATTCTAGGGCAGGGGGCAGACAATGAACTTTCTTTCTTTCACATTCGCTATTTTTCTTTTGATTTCTCTTTTTGTTTATTACACGGCTCCAAAACGCTTCCAGTGGATGGTGCTTCTGGCCGCGAATACCTTTTTCTATGCCTGCAGCGGAATCGGCAATCTTGCTTTCATTCTCTTCAGTTCCCTCATCACTTTCTTTGGGGCAAAATTCATTTCTGATTTGAACTCAAGTCTCAAGGCACGCAAGGCAGAGCTTTCAAAAGAGGACTTCAAGCTGGAGAAAAAGCGGGTCCAGGGCAAAAAACGCCTGCTTTTACTGGGAATGCTTGTTTTGAATGTGGGAATTCTCTTCTACCTCAAATACTGGCGGGTGCTCGTGGGCTCAAAGACTCTGCTCCTTCCCCTGGGTATTTCCTACTACACTCTTTCCACCATCAGCTACTTCATGGACATCTACAACGGAAAGTACGAGCGTGAAAGCAATTTCTTCAAATATTTTGTCTTCGTCTCTTTCTTTCCCCAGCTCCTTTTGGGCCCCATTAACCGCTACAATCAGACAGGCTTTCAGCTCAGGGAGGAGAGAAAGTTTGATTTTGAGAACATCAAGCACGGTTTCATGCTGATTCTCTACGGCTCTCTCAAAAAGTACCTTGTGGCCGACATGCTCGTGCATCATGTCTCAACGATTTTTGACGGAGCCTACGCGAATTACCCGGGCTGCCTGCTTGTGACCGGAATCTTAATGTATGCGGTCTACCAGTACGCTGATTTTTCCGGCGGCACGGACCTGGTGCTTGGAATCGCGGAGCTTTTCGGCATAAAAATGGCTCAGAACTTCAGGCAGCCTTATTTTTCGACCAGCCTGGCAAACTTCTGGCAGAGATGGCACATCAGTCTTGGCGGCTGGATGAGGGACTACATTTTCTATCCTTTTGCCCTTACCAAGGGAATGCAGAATCTGAGCAAGTGGTGCACGAATCATCTTGGAAAACATTTCGGCCGCACCTTGCCCGCCTGCATCGCGAATATCCTTGTCTTCATGCTGGTTGGCGTCTGGCACGGCCCTGAGCTGCACTTTTTTGTCTGGGGCCTGTACAACGGCCTTGTGATTGCCCTGAGCGACATTTTAAAGCCTCTTTTTGAGAAAGTGAACGCCGCTCTCCATGTGAACGAAAAGAGCAGGGGCTGGCATATTTTCCAGATTGTGCGCACCTTTATCATCGTGAACATAGGCTGGTACTTTGACAGAATCGTGGATGTGCCAAAATCTTTCGCCTATCTTCGGAACACCTTCACCCGCTTCGGAAATCCCCTTATGCTGGCCTCAAAGGACTACATGAACCAGATTCTAGGCAACATATCGGATTTTCAGAGCCATATCGTGCTGATTGCCCTGGGCAGCCTGATTATTTTTGTGGTGAGTGTATTAAAAGAAAACAAGATTGACGTGTACGCTTCGATTCAGAAAAAGAACATAGCCCTGCGCTGGCTGGCCTACTATGTGCCGCTCATTCTGATAATCTTGAGCCTGAGCTTCAGCGCAGGGGACACGGGATTTATGTACGCTCAGTACTGAAAATCCTGTCACCTTGCGGCAAACAGGATTTTCTCTCTTTGCTTTTACGCCGCCTTCCATGCGGCGCATTTTTGTTTTTCGCTGCTGTTACTGCAAGCGCTCTATCATTGCCCACATTGCTTCCGCTGAATTAAAATTCTCAGGGACGATGTCGGCAGGGGTAATGTCAATGTCAAATGTGTCTTTGAGCGTTGTAATGAGCTGCACGATGTCAAATGAGTCCAAAATCGCATTGTCAATAAGACCAGTTTCACTCTTGAAGTCAACATCGGGCTTGAGTTCTTCCAAAATTTTAAGCAATTCTTCCATAAAGTGTTCCTTAGATAATAATTTTCTTAGTAATTCAGTTTATATGTTTCCTCTGAATTTCGCAATACGGTGATTTTCCCGTCATCCTCGCATAGAACGGCCGGCAGAGGGTGGCTTAAAAAGAGGTAGATTCCTTCCGTGATTGAATAGGCCCCGATGTCGCCGAAAACAAGCAAATCTCCGATTGCCGGTGCCTTAAGCGGAAGTTTTCTTAGCACAATGTCTGCCGTGGTGCAGAGGGAGCCTGCGATTGTGTAGTCAAGCGTGTCTGAAAAGGCATTTGCCTGCGAGATATGCTCAACGTGAGGCGTTTTCATTCCCATCATCTGCCCGAAATAGTTTATATGGTTGATTCCGCCGTCGATAAGGCAGTAATTGTTTTTTTCGTCACCTTTTACATCGGCGATTTTCGTAACGTATTTTCCGCAGGGAGAAGCGACATACCGCCCCAGCTCAATCACATAGTTGAAATTTGAGCTTTTTATAAGACTGGAGAATTCATCCAGTGCCGTGAAATTATCTTTTTCATCCTTGCCTGAAAAATAATCGTAGGGAAGCCCTGCTCCGTATTCGATTTCGAGATTTTCCAGACCGAAGTCAGACTTTAGCTTATCACAGAAATTTTCAATGAAAGGAATTTCTTCTGCAATTGTCTTGAATTTTTTCTGGGTTCCTGTAAAGAAGTGAATTCCGCGGATTTTAATTGACGGAAAAGCCTCTAATTTTTCAACACATTCCGTTAGGTCTTTTTCGCTCATGCCAAACTGGTTCCCGCCCGTGAGCCTGAGGATTATTGCCTGCTCATGCTGATTTTCGCTTTTTGCGGCTTTCATAAGATACTCGCAGTGGGCTTTTGATTCCAGCGTTATTGTGTTCACTTTGAGGGAGTAAGCTTTTTTTACATCCTCAAGAGTTTTTACCACGCCGGAAAATACGATTTTGCCGGGATTTAAGCCGGTTTTTTCGCAGATTGAAAGTTCGCCTGGAGAGCAGACTTCAAAGAGGATGTCCTCGTCTTTTAAGAAATCTGTGAGAAATGCGTTGGCCTTGATTGCATAGCAGAGTTTTGCATTTGAGGGAAGCCTTTTTTGAATCTCATGAACGCGGTCAATTGCCATTTTTTTGTCCAGAATATAAAAAGGCGTTCCATATTCAGAAGCAAGGGCGGTAAAATCAATCTTTGCAGGCATTTAATTTCTCCGTTAAGGCTCGTTTGTCAATTTTTCCGTTCTTTGTTAGCGGAAAATCCTTAATATAAATGAAGTCTGACGGAACCATATAGGCTGGAAGCGAGACTTTGATAAGCGTGACGATTTCCTTTTTTTCGGTCTCTTTTCCGACATAGAAAGCCGTAATCTTGTTGTCTGCAAAAATGCAGCAGGCTCGGGTAATGCTCTCGTGTTTTGCGATTGCGTTCTCGATTTCGCCAAGCTCGATTCTGTGCCCCATGTGCTTAATCTGGGTGTCTTTTCGCCCGATGTAGTAGAAATTTCCGTCTGTTCCAAGACTTGCAAGATCGCCGGTTTTGTAAATCCGCTCAAAAAAAGCCTTGTTGTTGGGATTCTGCACGAAGACTTCTTTAGTTTTTTCGCTGTTATAGTAGCCGAGGGCGACGCAAGTACCTGAGACGCAGACCTCGCCTTCTTTATCACATTCTGTAATCGGCTTGTCATTCTCGTCCAAAAGAATAATGCGTTCGTTTGGAAATGGAATCCCCATAGGAACGCCTTTCGTATAGGCGCTCAAGTCTGCGTCCTGAGGAATCCTGAAATATGAGCAGTTGCATGTGATTTCAGTTGGACCGTAAAGATTGATGTATTCTGCAGCCGGAATGAATTTCTTCCAGATTTCAAGCTGCTTTACAGGCATTACTTCGCCTGAGAACATGATTTTACGGAGTTTTGCGGGAACTTTGTAGTCAAAACCGTTAAGCGTTGAGACGATGCAGAGGGCTGAGACGGCCCAGATAAGAATGGTGATTTCCCGCTCTTCAAGGAAATCAAGCAATTTTGTCGGGAACGAGAAGAACATTTTTGGCACGAGGTGAACTGCAGCTCCGGTGAAGACGCCTGAAAAAATATCTTTCACGGAGACATCAAAGTCGAATGGTGCCTGATTTGCGATATTGTCGCTTGATTCAATTCCAAAAATCTCAGTGAAAACCGAGATGAAATCAATTACGGAGCGGTGAGAGACAAGTACGGCCTTTGGAGTGCCGGTTGAGCCTGAGGTGAAGTTTGCGTAAACAGGGTCTGTGTCGATTATCGCGCGTCGGCGAGTATCTGAATATTCGGCTTTTTCCTCTTGAAGATTCTTAAAAAAAAGTGGAGTGACATTGAGTTTTGAAAGTTTTTTTTCAAAGCGGCTGTCAGCAATTATATGTTTTACGCCAAGCGTTGAAATCATTGAATTGAGCCGCTCATCCGGGAAAGTGGCGTCAAAATAAGAATAGAAGCAGCCTGCATAGAGTGCCCCGAAGAAATATTCAAGAGTTTTGACGCTTTTATCAATCATGACAGGAACGGCCTGCCCAGGCTCAAAATATTTTGCGATAACACTGGATTTTTCTTTTGCATGGGCAAGAAAATCGCTCCATGTTACGGAAGTGTTCACATCAGCAAAGGCTGTTTTATCAGGAAAGCGTGACGCTGTTTCTTCAAGATAATCAAGGATTGTGTACTTCATAATAAGTCTATTTTTCCCCTTCAGTTTTTTTGCCATTCCGTGAATTCCTGAGCCAATTGCTTCCATAAAATAAAACAAGGACGGGCAATGGTGGGTATCTGAAAGTCTTTGCATGAATTGTCAAGATAGTCTGTTACTAAGCGTGTCATAAGTCTATTTTATAAGAAAAATCTTATCAGTGCAATTATTAAAGAAAAATTAGCAGGTATTGTAAGTTTTCCTTTTATGGGATAATATGTAACTACACTTTGGATTATCCCATATTTTTTAAGAGAATGTTATGGATTTTATAGAAAGGCATGCAGAAGACACATTAAAAAGATTCGCTTCATCTTTTCCGGCCGTTTTGGTCACGGGGGCAAGGCAGACTGGAAAGACGACTATCCTGAAAAAAATTGCGGATGAAAACTCCGTTTCAAGCACGACTTTTGATGACATTGCAGAAGAGCAGTCTGCCTTGTCTGATCCAAAAACTTTTCTGGAGCTTCACGAAAGCCCCCACATGTTTGATGAAGTTCAGTATGTGCCGGATTTGTTCCGCTATCTGAAAATAGAAATAGACAAAAACCGGCATAACGGAATGTATTACCTTACCGGAAGCCAGCAGTTTAAGCTTACGGAAAAGGCCACAGAGAGCCTTTCCGGGAGAATTGGAATAGTGCAGTTATATCCGCTTTCAGCTCGTGAAATCCGCCGGGATTCCTTTTCTGAAAGTTTTATTCCGTCCAAAGAGTACATTTTGGGGCGCAACAGGGCATTTTCAGATTATACTTTTTCTGTCAAAAAACTGTGGGAAAAAATATATAGAGGCGGTTACCCTGAGGTAATAAAGGGAAGCCTTTC
The DNA here is from genome assembly GCA_017469785.1 of Treponema sp. GTDB lineage: Bacteria > Spirochaetota > Spirochaetia > Treponematales > Treponemataceae > Treponema_D. Next base: position 100,463 of record JAFUFU010000010.1, read on the forward strand.
TCCAAAAGATTTTTATGCTTCTTACTTAAAGACATACATAGAGCGGGACATAAAGAGTTTAAGTCAGGTAGCAGATGAGATGCAGTTCCTGCAGTTTATAACGGTTGTTGCCTCAAGGACAAGCCAGCTTGTTAATTACGGAGATTTAGGCCGGGAATGCGGGATTAGCGAAGTGACTGCAAAAAAATGGCTTTCCCTTTTAGTAACATCTGGAATTGTCTATCTTTTAAGGCCATACTCCTCAAATGTTGAAAAAAGAGTGGTAAAGACACCAAAACTCTATTTCATGGACACAGGCCTTGCAGCCTACCTTACCCGCTGGACAAACCCAGATGTCATGCAGAATGGTGCAATGGCAGGAGCTTTCTTTGAGACCTATGTTGTAAGTGAGGTTATAAAATCCTTTGCAAACAGGGGTGAGGATGCACCGATTTATTTTTACCGGGATAAGGACAAGATTGAAATTGACCTGCTGATAGAAGAGAACAACACCCTGTATCCTGTGGAAATAAAGAAAACCGCAAGCCCAAACAGTGACGACGCTAAAAACTTTTTTATAACAGACCGGCTGAAAAATGTTCAAATCGGTCAGGCTGTGATTGTCTGCGGAACGGATAAAGTTATTTCTGTAAAAAAAGGTGAAAAAACGGCATTGGCAATTCCTGCGGAATTTGTGTAGTTACACCACAAAGACGATGATTCCCGCAAGAATCAGAATCATCGCGAGAATCTTCCGCTTTGAGAAAGTCTCCTTAAAGAAAATACGGCCGAACAAGAGCACGAAAATGTAGCTGGAAGCCTCCGCCACGGGCACGAAAGACACAGGCACTTTGCGCAAGGCCAGCAAATCCAAGAAGACCGCAAGAAAGTAAATGGCATAGGCCGGAATGACATAAAAATTAAGGTATTCACGGATAAAAGAAGCGTAGCTTTTCAGGGCTGACTTTTTGAGCAGGACTTGCGAGAGGGCGGAGATGAACACCGAGAGAATAAGGATTGCGCTGTATAAAATCATGCCGCATCCTCCTGTGGCTTTTCTTTTTCAGTGCTCAAAATGAGGATTCCCGAAAGAATCAGGACCGCACCTATGAGCATTTTGAGAGAAATCCCCTCGCCGAAGAGCAGAAGCCCGAAAATCATGCCCCAGACAATGGTTATGGACTTGTTCGCGATTGCCGTGGTAAGGGGAATCCTTTTCAGCACCTGCTGCCAGAGAATGGCGTACAGAAAGAGAATTGCGAAAACCATGCAGTAAAGGGCGACAAACTGAAATGAAAGCATCTCATAGCGCGTGGCGAATTTCCCCAAAAGGGGGTAGAGGGTGTAGACGAGAAAGGCTATGTGCATGAAGAGAAAAGAAAGAAGATTCTGGCTTTTTTTCATAGGTAGAGCAAAGTGTATTGCTTATCACTCTGTTTTTCAAGAATCTTTTGCCATCTCTTTCTTGTATTCATCAAAGTTGCGGATATATTCCTTGCCGTCGTAGTGGGTGTTTGCGAGGACTAAAAGCACGGAATCCGGCGAAAAATCTTACATCTCTTTCCAAATCATTTTGGGAATGTAAACCGCTTCCATGGGCTTGTTGAGTTCGACGATTTCTTTTTTACTTCCGTCGGTAATCATGACTTTTGAGCTTCCCGCCACATTCACCAGCACGAACTCTGAATTGCGGTTTGCGTGCTGTCCGCGGACGACCGTGGAATCCGAGCCGTAGATGTAAAATGCCCGGGCAATCTCAAATGGAATGTCCTGGTTCCCTTCGATTACCACCAGTTTTCCCCGCTCGTCACCTAAATCCTTGAAATTCAATAATTTGTACATTTCGCTCATTTTGATTTCTCCTCAGTTTCTGCAATTCCATAAGTCTTTTTTACCGTGAATTGCGGGGTTCCGTTCTGGTCAAGATAGTTTTTCCCGATATATTCGCCGATAAGCCCCAGAAAGACGGTCTGCAAGCCGCCGAAAAAGAGAATAAGGGCCACAAGGGAAGTCCAGCCGTTGGCGATTTCCGGGTGAAGTATTTTGTCGATTACAAAATAGACGGCCAGGGCGACGGACATGAGCATGACGACAGCGCCGAAGCCCATCATGAAGCGCATGGGCTTTATGGAGAAATTGACGAACATGCTCAGGCAAAGATGTATGAGCTTTCCCAACGTGTAGTTTGATTTTCCGGCTTCCCGGGATTTGTGCTCAACGAATACCGCAGAATAGCTGTTCGTGGCCCGGAGAATGAGACCGTCGATGTATGGGAATGGCCCCTTGTATTTTATGATTTCGTTAATCAGGGCCCGGTTTACAAGTTTGAACGAGCAGAGATAGAGGTTTTTCGGCTTTCCGATGAGCCAGGTTGCAAGAATGTCGTTGATTTTGCTTCCCAAATTGCGGAAAAGCGAATGCTTCTTTTTGTGGTATTTTGCGTAGACGACATCATAGCCTTTTTCGGCCTCTTCCATGAGCTTCAGGATTTCCTCCGGGGGATTCTGCAAATCGTCGTCGATGATGGCGGCATAGTCTCCCGTGCAGTAATTCAATGTGCACATGACGGCATTGTGCTCGCCGTAGTTGCGCCGCAAATCCACGAAGCGGACATTGCTGTATTTTTTTACGATTGACTGGCAGACTTCGCTGGAATTATCCCGGCTGCCGTCGTTTGCCATGACAATCTCAAAATCCCTGCCTCTGAAAGTCTCCTGCAGTTTATCTACCAGCTCAGAGATTGTGTCCGCGCCGTTATATACTGGAATACAAATTGAAAGTTTCATTTTTTTATCCTTGAAATTGATTGATTACTTCGATGACCCGCCTTACTTCTTCTTCCGTTGTTCCGTAGGAAATGGGGAGGGAAAGCACCGTGTCGTGGATTTCCTCTGCAAGCGGCGTGGGCTTCTGGTTGGCGAAAATCTCGCGGTAGCCTTCCTGCCTGATTGGCGGGACAGGGTAGTGGATTTCGGTCTTGATTCCCTTGTCCAGAAGATACTGCTTTAATTCATCCCGCTTCTGGCAGCGAATCTGGAAAATGTGGTAGACATCAAAATGCTCAGAATCCACGACAGGCAGGGTGAATTTGCTTTTGTCCAGTCCGTCTAAATACATCTGGGCGAGCTTCCGCTTTTTTGCGGTGATTTCTTCAATGTGGCGGAGCTTTATGCGCAGGAATGAAGCCTGAATCTCGTCCAGGCGGGAGTTGATTCCCGTATATTTGTTGTGGTAGTGCTTTTCCGAGCCGTAGTTTCGCCATGCTCGGGCCATGTCCGAAAGCTCATCGCTGTCAGTGCAAAGGGCACCCGCGTCTCCCAATGCCCCCAGGTTCTTTGTGGGATAAAAGCTGAAGGCGCCGAAATCTCCGAAAGAGCCGGTGGTTTTACCTTTGAATTTAGCCCCGTGGGACTGGGCGCAGTCTTCTACCAGACGGAGATTGTGCTTTTTGCAGAAGTCCGAGATTTTGTCCATTTCGCAGGCCTTGCCGTACAAATGAACGACAAGAAGGGCGCTTGTATTTGGCGTAAGGCTCTCTTCAAGCAAATCCGGGTTTATGTTGCAAGTGGAAATATCCGGCTCCACAAGGACAGGATTAAGCCCCGCCTTTACGATTGCAAGAATCGAAGCAATGTATGTGTTTGAGGGAACAAGGACATCGCTTCCTTTGGGGAGCTTGAGACATTCAAGGGCAATAATGAGGGCATCAAGACCGCTGGCCACGCCCACGCAATGCTTTGTGCCGATGAAAGAAGCGAATTCCTCTTCAAAGGACTTTACTTCCTGACCGAGAATGTACCAGCCTTTTTCGATGAATCTGTCGAAAGCTGCTTTGAATTCAGACTCAAACTGACTGTTTGTCCGTGCGAGATTTTCGTAGGGAATAACGTTCACTTTAAACCACCGTTTAAACTGGAACTTGAAAATTAAATATATATGAGAGGTATATATAGAAAGAATAAGATAAAAGTTGTAAACTGATTTATATTATTTAAACGGTGGTTTATTTTATGATTCATTTCAATGTGCCCCCTGTGACTGGCAATGAAACAAAATATATTCAGAAAGCAATCGAAAATCACAAAATCTGCGGTGACGGTGAATTTACAAAAAAATGTCACGCCTGGTTTGAGCATAAGCTAAATTCTGTTAGGGGGGGGCTAACACCTTCAAAAGTTCTCCTTACCACAAGCGGAACAACCGCCCTTGAAATGGCGGCCCTTCTCTGTGACATAAAGCCTGGGGACGAGGTAATAATGCCTTCCTTTACTTTCTGTTCCACGGCCGACGCTTTTGTCCAGCGTGGAGCTAAAATCGTTTTTGTTGATGTCCGACCTGACACCATGAACATTGACGAAAAGAAAATCGAGCGGGCAATTACAGGAAAAACAAAGGCAATCTGCGTTGTTCATTACGCCGGAGTTGCCTGTGAAATGGACACTATTATGGACATTGCCCGCCGCCACAATCTTAAAGTCGTTGAAGATGCGGCACAGGCTGTCTGCTCTTTTTACAAGGGAAAGCCTTTGGGAACAATCGGCGATTACGGCTGTTTTTCTTTCCATGAGACAAAGAATTTTTCCATGGGCGAAGGCGGTGCGGTCATCATCAATACAGGAAATGCTGATTTTGAAAAGGCTGAGATTATCCGAGAAAAAGGAACTGACAGAAGCCGCTTCCTTCGCGGACAGGTGGACAAATATACCTGGCGGGATTACGGCTCATCTTACCTTCCAAGCGACATGAATGCGGCCTATCTCTGGGCTCAGCTTGAAAAAGCCGATGACATTCAGAATTCCCGAATGAATGTTTGGAACAAATATAAGGAAGCCTTTGAAGCTTTGGAAAAAGACGGAAAAATCCGTCTTCCTGTAATTCCAGAAGGCTGCACTCACAACGCCCACATGTTCTATCTTATTACAAAAAATCTTGAAGAGCGGACAAAATTCATATCTTTCATGAAGGAAAATGACATTCTCGCAGTATTCCATTACATTCCCTTACATTCTGCCCCGGCAGGTCTGAAATTCGGTCGTTTTGACGGCGAAGATGAAATCACCACGGCTTATTCCGAGCGTCTGGTTCGGCTTCCTCTCTATTACGGCCTTACAGATGAAGACCAGCAGAAAGTAATTGACGCGGTACTGGAGTTCTACAAATGAGCGAGAATCAAGAAAAACAGAAAGAAATCAGCATCGTAATTCCTGTCTATAACAGCTGCGAGTGCGTCGCAGAACTCAGCCGTCAGATTGCGGACGCTCTCGGCTCGGCCGGAATCAGCTATGAGCAGATTATGGTAAACGACTGTTCCCGCGACTCCAGCTGGGACGAAATCAAAAAAGAAGCGGAGAAAAATCCAAACCTGCTTGGAATCAACCTGCGGAAAAACGGCGGTCAGGATTCTGCCATCCTCACTGGCTTGAACTACGCCGGCGGAAAGTGGATTGTCATTATGGACGATGATTTGCAGCATTCCCCTTACGACATCCCTAAACTTTACGAGGAAGCAAAAAAGGGCTTTGATGTGGTCTACGCCAATTTTGAGGCAAAAAAACAGAAGCTCTGGAAAAACTTAGGAAGCTGGTTCAACGGAAAAATCAGCGAGATTGCCCTGGACAAGCCCAAGGGAATCTATCTTTCGCCATTTAAAATCGTAAGCGGAGATGTGGTAAAGGAAATGGTGAAATTCGAAAATCTTTTCCCTTACATCGACGGCCTTATTTTTCAGGTTACGCGGAATATAACCCAAATTGACATCGAGCACCATAAAAGGGAACTGGGAAAGTCCAACTACAACCTGGTAAAATCGATAAAAGTCTTTTTGCGCATGCTTTTCGGCTTTTCCACAATGCCTTTGAACCTTGCCTCATACACGGGATTTTTCAGCGCGGCAGTGGGGCTTGTGCTTGCCATTGTCTATGCGGTGCAGTATTTTACCGGCAAGGCGGACGTCACCGGCTGGACTACGCTCGTAATCCTTCTTCTGATTCTGGGCGGACTCATTCTTGTTTCCTTGGGAATCATCGGAAAGTACCTCGGGCAGATGTATCTTACGGTGAACAGGCAGCCTAAGTTTATTGTGAAAGAGACTACGAAATAAGGGTATCTCTAAAAATTGCAATTTTTAGAGATACCCATAATTTCTAGTCTC
>JAFUFU010000011.1 GCA_017469785.1 Treponema sp.
CTCTGTTCTCTGTTCTCTGTTCTCTGTTCTCTGTTCTCTGTTCTCTGTTCTCTGTTCTCTGTTCTCTGTTCTCTGTTCTCTGTTCCGATTACTCCGTCTTTAAGAAGCTGCTGAATGAGTTTTTCTGATTTTTCGTTGTTGATGTAGTATTTTTCATCTACAGATTCTTCAAGATAATCTTTCATTACCTTTTCAAGTTCTATTGGCTCTGGAAATTCAAAATCAATGAAATCATCAGAAAGAATTGAAACACAGAAACATCTTTCACGATTTTGAGGAATTCCGTAATCTCTTGCGTTCAAATCTTGATAGAAATTCTGATAACCTCTCTTTCTTAGAAAAGAAAGCCAATTATCAAAGTCAGCTTTGTTTGCTTCTGCATGAACTTGTGGCACATTTTCCATTAACAGGACTTGCGGCAAGTCCTGTTTTTGCAGCTCGCCCAAAATCCGCTCGACTTCCCAAAGCAAGCCAGAGTGTGTACTATGTCCGGCTTCCCAATCTGACTTTGACATTCCTTTCATCAGCCCGGCTACAGAAAGGTCTGTACAAGGAAAAGAGTAGGTGAGGATATAGCAATACTTATCTTTTTCGACAATGCCTAAATCCGCCCCATGAACATCGCAAATATCGGTGGTCTCAAAATCCGTACCGTGAATTGCGTTATAGCTTGCCACCGCGTATTTGTCGAACTCCACGAGCCTGTAATGCTCAAAGTCTGCTCCGATATTGCGCAGAGCCATTGCCTGTGAGCCTATGCCGCCAAAAAGTTCAATAAGGCGGATAGGTTTGTCAATCTGGATTTGTGGAAAGTCAAATAAAGAATTTTGCATTGCTATTTACTTCCTTTTACATGAACATCAAGAAGCAGATAGCCCTTGTATGATGATTTTTCGTAAACAAAGCCGTTTGATTCCATTGCAGAGCGGAAATCTTTCATCTGCTGCATTGTTGCTCTCATAAGAATAGGCTCGGAAGCGATTCCGCATTGTTTAGCGAGTGTTGCAATAGGCATTGTCACATAGAAATCAAAGAGTTTTTCTATCGGCTGTTCCGGCTGAACTTCTGTTACTTCGTGTGTGCTGAAATCAACATTGTATGTCGGGGCATTTTCTCCGAGTATTTCTTTTTTCTGTTCTACCTTCCGTGCCATTGCGTTAGGAGCTTCCGCCCACTGTTTGTTACGCTCTTCTTCGGCTTTTCTTTCGGCTTCAAGCTGGGCTTTGCGTTCTTCTTCTGCCTGCAGGCGTTTTCTGTTCTCCCGGAGTTCAGCACCACGGCGCAAGGTTGCCTGTAAATCAAGTGTGGTAAGATACAATTCTTTGAGTGTCGCGGTGTCCTCTCCGAACTGTTCAAGGCTCTGTAAGTCGCCTGTTATGCGGTCGATGATGTGCGCTATATCATCGTGAATCTGTTTTGTTTTGTATGATTTGTTAAGCCATTTATCGTTGAAGATTCTTTCAAGCGGAACAAGATTGAAGTCGTACACTTTCCAGATGTCGGCAATTTCGGCGCGTTTTGCTTCTTTCTCTCTTCGCTCTTCTTCCTTAACAACGCCGTCAAGCTGGATTGTGCAGCTTTTGACAAGGTTTACAGATTCGCTTACAAGGTCTTTGAATCCGTTGAAGGGCTGCATCCATTCCTTTTCATAGGCGATACGAGCGTCATTCATCTGTTTTGCGAGTGTGTTTAATTTTGCCTTGCGGTCGGCGGCTTTTTTCGGGTTTCCGATGTATTCTTCGATTGAGAAGTTATCTGTAAGGGCTTTGATTGAATCCCTAATAACCCTTGCGTTTGTTGTCAGAGTTCCGATTTTCATATCGGCAACGAAATTCAATGATTCAATCGGCAAGATTGCGATTTCGTTCTTTGGCTCTTCTGCCGTAAGTTCCGGCTGAATCAATTCTTTTTCCTGCTCTTCTGGAGCAATAACATTCTTTTTTGTTGTTCTAGGCATTGTGTTTTTCTCCTCTAAAAAAAAGAAAGCCGTCTGTATTCTTGCCTCTACAGACGGCTTAAAATGTCGATTTTGCACGACACACCGCATAAAGCGGTTTAGAAAAGGCAAGATATTTTCTAAACCGTTCTATTTGCTGAGTTGCTTATTTAAGCAACTCTAAAACAATCATATTGCTTTATAGCGTAATTTGTCAATAAGAAAATTATGTAATTAAGCAGGAATTTGAGTAAATTTGTTGAAATTTTTGAAATAATTATTTAATTAAGTAATTTTTCATTGAATTTCTGAATAAAAGTGTTTAAAATGGAGTTATGGAATTAGACGAATCAAACACCGTTCTATTAAGTCCTTCGTTTTGTAAATTACACGGAATTATTTATTTCTTATTACTTGATAAAGAAGTAGTTTATGTAGGGCAATCAAAAAATGGACTTTCAAGGGCATTAAGCCATCCAGATATAAAACATGACAGCATTGCTATATATGAATGTGAAATTCCAGAGTTAGATTATTTTGAAGATTTCTTCATTGCAAAATATCAGCCTGTCTGCAACAAAAAATTTAACGGAGCTTTGTATAAAAAATGCAAGAAAGGGGCTAGGTATAAAGAAACTGTGACGCTAAACGATAATATGTATTATAAATCTCGCAGGGTTACTTATAACTTAGAGGACAATTCTTTTTATAAAATGATTCAGCAGATATTAACCCACAGGCAAAAGGACTTTAGATTTATTGCAAATAAACTTTCACTAGAAAAAAAAGATTTTTTAAAAAGAATCGCAGAGCAAAAATTAAAGATTTCAGATTTAGAAATGCTTGCAGATGTATTAGACATAGATATAAAAATTTCATTTATTGACCGGGAAACCGGAAAGGCGATTATATGAGCGATTTTGATTTCAGTAAGGTTACTTGTGACAATATAAAGTTTATCCCCAAAAAATCACAGACAGTAAAAGACCTTGAAAAAGAGTACGAAAAGCAATGTAAATATATCCGCGATAAGATAAATGAAAAATATTGTAGTGCTATTGATTCTGACGAAATAAAGCTGCAAAAAAAACGGGAATTTATGGATTTAAAAAGAAGGTTTCTTGACCCGATTTCGGAAAAAATCACGGAGCTTTCATTGCTTGAAACAAATCCGCCGATGATTCAAGTTAGTGCGAGTGTCGATTTATGAAGCAGGATTTTATCAAAATATTTCACCCAGAATTTCAGCCGTTTGTCTGTCAAAATTGCAAAAAAGAAATCAATTTGTCACCGTTTGAAATAAAGCGTTTATGTTTGCTTTCAAATTCTGATTTGAAAAAGCAGCGTTTTAATGGACTTTGCCCAGAATGTACAAATCTTTGGCTTCGTAAAAATAAACCTAGCAGAGGAAAGGAAGCTATCTTTATCGGATTTGACGAACTTTAACATATAGATTGTTTGTTCTCTAGTTCGCTGTAATAAAATAAAATCTTTTTACCTTTTGCCTGTGCATAGTGCCATTCTCTGATTGCGCCTTTTGAATTGCGCCAATCTGGAAGCATGAAGAGAGCGTCACAGCAATCTATAAGCGCGAAGTCGATATGTAAAAATTGCTCGTATGAAAAGAATTCATACTCGCCGATTTTGCAGGGATTTATGACTTTAAAGCCTTTTTCTGTAAGTATTCTTTCGGCTTCGGCAAACTTTTTTACATAGTTTTCATCACCTGTAATTTTTCCGCTGATGTAGATAATTTTATTCAATTTCATCTTCCTTGTTTTTGTTTTCACGGTCAAACAGATTCAAATATACGGCACTTGCGGCAAGTCCGCCGATTAAAATAACAAGCGCAATAGATATAACGATTTCCATAGTTTAATCCTTGCAAAGCGCGTCTGAAATAAACATTCCGGCAATGTTAAGGCAAATCAGCAGGAATACTTCTAAAGCCCTGTTGTTTATATTCATCTGTACAAATTCAATGGCAAAACAACCGAATATATAACCGACTGTAAACTTTTTAATTTTCATGTGTCACGCTCCCTTTCTTCCCGGCATTACGCCGCCCAGATTTGAAGATTAGAGGTTCTGCACCTTAGCAGGTACAGAAAGCGGGCGCAACGCCGCCACCAGTATAACTCGCAAGGCCGTTGCCGCCCGAACCACCGCCGCCGACACCGCAGAAGCTGGAAGCGTTCGACGCATAAGGCGTTTTCAGCCACCACCACCAAGTATCGTTTTCAAAAGCAAGAACTTTGATTCTGTTTTTAATCGCCTTGAAGTACGGCATAAAATCCTTGCTGTCCTCATTGAAAACATTGTCTTTTGAGAGCAGGGAAACATTGACTTTTCCTGTGTATTCTTTGAGAGCTTTTGCAAAGTGTTCAGCAAGGTAAACCCCGAGCGGTGTTTCTTCAAACGGCTTGCCGGATTCTTCATAATCAACATCATGTCTGAAAAGAATATCCTCGAAATTGAAAACTACACGGCGCGGCTCAACATGAACGGCGGTAATGACAACATTTTCAAGGTCAATTTCGTCAAATTCTTCACCTTCGCAATCTTTGACGGCTGGAACTTTGAAATGTGGAATAAGAATCTTCTGACCGGGCTTAATATTCGCATCCGCTACACCTTCATTGCAACATTTTTTGATTGTTGAAAAAACATCAGTTGTGAAAATATCCGCAGGTGGGAGAGTTTTTACTTCTGAGTGTTCAATCTTTGCTGGATTTGCCGAAGCAGGTTCTGCAATATCAATCTGATAGACATTTCCACCACCAAAGGTGTTTTTCTTTGTGATATTGAGAATTTCAGCTCCCAAATCCTCAATCGACTGTGCAAGTAATGCAACTTTCATATTATTTTCCTCCTTCATATAGGATATATTTGTTTTCAATCAGTTCTTTCATATCTTCCGCCTGCAGAATAACAGGCGTTCTTCCGTATGGAATTGATACAAACAGGTAGAAGTGATGTGTACAGGATGCTGCCCCTTCTTTTATGAAAGGGGCGTGTTCCCAGACAAGATTTGTTTTCGGAAAAAATGTCTTTATAATTTTTGCTGCTTTTTTGTGGTCGAACGGTTGAATATAACTTTTGCCGTCTTTCGTAATACCGCAGAAAGTCAAAGACAGGTAATAGCAACTGTTAAGCAAACGATTCTTGAAGCCGGATTTATCCAGAAGATTGAAGTTACAAATTGCTTTCTCTTCTTGAAAGATAAATGTGGAACTTTTAGAATTCTTTATGCCGTCAGTGCAGATGTTTTTGTTTGCGTGTTCAATAATCTTTCCAACTGATTTTGAATCACATTTCGGAAATGTTTTCATGGAAACACCTCACCAAAAAAGAAGGGCTTTGAAACCGTTTCGTATTCTGGCAATACTACGCGGCACAAAGCCCTAAGTCTGCATAAAGCAGTTTTGGAAAAGCCAGATAATTCCAAAAATGCCTTATCGTTTTTCTTCAAAAAAGAAACCCCTTGCAAGCTCTGACCCAAGCAAGGGGCAGAAGAAAAACCCAACGATAACCTCTAAGAGGCTTGTTGATATTTAGTATAATAATACTTGAAATCGTATTATGTCAATGATAAATCGTATTGAAATCGTTATAAAATACTAAAAAGTGTAAATAGTCCGAAAAGCAGAATAAAAGGACTATAATTTACTGTTTTATACTTAATTTTGGTCGAAATATTGAATATTTGCGTAAAATTGACGATAATATTAGCAGAATGGAAAACTTCAACGATAGATTTGAACGCCTTATAGCCGAAAAAGGCAAGAATAAGGCTGACATTGCCGATGCCGTTGGTATATCTCGTACAGGTATGTCGTCATGGAAAGACAACGACAGAATACCACGCGCCGATGTCGCCGTAAAAATTGCAAAGATTCTTGATGTTCCTGTGGACTATCTTGTATTGGGTGAAGATGTCGGATTGAAGCCCGGAAACGAAAAATTACCCGGAAGATTGCAGGAACTTTCACAGGCTCAACAAGCCGTTGTAAACTCCCTTGTAGATTTATTGAGAGCGCAAACACTCACGCCAGAAGGTGCTTCTGTTGGTACAAGGTGGCAGATGTTGCCGCCGAACAAACAGCAGATTATCCTTGATATGATGAGCGATATGGAAGCAGCACAAAAGGGAATAGAAAGGGAATAAAACAAATTATCTATAATTGATTTTACTACAGGATTTTGTAAAATATTAGAAAAAAGAAGATTAAAATTGCTACAAATTGACGGAAATTGAAGGGGAAAGACGGAGACTTCCCCTTCATAATGTGATATGATAGAGATAATGGAGATTTGAAATGAAATCTTGGGTGAGAACGCTTTTGATTTGTCTTTTCGCTGAAGCCTTGAACTTTTTTACGGCACTTTTGCTTTATGACACGCTGCATATACCTCTCTTCTTCGATACAATTTTTACGGTTGCCGTCACTTTTTATTGCGGGCTCGTTCCAGGTCTTTGCGTGGGAGCTTTTTACAATGTCATTGCAACGCTTACCCTGCCTTTGCGAGGTTACACTTTTGAGCCTTACGCCTTTCTTTTTGGAATCTGTGGTATGCTGGTCGCATTCGCTACATGGATTTTCGCTCGAAGAAAAGAAGAATTTCGCGTCAGTGCCGGAGTTACTGTTTTGTATCTGGGGCTGATTGCTATGTTTTCTTCTGCCCTGGCCGTGCTTTCAAGCGGAATCATTGATTATGTCCGTTTTACTCTTGCTGAATTGCCGGACAGGCTTGCTCCGGTCAAGAATTTTACGGATTCATTCGTGAGCCTTAATTTTTCCTTGCTCGCGTCCTGCTTTCTTGCTCAGATTCCTATTTCCATAACGGATCGTCTTGTCTCTACTTTTGCCGGTTATGGTGTCTATCGGATTGCGGTCAAGTTTTTGGGAGAAGAATCATGGACATCGCGCTGAGCACTGCAATAGCAGAAATAGAACATCTTCAGGCGATTCTCCATAGCTATACTTATTTCTTTCTTATTTTTGATGTCGTATTTTTTCTTGCAGTTTTCGTCATTATCCTTCTTGCCTTTGTGTTCCTGAAATCCAGGCACAAGCTTCGTACTTCAGGAAATTATCTGCGCTACACGATTCGAGGTCAGGAAGAAGAGCGGGCGAGAATTGCTCGTGAGCTTCATGACACTGTTGCTCAGGATTTGCGTTACTGCAAGAGCTTGGGCTCAAAAATCTCAGATGATTCGCTTCGGGAACAACTTTGCCGGCTTCTGGACAAATCCATTGCTGAAATCCGTTCCATGAGCTACAACCTTGCGCCTCCCGATGTTACAAGAAATAATCTTGCGGCTAACGTTATGGACTTTTGCCATGCTTTTTCCCAGCAATCTGAAACGACATTCCGAATGGTCGCGACGGACAGTCTGGACACCTCTTTCCTTACAGAAGAAGAAAATCTGAATTTATACCGCATCGTACAGGAATCCCTGAACAACATACTCAAACATGCAAAGGCCAGCGAGGTGACGGTGTTGATGCGCAACCAGATTGGCGGCGAAGAAAAAGGCCTGTATATTTTTATCACCGATGATGGGGTGGGATTTGATGCAAGGAAGAACTATGCGTCTGGAATGAGCCATTTCGGGTTGGTCGGAATGAAGCAGAGGGCTGATTTCATCGGCGCAAAGCTTTCCATCAGTTCAGAGCCTGGAGATGGTTCTCAGATTACCATCGTCAAGCTCAAGCCACTTGCTTCCGTCAAGGAAGGAACCATAAAATTCAAATAACTGCATTTAAAAATATTCTGGAGTAAACATGAATCACAGTTTTTTTGTCATTGAAGATCACACTCTCACGAATCTTGGAATCAGGGATATTATCAAAAATAATACTGATTTTTCATGCGCCGGATATGCATCTGATGAATCCGAGGCTTTTGAAAAACTCACTGAACTTGACATGAAGGGACAGCTTCCGCAGATTTTAATCCTTGACTTATTCCTTGGAAAGGATTCTGGCATTGACGTTCTCCGGGAGGTGACAAAACATTTTCCTTCCATAAAAGTCCTTGTCTATTCGATGTATTCAAATTCTGGAATAGTGAATCTTGTGCTTGAAAACGGTGCCAAAGCTTTTGTCTCAAAGGCAAGCCCGGAAAGCGAGCTTGTGCAAGCCATCAAGATGATTACAAGCGGCGAGTGCCAGTGTTATGTTCAGCCGGAATTGATTGAGCCGCTCAGAACATACAATTCGATTTTTGCAAGCCTTACCCATAATGAGAAGAATGTTTTGAATAAAATCATTGAGCGTAAGGACCTGGACGCTATTGCTTCCGAACTTGACATGGAGAAGCGCACAGTGGAAACCTATTTTTCCCGTATATGTGCAAAGAGCGGATGCAAAAACTATGGGGAGCTGATTGAGCGTTTCGCCTGAGTTGCCGTGTTCGGTTAAAGAGAAATAAAGACCATTCTTTTACAAAGCCCTTTCATTGAAAAATTATTATCAAATCCCTATAATGAATTTGAATCTTTTAAATTATTATAGAGGAAACACATGGTAATCTTAACTTTGAACTGCGGCTCTTCTTCCGCAAAGTATCAGGTCTATGACTGGGACAACAAAGATGTTTTGGCAACCGGCGTTGTTGAGCGCGTTACTCAGGACGGTTCTGTAATCACACACAAGCCAAAGGGAAAGGACAAATTCGTTCTTGAAAGCCCTTGCCCGACTCACAAAGAAGCCATCGAGTTGATTTTAAACGCCATTACTGACAAAGACCACGGTGTAATCACTGACATGAGCGTTATCGGCGCTGTCGGTCACCGTGTTCTCCATGGCGGCGACAAATTCACCAAATCTGTCAAGGTCACTCCGGAAGTATTGGAGACATTCCGCTCTGTTCAGGATTTGGGACCATTGCACAATCCTGCAAACATCATGGGTATCGAAGCCGCTCAGAAAGTTCTTCCGAATGTTCCTCATGTGGCGGTTCTCGATACAGCCTGGCACCAGACAATGCCGGCCTCTTCATTCCGCTATGCTATTCCAAAAGAGTGGTACGAGAAATACGGTGCCCGCCGCTACGGTTTCCACGGAACTTCATTCCTCTACACGGCAAAACGCGCATCAGTCCTTCTTCACAAGGCTCCTAAAGATACCAACGTTATCATCGCTCATGTGGGAAACGGTGCCTCAATGTGTGCCGTAAAAAACGGCCAGTGCTTTGACACATCAATGGGCATCACTCCTCTTGAAGGTCTCGTAATGGGAACAAGAAGCGGCGACATGGACCCGGCTCTTCCTTTCTACATCATGCGCAAAACTGGCATGACACCTGCAGAAATGGATACCGCAATGAACAAAAAATCTGGTCTTCTCGGAATCACTGAAAAATATACAGACCGCCGCGATGTCGAAGAAAACGCTGTCAAGGGCGACAAAGACTGTCAGCTTGCAATGGACATGGAGTGCTACCGGCTCAAGAAATATTTCGGTGCCTACATGGCCGCAATCGGTCCTGTTGACGCAATCGTCTATACAGCAGGCGTAG
The DNA here is from genome assembly GCA_017469785.1 of Treponema sp. GTDB lineage: Bacteria > Spirochaetota > Spirochaetia > Treponematales > Treponemataceae > Treponema_D. The sequence continues at coordinate 9,464 of JAFUFU010000011.1, forward strand.
GCGAGCATTCTGCTACAATCCGCGCAAAAGCTCTGGAAGGCCTTGAATGGCTGGGAATCAAAATCGATCCCAAAAAGAACGCTCTCGCAAATACTGGCAATGCCGAAACCTGCATCAGCGCGGACGACTCAAAGGTCAAGGTGTTCGTTATTCCGACCGATGAAGAGCTTGTCATGACTGAAGATGCCTTTGCAATCATGCAGGGCACTTACGATGTTCACACGAACTTCACTTATTCATTCCAGGATCCAAACTATCGCAACAAGGCCCGTGAAGAAGGTCTCAAAAAAGATTTGGAAAAGCATCCTGAGCTTGAATCAATCATTGTACGACCGTAGGTCTTACTTGCGAGTTTTTGCTTTGCAAAAACTCGCAGGGGCACGGATGTCCGTATTACCGCTGGCAGCTTCCGTCGTGAATCTGCCGGGCTGTTTCACTTGATGTCATAAGTTCCACAAACTTCATTGCAAACTGTTCTGCTGTTCCCGGTCCTCGGCCTGTCAGCAGGTTGTTGTCTAATACAAAAGGCACATCCTTTATGTGCGTTGAATTTTCCGTCAGTTCCTGAGCTTTCAGCTTGCTTCCGCAATATTCTGCAAGATTATTTTCCATTCCTGGGTAACATGTCCACTTCCGGTTTGCAAGAATTCCTGTCTGTGCGATTACGACCGCTGGAGAGGCACACATTGCCGCAATCAGCAGGCCTTTTCTGTCCATTTTCGTTATGAGTTGAAAAAGATATTGGTTTGCGGCCAGATTTGATGCTCCCGGCATTCCTCCCGGAAAATAAACCGCGTCCGGCTCCTTGTGTTCCATTCGCTCGATGTAATCTTTGAGCGTAGAATCCGCTATGATGGTGATGCCATGGCTTCCGACGACCACAATCTCATTTCGCGGGGAATTCTCTTCTGGAACTGAGACTGTCCGAACTTGAACCCTGGCTCTTCGCAAGTAATCAACAACAGTAAATGCCTCGATTTCTTCAAAACCTGGGGCTAAAAAAACTGCTACTTCTGACATAATAACTCCTTTGCAATCAGTATATCACAGAATTGTTTTTTTTGAAGATTTTAAGCATTATCTTAATTGAAATCGTCTTTAGTATGGTGTATTATTAGGCAAGATGAAAAGTGTTTTGATTGTTGATGCTCCACCGATGCTTCGCGAATTTCTTACAGAAAAACTTTCCGCAGTAAATGTAAGCGTTGAGGTCGCCGATTCTCAACGTGATGCCCTGCCTAAGTTTTTGTCTGTCCTTCCGGATTTGGTGATTGTCAATGTTGAAAACTCTGTTTCGGATATCGAGGAATTCCTCGAAAAAAAACAGGCTGACCCCAACGGCAAAAAAATCCCTGTCATCGTTTCCGGTCCGGAAATCGGTCACGATGAAGTTGCTGATTTGGTTCAGTATGGCGTAATCAAATATTTTACCAGGCCAATTAAATTTGACATTTTTTTCGATTCAATCGGGCGCGTTCTTCATTCTGATTTTTCAGTTGATTCCACTCCATGTGTCCTTGACGTCCACGTCAATCACCAGATTATTTTCATCGAAATCGCAAAAGGCCTGAACCGCGAAAAAATCACTCTCCTCAAATACAAGCTGTCGGAGCTTATAGAGAACAACAATCTCGCCCTTCCAAAACTTATCCTGATGATGTCCGACCTGAGCCTTTCTTATGTTGACGGCCTAAACCTTGAGCTTTTGCTTACGAATATCACCGTTGACCGCCGCATTCTCAGGCGCAATATCAAGATTCTCTCTTTTGATAAATTCGTTTCAGATTTTATAGACGGTCACCCCATTTACGAAGGAATTCAGGTCGTGCAGAGTTTGTCCGATGTCATTGATTCTTTGGTTGACGGCCGCTCTTCTTCATCAGTGGAAGAGGTCATCTCCGATAAAATCCTCGCTTCTTCAGAGGAAGAATCTGGCGGCGCAATGGACATCCGCTTCTTTTCAGATGCCGAAACGGTGGGAAACAACGACACTCTTTCTGGTCAAATCCAAATCGCGATTGTTGATACAGATATTTCCGTCATTGCATATCTCAAGCGCACCTTGGAAACGCTGGGAGATGTTACCGTTTTCGGAAGTGGCAAGGAATTCCTGTCAAAGGTTCAGCCGAATAAATTCGATCTGGCAGTCACGGGAATGTACATGCCGGAAGTTACGGGCCTTGATATCCTCAAATTCCTCATTGACAATCATATCAACCTTCCGGTGATTGTGTATTCAAACGTGGTTCAAAAAGAACTTATCATGCAAACGCTCAAGCTGGGAGCTTCAAGCTACCTCATAAAACCACAGCCGGCAGAAGTCATTGCGCAGAAAGCTCTGGAAGTCTTAAATGCAAAAAGATAAGTCAATCCGCGATTCTGATATTGACGACACCATACGTTTTTTTGCGAATACTCTGCATGAAATCCGAACTCCAATACAGACCATTATCGGCTCAGCCGAGTTGATGCAGGGCACAAAACTTGACAAGGAACAAACCGAATATATCCGTCAGATTATGTTCAGCGCGGAAGGGCTTCTGGAACTTGCCAACGATATTCTTGACCTTGCAAAAATCCACCAGAGTGAACTCAAGCTTGAAAGCATTCCATTTGACATCGCTTCGGTTACGGAGCGGCTTGTGGACTCCGAGAGCATAAAGGCATTCAACCGGGGCGTAGAGATTGTCCTTGATATTTCAAGCGACCTTCCTGCCCTTGTCACTGGAGATGCAATGCGTGTCAGGCAGATTATGCTTAATCTCATAGGAAATGCGGTGAAATTCACCAACGAGGGCTATATCCATGTGGAACTGGGCTACAACAGCGTTGACGGAGTTTGCTTCACCGTAACTGATTCTGGAATTGGCATAAGCGAGGAAAAACAACGGAAGCTCTTCACTGAGTATTTTCAGGCTGACATTTCGACCTACCGCCTCTTTGGCGGCACGGGGCTGGGCCTTTCCATATGCAGGAATCTTGTAACAGTGATGAACGGCAAAATCGGAGTGCGCTCAAATCCTGCCGGCGGTTCTGTTTTCTGGTTTACGCTTCCGCTTCCTGTTGCAATCGAAAAATCTTCCAAGGTCTCGTTTTGCAGCAATCCTGAAAAGCACCGGATTTTGATTGTTGACGATAATCTGCTTGCCTGTCAGAGCCTTCAGAAAAAACTCGCATATTTCGGATTTACATCTGTTGAAATCTGCACGGAACCATCCTATGCGCTGAGCCTTATTGAGCATGCAGACTCGGAAGGTTTTCCGTTTAAAATCTGCTTTATCGCCCTTGTTCTGAAAGGAGGAATCGACGGCTGGCATATAGGTTCTGACATCCAGCATTCAAAGCATCTCAAAAACAGGAATTCGCTTTATCTTCTGGTGCCGGAAGGACAGATGCTGGAAGAGGCGAAAATGTGCTTTCTGAATCTTTACAAGGGGTATATTTACAAGCCTGTGAAGCGCGAGCCTCTTTCTGAAGTCCTTAAAAGTGAATTCTCGGAAATTGAGCAGCTTGTTACGGCCGAAGATAATGTCAGCCCAAAAGAAAAGAAAGTTGCCCAGGGGCTTCGGATACTTGTCGCGGAAGACCATCCCATGAATCGCAAACTGCTTGAAACCTTCCTCAGGAAATTCGGCGCGGAAGTCTATCTGGCAGAAAACGGCGTTCAGGCTCTCGAAATCATAAAGAACATTCCTGAAATCTCCATGGTTTTTATGGATATTTATATGCCAGGCAAGGACGGTATCGAGACGACTAAAGAACTCCGCTCAATGCACTATAACGAGATTATTATCGCCTGTACCGCAAACAACGATTCTAATGATTTTGAGGAATACAAGAGGATTGGAATCAATGACATTCTGGTAAAGCCCTTTGAAAGCAAAGCCCTGTATGCCATGATTGAAAAATGGAAGGAAGTCATGCAGACCATGTCATTCGAGCAGATAAATCTTTTGAATAACGGAACGGACTTTTATATCGAAGAAGTCGAGGAGATTGACTGATGAGCGACGAATACATAAAGTCGAATTTGCACACTCACTCTACCTTTTGCGACGGGAAAGACAGCCTTGAGCAGAATGTGGTTACTGCGATTGAAAAGGGCATCAAGGTGCTGGGGTTTTCCGGCCACAGCATGTATCCATTCCATACGGAAGCAAATATGCGTCCGGAGCGTTTTCCTGATTATTGCGCTGAAATCCATAGGCTTCAAAAAGAATACGGAGACAGAATTACTATAAGGCTCGCTTTTGAGGCTGATTTTATCCCGGGAATATCGCTGCCTTCCCATGAGAGGTACGCTGATTTTGCTCCAGATTATCTCATCGGCTCCGTTCACTTTATTTTTCAGCGTGCGGGAATTTTCGCCGTGGACGACACTCCTGAAATCTGGGCAGATGGGGCAAAGCGATACTACAAGGGTGACATGAAAACGCTTATTTCCGATTATTTTGAACTGGAAAAGGAAATGCTCGCTCTTTGTGACTTTGAGCTTTTGGCTCACCCTGATTTGGTAAGGAAATTCAATGAAAAATACCCTCTTTTCAATGAAGATGATGGCTGGTACAAAGATTTGCTGAAGGATATGGCAAAGGCCATTGCCCGCTCTGGAAAGGCCACCGAAATCAATACGGGCGCAATCAGCCGAAAATGGCTTACAAAACCCTATCCCAGCCTGTATTTTCTTTCGCTGCTCCGGGAGGCCGGGGTGCCGCTTGCAATCACCGCTGATGCTCATGCCGCTGAAAATCTGGACTGTGCCTTTGACGAAGCACGCGCCCTTGCAAAAAAAGCCGGCTATACTGAAATCATTTACGACATCAATAAAGCCGGCTTTAAGCTCTGTAAAATCTAGATTCTAGCGGTTTCGGCGCTCTTCTTCTGTTTTGCACGAAATGCACATAACAGCGTAGGGAAGAGCTTCCAGACGCTCAAGGGGAATCTCTTTGTGACATTTCAAACAGATTCCGTATTTCCCTTGTTTGATTCGCTCAAGCGTGTTGTTAATCATTGTAAGGCGGTTTGATGCCTCGCGACCCAAAGATTCCAAAAGCTGACCGTCGATGACATCAGATGCGATATCAACTTCATCACCGGGCTCTCCGCCTTCGACAATCTTTTTATATTCCGAATGCTGGTCTGCTAATGATTTTAAGATTTGCTCTTTTTGTGCTTCGAGCTGAGCCTGCATTTTGTCAATAAATGCTTGTTCCATGTTCCCATTCTCCCATGTTGCAATTTTTTTGTTATTAGATAATAATAAGGGAGAAATCTTTAAAAGACAAGAAAAATATTTTTTTTCTTAAAAGATTTTCTGCACATTTTTGGAGGAATCGTGGCTAAAGAAGAAGCGATTGAAGTTGAAGGCATTGTAAAAGAAGCATTGCCGAACACCCAGTTCCGCGTTGAGCTTAAAAACGGCGGACATATTGTTATGGCGCATTTGTCAGGCAAAATGCGAAAACACTATATCAAAATCGTACCGGGCGACAGTGTAAAAGTTGCTCTCTCTCCCTACGATTTGAACCGCGGCAGAATTATTTTCCGAGAGCGCTAATACTCTTTCTGCCCGGCGTCAAGGCTTGGCAAGCAGTCTTCTTAATCCCCTTGTGATGCCCGTAAATCCGTGCACAATCGCAGAAATCGAAAGAATCGGGCCGAAGGGGAGTAAAAACCAGAAATATTTGAAAGCCCATGCTCCAATCAGCAGGATGGCCAGTTTCTGCAGAATGTAGATGATTGTGTCTCCTTTGGACTGGCTTTCGCTTGTGTTCTTGTAATAATATCTGTTCTGATTCTGTCGGGCATAGTTGAACCACTGGTCGAAAGCATCTGAGAAATCGTCTTGTGTTTCCGCGCGCCATGTTCCATTTCCGGCCCACTGACCTTGCCATGTTCCCTGATTCCAGCCGTAGGGACCGTATGAAGAGTTTGAATTTGATGAAGACGTGTAGTTAGAATTTCCGTAGGAGTCGTACTGGCGGCGTTTTGTTTCGTCGGACAGAACATCGTAAGCTGCGCTGATTTTTTTGAAGCGTTCCTCCGCGGCTTTGTCACCGGGATTTTTGTCCGGATGATATCTGACCGCCAGCTTGCGGTATGCGGATTTGATTTCGCTTTGAGACGCTGTTTTTGATACGCCTAGAATTTCGTATAAATCTTCCATCACCTATAAAAATACCGATAAAACCTTGAAGATACAAGTAAAATCTTGAAATTCGTCATTAAATCTTGAAAGTCGCCTTACCTTGCTTTATCTTTCTGATAAAAATGATTGCGACGATTCCAGATGTAATGCCGACCATACCGTTTGAGACAAGCATTGCGATTCCTACTGCGGGAATGCCGATGTTTGTGAACCTGAGCAGAATAAAGAGGGGCGGAATGCGGTATACAAAAAGGCGGACCAGGTTGAGTACCATGGAGACTCTTGTCTTTCCGAATCCGTACAGAAGCCCCATCACGGAAGCGTTTATTGAAATCAGAACAGAATCCCAGCATTCGTATGTGTAGATTGCGTCGATTTCTGCGGCAAAGGATGCGTCACCTTTTGCGAACAGCATTATGATGTTGTCCTTGAAGATGAGCATGATGGCAAAGAAAAAAGTTGCGATTGACATGTTTATGAGCAGCGTCCGATAGAAAATACCGAGCGCGCGCTTGATGTTCTGGTTCCCAAGGTTCTGGCTGATTAGGCTCGATTCTGCTTCCTGAAATCCTGTGGGCGGATTCGTTGAAAAGCCTCCCAGCCTGTTTGAAACGCCCAGCGCGCCTACGACCGTGCTTCCCATGCTGGCACACATCGAGTTGACGATGACCTTTCCGAAAGCGAAAATGAATTTCTCCAGAAAAATCGGAATGCTGAGGTTCGCAAGCGGACTGATGAAAGTCCTTCTAAAGGAACATTTTTTGATGCTGATTCGGAGGGGATTTTTC
>JAFUFU010000063.1 GCA_017469785.1 Treponema sp.
AAACTCCTCAATGTTGTCTTCACTGTTCTCAAAAACAATATTGATTACGTTCCTATTTTTCCTCCTGACGTTGACGTCTCAAAACTTGCTGAAAAAGCAATTAAATCTCTATCACCTAATTGACATTTCATAGCAGGTCTCGTATGATAATCACAATTTGTTTTTCAGCTTTCTTAAAAATTCTATGTTCGCCTTTTCGACATCGTTGAATTTCTGCTCCGTGAAATTTTCGTCTGGCGTGTAGCGGCATGCCTCGTTCAAAACATCAAAGCCCATTCCGTCAAAATATTCCCGCAATTTCTGATTCTTGAACGGATAGCCCCTTATCGCATAAAAATAATTGATGAAAAGCTGTATCTGCTCCTTTGTATAAAGCCAGATTTCGTCCTTGTCATTATAAACCTTGTACATATTGTAGCACCAGCCGCTTGCAGGGTCATCAAATAAAATGCTGCGGTCAGAAGAATAGCTGTTCGGTTCGAGCCGGAAATAAACTTCATTCAGTTTCTTCGGGTCTGCGTTAGTGAATGTGAATGAAAAAACATTGTCGGACACTTTGAGATTCTTACTGCAATTATCGCAGTCATAAGTGCCGACCCGCCATCCCCTGCTGCTTATCAAAACCTCGTTGTCATTATGAATCTTTATTTCCAGTGACTTTATCTTGTTGTTCCAGCACGCTGCCGTATTGATAATGTAATCAAAGCGGTGATACCAGCCGCCCCTTGAATAGGGAGCTTCATACTCGATTTCAGAAATATTTTTTCCGTGCCTGAAGGTGACTTCCCTCACAAACCAATAGGTGCCGCTCAAATCATAGGGCTTGTCTTTTTCCACGCTGTCATATTCTTCTTTCAGATTGATTTTTTCGCCGTTGAAAACCTGCGAGAATTTGAAATTGGAAATCATGCTGTTCTTTTCGTCCTTCCCTGCACTTGAGGCATATTTTACAGGAAATCCGAGCCGAATTTTCTTTTCTGCCCCGCCGTTAAAATACTCATAGCGGACAGTAACCCGGTAAAAATCCTTGTGGGGATAAATGTCCAGTTTTTCATCTTCGATAGATATGTCATGCTCGTCATAATTCACCGCGACAGACTCAGAGCCTTCGGTAATCACTGAATCATTCGCAAAGGCAAGTGAAACTCCCGCCAGAATCATCGTAAAAATCAAAATAATTTTTTTCATTTTATTTTTCTGACGGCGCATCGTCCGCATAATAGTCCTCATAATCATATCCTTCGTCATACTCGTATTCGTCATACTCCTCGCCACTGCCAGCGTGAAAGTTCTTGATGCCAGTAACGACAGTGTTCAGTGCGGAGAGAGTCAGAAGCACGAGGAAGATTTTACCGACAGTGCCAGAGATGGGGTGAACTTTCTTTTTTGTGCGGTACACGCTTTTCTGTGCGGACGGCATGAGCGAGAGCACGAAGCCCGCAATCGGAATGAATGCGAGGATTCCGTTCAGCCCCACATCATGCATACGCCGCACGAGCACGGAGTACAACGGAAGTAGCCCTGCCGCAAAGAACGCCACGAGTACAAACAGGAACAGCATCCCGACCAACGCTTCCAAAAAGTAGAATGCGGCGACTGTGGCGACAAACAGCACAAGCAAGCCCGCAAGATAGAACAAGTAGAACCACCACAGCTCGGCCCGTACAGCACACCCCTCGAACGAAAAATACTTCTTGAAGCAGGTTTTCACCGCCTCTCTAAAACCCATAATCTTTGGGAAAGTTTGATTTTCTGACAAGGTATCATTTTCAGTCATTTTGTTTTTCTCCTACTCATTTTCTAAAAAATATGTTTGGAGATTATACTACACAAATGTAAAAAAAAGTCTATTCCGGGGATTGTTGCCCTGCCTATTGCCAAATCTTCTTCGCATCTTCACAAGAAGCCTCACCACCACAAAAACACTTCCACTTCACAAATCACGAGGCAGATGATATTTATCCGAAGCCCTTTTTGGTTGTGTCGCAAAGGCTTGTTTTTGCTCCGACAGGCTGTGACGATTCCGACTATTGCGGGAACAAGAACCGGCAGGGAGAACACGAATTTTGCCGCCATGAGCAACAGCATGACGAATGCCATGCCGATTGCGTGTTCGCCAGAGCCGCTGCTGTTTTCGCTCCACGCAAGGTGAATGCAAAAATTGATTGCGGTCTGAAAGGCAAGGAGAATCATGCTTGCGATTCCGATTTTAAACGACGGGGATATTTTTTGACTGACATCTGCGTTTGGAAGCGCAAGTGCGGAGCCGTCAGTTTTTTCCGAATCGTTTGAATCTTGCGACCTGTCAATTAAGCTTGAGATTTCCACGAGAAGGAAGCCGAACGCAACCCAATAAAGCACGACCAGAGCAAGATTTACCGCAAGGTCAAACTGCACGTAGCGAATCATATAGACGATGTAAAACCACCAGCCTTTTGCATAAAACAAAAAGCCAATAAAACGCGGAAGATTAAAGCGGAAAGTTACAAGCCCAAGAAGCGCGTCAAAAGCGAGGTATGCAATCAGGCATTTTTTAATCAGCGAAAGACGGGGCTTTTCTTCGATGCGATGAAGGTTCGCGCAAAGGAGAATCAGCGCGACCAGCGGCACAAAATGCAGGAGACTGTACACGGCTGCAGAAAGATTGTCCGCCCTGCTTGAGAAATACGCGCAGAAATTAAAAAGCGAATAGGCAAAATCAAGTGCAAGAACGGCAAGAAAGAGCCGCAGGGCTTTGGTTGGTTTGGGTGTGTTCATAAAAATCTTGCTCCTCAAAAACAGCACCGTCAACCGACGAAAAGTGCAACTAAGGGATTTCCGTTTTCATCGCAGAGGACATAAAGCGGGCAACCGTATTCATCGCATTTGTCATAAAGCTGATAGTGAATGGGGTTCCTTACCGAGTTTTCAGGGCTGGGGAGACAGATTTCAATCCCGTATGGCTGAATTTTCTTATTTCAGCACGAGCGTGTCGTTGCCAAGCACTTTCTCGACAAGCGGACGGTATGCCGCCGTGTCTTCAAGCCGAGTTATCGTCGTAACCTTGCGACCGCCGTCCTTGCTGGAAGAGCCGCAGTGATAGATTTTCTCCGTGTCCTCGCCCCAGTCGATGACGATGTATCTGTCGTGGAACTTGCCGAGCGATTTTTTTAGGCTCACAGGAAAATACTCTTTTTTGCCTCGGAATAAATATCGTGGTAGGCGATGTCCGATTCCACAGGCTGACCGTCAAGAATGAGCCAGCCGATTTTCGTAACAGGTTTTGAAAAATCAAGCAGAATCGTCGAAAGCTCCGATTTGGTGACGCACTCGCCGAGTTTGTTAACAACATCAGCCACCTTGTCGTCAAGCTCCGAGAGCGACTGCCGGATTTCAATCATGTCGCGGGTATTTTCCGCCGTCTGCAGCGACAAGCGGAGATAATCGCGTCTGTCCAAAACGCTCTGGTTGTCCACGATAAAATCCTTCATCTGCTTGAAGATGCGGACAAGTGCCTTGCTCTGCTTTACGGCAAGGTCGCCTTTCAGTACGGTCATCAGCATGTAAACGCCCTGCTCGGTGAAGGCACGGGGTAATTTTCTTGTGCCACCCCAACTTGATGTCGAAATTTTCGACATCAAGTTTGAGATGCCGCGGAATTCCTCTTCCGTCAGCTGGAACATGAAGTCCTCGTCGAACCGCTCGATGTTGTTCTTTACCTGTTCATTGAAACGGCTTGTCGTGTAGCCGTAGATTTCCGCTAAGTCAGAGTCCAGCATGACCTGCACGCCGCGCACGGTATAAATCTTTGATTTTAAGTCCTCTTCGTTTAGAATTGCGATTTCATTTTCCATTGTTGTTCCTCTGCGTATGTCAGTATAGCATATTCTGTAGGTTTTGTAGGGAAAACCCATCACCGGGAAAGCCTTAGGTAAATCTTTTCCTTTTTGTGTGCGGTTCCTTCGTCCATAGTTCCGTCATATTTATATATAAGCCCAGTCATGCAGAGAAACAACATGAACAGCACGGCTGGAGCTATAATCGTTCCCAAAAATGCCCACACGCCGAGGAAGAATGTCAGAAGGGCTTTCATTTTCACCCTCCCTGACATACGCACCAGCTGTAACGCACACCAGAAAAAAAACGCACCCGCCTGCCGTTTTCGCAAAGAAGCGCGTATGTATCACAGCGGCTGTTTTCGGTTTTGGTTGTTTCTTCATACAACCAGCTTGCAAGCGTTTCATCATTCAGTATTTCGTATAGAAGTTCGCTTTTGTCTGCTGCTGAGCAAGTGCTGTAAATGGGAATTGCCTCAAAGCCGTATTCGTCCTGCAATTCGGCGATATGATGAAAAAATGCCTTGCCGTTTTTTGTTCTGAACACTGCTTTTTTGTGAGCGTCAAACACTTGGATTCTGCCCTTTTCCTCAAAAACCAAAAGAGGTTCTTTTGATGTGAACTCTCTTGTTTCTTTCAGCTGCCTGTAATATCTTGTAAACACGATGCAACTTCCGTCGTCGTTCCAGCGGTTTTCGTCCGTAACTTTTTCCGCGCAAGAGATAAAAAGCAGGGGAAGCAGCAATATGATTGTCAGAATCGTAAATAAGTTTTTTCTGTGTTTCATTGTGGGTTCTCCGTGTGTTTCCTCGTCAATCGGCAGCTGGCGATTTCTGCGCATATCATCAAGACCGTGCCGAATACGGCGTGATACAAAAATCTGTATGGAGTGTAAGACGGCGGAAACCACTGCCAGAATGAATAAGCGGCGTATATCAGTATCAGCGAAACTTTTATCTTACGGCGGGGAACGAAAGCAAGAGTCAGTTCAAGGACGAAATACGCTTGGATGCCAAAATGCGAGGCAAGCCCTTCGGCTAGTTTTCCGTGCCGAATATGGTTCGTAAACCGCTCCAAGAATTCCCAGCCCGCAATTCCTGCAAGATAAAACACTGTGAATGTCAGCGCGTGGATTATCAATGAAAATACAAGATTTCGATTAATTTTCATTGTGTCATCTCCTTTGTCAGCGCGAGCGGAACGGGGAATCGGTAGCCTTTCTCCAGTTTGTCCGCAGAATACAAAACGTCGGAAAGCGGCGTGTGTATCGTGAGCGTGTCGCCGTCTGAGGAATAGGAAAGCTCGCAGTAATCCGTAAGGCTTCCGTAGCCGCCAACGCCGTCTTTGTAGCCTTCGGTGTAGTCCGTTAC
>JAFUFU010000012.1 GCA_017469785.1 Treponema sp.
AAAAATCACGCCGTTTGTTGTGTCAAAATCAGAAGGATTGTTAAAACTGTTTATGCTGAAAGTTCCGCTGCCGTCCGTCTGGGTGGCGGTGACAAAATAGTAATCCATTTGAGAGAGGCTTGTCTCTCCAACGGAAGGCAAAGCAGAGCGGGAGGAGACACTGTCACCGTCTGCACGACACAGGCTTGCGGGCAGGGCGCCGGTCACGCAGATGGAGCCGGAAAAGGAAAACTTTTGGCCCGAGCTTTGGCCGCTTGCGGAAGCCGTTTCCACTTTCAAGGCCGCGTTTTCCGCCGAGTCAATCATTGAACATGAGGCAAAAAACAAAACCCCTGCGCACAAAAGAGTCAGTGTTGTAAACAGTGTCCTTTTCTTCATATATTCGTCTCCTTTTAGCTGCCTGCCGTCCGCACGACATGTCATTCCGTGCTTGACGCGGAATCTCTTCCTGTCGCCCTCAAACTCGACCGCCTGCGTTATTGCGGTCGTTTTGGTTCGGGGGCTCAATACATTTCCTCAAGACTTACCAGAGTGAAGTCTTTTGCATTTTTCTGAACATAATCCGTAAAGCCGGAAAGGGAAAAAAGCATGGATTTCACATTCGCTGCTGGAAGATGATTTAGTTTTTCCGCAAAAATTTCCAAATCTTCTTTGTCGAATTTTTCAGACTTGAATTTACATTCGCCAGCTAAAACTATTTTTTTCCCATCCAGACCAAGCAGGTCTATCTCTATGGATTTTATTTCTTTTCCGATTTTTACGGAGTTTTGATATTCAACAATGTCAGTCACAAAAGCGGGAACTTTTTTTGTACCCACATTGCTCAAAATATAATCTTTTGACATTTCTTCAAAAACAGAGCCCATAAACTCGTGGAGATTCGGCTTCACTTTTTTCTGATAATAAAGCTTTCCTCTGCCGCTGTTTATGAGACTTGCCCCCGGAAGAACATAGCGAAAATAAAAACTGACCATAGAATCCGCAATTCGGTAATAAGGTTTTGGACTTTCCCGCCGTTCAACGATTTCTGCCGCCATAAGATTTTTAAGGCAAAAACTGATGTCGCTCATTCCTGTCTCTGACAGAATCTCATTGTATTTCGTCTTTCCGCCGGCAATGGCCGCAATTATGGAATTATAGGCCACAGGATTTGACTTTTCTCCCGTGATGACAGTTTTTATCTGCTCGTCAGAAAAAAAAGCACTTTCCGAAAAGAAAAGTCTTTCTATGTTTTCGTCAAGAGAAAGGCTATCGTCAAACTGTTCAAGATATTTTGCCACACCGCCGGTAAGACCGTAAACAACAGCCTTTTCTTCGGCCTTATATGCAGGAACGAAGAAAGAGCTTTCCCTGTAGTCAAAAGGATTAAGCTTAAGCTCAAGACTTGCGCGGCCGTGCAGTGGCGCGTTCTGACCAAGAACTTCTTCACGCATAAAAGAAATAATGGAGCCCAGCAGGACAAAATAAAGGTTTGTATTTTTCCACTGATGGTCTATGTATTTTTGAAGCAGGGAATTCATGTAAGGGCACGATTTTGCAAGATAGGGATATTCATCAATGACAAAGATAATTTTTTCTTTCGCAGCAGCTTCTCCAATAAAATCAAAAATGGCGTCAAAGGATTCAAACTTGATTTTTCCGCTCAAAGAAGGAGCAAGACTTTCAAGAACATCTTGCCCCATGCGAGACACAAGCTCGCTTTCAGCCATTTCCATGCTTACAAATGACACGGCCTTGCATTTATTTTTCTTGATAAAACGATTGATAAGGGCTGTTTTTCCAACACGCCTGCGTCCGTAAATAACGAGCATCTGGAAAGAGTTCTTATTGTAAAGTTCCTGAAGAGTTGAAAATTCACTGTCTCTGCCTAAAAATCTTTCCATAAACATCTCCGTTTATCCTGTCATATTACAATTCACTAGAGTTTACTCTACTAGAGTGAACTCTGGTAGAGTAAGATAAACTTAAAACCCCGTCAAGCCCCTCATGGCGCATTACCCGGCTAGCCCCGCACACAAAAGAGTTAGTTTTGTAATCAGTGCCTTTTTGTTCATATATCTGTCTCCATTTAGTTGTCAAATCAAATTATCAATACATTTCCACAAGACTTACCAGGTATCCATTTCTCCGAGGTCAAGTTCTGGTTTGCCTTCTGCATTCAGCTTCCATGAAGCATACGTCAGTGAAGTTGTGCTGTTTGTTGTTGCCCAGTTATTAAGACTTTCTACAACGCTGCCTGCTTCACTAAGTTCAAAAGATTTTATTTGTAATTCTGTAATTGTAGAAGGATTAAATGAACCACTTGCCGTAGATGGATATAGGGCTGTTGTATAGACGTTTAATGAATAATTATTATTAGCTGCCAGAGCTTCGATGTAAGTGTCAAAATATTTAATTATGCCATACTGTGCTGTATTGGAATTACAATTGTTATATATTGTAGTTGTTCGTGCATCGGAGGAACCGATAATACCTCCTCCGTTCTTAACTTCTCCTAAATTACAGTTATTGTTAAGCTTTGCGCTAGATGAAGCAATGAATCCAAAAATACCTCCTATATAATTACTTGATCCAATTATATTTCCAGAATTTTTGCAATTAGTAATTGGAATCGCGGATTGCATATAGCCTACAATCCCACCCTTAAAGCCAGCTGTACCTGCTATTTCTCCTTTATTAATACATCTATCAATAGCGCCACTTCCACTATTTGTATATCCTAAAATTCCTCCAGTGCTAGAGGAAGTTGAAGTAATTGCTCCCTTATTAATACAATTCTTAATATATCCTTTTTCTAAATCACATACTACACCGCCAATATATTTTACGCTGGTATCAATTGTAGTTTCTGAAATACAGTTTTCCACTGTTGCATATTCATCCAGATATCCAACAATTGAGCCTCGTGTAGAAGTGCCTTTTACTGTAAGATTTTTAATAACAGTAGAAGAACCTTTTACATAAGGGAAAAGTGCAATTCTTGCATCTGTATTAACACTGCTTGCAGAAATGTTATTTGTAATTGAATGATTATTGCCGTCAAAAACTCCCATAAAGGCACGGTTTGCAGAATCATTATATTTATAATAACCGATAATCAATTCTTCACCGTTTGTATCAATATCATCTTCAAGGGTGAAAGTTACATTTTGCAAAGTATTGTTACTTGAGACCCAGTCTTTTATCTTCTCCAATTCGCTGAGTGTAGAGAGAGAATATGTTCCTGAAGTCGGAGCTTCTGAAAGCGAAGCTACAGACACAATCTTTTTTACCGCGTACTCAACACTCGTATCCTTTGTCACTCCAAGGAAGGTAGAAGTTATTCTAAGAGTGTAAGTTTCTTCATACGAGATTTTTGGTATTGTGACTGCGATTTTACCAGTTTCTGAAGCAGAGTTTACGGTACAGTCAGAGACTTTTGTTGCTCCGTTATACAGCACAGCGGCAAATGTTACAGTATTGTTATCTGCAGCTTTTGTTGTATACGCTTCATCAATATAGAATTTATTATCTTCATTATTGTAGTAAAGTTGTGTCGGCGTTCCGCCGCTTTCTTTTCGCGAGCCGCTTACAGCTATGTTAATGTTTTTTTCGGTATCCGGATAAACGCTGACAGAAGAAGCGGTCAGGTTTACGGTGTAATCCAGTGCCGTGTACATTCCGCCGCCGCTTACGGCAAAGGCCGCTTCGCCAGAGCTGTCTGTGCTAACGCCGTAGCCGTTTTCTGCGATAAAGATTTCGCCCGGAAGACTTGCGTTTGTAGTGCCATAACCGTATCCTGATGTAAAGGCGGCTGGCACTCCGATTCGTGGCGCGCCAGAATCAGATGATTCCCACGGAACGTTTACGCCGATTTTGCTTCCTGAGATGTTGCCCTCTACTGTAATTGTGCCGCCTGTAGGCAGATAGATGTCATCCCTTTTTGGAGTCGCAAAGCCCTTGTTGTAGTTGTCGTAGATATAATTCTTTCCCTTTAAGGTCAGACCCGTTTCAGTCTGCATGTAAATAC
The DNA here is from genome assembly GCA_017469785.1 of Treponema sp. Lineage (GTDB taxonomy): Bacteria > Spirochaetota > Spirochaetia > Treponematales > Treponemataceae > Treponema_D. The sequence continues at coordinate 4,010 of JAFUFU010000012.1, forward strand.
CGGCGCCTCTTCCGTTTACGCTGTTTATTGTGTTTCCAGAAACAGTACAGCCGTCAAGAGTAAGGCTACCTTTATTCCAGAATGCAGCTCCGCAATTATAATAATCATCTCCCGAACCGGCGCCGGCATTTTCAGCAAGAGTATTGTTCTTTATTACTGTTCCTGTGAATGTTGCGTTTCCTGTATCAGAGTTTGTGATAAGTCCGTTGTAGCCGCCAGTGTTGTTAGTAATGGAGCCGCCATTTACAGTTAGCGTTCCGTAATTAAAGATTATGCTTCCCCATTCGTCTCCGTTATTATTAATGACAGCATTATTAATAGTCATGTCTGCCCCATTTTCAAAAACAGCGCTGCAACTGGTGTTGTCTTTTATTGAGCCGCCATTCATAGTAAGGGTTCCGCCGCTTGAGCTAATCAAAGTCCAGTATGTGCCGTGCCCTGTTCCCGAACTTGTAATTGAACAGTCATCAAGCGTAACATTTCCGCCAGTCTGATGGATTGCCAGGAAAGACGGAGCATGCTGCGGATCCACACCGGAAACGACATCCTGAAAATTGTCAGACATAACAACATTTTTCATTTTAAGAGATCCGCCTGACTGTATGAGTGACAGAACATTATCAGTATCAGAGGCAAGAGTGTTTCCGTAAATCTTTGAATTTGAAATGGAAACCGTGGCGCTTCCCGCAAGCGCAATAATGGGTTTATCGGGACTGTTTGTATATCCGCCGGTAAAGTTTATTTCATCTACAGTTACAGTTCCTGCGGCTACCTTCAACAGAGAGCGAATCGCAGTTCCATTATTTTTCGCGCTTATCGTTCGGCTTCCGCCGTAGCCTGTGATGTTTACTGTAGCTCCAGAAAGTGCGGATGTAATCTCCACAAAAGAATTGTTGTTGCTGCTAAAGTCAAAATCCTCTGGCGGCGTCAGGTCTGTCATAACATAAATGTTGCAGATGCCATCGCTGTCATAATCTCCGGAATCAATTCCGCTGCGGAATACATTAAGCGCATACTGAATCGTCCTGTAAGGCTCGCCCTTTGCTCCTGATGCCGAGTCAGAATCTACGCCGCTTTCGCTTATGTAATAAATTGCAGGCTTTTTGATTTTTATTCCGCTTACAGAAGATTGTTCACTGCTAATGTAATAATTCTTGCTTGCCGTGGCTCTTATTTCATATTCTCCCTTTGGAAGACTCAGGCTCGCACTTCCCTCTGCACTTCCTGTTAATGTTGCCGAAGTTCCGCCCGCAAATACAAGAGAGCCGTTTGTTTCTGTAACCGTGTAGTTTATGGTGACGCTTCCGCTCGTAGTGCCGTCGGTGCAAAGTCCGTCATGATTTACCTTCACCGTGTAAAGGAAGGTTTCTTCATCAGCAGAGTATGAGGTGTTGCTTTCTACGCTGAATGTCGGAGGATTAAGCTGGCTTGCCTTGTTTGAGATTACGAATGTGTTTTTAAGCCCGTCATCATCTTCTATTGTAAAAGTACAGGTTTTTGTATCCGTAGTTACAGGCCAGCCCGTTATGTAATAAAGCGTTTTGTAGCCGACAGGACAGTTTGCAGGGGCAAAAGTAAAGGCAGACTCATCATCGGTAAGGGCATAAAATTCTGGTTTTGTTGTGGTAAAAGCCGTGGCCTGGTCGGAAATTTCCCAGTCACCGCTTTCATTTTTCTGACCGCTGCTATAAATCAATCCTTCTTTTGTGTATTTTTTCTCATCATTTACATAGATTACGTGTGTGTCCTTTGTGTGAAGGGCCATACTGCTGTCGTTCATATTCGGCATGAAAAAGCAGACTATGTATTTTGCGTCGTCGCTTTGGCTTGAACGCTGGAAAACCGCTCCCTGAATGACTGGCGGCTCCGTGTTGGCATGAAGGCTTATGGGATAGCTGGAAAAACTTCTGCCGCTTTTTGGTTCTGTCAGGGAGATTGAGCCTGAAATATTCTTGCCGCCAAGGTTTCCCGCATCCACAGAATAAAGGAAATCCTTATTGAATGTAAGCGTACCGCCGTTCTTGTCATCACTTTGGGTAAAAGAAAAGCCTGTGCTTGCCGCCTCAACCTGAACATCATCCTCATTAAAATCAAAGTCAAAACTCAACGTATACTTCTGGGGATTTCGCATATAAAATGAAACAAGACTGTCATTTTCCGAGGAAACACAGATAATGCCGCTTGAATTTTTTAGTCCGGCAGGAAGGGTCACTTTTTCAATGGCCGCATTTTCGGTGTATTCCTTGAAAAATTCTCTTACAGGCTCATCGTATGACGGCTCAAGCAGAGTCGTAAAATCACAAGAAGAAAGAAGAATCACAGAAAAGAAAAAAAACAGCCTTGAAATTTTAATCAATTTGCTTTTCATCATTCACCTCCTAGAACTGCCAGCCTATTCCTGCTGACGGAAGCAAAGTTCCCAAAATCATGTCCTTGTTCATGGTAAAGACATAATCACCGGCTATTTCTGTGTACAAACGCTTGTTTATGTAAATCTGAAATCCCGCTCCAACATCAAATGAAATTGAAAGAGTGTTCAGCGGCACTGAATTGATGTCGTGAGGAAAATGGAAGACAATATTGTTGAAGTAGGTAAATCCCGCGCCGCCGTGAAGCTCGGCCATAACTCGTCTGCGGAACATTGGAAGCTGATAGACAAAGAGAAGGTGAGCCATTCCCAAATTTCCGTCTATCGTGTAGCCGTCTTCTTCCTTGGAAAGCCGGCTGTAATTTCCCCGCAAGCCGATTCCAAGATAGCCCCAGCTGTGTTTGAACGGCATAAAAGTAACTTTCGCCTGTGCGCTCATCGGAAGGATTTTTTCAAGGTATGTTGGAAAAGTGTCGTCGTGCAAAACCACAGGGCAAGTGTAGCCGGCCTCTACATCCAGATCCATCCATTTTTTGAATTTTACGATCAGCTCTGAATCTGAATTTTCCTCTGAATGTAAGCCCGATGCATCCTGTGCATACATGTGGTAAAGCCCGACATCAAGTTTTTTCATATCGAAGCGGAATTTTATCTTTCGGTTCCTCTCATCGTCATGGCTTAAAACTTCATCCGGATATATTGTTTTATTTCCTTTTAGAAAATAATTTGTAAGGGTAAGTTCTTTTCCGCTTGCATCAGGCATGAAAAGATTACGTCCGTCAACCTCAATTATACCATCATTGTCCAAATCATCAAGATAAATTGTAGAACGCATGTAAAGAGGATAGCTCACGCTCCTCACTTCAGGCATAAAGGCACGCCGAATAACAAATTCTTCCCTCGCCGTAAGGCTTTCTTCAAGAATTCCCAGGACATTATAAACTTTTATTTCTGATTCATAGTGACCGGGAGGAAGCAAAGGCTCAAGGTAAATAAGGCAGGTCTCGTTTTCTTCTTCCGTAGTTTCGTGAAAATAAACCTGATTCTTCAATCCTGTTTTTTCATCAATTTCAGAGATTTTAATCTCGTATTTTAAAACATCCCCCGCACTTTCCCATTCAAAAGGCTGGATTATTTTATTTTCCGCCGCATTTTCACTTTGAGTTCCAGAAAGAAGAGATGCCGAATCAAGTCCTGCATGACCGGAAGTGTTACCCTGACCAGTAATCTTAAAAGAGAAAAACAGCATAATAATCATAAAAAGAAAGAACTTACTGTGCATATAAAGCTCCCCTGTTCTTTCGTTTTCCACCATTTGCCTTCAGAGTGTAGTCAATCGTAAATTTATTTTCGCTTGTATTTCCGTCAATTAAAATTTCTTTTTTATCTTCCGTCATAAGGACAGCTTTTACCCGCCATGTAAAGTTTCCTTTGTCAAGTTTTTTTAAGTCTTCAAACTTGAAGCTTGTATTTTCATTTCCAGAAATAATCTGCCTGAAAAGAACTTCATTTTTCTTTCCAAGGATTTCAAGAATATAATCTTCACAGCGCGGAACACTTTTCCATTTAAACAAGATGTAAGGCTTCTTTTTCAGGTATGAAGCATTAAAAAGGTCTGTTCCATCAGTTTCCGCATCTTCAGGGGCCGGGAAGGGAGGAAGTTCTTCTACAGTAAAGGTAAATTTTTCCATGGAAGAAATATCAAGATCATCATAAGAAAGGGCCTTTACAGTCCATTCATAAGTTCCAGAACTTAAAGGAGGGAGTTTTTGAGAATGACCTGTCTGATTAAAAACTTTTTCTCCAGCCTCAGGACCACTTTTCTTAACAAGAACAATCTGAGCAGAAGAATAACTTTCCCCCGAAGCCCATTTAAGTAACGGAGGATTTTCAATTGCTTCCCAGCCATCGATTTTTGCACCATTTTCCGGGGAAGAAAGAGTTGCCGGTCTGATTTTCCGCAATATAAATCTTGAATCAGAAAGAAGAGACGAACGCCTTGAAGAAGTTTCTGTTTCATAAGAATAAGCCTGAATTTCCCAGCGATAGGAGCCTTCCTCTAAATTTTCAACATTTAAATCAATATTATTATCACTGATAAAGTTTTCATCATAAAAAGGCTTATTGCTTTCATTTTTATAAATTTTTACCCTATAATAGTCAGCCTCTTCCTCTTTATCCCAGGCAAAATTACAGGCTTCACTTGGCCTCACGACAGCTTTTTTTGCAAGAGTCGGATAAGATATTTTTGGCGGCAAAAATTCCGGAACTACAAAAAGTTTTTTTCCAGCCGTTGCCCTTTTAAAATTATCATCTTTTGTTGTAAGGCGCCAGTAATATTGTCCTTCAGGAAGTCTTAAACCGGAAAAAGCCTGTCCGCTGGCTTCAGAATCAAAAACAATGTCATTGAAATCCTTATCACGGGCAACCTGAATATAATGGGTGAAAGAAAGATTGGTTTTCCAGGTAAAGCGCATGTCGCTTAAAAGAGGCGACCAAATTTCATAACCGTCCGGCGGAAACACGCTTCGCTGCTCAATTTCTCCGTTAATTGCATAAAAAGAACGGATTTTAGAAAATTCAGAGACATTTCCCTCACTGTCACTTTGACTTACTGCCCAAAAATACTCTCCGTCTTTGAGGGATTTTAATTCAGAAGAAGAAAGGGAAATAAAATTTTCATTTGTTTCTTTTGATATGACTGGTGAAGACAAATCTGCCCTTGAGGAAACTAAAACCCGATATGTAACAGGCTCATCCTCCATTTTCCATGAAAGATTTGCCGATTTTTTTGTTTTATCTAAAAATTCTTTGTCGCCGGGGCTCAGCAAAAGAGGAGCCGTCATTTCGCTTAGTCTTTCGATTTTAAAGGAGCCAATGTCAGAAGGATTTGAAAGCCCCTGACGATTCAAAACATAATAAGGAGTTACCTGATAATAATAAGTGCCTTCCTGCAAAGTTGAGATTATCAGGGAAGAACTTGAAGAGCGCTGATTTATGACAGGATTTGACATGTCAGGATTTTTTGAAACTGCAAAATTATAGGCTGTACTTGCCTCACTTTCAGACCAGATAAAGCGGACAGACGGAGGAACTTTTCGGTAGGTGTAGGTGTATTCCTGCGCAGGAACTATAAGTGAAGGCTTCAAAGACTGGATAATCTGAAATTTTCCCTGCCGACTTTCAGTCTGCTTTTTTCCGTCACCAGAAGAAAGAGACCAGTAATAAAGCCCCTTTGGAAGATTTAAGCTTACATTCGAAAGATTGGTAACATCGTGACTTTGAACTACATTTGAAAAATTTTTATCGCTGGCAATTTTAAGCTGAACTGAAGAAGAATTTCCAGCATTTTTCCATTCAAAATCAACAGGACACATGCCATCAGAATGATAGAGAAACTTTTCGACAGGAAGCGGTTTTGTAACTGAAAGGAGCTCTTTTGTCTGTCCGCTTGAATCCACAGCAAAAGAATCTCCTGGTAAAAAATCCTTTCCATTTGAAAGCGAAGCCTGCCCTTTTTGAACAGTAAGTGAAATGTCTTCGCTTGAGTCAGATTTTGTGGCAGAAATTTTCGTTCCTTTTTTTACGTTGAGCTGGACATTTGCAGCAGTAAGAGTAAGTCCGTTTCCACTCTCACTGGAATCTACCGTTGCAGTTCCCTCGCCCAAATCAGCAAGCAAAGTTCCGTCACTGTGCAGGAAGATCTGAGCCATAGTATTTTCTGCAAGTTCAAGAGCAGTACCGTCCGTAAACCAAACTGTAGCCTCAGAAAGTTCTGCCGTATGAATCGTGTCACCGTTATAAACCGGGGAATTCTGCCTGAGCCTGTCCCACACTACCCGCTCAAGGAATTTTCGCTCGGCCGTCTTATATTTAAAAGTTATGGTCGCTATAGGCTCTTCACCTAACTTAGAAAGTGCCTTAAAAAAACTTGTGTGAAAAAGATAATAACTGGTCAGGGCACCTAAAAAGCAGAGAAAAATTGAAATCCTAAATTGAGCGGCTAAATCATTTCTTAACCTGAATTTTGTTCTCTTCTTCATTCAAGTTCACCGATTCAAATTCAGGAATTGGAATTCCAAGCAAATTTCGCATTTCATTCAGGGTTTTCGGACCATTTTTTCCCACTGCCCTTGCACAGTCAGAATCAAGTTTAAAATCTTTGTCCCCAGTCTTAAAAAAAGCTTCGATGTCAAACTGAGGCATATTTACGACGCCATAAAAATGCTGGGCACCCTTTCCTTTTACCTCAAATTCAACAGGAATCTGCTCAACTACAAGTTCGTTTACCTCATTTTCTTTGGAAAGGGTAAAATTATTTTCCTTGCAGCGGATAAAATCTTTTTTCAGTAAATTGTAAGTGTCTTCCGTGATAAGGATATCAGTGCCGCAGGGTTTGTTTGAGCTTTCGGTTCGGCTGGCAAAGTTTACGCTGTCGCCGATAGCCGTGTATTCCATTTTGTCTTCGCTGCCCATAATGCCGCAGGTAGCCCGCCCGGTGTTGATACCGCATCCGATTCTGATATGGGGCTTGTATTTTGCCTTTGCCTCATGCTCGTGGGCTTTTGTAAAGGCTTCGGCATCCTTATTGTACTGCATTAGGGCGTAACGCATGGCGATTGTCCCCCGGATTGCACTTACGGCGTCTGCCTTTACATGATTTGCGTGATTTTCTGCCAGTTCCTTCTTTTTGGGATCGCTGTCAGGAAGATTTTCAAAATCAAGGCTGTCGTCACGGAGAATGCCCCAGACGGCCATGATTGCGTCTCCCTCAAATTTGTCGATTGTTCCGCCGGAAATGGTAACGCAGTTGACCATGCGGCTCATGTAGTCGTTCAAGAAGCCGATGATTTCCCGCGGGCTTTCCTCGCCGAAGCGGTTTTTAAATCCGTCGGAAATTGCCGTAAAGCCTCGGATATCCGAGAAGAAAATCGTAACATCCTTCAAGTGAGGCTCAAAATCAATTTCCTTTCGGGCGATTGCCTTTGCCACGCCCCTGTTTGTAAAGCGGGCGAATGTGTTCAAAAATTCCTGCTCGTCCTGGGTTGATTTATTTAAAATTCCGATTTCATCCCGGCGGCGTGTGTTGAGCATTGAAATAATCGGTGTATTAAAGTTTCCTTTCTGGATTTCTTCAGCACAGGCCGTAAGGCGGCGCAAGTGCCTTGAAATTGCATAGCGGGCAAATGTAAGGATAAAAATAACAGAGATAAAGAAAACTATGGCCATAAGATAAAGGTTATTTTTTCTAGTCGTGTAAACTCCCTCAAGGACAGTATCAAGAGCCACAGAAGTAAAAATACTTATATCAGCCATAGGAATTTTTTGATAGGCACCAATATATTTTGCATTTCTGCCTTTTTCATTAACAAAGTCGTAAATAATCTGCCGGCTTTCTTCATTATTTTGATTGCTTTCCCGCATCAGCTTTACAAGAGGATGGTTTTTCATGCTCTGACCGGAACGGACACGGTCATTTTCAGGATGACACAAAATATCATCACTGTCATTAATCATAAAGGTTTCATTTACAGAACCAGTGCCAAGAATCATGGAAATATCCTCAAGACTGGAAAGAATCAGACAGCACTGCTCAAGACCATTCTCCCGGTAAGGCAGTAAAAGGGCTATCATCTCCGAGTTAAAAAAAGGAGAAGCATTTATGGCGATGGTTTCACCCCTGCATGAACGTACAAGGCTGTTCTCAATCTGTGATAAAAAAGTGTCAGTAAGATCCGTATCAATTTCGTTGGAAGTAAAAAAGCGGGTATTTTTTAATCTGCTATGAATTACAAGATTGTGGGTAAACTGATATTGAGTAAGAACGATAATCTCAGCAATTTTTTGATTACGCTCAAAAAAAAACGCCTCGGCCTGCCTTGCAACCGCCTGCGTTCTGTTTCCACTGGTAGCATTGATCAAATCCAAAAGCTGCAGGACATTCGCCCTTATTGAAGAAAGCTCCGACTGAACTGCAGAAGCCGAACGGGTGTTGATTGTAAGATTGTTTTCCTCGGCTGTGATTCTGACATCTTTTGAGACAAAATAGCTATTTAAAAATGTAACTGTTCCGAGAGAAGAAAGGACAATAAAGCCTATTATGATGGCAAGTTTTACCCCGATGGGGAACTTTACCTGATTGTTCGCCTGACTTTTTTTCATTAAAAAACTCTATCCAGAAAAGTGGTGTGAAATCTTCTAATTATACAGTAGAAAAAAAAAAAACAAGTAGCTTTATGTGTTTTTTCTTATTTTTTTATAAAAGCCGGGAAGATTGAGTAAAAACTTGCATCATGCTGATACTGAATTAAACTATCGTGCCAGGGCGACTTTATTCCACAAGGTCTGCATCATGCTGTCCTCGCTCTGGATTGTCTTCTGGCTTGCCTCGTAGGCGCGGTTCACCTCAATCATCTTGACCATTTCGTTCACCACATTTACGTTGCTGGTTTCCATATAGCCCTGAAGCATTTTCGGCCGCTCCATGCCTTCCGCAATGTAAGCCTCGCCAGAGATATTGTTTGAGGCCCAGAAAGAATTTCCCATCTTTTTAAGGTATCGCTCGTTGTCAAAGCGCACGATTTTAATTCTGTCGATTACTTCGTTGTCTTTTGTAGTGATGATTCCGTCTTCGTTTACGATGAATTTGTCGTCCTCAAGGCGGATGATTCCGTTCTCGCCCATGAGGGGGTAGCCGTCTTTTGTGGTGAGGATTCCTTCTTTTCCGAGGATAAAGTTTCCGTTACGTGTGTATCGCTCGCCTGAGGGAGTCTCAACAGCAAAAAAACCTTCTCCTGCCAGAGCCAGATCAGTGTTAGTGTTAGTGCCCCGGAAAGAGCCCTGCTCGAATTCAGTGAAATTTTCGTTAGTCTCAACGCCAAGTCCCAGTTTTCCGATGATCGGGGCTGCGTCTGCCGAGCCGAAAGGAGTTTTGTATACGCCGTCAGCCTCAGTCCTGCGCAAGAGAAGCTCCGGAAAAGACTTTGACACGCTCACGTCGCGCTTGAAGCCCGCCGTATCCACATTTGCGAGATTGTTTGCAATCGTATCAAGACGATTTTGCTGAGCGTTCATTCCGCTAGAACCGATATACCAGCCACGAATCATAGAAAACTCCTAATTAAAACGATTTCCACTTTATCTTATATGTAAAGTATCGGAATCAAAAAAATAAATTTTAGAATTTGTTTTTTCAGAAAACATGTTTTAGAATAAGGCTAAGTACGTTGCAAGGAAGTTATCTTTTGAATCTGATTTCTATTAATTTACTGTTGAGTTGTATCTCTCTCTTGTTCTGCATAATCACGCTTGTCGCATCAATTATGGTCATAAAATCAGCAAAGAATAAATTCAACCATGATGAGCTTACAGGGCTGTTTACAATAGAAAAATTCAAAACGGAATCAAAAAAACTGCTTCAGAACGCAAAACCAGATGAATATTCATTTGTGTGCCTCGATATCAACAACTTCCAGTATTTGTCAGACTCCCTGGGGCGCGAGACGGCCAATTCAGTGCTAAGCCAGCTGGGCAGACATTTCAGAAAAACAGCCCCGGAAGACGCAATTCTCTGCCGCCGCTACGCCGACAACTTTGTCATGCTCATCCATACAAGCTTTGGTCCCATCATCGAGGACTACGTCATCAGCATGATAAGCATCGTATCACAGATGGGAAACCTGCTTCCCCTCCACTACACTCTTGAATTCAGCATCGGCGTATACACAATCGAAAATCCCGCCGAAGACATCGAGCTGATGATTCACAAGGCAAACACGGCCCGGCAGGCAGGCAAATACAGCCCCACGCCATCACGAATCAGTTTTTACAGCGAGGAAATGAACCTTTCAAGCGAGCACGAGAAAGAAATCATTTTCGACATGAACCGCGCATTTGAGGCGAATGAATTCATCCCCTTCTACCAGCCGAAATTCAATTTCTCCACAGGGGAAATCATCGGAGCCGAAGCCCTGGTCCGCTGGAAGCACTTCAAAAAAGGGCTTCTTGAACCCGGATACTTCGTCCCTCTTTTTGAGCGCAACGGATTCATTTCAAAAATCGACATCAAGATTTTCGAGTCGGTGTGCCAGTTTCTGGACAGCTGGAACAAATCCGGTCCAGAGGGAACATGCCCCAAACCGCTTACAATCTCCTGCAATCTCTCGCGCTACCAGCTTTACAATCCTACGTTCGCACAGGAATATTTAAAAATCGCATCCAAATACCAGATTAAGCCTTCAAAAATCGAGCTTGAGCTTACGGAAAGCCTTATGATGGACAACAAGACACGTCTATTGAAAGCTATGAATGAAATCAAAAAAGCCGGCTTCGATATTTCTGTCGATGATTTCGGCTCTGGCTTCTCTTCCCTGGCGCTTCTCAAAGATATTCCGGCCAGCGTCATCAAACTTGACAAAGAATTCTTCTCCAACACAGCCCACTCAGATTCCCCGGCAGCACGAGACACGCGCAAGGACAATATAATAGTAAATTCTGTCATTGAAATGGCGAAAAAGCTTTCCATGACCACCGTTGCGGAAGGCGTAGAAGAAGAAAGTCAGGCTCAGAAACTCCGTGAAATGGGCTGTGACATAGCGCAGGGCTATTTATACGCAAAGCCAATGAGTGCCGAGGACTTTGAAAAGCTGCTGAGAAAATCTCTTACGAATTAGTTAAAATTGCAATTTTTAGAGATTCCCATAATCATAAAATTTTCTTTGTATTATTTTAAAACCTGCATTATAATCTTATTTACTGAGTATTCTATCATCGAATGTTTTACAATTCAGCCGCGAACTAAATCTCTGAATTCATTGGATTCATCACTATGTTTTTTACGGAAAAGAAGGCAAGCATTCAGATTCTCAGAAAGTTAAAAGAAATTGTCTCGGTTAAGGCAAAAGAGGAATAGCGTATGATAAAATTCAATCTCAAGGAAATTTCAACAAAATTATTCGTTGCGAGTGTAATTCCTCCGGCTATCGTTGCCTTGTTCGCATGCGCTGCTTTTTCCCTTGTAAATTCGGGTATTGTCATGAAAAATATGACAGCCACGACAAATGCAAGTCTTTACAAATTAAAGGGGGAAATTCAGGAAGTTTTGCAGCCAAACATGAATAAAATGAGCAACTGGAAGGCAATCGTTCAGGAAATTCACGAAGAGAAGGCTCTTTCAAGGGTCATGAAAGGAATCTCAAATGATTTGGCCACCGACACCATGTTTTACTATGCCACAAGCATTTCCCGGTTCAGGAGAAACGGATTTTTCTTGAACAGCATGGGCTGGGTTCCTGACAAGGACTGGATGCCTTCAAGCCGTGACTGGTTCAAGGCCGCTGTGGATAATGACGGTGATTTTACTTTTATCGAGCCGTATATCGATGATCGGACAGGAAGAACCTGCACCACTTTCTCCCAGGCGGTCAAAGACTCCAAGGGAACAATTCTCGGCGTAGCGGCGATGGATGTAATGCTTGACGAGCTTTCAGATTTAGTTGCGGCATCGACAATCTCTCCGAATTCGCGCGTATACATTCTCCTTTCGGACGGACGATATCTCACAAATCCCGACAGTTCTAAAATCATCAGCGAAAATTATTTCACCCCGGAAAAAGAAAAGGAATTGCTGAAGGCTGGATTTTCAAAAGAGACTTTGTTGAACAGCAATGAAAAAACATTTATCCAAGGCACCTCTTATTACGCGGTAACTAAGATTGGAGCATCTCCATGGTATATTCTTGCGGAAGGCCCTGTTTCTGATTTCAACGCAAACTTCAAGCGGAACATGTTCGTAATACTTTTAATCATGCTTTTGCTTGGCTGTATAAGCGCCCTTTTGAATGTAAGTCTTATCGGCTCAATGCGCGGAAAAGAAAAACTTGTAGCCCAGAAGCTTTCTGCTGAAATCCAGAATCTCGCGGTGTCTTCAAAAGAAAATGCGGCCACATCCCAAGATCAGAGCGCGTCCGTAAAAGAAATCGTAGCCACAATGGAAGACAACACGGCTTTAAGCGAAAACATCTCACAGAAAATCAACGGCGTGACTCAGGTCGCATCAAAGACAAACGAGGACGTAGCCGAGGGTGTCGCTTATCTTGAAGAAAACGTGAACCGTCTCAAGGAAATCGCTTCGGCAAACCAGGACACAATCGACGGAATCAAGTCTCTGGGTGACAGAATCGAAAACATCTGGGATATCGTAACCCTCATCAACTCTGTCGCTGATCAGGCGAAAATCATCGCTTTCAACGCGGAGCTTGAGGCTTCCAGCGCGGGAGAGGCCGGAAGGAATTTCCATATCGTCGCCACGGAAATCCGTCGCCTCGCGGACGGCATCATTGACGGCACCAAGGAAATCAAGTCAAAAATCACTGAAATCCAGCAAAGCTCGGATTCTCTCATTCTTTTGAGCGAAAGCGGAACGGAAAAAATCCAGAAAGGCGTCCAGACAGCCTCTGCCCTTTCGGAGCGCTTTACAAGCATTAAGAACGCCAGCGAAATTACGGCGGAAAGCTCACAGGAAATCACTACGATTATCCAGCAGCAGGCAATCGCAAGCGAGCAGATTTTAATTACGCTCAAGCAGATTGCAAATGGAACAGAAAGTTTCAGTGCCGCGACAGAAAATATTTCTGCGGCCTCACAACAATTGAAGAGCATCATGGAGGATTTAACCAAATGAAAATAATCAAAAACTTATTTTCGCTGAGTTCAAAACAATTTCTCGTTTTGATTTTGCCCCTGGTAATAGTCGCAATGTTCACCTGTGTTTCGTTTTCGATAATTTCGAACAGATCGATCCAAACATCAGTCTTGCAACTCGTTGACAGTGTAAATGAAAAACTTGAGGATGAAGTCCTGCTTACATTTGAGCCAGTGACGAAATCCCTGGACATGCTGTCGACGGCAATTAAAAACGACCAGGACAGAAGAGGCATCTCTAATCTTGTCAACGCAATGGAAGAAAATTTTCCCCAGTGCCGCGCAGTCTATTACGGGACGGCGGAAGGCAGCACAAATGGCGGTTATTTCATTATCGGTGACAATTCACAGGCCGCCTATGATTCCGACCATATAGAACAAGACTGGTTTGTTAACGCAAAAGACTATATGGGCGAGATTTATATGAGCGCTCCCTATATTTCTCAAGACAGCGGTGAATTATTCTCAACTTTTTCAAAAGCAATATACGATGACAATGATGATTTTATCGGCGTTCTTGCGGTAGACATGTCTTTAACAAGTCTTATGGAAATCGTGGAAGGAATCAATTTGTCCGTAAACACGGTAATAAATTTCGTTGACGAGAACGGAGTTTACCTTACAAACAGCGACCCCAGCGCAGTCCTGAGCAGGAATTATATTGACGAAACAAAAATTGACAAAAGCAAATACAATATGTCCATTTATTTTGACAATTCCACCCAGGAATTCGTTCAGGGCAAGTATTTCTTCGCAGTCCGTAAAATCGGATTGACTCCATGGTTTGCGGTCATAGAGGGAGAAATCGCGGATTTCAACGGATCAATTAAATCTTCCACAAGAATCATTATGATTGTAGTGGCGATTTTGATTCTTGCCTGTGTATTAATCAATGCCACAACCCAGTCAAAAACCAACGAAAAAGAAAAAAGCGTCAGCTCAAAGATTTTCAGTGAGATGCAAAACCTTATCGTAGCTGCAAAGGAAAACGCTGCCACTGCCCAGGATCAGAGTGCGGCCGTAAAAGAAATTGTCGCCACGATGGAAGACAACACTTCCCTTTCCGAAAGTATTTCTAAAAAAATCGTCGATGTAGCGTCAGTCGCAAAAAACACAAGTGGCGATGTAGTCGAGGGCGTAACTTATCTTGAGCAGAACGTCAATCAGCTTACGGAAATCGCCGAGGCAAACCAAAAGACAATCGAAGGAATCAAGTCTCTGGGCGATAAAATCGAAAACATCTGGGACATCGTAACCCTCATCAACTCTGTCGCTGATCAGGCGAAAATCATCGCTTTCAACGCGGAGCTTGAGGCTTCCAGCGCGGGAGAGGCCGGAAGGAATTTCCATATCGTCGCCACGGAAATCCGTCGTCTCGCGGACGGCATCATTGACGGTACCAAGGAAATCAAGTCAAAAATCACTGAAATCCAGCAAAGCTCGGACACTCTCATCATTGCCTCAGAAAACGGAACTGAAAAAATCCAGAATGGCGTCGAGAACGCCAAGAGCCTTGAAGAGCGATTTACCAGCATAAAAAATGCCAGCGAAGTAACGGCTGGAAGCGCAGGCGAAATCACCACGATTATTCAGCAGCAGGCCATGGCAAGCGAGCAGATTTTGATAACCCTCAAGCAGATTGCAGCCGGTGTTGAGAATTTCAGCAGCGCTACGGAGAATATTTCCCAGGCTTCACAGAATCTCAAGATGATTGCAGGCGAGCTGACAAAAAAGAATAACGGAGGCGAAGACGAATGAATGAAGAAATAGTCGAAAAAATCGCCGCAAACACATCAAGCGAAATAGAGATAGCCGAAGAAAAAAAACTCACCACATGGCTCATTTTCTCAATCGGGGAAAAAAAGTATGCCGTTCGCTCCCGGGACGTGCTTGAGATTATCCGCGACGCTTCTGTCTATAAGCTTCCTTTTATGCCCCCGTATATCGAAGGCGTCATGAACCGGCGGGGAGACCCTTTCACTGTCATCAATCCCAGGCAGCTGATTGGGGAAGAAGACAGCACGCCGCCAAAAGAGCCTCTCTTCTTAATCCTGAAGCGGGATGACGACCAGCTTTCTATCCATATCTCAGACATTCTCTTTTTTACAGACATGGCGGAAAGCGATTTAAACCTGATTCCCGGAAACAACGATGAAGGCTTTTTTATCGGGACGCTTGGATATGGCGGAGAAGAAATTCCTGCCATGAATACAAATGCTTTTGAAAATCTTATAAGGAAAGACCTTGGATTCGTTTAATCATTTTACGTGCATTGCATACGATACAGTTGATTTTCTCATCCAGTCCAAGGATGTTCTTTTCGGCGTTTTTCTTGATGTTGAAAAAGACGTTAAAAATATAGTCTTCAACCGGGAAACCCTTCCCCATATCCACATCGGGGAGCTGCTTGAAAGGCAGTTCAACTGTTCCCATACCGGGGACTGTAATGTCGTTCTGGTAATGCGAATTCAGGATTTCATAAAAGAAGTGAGGAATGACATCGTTGACTACACGAACACGGCTTTTCCTGCCAGCGGGAATTTCGCCATTTCCGTGAACACGTCAATTTCAAGCAAAATCATAGACACTTCAAATCTCAGGCTTCTGCCCCTGGGAATCCGTGACCAGCAGGCAAAATGCGGAGTATCGGCAATCGGTTTTTCCACGGGCGGAAAGAACGGGAATATTTTGAGAAAGCAGATTTTGATTTCACCTGATTATCTTCTCAAAAAATTCTTTTCTACAGGGCTCATAAAACCTGATGAATAATGGAGAGCTGGAAATGAAAATCATAATTGCTGACGATTCTGCCGTAGTCCGCGCGATTTTAGAGCAGAATCTTAAAAATTATCCCCATATAAGCATAATTTCATCTGTCTCAAACGGGAAAAGGCTCATACAGGCCGCAAAGGAGTCTCTTCCGGACGCAGTTCTTGCCGACAGCGACATGCCCGAAATTGAAGGAAGTCACTCACTGGTCTCAATTTCAAAACAGCTTGGCGTTCCCATCCTTATACTAACAGAGTCAAAGGCAGAAATCTCACAGAAATTCTCATATTCCGTTGGATTTATCGAGAAGCCGGCCCTGAACTCATACAAAAAAGAGTTTTTTGACTCCCTTGTGGAAAAATTGAAGGAGCTTACGGAAAACAGTCAAAAAAAAGATTCTTCCAGCACAGAAAAAGCTTTTTCGGGAAACACGACCGATTTTAAGATCCTCTGCCTGGGAGCGTCTACCGGAGGTCCTTCTGCTGTCAGCGATGTCCTTAAGGGGCTGGGGAAAAATTTTCCTCTTCCGATTCTCTACGCCCAGCACATTGAAATCGGAGCTGACAAAACTATGGCGGACTGGTTTGGCTCGGTCTGCCCGAATATCAGGATAAAACTCGCGGAGGATGGTGAAGAAGCAAAAGCAGGAACCGTATACATGGCTCCAGCCGACAAGCATCTAGTCATCGAATATGTAAAACCAAGCGGAAATCCTGTTCTTTCTTTGAGCAGTGAAGAACCAGAAAGATTTTTGCGTCCAGCCGTGAACAAGCTATTCCGCTCCGCGGCAAAACTCTACGGAAAAAACTGCCTCGCCCTTCTCCTTACCGGCATGGGGCAGGACGGAGCGGAGGGGTGCAAAATGATTCTGGACAAAGGCGGATACACAATCGTTGAAGACAAGTCAACTTGTGTAGTTTTCGGAATGCCCCTGGCAGCGATTGAAGCGGGCGGTGCTAAAGAAATCTTGCCCCGCCCGAAAATTCCAAATCGCGTGAATGAATTAGTGAGGAAAGATGGAAACAAATAGTATTTTACTTTCACCGGAAGAACTTGCCTCATTCATTTCATTTATCACGCTTCAAACAGGCATCATTCCCCGGGAAAGCCACAAAAACGGCATAAAAGCATTTATCGAGAAGACTCTGAAGGAAACGAAATCTACGGCGGCGGAATACAGGAGGCAGATTGCCACGAATTCCTCGCTTTTGACCGAGCTCATAAACGCAAGCACCGTAAACGAAACTTATTTTTTCCGTGAAGAAAAACAGTTTATGTTCTTAAAGGAGAGTATTTTTCCTCAATGGAGAATTTTAAATGCTGACAAGCCATTAAAAATCTGGAGCGCGGCCTGCTCTTATGGCGAGGAGCCCTACTCCCTGTCAGTACTCGCAAGGCAATGCAATGTAAAAGTTCAAGTCACGGCCTCTGACATAAACTCGGAAGTTCTCGCTCATTGTAAAAATGGAGTCTTCCTTGGAGGCTCAATCAGGCAGATGGACGGAGTCTCCTTCAGGCAACTGGTTCTTCCCTATCAGAGGGAAGACAGGAAAGTCGAATTTTCTCAGGATATCAAAGATACGATTCAGACAAGAAAAATCAACCTTGCGCAGATTGACTCTCCTGAAACAGAGTTTCTTCTACCAAAAAATCAAAACATTGTTTTTTTGAGGAATGTCTTTATCTATTTCAGCCAGGAATTACGCGCGAAAATTTTACGGATAATCGCAGACAAATGTCTTGCCGATAACGGAATTCTTTTCGTTTCCATGAGCGAAATCGCTCAGCTAGATTCTACGATTATGCCGCCCTCGCTTGAAAAAGTTATGGAAGGAAGCGTGTTTTATTTTCATAAAAAATCCATGCAGACAGGAGATGTAAATGGCAAAAATTTCCAGTGACATCACCGAAAGTTTTGTTGAAGAGACATCAGAACTTTTGGAGCAATCAAAAAAAGACGTAATAAACTTAAAAAATACTCAGAATGATGAGATGACTCTCCAGAATCTTTTGCGAAATCTCCATACAATCAAGGGTAACGCCCGAATGCTCGGCTTTCTCACGATTGAAAAGTTGTCTCACGCCCTGGAGGACATTTACAAGAGCGTAAAAGACGGACAAGTCAAGAATTCAGACAGGCTTGTAAAACTGGTCTTTGCAGTGGCGGAAAAAATTCAGGATTGCGTAAAATCCATCAGAAAGAAGGGAAGCGACGAAAACGACATCGAGATTTATCTTCAGTATTGCGACAAGCTGGCCGCCGGAGAACTTATTGACATTGATCTGCTTCTTTCAGAAATCAACAAAAAAGGAAAAGATTCCCTTGAAGACGATGACGAAGAAGACGGGGGAAACATAAGCGACATCCAGTCAATCCGAATCAAAATCTCACGGGTAAACGAAATCATCACGGCCTTTGACACCATGATTACCAGGGAATTCCACTTGAAGCATCAGCTTGACGAGCTTCAAAAATACGAGGAAAGGACGGGAAACCACGAGCTTTCGAAAATCCGGAAGCAGTTCGAGTCCGACATCTATGCCCTTGAGACTTCGATTTTCAGCGTTCAGGAGCAGGTCTTTGACCTGCGAATGCTCCCAATCAGTATCGTCCTAAAGCCTCTGGAGAACACGATTGCCCTTGAGAGCATGAATCTGGGCAAAAAAGTAAACTGCGTGATTCCAAGCTCGGATATCGCCGTTGATAAAGTTATTCTTGAGGAGCTGAGCGACATTCTCATGCACCTGATACGAAACGCCTTAGACCACGGAATCGAGAGCCCAGAGGAACGGAAAAAAGCGGGCAAAAGCGAAGAAGGAACCATCACAATCAGCTGTGTCCGTGAAACGAAACACATCGAGCTTAAGATTTCAGACGACGGACGGGGCTTGGACTACGATAAAATCAGGAACAAGGCGCTTTCCCTCTATCCTGAGCGTGGAGATGAAATCAGGAATATGGCAGACCGGGAACTGTCGCAATTTTTGTTCCAGTCAGGATTCTCCACGAAAGAAAAAGTCACACAGCTCTCAGGCCGAGGTGTCGGTCTTGATGTCGTCTGGGCAAATGTAGAAAAAATCAAGGGAAGAATCAAAATCGAAAGCGAGGCAGGAAAAGGAACGTCTTTCATTCTCTCCTTCCCTCTCTCGCTTTCAAGCTTGCAGGGGCTTTTCGTCTACTCAAACCAGGACAAATATCTCATTCCCTCCCAGCATATTGTCGACATCATCTACCGCAAGAAAAGCGAATACATCACATTGCAGAACCAGAGCTATCTCAAGCTTTCCGACCAGCTCATTCCATGCTTCTCACTTTCCTCGCTCTTTTCGGATCAGAAAGGCGTGGTTTATCAGGACGCGGACTCGATTCTGATTGCCGAATACATGGAGCAGCGAATTGGAATTATCGTCGACCAAGTTCAGCAGTATGTGAGCCTTGTCGTAAAACCGCTTCCCGCCGCATTCAAAAATTTTTCGATTTTGCAGGGAATCGTTTTTGACGAGCATTATGACATCGTTCCGATTCTTCATGTTCCCGACATTCTCAAAAAATTCAAGTCGCTCCGCGGCTACGACATCAAAAAATACGAGGCGGCGACCAAAAAACGCACCATCCGCATTCTTGCGGTTGATGACTCGGAAACAACGCGCACCATCGAACGCTCGATTTTGGAAAGCGCCGATTTCAGCGTTGACTCTGCCGTTGACGGAATTGACGCGCTTGAAAAGGCAAAGGCAAAACAGTACGATCTTGTCATGACCGACAAGGATATGCCGCGCATGACGGGTCTTGTTCTTCTCGACAATCTTCGCCGTATGGAGCAGTACGCAAATGTTCCTGTTGTTGTTGTTTCAGCCGACCAAAGTCCCAAGACACTTGAAGAATTCAAGGCACTTGGGGCAAACGCGATTATTTCAAAAGCAGACTTTGAGCGAAGCCGCCTCATCGGCACAATCAAAGGTCTTTTGGGGGAGTAAGGAAACATGGCAAAAAAAATTCTGATACTTGAAACTTCGGTCACGATACAAAAACTGTTCACGACGACGCTCGATTCTGACGATTACACGCTCCAGTTCTCAGCCGACGGAAAATCTGCCGTCTATGACTTGTTTGAATTTCAGCCTGATTTGCTACTCATAAACTCCAGCATCGAAAATCCAAAAAGTTTTGAAATCGTCAGGCTCGTTCGCTCTATAAAATGCTTTAAGGAACTGGCAATCGCCCTCTACTCCGCTTCACCATCTCCATTGGACGAAAGCTTTGCGCTTGAATGTGGGGCGACGACCTTTGTCCGCCTTGAGCAGAAAACGCTTGTTTTGAATGTTGATGAACTCGCGCAGCTTTCCGCCCCCAGAATCGACAAGTCAGACCTTTTGCAACTTAAAAAGAATCTCGATGACGGCTTTCTTTTCTTGCGCTCGTCACAGGTTTCGTTTGAAAGCGCATACAAAAATGCGATTCTTACAAAACTCGGCACACTCACAAACCAAATCGAAAGCATTGAGGAAATGGTAAAATCGTTCTTGCTTTTGATTGCGGAAATTTCTGAAGTTCCGATTGCAGGACTGTACATTGTCGAAAATGACGGTCCGCACGGATATTATGTCGTCTCGGAAAATATCGGCGAAAAGGAAATTGCGGATTTTTTGAGTGTCTGCGCCACAGATTTTGAGAAAATTCTTCCCGATTACAACGCCTCAAAAATAAACGCAAAGCAACTTGAAAGCTCCCCAGCGATGAACAGATTTTTCAATAAAGATGTTCAGCTTTCAAGCTACGAGACAGAGCCATTGCACACAAGCGATGAAAGCGAATATTTTGGAAGCGTTCATATCGTTTCTGACGGAAATATTTCTGGCATTGCCCAAGATTTTTTCACTTTCTGCGTAAAGAGTGTCGGCGATATTTTTTCAAAAGCACTCATCGTCGAAAAGAAAATCTTTTTTGAAAAACGAATCCGCCGCGCGTTCAGCCGCTTTGTTCCTTCTCAGGTAATCGACAGCCTTGTTGAGCAGACTGACGAAAATGACGAATCGGTGGGGGTCGGCGAAACGAGAACGGTGGCGATTTTGTTCAGCGATATTCGCTCGTTCACAAACATAAGCGAGCGCAACAAGCCTGATGTTTTGGTCGCGTTTTTGAACCGCTACTTTACCGTCATGGTTGACATTATCCGAAAGCACGGCGGCACAATCGACAAATTCATCGGTGACGCGATTATGGCAGAATTCGGAACGCCCGTAAGTTATGAGGACAACTGCAAAAGAGCCGTCGCCGCCGCCTGTGAAATGCGCGATGCCCTTGAAACGCTTGAACTCGGAGATTTGGTGCTTCCAGACGGCATGAAATTTGACACGGGAATCGGAATCCATTACGGAGATGTCATCGTTGGCTCAATCGGCTCAAAAGACAAAACCGACTATTCTGTCATCGGTGACAGCGTAAACCTTGCAAGCCGTCTTGAGGGGCTTACAAAAACATACGGGGCGCACATTCTCGTAAGCGACAGCGTTTTTGAAGATGCGGGTGAAGACTCGTTTGCCTTCCGCCACATTGACGATGTTCGCGTAAAAGGCAAGAAAAATGCCGTCCCAATCTATGCGGTTGATAAAAGTGCCGACGAATTTACCCCCGAATACAAGGATTACTATGTAAAAGGCATGGACTTGTACAAAAAGGGAATCTGGAATCTTGCGCGAGACTATTTCCAGAAGGCACTTTCAGAAAGCGAGGGAGACAGAGCTGCAAGGCTCCTGCTTTCCCGTTGCGAAGATTTTATCAAAAATCCGCCTGAAAACTGGGACGGCGCGATTGCATTCAATACAAAATAAAAGGAGAGGTGTTTTTTATGACAACTTTTAAATTTTTCGTTCCATTGATTTTTACGACGACATATCTGGGTATTTTCTTTCTCCGCGTTTTCCATTACGGATTCATTTACGAGCGGCCGAGCGCAATCATTTTCGAGTGCATTCCCACAGTCTCAATCTCTTTCTTTCTGATTCTGGGCTGCGCAATCGTCGAAAAGCCGATTCTTGCCCGATTCGACAAAGTGATCCGAAAAGGCAAGAAAGACAAAGATTCCATCACAAAAGAAGATGTGGCCATTGCCATGGATTCCTACAAGAAATTCGACATTGCGATTGCCGCAGGTGACGCAATCGGATTTCTTTTGGGAGCAGGCTCTACGGCAATTATTGAGTCGGTAAAAGGCATAGTGTCCTTTGAGCCGCTTGTATTCCTTATCATAGAGCTTCAAAGCGTGGGCGTTGGATTTTTGTGCTATACCTTGAATGTATTTTTGACAAAGAAAATCCTCATGGCTAACAAAATGCGTGAAGTGGGAATCACGGTAAGCAGCAATCTCTCAAAAAATCTTACGGTTGCCATCGCAACCTGCGTATATATTTCACTCATGAATATGATTACCGTTCCAATTAATCTCATAAAGCACCCCGGCGAGCACGGATTTGAGAAATTTTTGATTTACGCCCTCATCGGCGCCCTTCTTACAGGAGCGGTATGTTTTGTCATCTACTCGCTCCTAATAAAGAAAATCCAGAGAACCGAGCGTGAAACAAGCATGAAGCTTCTGGAAGAGACAGAAACCCTTGCAAACGCGACCAAAAAAAGCGCCGAGACAAGCCAGAACCAAAGCACGGCTGTCAAGGAGATTGTCGCCACCATGCAGGATTCTACCCTTCTGGTGGGAAACATCAGCGAAAAAATCAAGCATGTGACAAGCCTTGCGGAAAAATCCCTGGAAGCGGTCATGAGCGGCAAGGAGTCTTTGCAAAAGAATGTAAGCGAACTTCTGAGCATAAAAAACACGAACCAGCTTACAATCGAAGGAATAAAGGAACTCAACAAAAAAATCGCCAGCATTTGGGATATTGTAGCGATTATCAATGTGGTTGCGGATCAGACAAAAATCATAGCTTTCAACGCGGAGCTGGAGGCCTCAAGCTCGGGGGAAGCGGGAAAGAATTTCCACATCGTCGCAACCGAAATCCGCCGCCTCTCAGACAACATCATTGACAGTCTTAAGGAAATCAAGGAAAGAATCACTGAGATTCAAAAAACATCGGACTTGCTTATCCTTGACAGCGAAAAAGGAACGAGACAGATTGACTCAGGCTACGAAAGCGCCCAGAGCCTTGAGACAGGTTTTGAGAGCATCATGGCCTCATCAAACAGCACGGCAGACAGCTCTCACGAAATTCAGGATTACGTAGGTCAGTTTACAAGCTCCAGCGAGCAGATTTTCATTACGTTGAAGCAGATTGCAGACGGAATCGAAAATCTTTCGGCTGTCACGGCAAACATTTCCAATTCATCGGAGAATGTCCGCCACATAGCGAGCCTTCTGTAAAAAAGTTCCGAAGCCGCCTATTCGCCGATTACGATGCTTACAAGAGTCTGGTTACAGTTAAAGCGGCCGAACTGCTCTCCGTAGCTTGAGAATCCGCAGTATTTGGGGAAATAACGGCCAAAGCGCCCGAGGACTTCATTTACGAGAGATTTTTGATTGAAATAAATCGTACGCAAGATACAGTTCACGAGGATTACAGCACCAGGCTTTGGAATGTTCTCGCTGATTGCTTTGCATGTCGCTTCGGCCAGGCTTGAGATTTCGCCTTCTTTGAGGAGTTCGACGAAAGAGCCTGGAGCAACCTTACAGTACATGTTCATCGTGCCGTCCTCGTTGAAGCCAGCGATTGAGGAAATGTACATATCTCCATAAAGACGGCGACCGAAAGGATATACCAACTGGGCGTTATTTACTTCCTTTTCGCTGATTCCAAGGACTTCCGCGTAGCGTTTCTGTGGAACCTCACCGTCAATGCTTATGATTTTTCTGGTATGGACATCAGCATCAGTAATTTTCATGAGCTTGCCCATAGGGGTAAAAAGATTTTCCTTGCGGATATCGAATTTACACTGCGTGCGCACGAAAAGAATCACAGCGCCTTCACTGGTAATATCACCATTGTATGAGACATAAGTCTGCTTGAACCGAAGGTCGTCCCCCGCGCTTCCGCCTGCAAGGATAAAGTCCTCGTTTTTGATGATTGCATAAAAAAGAGCCGTCAGAACCTCTTCCGCGTTACAGAGCCCGTTCACGAAAGAGAAGGCAAAGGCATCCTTGTGGCAGTCCGGCGAGCCAGGATTTATGCCGATTTTGCGGGCCGCGTCCTCAACTGTCTTTACGCCGAAAATATTGAATTTATCAACGTTGTTGATGAGTACGCCAGAAACCCATGTCTTGTTGCAGGAAAGGGCCGTGGCAACGATGGAATGCTGCACAAAGCCCTCGCCCTGTATTATTTCACCTGAAGTTGATGTACCGATTACTTCGCAATCAGGATAGCGCTCTTTAAGGGATGCAGACAAAGCATGAAAATCATAATTTACAGAGGCAAAAAAAATAAGCGCTATGTAATTATTGCTGGGAGGAAGTTTTGCGCATATTTCATCGACCGCATTTGAGACAATCGGATTATATGAGATAGCTGTTTCCTGTTTCATTCTTATATTGTCGCATTGATATTGAAAAAAAGCAAATTCAAAACAATCGGAACAGGAAGCAGACTGGCCTGACTTATTTTAGCGACTCCCTTGCTTTTTCCGCCTTGAGTTTGTTTGAGTAGATTTTCACCGTACTTGATGGAACCCAACCCTCTTCAATGGCGTACCAGAGCTCTTTTTTTTCGTCTTTTTCGCCCTTGTCTACGATAATCGTGCGATTTCCCTTGATTTCGTAAAGCTCTCCCTTCCTGAAGGAAGCGATGGTTGCGAATTCATAACCGGCCTCTTTGTGACAGGCAACATAAGGATCTGAAATCAAAGCCCAGCTTATCCGGGGGGAAAGCTCTTCCGGCGCGATGTCCGGCATTTTCACTTGTCCGCCGTTTTTCATGCAGGAAAGAAGCAGGAAACAAAAGGAGAATAAAAAAAAGACGGCAGATAAACTTCTGACAATTTTTGCTCTTGAAATCATTTTTTGCCTGCGACCCATTTCATGACATCAGCGTAAATGAGCATGTCAGAATCAACGAAATTGAGAGTTGGAATTTCAGCCGGGAAAGCCCATCTGTACTCCGTGTGCTCGGTGAGCCTGTATTTTTGCGCGATTCCGTCATGAGGCACAGTGATTTCGTAGGCATGAAGGGCCACCTGCTGACCATTATGGATAAAAAAAGTCTCCGTGATTTTTTCGCCTACAGTAACCTTCACGCCGAATTCTTCCTCAAATTCGCGGACGATTGCTTTTTCGTCAGACTCTCCCTCTTCTACCTTGCCGCCGGGGAATTCCCAGCGGTTTCCCATCTGACCCGTTGGATTCCGGTGCGCAATCAGTATTTTTTCGCCGTCAAAGGCAATGCAAGCAATTGATGTTTTCATGACTTCCTCACTATCTATTAAAGCACAGATTATCACAGATGTACACAGATTATAAATTTTATTCTGGCACTCATTTCTTTGCAGAAGACAAGACTTCCGCCACAACCTTGAGGTTCCCGCAAATTCTCCAGGCTTTTTCTTTCATTTCGGCGTCAGGCTGGATCAAGTCTGGAACCATGATACACCTGATACCCGCAGCGAAAGCCGAGCGCACGCCGTTGGGACTGTCTTCGATTGCCACACATTCAGCCGGAGAAAGAGAGAGGGATGAAGCTGATTTCAAATAGATTTCCGGATCAGGCTTTGAATGCTCGACCATATCCCCGGTTGTAAGGGTCTCAAAATAATCGAAGATTCCGGCGTTTTTGAGCTGGGGATGCACTTTTACAGCCCGCGTTGAACTTGCCAGGGCAAGACGGAAGCCGGCTTTTTTCAGGGAGTCCAGGCATTCAGTTACGAAAGGCATCTTTTTAAGGCCTTCTTCCCTTTCGACCACATCAAAAAGCTCGCTGGTGCGCTCACGGAAAGCCAGGGCGTCTTTTTCGCCGGGAAAATACTTTGAAAGACGCCGCACCGTATCCGGGCGGTTCAGGCCAACACACTCCATAAAAATACTCTCGATGCCGGCCAGCCCGCACTCCCCGGCAGCCCTATACCAGCAGATTTTAGTAACGCTCTCAGTATCTAAAAGAACGCCGTCCATATCAAACAAAACGGCCTTAATGTTTTCCATGGGGGAATTATATCAAATTGCCAAGAAAAAAAACAGACGCGGATGCACGCAGAGAAACACGGATACCGTGAAAAACAATATCTGTGCCTGTCCGCGTTTATCCGCGCCTAAAAAACAGCATTATGCTTTATTACTTGCCTGTCGTAAGATAGTCCGTGGTGAAGAATCGGTCTGGAATCGGCTGGTCAATCTTAAGATTTCCAAGTTTCATGATTGAGGCATGCTTTTTCTGCACGTTGGTCATGACATTCTCTGTAGGGATATTGTAAACATGTCCGCCGTTGCCAGTCATCTGCGTAATAGATTTGATTTCGTTGACTTTGAGCAAGTTGCCCTTTTTGTCGTACAGCTCGATGTAAGTCGGAATCCATGAATCTTTTGTAACCCATGAGATTCTTTTTGAATATTGGCTTGATTT
Source organism: Treponema sp. (assembly GCA_017469785.1). GTDB lineage: Bacteria > Spirochaetota > Spirochaetia > Treponematales > Treponemataceae > Treponema_D. The sequence goes on from JAFUFU010000012.1 coordinate 30,405, forward strand.
CGGGTCTTTCGGGATTGACTCAACCACATACAAATCCTTGAAGTTGCCCTTGTCCTCGCTCTCCTTGAGCAGTTTGTGGGTATCCTCATCGACTTCGCGGCTGCTCATATCGTCATAAGAAAAATCAGTTCCCACGAAAGACTTTTCACCATCGCTTGCGGCAATTCGGCGCGTGTTTTTAAGGTCTGGAAGATAAATCCACTTGTCATCGTCCTTTCCTTCATTTTCTTTTACCAAAAAGCGGGTGTTCGCAACTTTTGCAGGTGAAAGGAAAACCATGGTCATGTCAGTAAGACCATTCTTGCAGCGTCCGTATTCACCGACTTTACGTGTCTCCTCAACCTTTCCGTCTTTTGTGAGAGTGAGAAGAACCGCCGCCTGAGTGAAGTCCGGCTTCTGTCGGTCATAGACTTTCTGCATGATTTCAGTCCCGTCAATTGCGAAAGCGGAAGATCCCATTACAAGGCCAAGAGCCAGCACAGCCAGAGTTTTTGTAAGTTTCATATATATACCTCCTGTGGAGCGACCCTCGGCGAAGGCTATGCCTGAGCCGCTTCCTTAATTATATCCGTTCAAATAATTAAACCAACAAACAAAGATTAAGTTACATCTTTTCGGGGTTTTAGGGGCAAAGCCCCTAGGAGAAGGGGGTGTGGGTGAAAGCAAGGCTTGAAGCCCAGGGGGAAGGCTTTCCCCCTCACCCCTTTATTTCTCACCTCTCATTCCTGATTTTCTCTTTGTAAGCCTCTTTTTCTTCCTTAGACCACATGAATTTCGGATCGAAGGCGTTCAGAAGCCCCGGAATAATCGTCATTGCCAGCATTGAGCTTGTGAACATGACGACGGCAACCAGGATTCCGATATAGCGTAAGATGATGAACTTAGAGAATACCAGCACCAGGAAGCCTAAGCCCACGGCAAGCGCATTCGTTACGATACCTTTTCCGCTGGAATTGAATGTTTTCTTGGTGACCTCCTCGCTGTCGCCGCTCTTTTCGCGCTCGTGCTGGTAGGTCTCCATGAAGTGAATCGTATAGTCGATACCGACGCCGATAGCGATTGAAGAGACGATACTCGTACACAAGTCCAGTCGGATTCCAGCAAAGCCCATGACCATGAAGTTCATGAAAATTACGAGGCCGAGGGGAATGGCTCCGATAATGCCGGCAAGGGGCGACTTGAATGAAAGGGCTATGATGATGAATACCATAACCAGAGAGAATACGATTGAGACCATCTGACTGTTGATGACGAGATTGCTCATAGTGTATTCAAGTGCGGCGCTTCCAGTTGGCTCCACAGTGTATTTGTCCGTAGGGAAATATTTGGTCACGTAGTCATTGATGTCATCGATGAGGGCGCCCGTGTCCACGGTAGAATGAGTGCGCAGCTGAATCTGGGTACGGATTGCCTTAGGATTCGTCATATCGTCGGCGAATCTGGTGATTGCATCGCTGGAAAGAAGATAGAGATACTGAGTGACCAAGTTAGAAAGATTCTCCCGGCTGGTAACAAGATACTTCTCCACATCGTATGGAACCTCATAGTATGCCAGACCGTTGTAGTTCAATTCACGCTCAAGCTCCCGCACGACAGCATTGGCGCTTGCTTTCTCTCCTCCGGCAGCGGCATAGGCCCGGTTCATCATCTCAAGGATATCCTTGACTTTTGCAGGCGAGTCAAGGATATCAGCGCTCTCTGACTCAAGGCCGTTTGTGCCGGCAACAGGAACATGCATGACCTGATTCATCCGCTTGATGAAAGTTGTGAATGAAACGATTTTACCGATTTCGGGATGCTTTGCCGCAAGATAATTCTGCAAGTCATCCACCGCGTGAAGGATTTCCGGGTCAGTGAGGGAATAATACTGTTTGACAGGCTCTGCGTCAGCGGTATTCTCTGAAGAAGAGGCAGGCTCATCGAAAGAAGAGAAGTCAAAGTCACCGAAATCCTCGGAAGCAAGGCTTGTATCTGCGCCCAAATCGCTTCCCAGCGCGGGAGTGTCAAATTCTGAGAAATCAAAGTCTCCGAAAGCCATATCCTCGCCCTCAGAAGGGACAGAAGCCTCCGGGATTTCCTTGCCCCGGACAACGACGTACATGCTGTTCGAGCCGGAGAGCGTCTCATCGACATAGGCCAGGTCCTGGCGGAATTTGCTTGTTCCGGGGAAGTAATTCACCATGGCCGTATCAACGACAAGGAGTTTGACTCCGATAGAAGAAATGATGACAATTGCAAGAACGAGAATCAGAAGGCGGGGCTTTGTTCCGGCAAAGAAGTGGTAAATTGAATAGAGAGTGCTTGCATTAGCCTCATCCTTTGTCTTTCCTCCCCGGCGGGCAAGCTCATGCTCCAACCGCAGGCGGATTTTTGTGGAGAGGCGGTTCTTGTTCTTCCAGTGCTTTCCAACGACTTTAACCGGAGTGACATAAAGAAGCGCCGGAATCAAGGTGACTGAAAGAATCAGCGCGAAAGCAACGCCTGACGCCGCAAAAATCGAGAATGAGCGCAAGGGGCGCAATGGACTTGATACATTCGAGATGAAGCCAGCGATAGTGGTGACAGCCGCAAGAAGAACCGCCACCCAAACGTCTTTAAGGGCAAACTCAATGGCCTCCGAATGTTTTTCCCTGGTGATTTCGCCTTCGATTTTATCAAGACCAATGTAATAGTGAGTCATGACATGAATTCCGTAAGCCGAGCCGCAGGCAATGAGACAGACAGGAATCATGCTGCCGATGATTGTGAAAGAGAAGCCCAGCAGACAGAGCAGACCGACAGACCAAACCGTGCTGACTAAGACCGTGACAAGGGGGAGAAGGGTTCCGCTCCATGTATGGAAAGAAAAATAGAGTGAAAGCAAAACGATAAGGGCTACGAAAGGAATCAAGTTGATGAGGTCGCTCATGAGGAAGTCCCGGGCATCGTGAGACATGACGGGGTCTCCGAAATACCGGACTTCCAGATCAGAGCCATCAAGCTCCTCCTCACAAATCTGCTTGATTTCGGCAAGAATTTCGTTCTGGGTGTCAGCGGGGAGCTCCTCACCGTCCTCGGTTGAGGCGGTCACGGTAATCATCATCTGGGTGGCCTTGAAATCATCGTTTACGATAACCCGGTTGTACATTTCCTGCCAGTCGATTATTTCCTGTTTGATTGTGCGCATTCCGTCAGCGGAGAAGGAATATTCGTCATCCTCACCCAAGAGGCTCGAAGCCTTGAGCGTCCCCTCGCCGTCCTCGCTGATTTCGCCGTGAATGAAATCAATGTTGGAGAGGGAATCAATGTTCTCGACATACTCCACCCTCTCAACGCGGTCGGTAATTCTCTTGACAACATTGACATACTCAGGCGTGAGGATGGTCGCGCCCTTCGTCTCAAGGGAAATTCCCAGCATGAGCATTGAGCCGAAGGTATCCTCTGTCTTGAGCATGAGCTGGTAGGAATCATCATCCTTCGGCATGAAGGTACGGCTCGTATTCTCGATTTTGATTGTACGAAGCTGCCAGCCAAAAAAAACTGTAATGGCCACGCAAAGCATGATAATAAGCCAAGAGCATTTCAGCATTTTCTTAATCATTCTAAAAACTCCTTGTATTATAGAAAGACACGAATTACTTGCAATTCGGCAAAGAATCGTTTATAATCCGTTCAAATAGTTAAACTAATAAACTAAATATAATAATACAGCCTTAAACTGTCAATAAGAAATTCAAATTTTTCTTAAAGTTTTTTTTAAGGAAAGGAGGATTTATGATTGATCCTGCAAAACTCGCGGAAGCCCAGGACTTCTTTAAAGTCTGCATTCCGATTTTTACTGCCCTCGGAGACTCAACCCGCCAGAAACTCTGCCTCGACCTTGCCGCAGCAGGCACGGAAGGAATCAATGTGGCAGACCTTGCCGGAAAGTCAATTCTTTCCCGTCCGGCAATATCACATCACCTCAAAGTCCTCAAGGATGCCGGAATCGTGGACCCGATCAAAAAAGGAACTCAAATCTTCTATAAATTACGGCTCAAAGACGCACTGGTCCCAATGAAAACGCTCATTGAGGCCGTGGAAGAAATAGTTTCCGAGGAAGAGTCCACATAATAGAAAAAAAAGTCCGCAAGAAAATCGCAAATAAAAGTTGAAATATACTTTATCCTGCAATATAATTTTAGAATATTCATTTCTAAATTTCAGGAGCAAGTTATGAAAATCAACAAAAGAATCGCAATTGCCCTCTCAGTTATTGCACTTGGAACATCATTGTTTGCCGACGAAGCGTACGATATCATCAAGAAATCAACTACGCTCGATGCGCCGGACACTTCACAAGCAAAAATGATGCTTTACAATATCGAAAAGAACGGCGCAAAAGAAGAGATGCCAATGATGCAGTACGGCCGAAAGGTCAATGGCCTCAAAGACACCGTATTCGATATCCGCGGACCGGCAAAATCAAAGGATACGCGCGTTCTTCAGCAGGAACGAAGCGCCCGCGAGGACGACCGATGGATTTACATGCCTCAGCTTAAACAGGTTCGCCGAATTCCTATGGGCGAGAGATACAAGCAGTTCGTAGGATGTGAATTCACATACAATGACATGGCAATCCGTCACGTTGACGATGACAAACACGAGATGCTTGAAACGAACGTAAAAATCACAGTTCCAGGCGGCAGGAGCTACACTTGCTGGAAAATCAAGTCTGTTCCGCTCAAAAAATCAGAAGTCGAGTATTCATACCGAATTCAGTACATCGACAAAGAGACCTACCTTCCCGCAAAAATCGAGTATTTTGACAAGAAAGACCAGTCAAAAATCATGAAGGTTTACACCACTGAAGACTGGATTTACCTCACTTCAAAAACCGGCAAAAAATACGTCATGCGCATGAAGGCACGTGTAGTGAACGAAAAAACCGGCCGACAGACCTACCTTGAAATCAAGGATCCAGTCATGGATGCAGGCGTTTCGGCAGCCTATTTCACACAGCAGTATCTTTCCAGCGGTAAAGCCCACTAAAACAAGTTTTTACCTTGCTAAAAATTAAAAGAGGAATTTTATGAAAAAGATTTTGTTTACGATGGCAGTCCTTTCGCTGGCGTCCCTTTCTTTCTCTCAGGATTTCGGTTTCGGAGATGATTTCGGCGGAAGCGATTATTCAAGCGATTTCGGCTCAGACAGCTTCGATTCAGCAGAACCAACCGTATCAATCTCCGGAGAAGTCGGTGCAAAAGCCCGTGCATGGGGCGGCACCAAAAACGAAGACGATGAATTCGACACTCGCAACTACGATTCAGCATATGATTTCAGCAAGTCAAAGACAGAGCCGAGCGCCCACGCAAACCTTGACTTCGCTTATTCCGGTGACTTTACAGACGCGGTAATCAAGCTCAAGTTCAACCAGAACACAATCAAGGATTATCCGGAAGACATTATCGACGAAGCCTATGCAAGCGGTTCATTCAAAGACGGCCGTTTCCAGCTTAAAGCCGGTAAAATCAAGGAAGTATGGGGCAAGGGCGACAAAGTTCACGTCTTGGATAACTTCAACGCCAACGACTACTCTGACTTCATCTTCCCGGACTACATCGACCGCCGAATCGGTGAAATCATGTTCAAGACTACGGCAAACCTCTCATGGGATTACAACATCAAGCTTGAGGGAATCTACGCCCCCATGATGACGGCAGACCGATTCGCAGCCGAAGGCTCTATGCTCTATCCCTATGCACAGTCTAAGCTGACTGAAACGGTAAAAGGAATCCTTAAAGCTCAAGGCTCGGCATTGGCAAACAACGCTGTAGATTTCGATGAAAAAACTATAGACGGTGACAGCCTTATCGGAGCCATTATGGATCTTTCTGAATTTTCAACAGACGATTTGTATGAGGACGACATCAGGACCATCAAATACAGTCAGGCGGGCGCACGGCTTACCGGCACTCTCGGCGGAATCGACTGGGGCGCAAGCTACTACTACGGCCACTACAAGCAGCCAAGCGCGAATGTAGAAAAATACGCGATTTACAGCAACGCTGAAACTATTAAGGCAGGTGCATGGCAGAAATATTACGCAACAGCCTTGAGCCAGATAAAGGCTGGTTTCAATGCAGCAGGAATGGGATCTGTAATAGCCACGATGACAGACGAGCAAATCTATGCGGCGGCGCAGGCAGGAACATTAGGAGACGCAGCAAAAGCCGCAGCTCTTTCTGAAAACAACGTAAAGGAACTGGTCGGTACAGAACTAAAGAACAACGGCTACACTCTCGACAACGCGCTCCCCTCACTCAACTACGATCAGGTTCAGGTATTCGGGCTTGAGGCGGCTTTCGTGCTCTGGAAGTTCAACACCAGATGGGAAGGCGCATACAACCTCACAGAGGATATTGCCGGTGACAATCCGTGGATTAAGAACAACTCTGTCTCATGGCTTGCAGGATTTGACATCGACCTTCCGATTCACAACCTCAACCTCAATGTTCAGGAAACAGGTACATACATTCTGAACAATGACAAAATCGAGAATAATACAGTCACTGTAGGCTATCTTGCAGGAAAGCCAATTGAAGTACCAATCGGAACAGCCGACGTAGACTACAACTCAGACGGCAAGTACACCAAGAACAAGCTCATCGTCCTTCTTTCTGACAAGTGGCTCAACGAAAAGCTCACCACAGAGGTTCAGGGAATTTATTGTTTTGAAGACAAAGGCTATATGGTCGCTCCGAAAGTCGAGTACAACGTTTCTGAAGGCCTGACATTCGGTCTCAGGGGCGTATACCTTTACTGCGACAACGAGAACGGCGAGTTCTACAACTTCACGCAGAATGCAAAGAACCACGACAAAGCATTCGTAGAGCTGACGGCAAAATATCAGTTCTAGGAATATCAGGAGAAAAAAATGAAAAAGATTTCGATTTTATTGGCATTGCTGGCAGCCTTCGCTCTCACTTTTGTGACAACGGGCTGTAAAAACGGCGAGGACGGCGATGACGGACTGAGCGCCACGGATCTCGTTCTGAATGAAACCGGAAACAAGTGGTACAAATACGGAAAAGAGACTGGAGAAGAAAACAGCAAAGTAACAACTGACAGTTCCATCGACCTTGGTGATATTTACTAAATATGACACTTCGGAAAACAAGCTTGTAGTGGCAGCCGTTGGCGATGAATACTACGGTCTGACATCAAAAGAGTTGAGCCGCGGAAAATGGGCCGCAAGCGCTGTTTACTTACGAATTGCCGGAAGAATCTCATCAGTAAGTTCAGACCCAACAAGCGGCAAAGATTTAGTTACTGATATTTCTTCTTGGGGCGACTTTACAGCTGAAAAATTGATAAAAAAACTCTTTGAGAACTAGCCATCCTAGAAATCGCTATTTTACTAGCGAAGTAATTTAGGACTTCCTCACAGAGGACACAGAGCGCCTTTTATAATGGTAAGCCTTATACCTCAATGAATTTTTAGACTGAGGTATAAGGCTTTTTTTTACAAAATCCCTCTCCGTGCGCTCCTAGGCTCCGTGAGGAATTTAAAAAATCCTGCCGAGTGCGTTTTTTTTATCTGTGGAAACTTCTTCTGCTTTTGTATACAATAGAGACATTATGGCAGAACTCATTCAACCGCGAGTCCTCAAGGGATTCAGAGACATTTTACCGGCCGCGGAAATCGTCCGCACAAACTTACAGGAAAAAATCACAGGCGTCTACCGCTCATTCGGATTCGTTCCGATTGACACGCCGGTACTGGAATACTCAGAAATCTTGCTCCGAAAATCAAACGGCGAGACAGAAAAACAGGTTTTCCGCTTCATGGACAACGGAAAGCGTGATGTCGCCCTCCGTTTTGACCTTACGGTGCCTTTTGCCCGCTTCACGGCTGAGCACGAGAGCGAGCTTTACTTCCCCTTCAAGCGCTATCACATCGCAAAAGTCTGGCGAGGCGAAAAACCACAGGCCGGACGCTACCGTGAATTCGTACAGTGCGACATCGACACCGTGGGAAGCGACAGCGCCGCAAGCGATTTTGAGATTCTCTCAATCATGAAGGCCGCTCTGGCAGAAATCGGAGTAACAAATATCACAATTCACGTAAATCACCGCGGAATCTTCAACCGTTTCCTTGCAAAGCTGGGAGTTGCCGAAAAGAGCGAGGATATATTGCGCTCTGTGGACAAGCTTGCAAAGGTGGGCGAAGACGAAGTCAAAAAAGAGCTGATTGAATTCACTTCCTCAGGGGAAAAAGCCGCCGAGATTTTAAAATACATTGCGGGAGCCGGAGACTTTGAGTCAACCCTCAAAATGATTGAAGAGATGAGCGGCGGTGAAAGCGAGGATTCCAAGCGTATGAGGGAAATCTACGAGATGATGAAGGCTGCAGGAATCGAATCCACCTACACTCTCGACCCGTCAATCACCCGCGGACTGGACTATTATACTGGCGTTGTATACGAAACCTTCCTGAACGACCTGCCATCAATCGGCTCGGTATGTTCCGGCGGCCGCTACGACAATCTTGCAGGCCTTTACACGAAGACTAGGCTTCCGGGCGTGGGTGCCTCAATCGGACTCGACCGTCTTATCGCCGGCCTTGAGCAGCTGGGAAAACTCGAAAGCAGGGGCAGCTATCTCGACGCTGAAATCTTCTGCATGGACAAAAATCTTGTGGTACTTTATCAAAAAGTCGCCGCAAATCTCCGCTCAAGAGGCGTAAAAGTCGAAGTTTTCCCAGAGGCAAAGTCGATGAAAGCCCAGTATGCCGTCACCGGAGCAAAGAAAATCAAATGGGGAATCTTGATTGGCACAAACGAAGCCGAAAAGAATGCTGTCACCCTCAAAAACCTTGAGACCAGGGAGCAGTTTACGGAAATTTCGGTTGAAGCTGCGGCCGCAAAAATTCTCGCACAGGCATAATAAATGCTGTCGTATGTTCACGCCTATCATGCGGGCAATCACGCCGACATCTTAAAGCACCTCACCCTTTCGCTGATTCTTGAGCACCTGTGCAAGAAAGAAAAGCCTTTCTGCGTGATTGACACACACGCAGGAAGCGGAATCTACGACCTCCACGACGAGCGCGCCCAAAAGACCGGCGAAGCGGCAAGCGGAATTGAGAAAATTTTGACGCAGTTAAACTCAGATGAAGGCGGATTCAACTCACAGCTCCCACAGGGTTCACAGAGAGATTTCACCGACGGGAAAAACTCTTCCCTAAAAAATGCCCTCTGTGCCCTCAAAAGCTCTGTGAGGAATTTAAAATTCAGCCGTCTCATAAAGGATTTCTACGCTCGCGGCCAATACCCTGGCTCTCCTTTGGTGGAGAATGCTTTTTTGCGCCCTGGCGACCAGCAGATTCTTTCAGAGCTGCACCCACGGGCTTTTGAGGAGCTTCGGGAGTGCTTTTATAATAGAAGAAAAGAATGCAAAGACAGCGAAAAGATTTTTGTAGAGCCAGCCCTTCACAAGCGGGACGGCTACGAGCTTTTAAAGGCCGTCACTCCGCCGAAAATCAAGCGGGGGCTGGCCGTAATCGACCCCAGCTTTGAGGACGCCAGCGACTTTTTTAAATGCGGCGAGGTGATTTCTGCCGTGCACAAAAAATGGAGCGCGGGAATAATCGCCCTCTGGTATCCCTTGGTCGCCCACCGTTCCGCCGAAATCTCCATGATGAAGGAGCGGATTGCAGGAGCAGTGGAATCAAGCGAGCCTAAAATTCATGAACCGAAGGTTCTAGACATACAAATGGAAATAAAGCGCAAGGAAGACATGACGGGTCTGGCCTCCCTCTACGGAAGCGGAATGTTCATCGTAAATTTTCCCTACCAGCTGGACGAAGAGATGAGAGAAATCCTTCCAGCATTGTCAGAGATTCTCGGCGAAACAGCCCGTGAGTGGAGCGTGGAGAAAATCTCTTGACAGGGAGAAATTCCTTTGTTATATTCTAATTGTCGGGAGTGCCCTTGATAAAACCCATTGGGCTGCCTGCAAGGACTTTAAGCATGAGGGACTTAAAGATTTCGACATCATGGCTGTTTTGGTTTTTGCCACAACAGCCTTATTTTTTCCTTCGCAAGTTTGTTTTCAATTGATTTTCTTCGACTTATCAAGCCTGTTATCACATCATAAAATTCACCGTCATCAAAAGGTTTTAATTCTATAACACATGTGTACCCGCCATCTGTTTTTGTAAGCATGAGTCTTTTTCCGCTTTTCAGTTTTATTGACCTTATTACCAGTTTTCGATTATCATATCTCCCGGTCAGTTCGAAATCCATCCTGACTTAAAACAAAACTAGGAGCGCAAAATGCGTACACAATCAGAACTTGAGGGCGTAACTTTGCTGGGAAACACTGCCACGAAGTACCCTTCAGACTACTCGCCGGAAATCTTAGAAAAATTTCCAAACAAACATCCCGGCAACGACTACATGGTCACATTCAACTGCCCGGAATTCACATCACTCTGCCCAAAAACAGGTCAGCCGGACTTCGCTTCCATTACAATCAACTACATTCCGGACGGATTTTTGGTGGAGTCAAAATCCTTAAAGCTCTATCTCTTCTCTTTCCGCAATCACGGTGACTTTCATGAAGACTGCGTGAACATCATCATGAAGGATCTGGTGCGTCTTTTGGAGCCGAAATACCTTGAGGTCGAAGGAATCTTTACCCCCAGGGGCGGCATATCCATTTACCCCTTTGCAAACTACGGCAAAGCAGGCACGGAATACGAGAAAATCGCAAAATCACGATTATTCACATCTATTGATAGAAGAAAATAGCCCCCCTCACAGAGCTAAAGAGGGCACAGAGTTTTCTTTTACAGGGAAGTCTTACATCTTAAAGCGTATTGTTTGAACATAGACGTAATTAAGATTAAAAATTCATACAAGAGGATTCTCTCTGTGAACTCTGTGTCCTCTGTGAGGAATTTAATACAAGGAGTAAAATTATGGCTTTTCAGAATGAGATTGTTTTATTTTTGTCGGTGTTCGCTTTTTTTGGCGGACTCGTTGCTTTTTTCCGTCTTTTCGGAAAGAACGGAATCTTCGCCTGGACGGTAATCTGCACCATTGCGGCCAACATCGAGGTTTTGATTCTGGTTCACGCTTACGGAATGGACACAACCCTGGGAAACGTGATTTTCGCATCTTCCTTCCTTGCCACGGACATCATGAGCGAAATCTACGGCAAAAAAGAGGCCAACAAGTGCGTCAAAATCGGTCTTGCGGCTAACATCACTTTCATCTTGATTTCACAGAGCTGGTTTCTCTATGTTCCGGCGGAGGCGGACACCATGGCTTCTCCAATCCGCACCGTATTCGCGAACACTCCCCGTGTCATGCTCTCAAGTCTTTTTGCCTACGCTGTCTGCGAAATCTACGACGTGTGGGCTTATCACCACATCTGGGAATGGAGCGAGAAGAAATTCGGCGACAAGAAGGCTTTTTTGTGGCTGCGCAACAACGGCTCAACAATGGTCAGCCAGCTGATTAACGTGCTTGTATTCAACTTGCTGGCCTTCGTCGGGGTTTTCCCGGCAGATGTTATCGTCCAGATTCTGATTTTCGGCTACGGAATCTTTTTGGTCACTTCGATTCTGGACACGCCATTCTTGTATCTGGCACGCCGAATCGCAGAAAAACACCCGGAATTAACTGAAAACTAAAAATTCTGAACTGAAAATTTAAAAATTACGTATCAAAATCTGAAAATTAACTGACATACAGGCTTTTTTTCACTATAATAGTCCTATCATCTTGAGAGGGCTATTTTTTATGAAAAAAGTTTCTTTATATCTTATCTCTGTTCTTGCATTGTTCGCTTTTTCCTGCAATGAAAAAAAGTCCAACAACATAGAATTTACGGAGCTTCCAAAGTTATCAACGATTAACGATGCAACTGGTGATCGTGTCTTTACGGCGGGGAATTTTTTCACGCCGGACTACACTCCTTATGAGCCGGAAGGAGAAAACGTCGCCGGAAAGCTGAGCCTTTCCTCTCCTTCGGCAAGTGGCGGAAAATCCGAAAGCATCGTTCCGGGCTTAAGAAAGCTTTCCGACTACAAGACAAACTACAGCAGCAAAAAATCAGACTTCAAGGTCCCAGAAATCAAGCGAATGAGCGAAGATGAGTCAAAAGACAAAAGCTCATCCAAAAGCGGCCAGCCTTTCACAGTCAGCGACTGGGGACCTCAGGGGGTAATTCCAGCCGAAGTACGCTATCCATCGTTCTATGTGCTTTTCTCAGAGCCGGTGGTGGCCATTTCTGCCCTGAATCAGCAGAGCGAGGACAGCGATTTAATGAAAATCGAGCCTGCCGTAAAGGGAACTTTCCGCTGGAACGGCACTTCCCTTCTTTCCTTTGACTGCACTGAGGCCGTAAATCCCATGCAGGTCTACAAAATCACCGTGAACAAGGACTCTAAATCCTTAAGCGGAAAGGTTTTGACCGGAGAGACTGTTTTCTCGACGGAAGCCGCGGCGCTAAAAATCATCTGGTCGGCTCCGGGCTATTCAAAGAACAAATGGATTGACAGAAACGAAGTTCCGCCTGAACTTGCCAAGGAATTCCGCGTCCAGTTCAATTATCCGGTAAATGCCGAGGAAATCGCAGAAATATCAAAACTGTCCCTTGGAATAAAAGACATTCCTTTCACGGTGAAACAGGAATCAATTGATACGGTGACATACGAATGGACGGATACGATTCCATTCAACTCAAAAGTCGTACTCAGGCTTTTCCAAAATATTAACGGCAATATCAACACGCAGGATGCAAGTTTCCACACGCTTTCAAACTTTGTCTATGAATACAATAGTGACGGCTCTTCTTACGGAAAATACACAAATCCCGTGAACATTTATTTCTCCCATCCAGTCGCATATGATTCAGTCCTTTCCTCAATTGCGGCCACAAATGACAAGGGAGAAGAGCTTGAATTCACGAAGGACAATTTTGAGGTGTCGGGCAGCCGGCTCAGGATTTACGGACTTGCGGTTGATTTCCGCTCAAAATACTCAATCAAAATCTCGACAGATTTAAAAGACATATATGGCAGGAAGTTGACCATTGCGGGAAAGCCTTTTGTCGCACAGAAAAAAAATGAGATTGAAATCTGGATTGAGGTTCCTGGGCCTGAAAGCAAGGCAACGTTCACTGATTCCGGAACAAAAATCCTTGAAAGCCAGTTTCCCCACCGCATGGTCTTTGAATATCAGAATATCGACGAGGGCGCCTACACGCTGGACAAAACAGAACAGCCATTCGATGTTCTCAAAGCTTCCAAAATCTATGGTATCGTAAATGACGAAGAAAACGGTAAAATCCGCACGACTCTTTCCACCAGCCCCCGCGACGAACGGCTCTTTGAAATCGTCAACCTTGAAGACAAGCTCGTAAACGGGAAAGGCTGGGTAGAATTCTACTCGGCAATCAAACTGCCGCGTAAGCCGACAAAATGGGACGGAAGCACCTTCTACTGGTCAACAAACGCCACAAGCGTTCAGGTCACGAATCTTGGTGTCACAGTGCGCTACGGCATGAACAAAGTCATCGCAATGGTCACAAATCTTTCTGACGGAAAAGCAGTTGAAGGGGCCAATGTCTATGCCATAAAGTACAATCGTGAAAATTCATATTCACCGGCGAGCGTAAAATCGAACGCTCCCTCTGCAAAAACTGACAAGAACGGCATGGCTGTCATCAACCTAACGGAAAAAAACATAGGATCCGTGATTTCAGGAGATTACTGGGATTCCCCGCTGATTTTTGTTGAGAAAGACGGGGACAAAGTGATGTTCCGCCCAGACGACCACTCTCCCTGGCGAAGCGGCATCTACTCATATTCCAGCGTCCCCAAGGAAATCACTGCAAAAAAACGCATTTTCATGTTCAGTGACAGGGGGCTTTACAAGCCCGGCGAGACAGTCTCATTCCGGGGAATCGACCGGGATCAGGTTTTGGGAAGTTTCATTCCCTATCAGGGTGATTTTACCGTCACACTCAAAGAAGACAGCTGGCGAAATACGAAGGAATATGGAAATCTTTCTGGAACAACAAGCGAATCCGGTGGCTTCTACGGCTCATTTCAAATTCCAGAGGATATAGAGCCTGGCATCTACAAAATCAGCTACAGACGGAAAAACAGCAGGGACAAGGATGAAGAAATGCTGATTAATGTGGCTTTCTTCGAGCGGCTCAAATTCCAAAGCGCGGTTTCCATGCCGAAGACCCCGGTAATCGCAGGAGAAAAAATTCAGGCCCAGGTAGAGGCAAGCTATCTTGCGGGTGGTGCGCTATCAAGCGCCAAGTACGAGACGAACTGGTTCCGGGAGCCATGGTATTTCACAAGTGGCGAGCCTGACTTCAAGCAATACACCTTCGGTCCGAAAAACTCCTCTGAAGGAAGAAACCATATCCGTGAAGACTCAGGCGTACTCGACGCGAACGGAAACGCGACTCTCTCATGCGAGACAAGCGGCTCTTCAATCAAGGGCGCACCATACCGTTATCGAGTCAGTGCTGATGTAACAGACATTTCAAATCAGCAGGTTTCGGCGAGCGGGGCCACTGTAGTCCATCCGGCTTCATTCTATGTCGGTCTTTCAAAGCCGGAAATGCAGAGCTCATTCGCGCGTAAAGGCGAAAAACTCACTTTCACTTATAAGCTTGCCCTCCCCGACGGCTCAAAAGTTCAAGGCGCAAAGCCGGCCGAAAGCATGGCAGGAAGCGGGAAAAAACTCACCGTCAGGCTCAGCCGTGAAGAATGGAATCTCGTCCAGCAACAGGGAATCGACGACATCTACAGCCGCTACGAAAAGACGGATGTGAACGAAAGCGAAGAGAGCGTCACTCTTTCTTCCGAAGGAAAAATCACAGTCACGCCGAAAGAGCCGGGCTACCACAAAATCCAGCTTGCCACCAGCGACAGACAGGGCCGGGAAATCATCACCGAATACGAATTCTTCGTCACGGGAAGCGGACGGGTCTCATGGTATCAGGAGGATGCCACATCATTAAGGCTCACGCCCGACAAAAACATGTACAATCCGGGAGAGACGGCCCACATTCTTCTTGAAAGCACTCTTCCTGAAGGAAATTACCTGATTACAGTAGAAAGAGAGGGAATTTTCACAGAGGAAGTGCGTCATCTGGACGGTCCAATTCACGTTCTTGATATTCCGGTCGCAAGAAATTATGTACCGGTTTTCTATGTATCGATTTCTTCTTACTCTGTGCGACAGGGAGAGCCAAAGCACGAGTACGGCCAGCAGGATCTGGACAAGCCCAAGGGATTCTACGGAGCGACAACTGTGTACGTAAATCCCCGGGTAAAATCATTCTCCGTGAAGGTTGAAAGCGCAAAACCATCATACAGGCCCGGCGAGGAAGCCGAAATCACTTTGACGGCCACAAAAGGCGGAAAGCCTCTTGCAAACGCAGAGCTTACCCTCATGGCAGTTGACCGCGGCGTTTTGGACTTAATTAACTATCACGTTCCAGATCCGATTTCGTTCTATTATAACACCAGCAATTTCCCGCTCCGCGTAAAAGGCGGAGACAGCCGTGAATACCTTATGGATCCGGTTACCTACGAGGTGAAAAACCTTAAGGGCGGAGACAGTGAGGAAGATGAAAAAATGAACGAACGCAGCGACTTCAACCCTACTGCGATTTTCGAGCCGATGCTTAAAACCGATGGAAACGGCCAGATTAAGGCAAAATTCAAGCTTCCGGACACTCTCACGACCTACCGAGTCACTGTTTTCGGCGTGAACGGAGAGCTTCTTGCCCTGCAGGAAGATGAAATCGCCGTGCAAAATCCGATTAACGTGCAGCAAGTACTTCCGCGGCAGCTTAGGGAGCGAGATACAAGTGAATTAGGCATTCTTCTCACTAACCTCGATGACAAGGCACACGACGTTACAGTCAGCCTCAAAGTCCGTGAAATCGACCGCGAAAAGGCAGAAGATGCGAGCGGACTCACACCTTTAGCCGGAAAAGCTTTTGTTGACGGAAAAGACCAGCACACAATAAAAGTTCCTAGCGGGGCAAACGCAACTGTCTATTT
Source organism: Treponema sp. (assembly GCA_017469785.1). Lineage (GTDB taxonomy): Bacteria > Spirochaetota > Spirochaetia > Treponematales > Treponemataceae > Treponema_D. The sequence goes on from JAFUFU010000012.1 coordinate 46,471, forward strand.
TGACCTTGCAGCCCAAAAAGCAGGAAGCGTAAGCCTTGAATTCACGATTAATAGCGACATCTTGAACGAGAGGCTTGTCACACCGCTTAAAATCGAAAAGCCCTACATTTTCGAGACCGTTACAACAACAGGGCAGCTTTCAGAAAAAGACCAGTCGGTCACAGAGCGGCTCGTGATTCCTTCATTTGCGGAAGACTCACAAGGCTCCCTTTCAGTCACTTTGGATGCGACACGACTGGGGCTTTTGGGAGACGCGGTTCAGTATCTCTTTGAATATCCTTACGGCTGTCTTGAACAGCAGTCGTCAAAGGTTCTTCCTCTGGTAATTTTTGAAAACTACATCGACGTCTTCAACATGAAGAGTGAAGTCACCAACATCAAGAAATTCGTAAAATCATTCTTTGCCAGCTGGAAAAATGCCCAGCACAATGACGGTGGATTCGGCTACTGGGAAACTTCCCGCCACTCAGACCTCTTTGTATCCCAGAGGCTCGCACACATCTATGCACTCGCTCTCCAGCATGGCTACACGGCAAAGGATTTGGGTATCGACATCAACAGGCTATGCTCTTTCATCGAAAAAGAGTGTCAGTCGATGGAAAAGAAAGCGGATTTGATTGTCTCAAAGAACAATGAATACGAAAAAATCGCCCTCTTCTACAGTGACTATAGCCGCGCATACAGCTATTACGTGCTTGCCTTGAACGGAAAGAGCGTTTCTTCCGCCAATCTTGAAAAAATCATCAGTCGTGATGCCCAGGACACAGCAGCTCTGGCACTTTCAGGTCTTGCATCACTTGCCAACGGAAATGACACTGTCCTTGCAAAAGAGGCGGCAAAAATACTCAGACGCCACATGAAGCCGACAAGCAGAGGCGTGGACCTCACAAATCCGAACGCTCCCCACTGGGCATTCGCTTATTACGGCGACACGGCGGAAAATCTCGCCCTCACATTGCAGCTTTTCACACAACTGGATAAGGACGACGAGATGAACACCCGGCTTATCTATTCTCTCTTGCAAAATCAGAGAGCCGGATACTGGAAGAACACGGCAACGACGGCGAGGGTTCTTGAGGCAATTTGCGCCGTCATTAAGACAAATAACCTGGACAAAACGAACCTGAGCGCGACGGCCCTCTTCAACAAGGAAGAATTCGCAAAAGGCGAATTCAATGGAACTGGAGCAAAACCTGTCACAGTTACAGTGCCATTCGCGGACGAGAAAATCGCCAAAGTCAAAAAGGACACTGAACTTCCTCTTGAGTTCACCAAAAAAGGAAAAGGCTCTCTCTATTACACGGCTTCCATGCGCTATGCCCTTCCAGAAGAGCTTCAGACAGCCCGTGACGGAGGTCTGGGAATTACTATGCAGCTTTTTGACAATGCGACAGGGGAAGAAATTAAGGCAAACGGTGAAAGTCCTCTTGTGGAACTTGAAAGCGGCAGAACTTACAAAGTCCTTCTCACACTCTCTTCAAGCTACGACCGCTCATTTATAGCTTTGAGGGCGCCGGTTCCAAGCGGAGCTGAAATCCTTGACGCCACCTTTGTCACAAGCCCGGATTCAGCGGAATCAGCAAGCGGACGCGGCGGTTACTCGAGGGACTACGATGATTACTCAGGCTACTTCTACGGCGGCGACCACTGCATGAGCAATCAGGCAATTTACAACGCCGAGATTCAGTACTTCTGGGATTCCTTCGGAAAGGGGAAAACCACGGCTGAATTCAAGTTCCGTGCAGTACGCCGGGGCATATTCCCCACCCCACCTGTAAACGCTGAGTGTATGTATGAGCCGGAAGTATTCGGCCGCACAGACGGAATGCTGTACACTATTAAGTAGGAGAAAAATGACCAGCGACTATGAATACATTCATTTTTTGGGAGCGGAGGCAAACATTAATACAGCAGACTTAACTTCCGCGCAAGCGGGGCGCTCCCTCATGGTCTGGCCTCTAAAGTTAATGGTGAACATAATAAGATTATGAATCTTCTTGAAGATGCCTTGAATGACTGACATGAAATTAAAAGGATTTTTTTCCAGATTTCTGATTATTTTCTGCCTTCTCCTTGCTTTTTTCTTTTTATTTCTGCGATTTTCGCCTTACCCTGCTCTTTACGCATTTAAGGAACGGCCGATTTCCACACGGATTTATGATGGGAGCGGTGAGCTGATTCAAATCATTGCCCTCGAGAACGGAATCCGTCGGGAATTTTTGACTCTTTCAGAAATTCCAGATTTTCTGCAAGAGTCCTTCATCGAGGCGGAAGACCGGCATTTCTACAGCCACCACGGAATTGACTTTGCGGCAATTCTCAGGGCGGCCTTTCAGAACATAAGCGAGGCGCGAACGGTAAGCGGGGCCTCCACCATCACCATGCAGCTGGCCAGAATCATCCGCCCAAACCAAAAGCGGACTATTTTCGTAAAAGGACGGGAAGCCTTAGACGCCCTCCGCCTTGAAGCCCGTCTTTCTAAAGAGGAAATCTTAGAGCTCTACCTGAACAATGTTCCCTTCGGATTCAACACGGAAGGCGTGGCCAGCGCCGCAAGATATTTCTTTTCAAAGGAAGCTAATGATTTAAGCAAAGAGGAGTCTTGCTGTCTTGCGGTGATTCCCCGCCGCCCTTCCCTTTACAATCCAATCACAAATCCTGAAAACTGCGCAAAAGCCGCCGCAGAACTTTCCCGTTCTGAAGGCACCTCAATCGAAGATTTTGAAAAAGCATGCCGAGGAGCCAGCTCATTCAGCTATCCATTCAACGCTCCTCATTTCGTGCGTTACCTTTCCCAGCTGGAAAATTCACCGGTCGGGAAAAAAGCATCCTTATGCACAAGCCTTGACCTCTCTCTCCAGCACCATGCAGAGAACATGCTTTCACGAGCCGTGGAGAGATATGCCGAAAACCGGCTTTCAAACGGAGCAATCCTTATCTGTGACACTGAATCAGGGAAGATTCTTGCCTGGGTTGGAAGCGCGGATTTTTTTGATACGGCCCATAACGGACAAGTGGACGGAGTTCTTTCTACCCAGCAGCCTGGAAGCAGCATGAAGCCATTTCTGTACGCCCTTGCCCTTGAGTCAGGGTTTTCACCCAATTCGGTTCTGCCAGACATCCCCATGGAATTCGGATTTGAAAACCTCTATGTGCCGCAGAATTTCAACAACCGTTTTAACGGCCCTGTCCGATTCCGTGTTGCCCTGGCTTCGAGCCTGAACATTCCGGCCGTTTATCTTCTGAACGAAATCGGAATCGAAACATACAAGAAAAAGCTTTCGGAGCTGGGCTTCTACTCCATTGAAAAAGCCGATCCAGGTCTTTCCCTTGCCCTTGGAGGTGCGGACGTTTCAATCTATGAGATGGTTCAGGCTTTCTCAGTCTTTGCCCGGGACGGCATTTTTTTGCCACTTCACGGAATTGAAGAAGAGAGATTCTGCGACAAGAGAAAATCTAGCCATACTGAACGCCTTACGGACTCTCCTCGCCGCGTTTTTGACATGAACACTGCCCGGCTCCTCTCGGACATGCTTTCAGACAAAGATTCCCGTGCTCTGGGCTTCGGCTACAGCCAGACTTTCCAGACACCATTTCCTTCCATGTTCAAGACAGGAACGGCAAACCAGTATCAAAACATCACGGCATTGGGAGCGACTCCCCGCTACACAGTGGGCGTTTGGATGGGAAATTTCAGCGGAGAAACCGTCGTGGGAAAGACAGGGAGCTCCATTCCTGCAAAAATCGCCCGTGATTTGCTGGTAGACTTACAAGGCTCAAGCGGAAAAGGCTTCCAGAAGCCATCCCAGTTCAAAAAAGAACGTGTCTGCGCCCTGTCCGGCATGAAAGCAGGGCCCAACTGCCCCGACACGGTAATCGAATATGTAGCAAATGAAGGAAGCATAAGCCAAAAAGAAAAATGCAGCTGGCACAGCCAACAGGGAACGGTCTATCCCGCCGAATACGCAACCTGGTTCCGCCTGAAAAACAGGAGCGGTCAGGTCGGCGACAAGGGAAGCGAATTGAAGATAATATCACCGAGGAACGGAAGCGTCTTTTATTATGACGAATCCATTCCTGCCGGTCAGCAAAAACTCATCGTGGAAGCAAGTGGCGGAAGCGCAGACATCGCAAGATTTTTTGTGGACGGGAAATTTTTAGAAGAAACAAAACGCCCCTTCGTAGGAAAAGTAAATCTCACGAGGGGCAGTCATAAAATCAGAATCGAATGTGACGGAGAGGATTCCGAGATTCAGATTCTGGTGAGGTAAGGGAGTGAAATCAGTCAGCATACTTCTTAAAGTTTTCAGCCTGCTCAAATACCTCATTGTAAACTTCATTTCTCGGAACTGGTGGATAACCATTTTCATCCAGAAGAATCATTAAGTCGGCTTCCATTTCTGCTTTTACATCAATTCGCTGGTCCCAGTCGGTGTATTTTGTTTTATCATCAACAAGAGCTTTAACTTTCTTTGCCAGGTCTTTCATTTTGTCATCTGGATATTGATTTTCAAAATGGAATTTTTGTGCGCAGCTAACAAGAATATCGTAGAATGCTTTTTCTTCAAAACTGATTCCAAGTTCCTTAAAGTGCTCTTTGTCTTTCTGAATATCATTGAGTAATTCATTCAACTGCTTTGTAACTTCATCAAGAACCTGTGCGGTAAAATCATCAAGGTGGCGGTTGTTATAATCTTCAACAAGTTTTTTAAGCCGCTCGCTGAATTCCATTGCCTTAATTTTGTTTGTTCTCTTGTAGTCCGAAATAACCTGTTGGAGCAGCTGCTGTAAGATTTTAATTTTTGTATTCGGTAATTGGATTGCATTTATCTTTTCAAGGTATTCAGGGGTAAAAATATCAAAGTTTACATTTTTTCCAACCTGAAATAATTCTTCGACACCATCGGCTTTTATTGCTTCGTTTATCAACTGTGCAACATGATGATTCATTGTTGTGATGTCAGGAGCGTCACCTTTTGTAAGCTTGAATAATATTGAACGAATTGCAATATAGAAGTTGATTTTGTCTTTATCATTCTTTGTGATACTCTCGCTGGAAGAACAAAGATTAAATGCCTTTTTCATTCTGCGGACTGCATCCATAAATCTTTTTTCTAATTCTTCACTTGACTGAACAAACTCAACAGCCTTATTCAAACATTCAAGCTGTTTAAGTGGGCTTCCATTGTAATAGTCAGAGGAATCAAACTCATTGAACATTGCGTTCAGGACACTAATCTGGTCTTTTACAATTGCAAGAGCTTTGTCTGTATCTTCAAACTCTTCGTTGTCATCGCCGGTATATTTTTTGAGGGCTTCATTCATTGCCCGTTTGATTCCGATGTAGTCTACAATCAAACCTCGGTCTTTGCCTTTGTAGGTTCTGTTTACACGGCTGATTGTCTGAATCAAAGTATGTTTCTGAAGCGGTTTGTAGATGTAGATTGTATCAAGAGACGGAACATCAAAGCCTGTTATCCACATATCAACTACAATTGCAATCTTAAAGTTTGATTCTACTTTCTTAAACTGGCGGTCCAGTTCTCTTCTGTATTCGTGATTGCCAAGAAGTTCAAAAAGACCTTTTGTATCTTTTGCCTTGTTCTCGGTCATTACCATTTTGATTTTTTCGATTGGCTTAAAATCTTTATCACCGCAGTCTTTCTTTTCGTTCCATTCAGGACGAAGCTCTACAATCTTCTGCCAGAGCTTATAGGCAATCTCTCTGTTTGAACAGACAAACATTGCTTTTCCTTCAACGGTTGCGCCTTCACGAACTCGAGTTTCATAGTGATTAATAAAGTCCTGGGCAACTTCTGCAACTACATCATCATCACCAATAATTGCATCAAGGTTTGCAACTGCCTTTTTACTTGCGGCAATCTGCGCTTCATTGGCACCTTCATCCTCGCACTGAGCATAATACTCTTCAATCTCACGTACTTTCTTCTGGTCAAGAATTACTTTTGCGGCACGGCCTTCATAAACAAGATTTACTGTAATTCCATCGGCTACAGATTCTTTCATAGTGTAGGCTTCAACAACATCACCAAAGACCTGAGCCATTTCATCAATTGGAGTTCCAGTAAAGCCGACATAAGTTGCATTGGGAAGTGAATCATGCAGATATTTTGCAAAGCCGTATTTATGTTCTACGCCCTTATCTGTAATTACAGTTTTTTCTTCAAGATTATTCTGACTGCGGTGCGCTTCATCACTTATACAGATAATATTAGAACGCTCAGAAAGCAGCTTTATATCCTCACAGAATTTCTGAATTGTAGTAAGGAAGACACCGCCGCTTTTTCTGGCTTCAAGTTTTTCTTTCAAAAGTGCACGACTTTCAATACATTCTATATTTTCATCGCCAATATAGTTTTTACTTTCTACAAAGATTTTACTAAGCTGTGCATCCAAGTCTGTTCGGTCTGTAATTACAACAATAGTCGGGCTGTTTAACTCGCGGGACTTCATCAAAAGCCTGCTCAAGAAAACCATTGTGTAGCTTTTACCACAGCCAGTTGCTCCAAAGTAAATACCTCCCTTACCATTTCCCTTAGGACGGATTGCAGAGCCAATACTTTTATACAAAGATTCAGCCGCAAAGAACTGAGGATAACGGCAGATAATTTTAGTTTCCTTATCGCTGGAATCAGGAAAGTAAACAAAGTCTTTTATAACTTTTACAAGCCTGTCTTTACGGAAAAGTCCTTTTACCATTGTGATAAGAGAAGAGATTCCATCAACTTCCTTGTCTGTGCTTTCAACCTTGCGCCAGGCATAAAAATATTCATAAGGGCTGAAAAGTGAGCCAATCTTATTATTCACTCCGTCGCTGATTACAACAAAAGCATTGTACTTGAAAAGTTCCGGAATATCGCGGCGGTAACGGATTGAAAGCTGTTTATAAGCATCTTCGATTGTTGTGTTTTCTTTGATTGCCGACTTAAACTCAAGCACCACAAGCGGAAGTCCGTTTACATAAACAATTCCATCCGGAATACGAAGCTGCTCCCGTCCTTGAATTTCAACCTGATTTACAATTTCAAAAAAGTTTCGTTCAGGCTCTTCAAAATCAACAAGTTGAATAAAAAGGTCTTTCTGGCTTTTATCTTCCCGGCGGAAGGTAAAGCCGTTGCAGATTAAATCCAGCATCCGCTTGTTTGCATCGTAATCAGAACCGCTTATGTTTTTTAGCTGAGTTATAATAGAAACAATCTCACTTTCCGTAAGAAAATCCGCCGCATAACGATGGCGCAAAAAAGTCGCAAGCAATTCAGGCAGCAAAACATCAGTCTTTTGGCGGTGAATATCCTGCCCGGTCTGGTGAGTATATCCTTCATTTTCAAAGAGCTCCATTATCGAAAGTTCAAGACTATGTTCTGTGAATTGCATAAAAATCTCCTGCTATTTTTGATTTTTAAATTCCTCAGCAACGGCAGACGGACCATCCCACCAGAGTTTTGTTGAATCATCATAAAGCATTTTGGCTGTATTAGATTTCATAAAATCAAGAAGAACTTTTTCCTGCGGCTGATTTGTTTCTAAAGCAAGCTGCTCTACGGCCATTTTTGCTGTCAAATCCATGGCAAACAAAGTTTTATCACTAGTTTTTGTTTCCATACTTTACTCCAAAGAAACCTTTTCGCTTTTCAAAAATTCCAATGCAGCAATCGCTTTTTCACTTCTAAAACAAAACTGATCTTTCAAACGCTCAGGCAGCAACAGACTTATGCACATTTTATCAGCCTGATCACTTCCCATCTTGCCAAAAACATTATCCATATATGCAATAATAGTTGCGTTAGTATCGTCATTTGCAATCTTGCCAGAAATAACATCATAATCCTGCATAGAGATTTTTATGTTAGGAAATACTCCGTTTCGTCTGTGAGCAACAATGGTATGAAGCCATTCAAGGTTAGCTGTCTCAAATGCAAAAGTTTTCAGAGAATCAGAATCACACATTTTGAAAAAAGAGATATATGCAAACTTTTCAGAATAAGGAATCAGCCCTTTTAATTTTGCCTTTGTTGCAGAAATCTTGGCAAAAGACTTAGCCTGTTCTTTAGAGGTTGTAAGATAAAAGCCCTGCCCAAAATCCTTGTACATAGCACATTTTGTTAAATCAGGATTTTCCACAACACAATAGCTTCCGTGATACAACACTATTCCGTTTTTCAACTCGTTCATAATGCTGCTCCTTTAGCTTTGAGGAAATCTTTTACTTCTTCAAAAACAGCCTCATCACCTTCCACATGAAAAATCCCGAAGCCATCCCGAATAAATGGCAGTACTTTATATTGATCAAAAATCTCCGCTGCTTCTTTTAATGAAAGCGAATATTTTTCTGCCATCATGCGCAAAAGGCGAATCTGCATAAATAAAATCTGCTGGGCTTCGTTCATAAGCTATTCCATAATTATTTTTATATAATCAATCATACAAAAAGTAATCCAACTCAGAACAAAACCAAATAAACTAACTAATATGCTAACCATCCATTGGAAAGATTTTTCTGGAAGAATCTCTATTAACAGTATATTCACAAGTGATAAAGAGAATTGCACAATTAAGTATATTATAGCCATCCAAAGTCTATGTAAAAATGATTGGAATGGAATTGATTTATAAACTGCTTCATACCAATCTTTTGATTGAATCAATTGAATTAGTGAAAATGAAGCAATTAAAAATCCTAACATAGTCAAAGAAAAGGTAATAGAAATGTCAGACAATTTATTTGCAAGATTTTTTGTAATTTTAAAAAAATCACAATCGTTTTTTAAGAAATGAAAATATAAAATCATACATAAGAAGGGCAATAAAAAATAAATTGCAGAATAGAAAAAATATCTTTTTCGTATTTTCATGATTCGCCTCCATTTAGATATAAATCTATATCTGAATTTATTTGTTTTACAAAAGATTCATACTTTGGTAGAACATCCATAACTGCCAACATTTTTGTGTCATAATCAACTTTAAAAGAATGGACAAGTCTTTGACCAACGAAATCTAGAACTTTAGTTGTTTCATCAACATCATGTCCTTTTATTAAAAACTTATCTTTCTCATTTAAATGATATTGTATATCCCTAAAAAAATTTGAAATAAATTTCTTATTAAGAAATGGTCTCGTAGTTGCTTTATTCTTTTTCGGATAGAATTTTGGAGCTGATAATTCCAAATGTATTCTTCCACAATTACTTTGCTTCTGAAAGTCACGAATCAATCTTACAGAATCACCATCTCCCTCACTGAATAAATTTCCTTGTTCTAATTCATCTTTTCCTAAAGAAATATTAAAGTCCAAAGAAGTCGGCAAGAATGAATCACTGTCGTAATCTGCATGAGTTTTAGGATATTTTACATAGTTCATTATAATAGATGCTGTTTCTGGTAAAATAGTATTTTGAATTTCTTGAATTCTACACGCTTTTCTATAAGTAAATGCCAAATAATCAGCAAAATTCGCAATACCTCCAACCATTGGATTATGTATCCAATACACAACACTATTTTGTAATGAGAAAATGACATAACATACTTCTGCAATTTGATTTTCTTCTGAAGATAACACTACTGATTGCAGATTTCCATGTCCATCATCTTCCAATGGTGTACTATCTCGTCTGCTAATAAAAATCGCAGGCAAAAAATTAGGAGAATGCTTAAAAGCACCTTTTAACTCATCAACAAAAATAAGACACGATTTATCTTTTCGATACCGAGAATGCTCTTCTAAAGTTAAATCTACAGGTAAACTTTTTATGACATTAAGAAAAGAAGTTATCTGTTCATTTGTAAGTGTAGTATTAGAACTAAAATTATCTATTGTCATCTTACATGCATACACATTAAAAGTTTTCTGTGCCATCTATATCTCCTAGCATCTTTAAAATTCATTATATCATAAAAATAGGTTTTTAATTACTTTTCTTGTGTATTTTTTAATCTCTTTCGCAAATATGGTAAGATTGAATTCATTATTATTGCCGTAGTTTTTCTATGTTGTGCATCAGAAATATCAGCTTTGTTTACCTTATTAAACATTTTTAAAAGAAACTCATAATCATTGTATCCGTCAAAACCATTATATTTATTTGCTACAAAGACATTTTTTTCATAAAGATATTCTAGAAGTTTTCTAGAAAAATATTTTGATGTCAGTTCTATTCGTTCTCGCCTTTCCACGGCATGCAAAAGAGAAAACATTTGTTCCATAACTGAAAGTTCTTCATCCAAATCATTGCGCCCGAATTTCTTGATACATGTGGAACCAATTGGAAACAATATGTTTTTATTATTTCTATTGCGAATCTTGTATAAATATCTTAATCCTTCATGTTTACAAACGCATTGAGAACTTGCACTTTCATCTTCCGTACAATCAACAATTTCCCATTCGAGAACAGCTGATTCCCATGTATCAGCTACAGATGCTTCTATTACTACTTTTATCAAGTTTTCATAATAAGATTGTTTATCCATAAACTATTCTCCACTTACATACCGCTTATGCGAGAAATTACCAGCTGCCCAAAAGATTGTAATTTTATAATCTCTTCCAAATTATTTGAAACACAAATGAAAGTTTTTCTTAAAAAATCATTGTATTCTTTCATAATCGAATCTTCAGAAAATGGAATATACAAATTTTGAATATTTTTCAAAGGTAACTTTGCCTGAACTGCTCCTACTGTTGCTTGTGAAATTGCATATTGCCCTGCTTTACTTCTCAAATAAATAAGAACATATTCTGGAATAAGTTTTTTCATCTTTGTAAGTTTTACACAATTTTCCGTAAGATTTGCTTTATCAAGCGATTTATGAACTATAGCGGTAAGTCCAATTGTACCTACAATCGAAATCAATAAATCGTTAGTTTCTGTTATATATCTTGCAATTTCTTTTTGGGTTTCATCATCAACATACAAAAACTCATTGTTCAGCATAACAAAGCAATTCTCTTTTATATCTCGGATTCTT